>NZ_JANUES010000012.1:0-92289 GCF_024809075.1 Aeromonas sp. BIGb0445
CAAACTCTTCAATTTAAGTTTGTTTGCGTTCATCCGATACCGAGGTAACGAACTTCAGCGGCTCAATGAATTGCTGAAATAAACTGTTCGACTTCTTATTGCTAACAAGTCGTTTTGGTCACTTCACCAGACATTGAAAATCAAAAATTAATTTTGATGCTCGATGCTGTGAGTGCCCACACAGATTGCTTGATTCAAATTGTTAAAGAGCGTCACGCTTATCGCGTTGAGGAGGCGCATCTTACGCTCCTCACTTCGAAAGTCAAGCGGTTGTTTTCGCTTTTCTTTCGGCGCCTGCTTCACTGTGAAGCTAGCTCATCAGTCCGGCGTGTTGTGCCGTGCTGGTAGGGGCGCATTATAGGGATGGCAGCCGCGCTGGCAAGGGCTTTTTCAGCATAAATGTTCGTTCGTTCAGTTATCCAGCAAAGCGGGTGAAATACAGCCGTTTATGGCTCTCAAGCTGCTGCGCGTGGTTTTTAATTGAACATTTGAAAAGCCACTTTATAATTGTCTTTTCAAATGTTCATTAAGGTCGCCCCATGCACCAGATCCTCGACAGCCAGAAAGAAGAGCGGATCCTTCCCCTGTTTCGCCTCGGCTTTCGTCCCTTCTTCTTATTAGGAGCCCTGTTCGCCACGCTGGCCATGTTCGCCTGGCTAGGTCAGCTCAATGGCTACGTCTCCTTGCCCGGGTTACAGAACCCTGTCTGGTGGCATGGTCATGAGATGCTGTTCGGCTTTGCCGCCGCGATAGTGGCAGGCTTTCTGTTGACGGCGGTGCAGAATTGGACGGCTCATCCAGGCGTGCGAGGATGGCCGCTGGCCCTGGTGGTCGGGCTCTGGGCCCTGCCCCGGCTCTTGCTACCCTGGCTGGGTGAGAGCACAACGGTATTGATGGTGGCCGATCTCATCTGGTTACCACTCTGCGCCTGGTTTCTGGCCAAACCCATCATGGTGACTCGTCAATGGCGCAACCTCTTCTTCGTGCCTCTCTTGTTGCTACTGACTCTGCTCAATGGCGCCAGCTGGTATTGGCGCGCAGACTGGCTATTCGCGGAACGGGTACTGATCGCCACCGTCTTGCTGTTCATCACGCTGATTGCCGTCATGGGAGGGCGTGTCATTCCCTTCTTTACTGCACGCGGTACCGGGCAAGATAAGGTACCTGCGCAGCCCTGGCTGGAGCGGGCGGCACTCGGCACGCTCTGGCTGCTGCTTGCCTGCTGGTTGTCTCTGCCAGGTGACTGGTTGAACTCGGGCCAGCTCGCCCCTCTATATATAGTGGCGGCCCTGCTCAACCTGTGGCGGCAACTGCGCTGGCGCCTGCCAAGTACACTACCCCATCCCCTGCTCTGGTCCCTGCATCTGGCGTATCTGTTTATTCCCCTTGGCCTGACTGCCTTTGCCGCCCAAGCCATGGGGCTCCCCATCACAGCCTCGGCGGCCAGCCACTTTCTTAGCGCCGGAGCGATGGGCACCATGATATTGGCGATGATCGCCAGGGTCTCGCTAGGTCACAGCGGACGAGCCCTGCAGCTTGGCCGCCGCATCATTCTGGCCTTTGTCCTTATCTTGCTGGCTGGCCTGGCGAGGCCACTGCTTCCTCTGCTCTGGCCCGCCCAGACCCTGCTTGGCTGGAACCTGAGCGGTGTGAGCTGGGCCCTGGCCTATGCGCTCTTCGTCTGGGTATATGCGCCCATATTGAGTCGTCCCCGACTTGACGGCAGACCCGGCTAAGCGGGTTGGCCGCTGGATGACCCAAGAAGACTCAGCTCCGGGCGGGATAGTGGATCAGGTTATGGAACCTGGCTGGCTGCTCGCCCAGGTTGCGATAGCCATGGGGGCGGTCGGCGGCAAAGCGCATCGCCTCACCATTGCCGAGTCGGTGCCACTCTCCCTCGACCAACAGATCCATCTCTCCGGCGATGACGATGACATGTTCGGTCACCCCCACCTCATGAGCGTCGGATTCGCGCCGATAGCCGGGCAACAGGGTCAGTTCAAACAACTCAAAGCCGACACTCGCCTCGAATGGAAAGAGCGGAGCGACCAACATTCCCTCCCCGGCGGGCTGTTGACGGATCTCGTCAGCGACCCGTCGCAGGGTTGCACGGCTGGGCTCTGGCGCCGGCTCGATGAAGCTGGAGAAAGAGACCCGAAAGCCGGTCGCAATCTTCCAGAGGGTTGCCACTGTCGGGCTGGATTCGCCACGCTCTATCTGACCGAGCATGGCCTTGCTCACCCCGGTTTCCCGTGCCGCGACATCCAGGCTCCAGCCCAGCTCACTCCTCAGGCCTTTTAATCGTTGTGCCAGATGCTGGCTCATGGTCTGCATGACAACCCCTTGTGCGTTATAGCGCTCAATCTTATACTCAGCCCTTATTGTACGTAATAACGCACAAACTGACACAAGGATGTCCCCATGCCATTCGCACTCCCCCATCTGGTCGCCGGCTTCATCGCCGTGCTGGTCGGTTACACCAGCTCAGTGGTGCTCATCATCCAGGCGGCCAGCGCCGCCGGTACTGACGCCGCCCAAACGGCCTCCTGGCTCTGGACGCTGGGGATAGGCATGGGCCTTAGCTGCATCGGGCTCTCCCTTTATTACCGCACGCCGATACTGACGGCCTGGTCGACCCCGGGGGCGGCCCTGCTCATCACCAGTCTGGGTCAGTTCAGCCTGGCAGACGCCATCGGCGCCTTTCTGCTCTCTTCGCTCCTGATCACCCTGTGTGGCATCACTGGCTGGTTCGAGCGGCTGATGCGGCAGATCCCGGCCAGTCTGGCCGCCGCCATGCTGGCCGGGGTGCTGCTGCGCTTCGGCCTGGATCTGTTCAAGCTCACCCCGACAGACCCGCTGCTTATCGGGGCCCTGTTGCTGAGCTTTATCGTCGCCCGCCATCTCTGGCCACGCTATACCATGGTGGTGGTGCTGGCGGTGGGGGTTTCCCTGTGCGGCCTGCGTGGTCAGTTGCAGCTGGCCGAGATCAGCTGGCAGCTGGCAAGCCCGGTCTGGGTCAGCCCGCATTTTTCCCTCGATGCCTTGTTTGGCATTGCTCTGCCGCTGTTCATTGTCACCATGACCTCTCAGAACATGCCGGGTATCGCCACCCTCAGAGCCCATGGTTATCACATTTCCTCTTCTGCCCTGGTGGGTTGGACGGGATTCATCGGCGTCATATTGGCCCCCTTCGGAGGCTTTGCCTTCAATCTGGCCGCCATCACCGCCGCCATCTGCATGGGCAAGGAGGTGGATCAGGATCCGACCAGACGCTGGGCGGCATCCGTCTGGGCAGGTGGCTTCTATCTGATCAGCGGCTGCTTTGGCGCCACTGTCGTCGCCCTGTTCAACGGTTTCCCGCCAGCCCTGGTGACAGCAATCGCGGGCCTCGCCCTGCTCGGCACCATAGGCAACAGTCTCTACTCGGCGCTGCAACACGAGAGGGAGCGGGAAGCCGCCCTGCTCACCTTCATGGTCACGGCCTCGGGCATCAGCCTGATCGGTGTAGGATCCGCCTGCTGGGGCCTGCTCATCGGCTGGGGCCTGTATCGGTTAAGGCGCAGCTGATCCTCATTTGTGGATCCCTCACATAGCAAAAGGCCAGTGCAGTGCACTGGCCTTTTTGTCGCTGGCAGAGCCACAGGCTCACACCTTGGGACGTACCCCCAGGGTGTGGCAGATGGCATAGGTCAGCTCGGAGCGGTTCAGGGTATAGAAGTGGAAATCCTTCACCCCTTCCTGGCTCAGCACCCGTACCTGATCGATGGCGATGCTGGCACCCACCAGGTTGCGGGTCATCTGATCGTTATCCAGCCCTTCGAAACGCTGGTGCATCCAGCGTGGCACCTTGACGTTGGTGAAACCGGCAAACTTGGCCAGGGTCTGGAAATTGGAGACCGGCAGTATGCCCGGCACTATCTCGGCATCGATGCCGATGGCGGCGCAGCGATCCCTGAAACGCAGGTAGGTTTCCACATCGAAGAAGAACTGGGTGATGGCCCGATTGGCACCGGCATCTATCTTGCGCTTCAGACTCAGCAAGTCTGATTGCGCGCTCCGGGCTTCCGGGTGCCCTTCCGGATAGGCGGCCACCGAGATATCGAAGTCGGCCTCGGCCTTGAGCAGAGCGACCAAGTCCGTTGCATACATCTCCGGCTTGTCGACGCCCTGGGGCAGGTCACCGCGCAGGGCAACGATGTGACGGATACCGCTGTTCCAGTAGTCGCGGGCTATGGTGCGCAGCTCGTCACGGCTGGCATCGATACAGGTCAGGTGTGGCGCGGCGATGAGGCCGGTGCGATCCTTGATGTCCTTGATCACCTTGTGGGTGCGATCCCGGGTACCCGAGTTGGCACCATAGGTCACGGAGACAAACTTGGGTTCCAGTACCTTGAGGCGCTCTATGGATTGCCAGAGGGTATTCTCCATCCCTTCGCTGTTGGGCGGGAAAAACTCGAAACTGACCCCTATGTCACCGCTTAAATCGGCCAGACTCTGGTTGAGTGCTTCAACCTGACGTGCACTGTGAAATCCCATCGCTCTACTCCCTGCCCTGCTCGCTGCTCTTCCTGACGCCAAATGAATGTCTGGACGTCTAAACGTCTTGCTATCTTTAAGACAAACCGCTCGAATGTCAATCAGGAAATGGCTCACCACCAAAATAGGGCCCATATGTGGCCACATTATCTCGTTATTGCGAGTTGGCTCCCATGCCAAAACGCTTTGGCTCAGGGTATGATGGCGGCGGATCGTCCTGGACGCTCTGAATCTGCGTGTGATTGTTTGGCCGGAGCCCCGCTCCGGCCCCTTTTTCAATATCCAGCCTCCCCTGCCGATAACCCAGTATCCCACTAGCAGGAGCTCATCATGGATACCCATCCCGGCTTTGCCACCGACCTGCTGTTCGACCGCTATCAGGGCGAGGTCAGCGCACACCCCCACTTTTGGGCGGTGCGCACCCCCACTGCCCCCGATTACTACTTCGGCAACTACCTGTTGCTGAGCGCGGCCCCGAGCGATCGAGACAAGGGCTGGCTGGAGCAGAGCTTCGACAAGTTGATTGCGACGGATCCCAGGGTACGCCATCGCACCTTCCAATGGCCTCTGGCCGAAGGGCAGAACAGCCGGGTTGCCGGCTTCGTTGCGACCGGTTACCAATATATGGAGTGCGTGGTGCTGACCCTGGAGCGGGCGCAGTTGCTCACTCCCCCCGACAGCCCAGGAGCCCATATCCGCCCTTTCACGGCGACAGACTGGGCCGATTGGCTCGCCCTGGAGTTGGAGGAACGCGAGCCAGACTACCCGGCCGAGAGTTATCTCGCCTACCTCGAGAGCCGCCAACGGCTCTATCAAACCATGACGGACGATGGGTTGGGCAACTGGTGGGGTCTCTGGCAGGGCGATCAGCTGGCGGCGAGTTGCGGCCTCTTCTTCACCGCAACCCTGGGCCGCTTCCAGCTGGTGCGTACTCGCCAGGCCTGGCGCAACCGTGGCCTCTGCAAGCTGTTGCTCACCCGGGTCGCCGAACAGGGCCTGATCCGGGTGCCACAATTGGTGATAGTGGCGGACGAGCAGTATCACGCCCAGCGGGTTTATCGTGACCTGGGCTTCATCCCCACTGCCCGCATCGCCAGCCTCTGCCGCTGGCCCCGGGAAGAGGAAGCCCCCTGAGGAGCTGGCTCGGCGAACACCAGCATAGAGAAGGGAGGCCTGCGCCTCCCTTCTCTATTTCTGCAACCAGGATCATCGGGCCCTGCAGCCAGTCACTGATCCCCCTCTAGCTGCTGAGCCAGGGCCGCCTCCGTCTGCGGGCTGGCCGCAGGCAAAGGGGCAGTGGCCGCACTGCCCTCGGCCTGCACCGGCACTGACGTCTGGGCGGGTGCTGTGGTCAGCGTCTCGTCGATAACCGGGGCTGTCGCCAGGGGATCGCTGGAGGCCGCTGGAGCCTCGCATTGGCAAGCGGCGCCCTTGGCCTTGTTGCCCTGATGGGGGGCATACCAGGCCTTGAGCTCCTCTTCAAGCAAGGTCGCCGCCCCTTGCGGCGTCTGCTTGCCCAGCAGCACGGCCTGACTCTGGCTTGCCAACTCATCCCCCAGTTTGGGTTCGCCGCGAGACAGGATCTGCGTCGCGACCCGGATGGTGGAGTCACACTGATCCCGCCACTCCATCATCTCCCGCGCCGCCGGATTGCTCACCTCGAAGAAGTGGTTGGAGAGGGAGAAGAAGCCGGGCAAGGCATTGGTATACAGCTCGGCAAACTGGGCACTGGTCAGCCACTGCAGGAAGGCCTTGGCGGCCTCTTTGTTCTTGCTGGCGGGGTTGAGCCCCATGCCGATGTCGGTGTGATCGGTAAAGAAGCAACCGTCACCACGCTTGGCGACCGGGGGACGCATCACCCCGAAGTCCAGCTTGCCGGTGAAGGGGGCTATCTCCCAGGAGCCCGCCACATAGAAGGCCGCCTTGCCACTGGTGAACAGCTCATTGGTCGCGGCGTAGTCCCGCGCTGCGGCGCCCTCGCCCAGATAGGGGCGCCAGCGCGCCAGCTCTTCGAACACCTGCCGGTACTGAGGATCGTCGAGTCGCTCCTGGCCATTAACCAGCGCCAGGCGACCATCTTCCCCCTTCCAGTAGTTGGGGCCTATGTTCTGGAAGCCGAGCTCGGAGGCGACCCAGCTCTCGCTGCCGCTCATGGCCAGCGGCACATAGCGGCCATCAGCCTTCACCTTCTCCAATACCTGGAAGAAATCCTCCCGGGTCTCGGGCAGGCTCAGGCCCAGCTCCTTGAAGATCGCCTTGTTATAGAAAAAACCGTGAATGACGGAGGCCATGGGCACACAGAAGGTCTGAGCCCCGGAATCCGTCTGCCAGGGCGACTGGGCGAAGCTCGGGAAGTTCTCCATCCCGGCCATCTCGGTCAATTCGGCGAGATAACCCGCCTTGAACAGTGCCAGGGAGTCATCAAAGGGGCGACAGGTGATGAGGTCCCCCGCCTTGCCCGCCTTCAGGCTCTGCCACAGGGTCGGCATGTACTCGACGTTCTGCACCCCGTTGAATGTCACCTGGATGCCCGGGTGAGCGGCCTCGAAGGCCGGGATGATCTTCTGCTCCCACAACGCCTTGTCATCTATCCGCCAGCTCTCGATCACCAGCTCACTGGCCATCAGCTGACCACACAACAGGAGACTCAGGGCTCCGATCCACTTGTTAGCCATAAGTCCTCTCATACCTTGAAATGGGCGATCAATTGCTGCTGCTTGGCAACCAGATTGGCGAGTACCTCGCTGCTGCTGGCCGATTGACGGGCTTCCCGCTCCGTCTCGTAGGCCACCTCGGCAATACCGGAGATGTGGCGAGCCACCCCCTGGCTGACCGAGATCTGCTCCTGGGCCGCGTGGGCCACCTGATCCGCCATCGACTTGATGGCGCTCATCCGCTCGGCGATGGATTGCAGGGCCGCATCCATCTGGCGAGTCTGGTCGACACAGCTGCCGGTCTGCTCCTGGCTGCGGCCCATCACCTCGACCACCTGGCTGCTGGCGCTCTGCAAGTTTTCGATCATGGCCTGGATCTCTTCCGTACTGGTCTGGGTCCGGTTGGCCAGCGCCCGCACCTCATCGGCCACCACGGCGAAGCCGCGACCGGCTTCACCGGCCCGGGCCGCCTCGATGGCGGCGTTGAGCGCCAGCAGATTGGTCTGCTCGGCGATGCCGCGAATGACGTCCAGAATGCTGCCGATGTTGTGACTGAACTCCCCCAGCTTGTGGGTGATGCCCACGGCCTCGGCCATGGCACCGGCCAGCTCTTCGGTAAGGCGGCGAGTCACGGCGACCTGCTGCCGACCGGCGCGAGCCTCTTCGTCGGCAAGATCGACTTCGTGTTTGGTGCCATCGGTGGAGCGAGCCACCTCGGTGGCGCTCACCTCCAGCTCGGTGATGGCGGCGGCCACCTGATCGGTCTGGCTCTTCTGATCCTGCACCCGGGCCATGGCTCGCTCGCTGATCTCGGCGGCGCGACTCGCCTCCTCCACCAGATGGCGGGAACCGGCATTGATCTGAGCCAGCAGTTCACCCGTCTTGCCCGCCAGGGTATCGATGGAGCGAGACAGGCTGCCGAACTCGCAGCGACTGCGATAGTCGATGCGGCGGGTCATGTCCCCTGCGGCCATCAGGCCAAGCTCATGACCAATGCGCTGCAAGGGGCGCTGTATGCTGCGGGCCGTGGTGTAACCGATCAGCAGCGCGGCGGCGGCAGAGACTGCCGCCACCAGCAGGATCCAGATGCTGGCACTGCTGACGGCGTCATCGGCCAGGGAGCGGCTGGAGCTGGCGATGGTGCCGGCACTCTTGCCCATCTCATCGAGCTGGCTCAGGCTGCTGACCAACGCGGCATCGAGCTGCTGGTTGAGTTGATTCAGGGAGCTGGCCAACTGCTGGCTCTGGCGCATGGTGGCGAGCAGACCCTGTTTGCCGAGGGCCAGCTCCTGCATCCTGTCCAGGTTGGAGACGAAGCGCTGCTTGACGTCGGCGGGCACATCGACCCGCTCCAGCCGCTTGCGGGCCATCTCGATGTCCTTGCCGAGCACCCGCTCCAGTTCATTGAGATCCGTACCTGCATCGGCGCGGCGTATGTTCTTCAGATCCCGGGCGATGCCGGAGGTGATGAGCTCAGCCTTGTTGCGCATGGATCGCTTGGCGGACGCCTGCTGCAACAGCAGATCCGCAGCCCACTGGTAGGTATCTTCCAGACGGATGAAGGCCATCTCCAGCTGGTGACGCTGGGCCAGGGTATCGACCCATTGGCGATGTTGACTCAGCACCTGACCCGCCAGGGCGAAGAACTGTCCCGTGGCCTGCTCCACCCCGGCGAAGCGCGACCGGGCCTCGTCCAGCTCGGTGAAGCGCCCCATCTGCTGACTCAGGGTCTTGAAACCGGCCTGCTGCTGCTCGAAGCGACTGGCCAACTCAGGCAGGCCGCCGGCCTGTTCGCTGGCCCTGTACTCCAGTACCCAGCGGTTGCTGTCTTGCAACGCTCCCTTGAGGCCCGCCACAGTGATAACCAGAGGGGTGGCCTTATCCGAGACCTGAGAGAGGCCGTCACTGATCCCCCGTATCTTGAGGGCGCTGACGACCCCCAGCAGGACCAACAACAGCAGCATCAACACGAATCCGGCGATGATCCGCTGCACAATAGACAAACCCATGAGACATCCTCACTCGTTGGGGAAAGGGACAGTGCTGAGGGTATCGGCCGGGAAGTGAATAGTTGGAGCCTTGATAGGGGTATTTATGCCCTTGAGACAGCAAGGGTATCAATGGAAACCATAAAAGAGCCCGGCAGCGCCGGGCTAAAGGGACGTGCAGTGCAACTCGCGAGTATTAGAAGCGGTAGCCGACGCCGACCATGAAGGCCACGGGGTCGATGGAGGTCTTGATCCCCTCGCCGCCGTTGACGTGCACCTCGGTGTCTATGTCCATGATCCAGGCCGAGCCGTTGACGAACCAGCGGTCATTGATCGCCATGTCGATACCAATCTGACCGGCCACCCCCCAGGAGTCATCCAGCTTGACGTCGGCACCATCCAGGGCACCCTTGCCCTTCTCGCTGAAGAAGGTGGTGTAGTTGATGCCGATGCCCACATAGGGGCGCACCTTGCTCTGGGCATCCCCGAAGTAGTATTGGGCCATCAGGGTCGGCGGCAGCTGTTTGACCTTGGCGACCTCTCCCAGCCCCGGCGTGCTGACCGAGTGGGAGAAGGGGGTGGCGGCCAGGAGCTCGACACCCCAGTTGTCGGTGATCAGATAGGAGAGGGTCAGCCCGAGCTGCATGTCGTCATCAATCTGGAACTCGCCCGAACCCAGTACATCGTCGCTGCTCTCCTGAGGAGAGACGAAGGCCAGGCCACCGCGCACCAGGATATCCCCGGCCTGATGGGCCATGACGGGAGAGGCAAAGGCGGCTGCGATCATCAGAGGAAGAAACTTGTTCATCACCATATTTCCTTTTTTAGTTTTCGTTCTGTGTTGTAAGCAGGGCGACTATAAAAGGATGTGACTGGCCGGTTATTGATTTGGCGCAAAAGTTACCAATAAATAGATAGATGTACGAAATAGCTTATTCACGCGCAAAACGCCGCGTGTGAATAACATAACCAACTGATTTAAAATGATTAACTATAATAACGCTCTTTATTTTTAACGATTAATGCATAAACGGAATATAAGTTTTGTGATACGAGTTGGCTATTTTTTGATTGCAGCTTGTTATCGGCTGGCGTATTTTCCGCATCCATTGTTGTCGAGTTGTCACCCTGCTTTTATGAAAAAGCCCTATCAGCCTCATTCCGTCACCAGCATACTGGCCGCTATCTTCGGTCTCGGCTCCCTGCTGTTTATCTTCGTCGGCTTCTGTCTCGGGCTCGCCTGGCTGATGGTGCGGACGCACTGAGGCTGGATAGCAGAGAGGGGCCCGATGGGCCCCTCTCTATTAACGGTCACGTTGCCCGTTGTTCATATGCTGGCTGCGGCGGTTATTCGCTCTGCGCTGGCTGGCGCGGTTTGCGCCCCTTGCGCACTGCCGGTTGGCTGGCTTGCCTGGCACCATGCTTATCCAGCAAGGGGGCCAGGAAGCGCGCCGTGTGCGACTCCTTGTTCTTGGCAACCTGCTCCGGGGTACCGGTCACCAGGATACGGCCACCACCGGCCCCCCCTTCCGGCCCCAGATCCACCACCCAGTCCGCGGTCTTGATGACATCCAGATTGTGCTCGATGATCACCATAGTATTGCCCCTGTCCCGCAACTGATGCAGCACCTTGAGCAGTTGCTGAATGTCGTGGAAATGCAGGCCCGTGGTCGGTTCATCCAGGATATAGAGGGTCTTGCCGGTGTCGCGCTTGGAGAGCTCCCGCGCCAGCTTGACCCGCTGCGCCTCCCCTCCCGACAAGGTGGTCGCCGACTGGCCGAGGCGGATGTAGGAGAGCCCCACGTCCATCAGAGTCTGCAGCTTGCGCGCCACCGCGGGCACCGGGTCGAAGAAGCCACGGGCATCTTCCACCGTCATCTCCAGGATCTCGTTGATGTTCTTGCCCTTGTACTTCACCTCCAGGGTCTCGCGGTTGTAGCGCTTGCCCTTGCAGACATCGCAGGGCACATAGACGTCTGGCAGGAAGTGCATCTCCACCTTGATGACCCCATCCCCCTGACAGGCCTCGCAGCGACCCCCCTTGACGTTGAAGGAGAAGCGACCCGGCTGGTAGCCGCGTGAACGCGCCTCCTGAGTGCCGGAGAGCAGCTCACGGATCGGGGTAAACAGCCCGGTGTAAGTCGCCGGGTTGGAGCGCGGGGTGCGGCCGATGGGGCTCTGATCGATATCCACCACCTTGTCGAGCTGATCCAGCCCCTCGATGCTGCGATAAGGGGCCGGGGTCGATTCGGTCGCCTTGTTCAGCTCCCGGTGGGCAATGCGGAACAGGGTGTCGTTGATCAGGGTCGACTTGCCGGAACCGGATACCCCGGTGACGCAGGTCATGACCCCGAGGGGAAGATCCAGGTTGACGCTGCGCAGGTTGTTGCCGCTTGCCCCCTTGAGCTTGAGCCAGCGATCGGTGAGCGGGGTGCGCTGCGCAGGGACGGCGATCTCCTTGCGGCCGGAGAGGTAGTCACCGGTCAGGGAGTCCGGGTTATTGATGATCTCCTCCGGGGTGCCTTGCGCGACGATGGCGCCGCCATGTACCCCGGCCCCCGGCCCGATGTCGAGCACATGGTCGGCGAGGCGAATGGCGTCTTCATCGTGCTCCACCACTATCACGGTATTGCCGAGATCGCGCAGGTGGGTCAGGGTCTTGAGCAGCCGTTCGTTGTCCCGCTGGTGCAAACCGATAGAGGGTTCATCCAGTACATACATGACCCCCACCAGACCGGCGCCTATCTGGCTCGCCAAGCGGATGCGCTGGGCTTCGCCACCGGACAGGGTCTCGGCGCTGCGGGACAGGCTCAGATAGTTGAGCCCCACGTTGACCAGGAAGCCGAGCCGCTCGACGATCTCTTTCAAGATCTTGTCGGCTATCTGGGCACGCTGGCCGGTGAGCGCCAGTCCCTCGAAGAAGGCCAGGGCATCGCCGATGGATTGCTCGGCGATGGCGGAAAGGTTGCGATTATCGACGAACACATGGCGCGCCTCCTCCCGCAGTCGGCTGCCGCCGCAGCTGGTGCAGGACTTGTTGGCAATGTATTTGGAGAGCTCTTCGCGCACCGAGTTGGATTCGGTCTCCCGGTAGCGGCGCTCCATGTTGTGCAAGATCCCCTCGAAGGGGTGCTTGCGCACCACCACATCGCCGCGATCGTTCATGTAGCGGAACTCGATCTCGGTTTTGCCCGACCCCCGCAGCAATACTTCCTGTACCTTGGCGGGCAGATCCCCCCAAGGGAGCTCCAGATCGAACTTGTAGTGCTCGGCGAGGGACTTGAGCATCTGGAAGTAATAGAAGCTGCGCTTGTCCCAACCGCGGATGGCGCCCCCGGCCAGGCTCTGGCTCGGGTCGTGGATCAGCTTGGCGGGATCGAAGTACTGCTGCACCCCCAACCCATCGCAGGTCGGGCAGGCTCCGGCCGGGTTGTTGAAGGAGAAGATGCGCGGCTCCAGCTCCGACATGGAGTAGCCGCACTCGGGGCAGGCGAAGTTGGCGGAAAAGGTCATGACCGGCACCTGCTCCTCGCCATCCATGGGCGCCACCAGCACGATGCCGCCGGAGAGGGTCAGCGCCGTCTCGAAGGATTCGGCCAGGCGCAGGGCCAGATCATCGCGCACCTTGAAGCGATCGACCACCACCTCGATGGTGTGCTTCTTGTGCAGCTCCAACGGGGGAGGATCCGAGAGATCGCACACCTCGCCGTCGATGCGGGCGCGGATATAACCCTGGGCCGCCAGGTTCTCCAGCAGCTTGCTGTGCTCACCTTTGCGATCGCGCACCACCGGGGCCAGCAGCATCAGCTTGCTGCCTTCGGGCTGGGCCAACACCTGATCCACCATCTGGCTGATGGTCTGGGCGGCGAGCGGGATGGCGTGGGTCGGGCAGCGTGGCTCGCCGACCCGGGCAAACAGCAGGCGCAGATAGTCATAAATTTCGGTGATGGTGCCGACGGTCGAACGCGGGTTGTGCGACGTAGACTTCTGTTCGATGGAGATGGCCGGGGAGAGCCCCTCGATATGATCCACATCCGGCTTCTCCATCAGGGAGAGGAACTGGCGGGCGTAGGCGGAGAGAGACTCCACATAGCGGCGCTGGCCTTCGGCATAGAGGGTATCGAACGCCAAAGAAGACTTGCCGGAGCCGGAGAGGCCGGTGACCACGATCAGCTTGTCGCGGGGCAGAGTCAGGTTGATGTTCTTGAGGTTGTGGGTGCGGGCACCCCGGATCACGATTTTTTCCATCTTGTTGCGCGCTCGATACGGTAACCAGAGCGGGCCAGTATGGCATAGAGACTACTGGATGAATAGACAGTCCAGACGGGAAATCATGGGGAGGAGGGACAATGGAATGTCTGGTCGAGCTCGCTCAGCAACAGGGTTTCCTGCCACAGTTGCAACCGTATTCTGACCTGGTAGGGGCAAGCCAGCCCCAGACTCAATCGCCCCAGGGCATGGGGTTGGTTGGCAACCAGTTCGGCCCCCCCGCTCTGGCGCTGATGACTGCGCCCTCCCGCGCCCTGACTCCAGAGATCAAGGGTGAAGGTCAGGGTTCCCGGCTCGGCGCTGTGCAGGGTCGGTGCCACCGTGAGGCCGGTCGGCCCCTGCTCGGCATTGAGGCTTATCTTGGGGATCATCTTGGCCTCCTTGGCCGGGTCAGACTCGCCCGCCCAGACCGTTGGAGACAAGCTGAGCCACAGGAGCAGCATCGCTAGCCGCCGGTGCAGGGGAGTGGTCTGGTGACATGAGCCAACCGACCCGTCCCGAGTCCGCCCCAATAAAAAAGGGGCCCGCAGGCCCCCGAATATGCAAATCATCAGTTGCCGCCCTGATAGACATAGGCGTGGTTGTTGCTGCCATAGACATCGACCTGAGCCGTGTTGTAGCTGGCAGTCTGGACCACATCGACCAGGTTGCCACCGCCGTTCATGCCGGCGTTGACATAGACGTCGGCCACATGGTTGTTGCCGGTCTGGCTGACGGTCAGATCGTTGTCGCTGCCCAGGTAGGACTCGACGGAGGCGTTGTTCAAGTCGCCGGTCTGGGTGACCGTCACGGTCGAGCCGGAGTGGGATGCATCGGCATAGGCCCAGTTGTCGTTACCGGTCTGGGTCACGGTCAGCTCGTTGTCCGAGCCCCAGGTCCAGGCGCCTTTGCCTTCCACATCACGGGCGGCGGCAACCTGGTTGCGATCCCCTTGCTGGTCGATGGCGATCTGGTTGTTGCTGCCCGCTTCCTGCACCGCGTTGGCGTAGTTGTCGTCACCGCTCTGATCGATGGTCACCACGCCAGCGGTGCTGCTCGCCAGCTGCTTGACCACGGCCTGGTTGCCGTCCCCCATCTGCTCGACGCTGGCCTGGTTGCCCGCGCCCCGCTGCTCGGTGTCGGCGCGGTTGCCATCACCCACCTGGATGATGGTGCCCTGCTCGCCGACCCCACCCTGGTAGGCAATCGCCTGGTTGTCATCACCCAGCTGATCGATGGTCAGCACATCGTCACGGCCAGTCTGGTTGGTGTCGATTTCGTTACGGTTGCCAACCTGAGTCAGGGTGGCACTCTCGTTGGTACCGGCCTGGTTGGCGGTCAGGACGTTGCCCTCACCCGCTCCGGAACCGGACTGGGCCGTTTTCACATAGCCATCGACACCGCTCTGGGTCACATAAGCCTTGTTATCGAGATCGCGCTGCTCGACCTGGGCCTCGTTGCCACTTCCCGATTGAGTCACCTTTGCCAGGGTACCCTCCGGATAGACGTAACCGTAGCTATTGGTTGCCTGGGTGACGGTGGCCTTGTTCAGCTGACCGGACTGGGCCACCTGGGCTTCGGCACCATCGGCAATCTGCTGGGAGACGCTGGCCTCATGGCTGTTGCCAAGCTGGCTGACATTGGCGATGGCTTTATCGGACCAGTAGTTGTTGATACTGGCATCGTTGTTGTTGCCAATCTGGCTCACGGTGGAGCTGGCACCATCACCGTTATCCTGCATCACATCGGCACTGTTGTGGTTGCCGACCTGGGCGACGGAGGCGTGGGAGCCTTCGTTGAACACCTGCTGGGTCACGGTCGCGACGTTGAAGTTGCCCGTGCTCGCCACCTGGGCAACGGATCCTGCGGTGCTGGACTCCTGAGTCACCAGGGCATCGTTGCCTGCCCCGGTCTGAGCCACGCTGGCCTCAGACTGGCTGGTGTTCTTCTGGATGGTTTTCGCCTCGTTATCGGCACCAATCTGGCTGATGCTCGCCTGATTGTGGTTGCTGTCATCGAGCTGCTCGACCGTGGCCAGGTTGTTGTTGCCGGTTTGGGCGACAGTGGCCTGGTTGTTGGCGGAAGCCGCCCAGACGCTGGAAGTAGCCAGTAATACGGCAGAGGCGATGATGGTACGTTTGAACATGATTTCCCTCTCGTGCTTTGGTGTGAGCCTGGGCTCAGTTGGTTTGAACTACTCTCACTTGCTGGTTGGCGCCCGCCTGAATGACGGTGGCCGACAGACCGGAGCCGTTCTGCTCTATGCTGGCCAGGTTGCCATCACCGAGCTGAACGGCCCGTGCCCTGTTGTCATATCCGCTCTGGCTGATCCAGGCCTGGTTGTCCATGCCCTGTTGCCACAGCCACATCTGGTTGCCGATGCCGGCCTGATAGAGCTCGGCGCTGTTACCAACCCCGAGCTGAACGGCATCGACCCAGTTATTGTCACCGACCTGCTCCAGGCTCAGCTGTTGCTGCTGGCCCTGTTGCATCAGGCGGACCTGGTTGTCGTTGCCTGACTGGCTGAGCTGCAATTCGTTATCCGATCCGAGCTGCCAGAGATGGGCCTGGTTGCCCTCCCCCCGCTGGATCAGTTCAAGCTCGTTGCCCTGACCCAGTTCGCTCAGGGAGGCAAGGTCCTGCGCCAATGCGGGCAGGCCTAGCAGACTCATGATCAGCAGGACAGGATTCAGGTATTTCATCTGCGATTACCTTTTTGAAGTGCGGGTCCAGTATCCCCAGCCCCCCTGGCCAGGGCCATCAGCCACACAGCTGATTCGAGGCTGATTCGGATCCCGGGGTTATCTGGGAGAAAAGGCTGAGGTCGCGCTGAGCCATCCCCCTCGTGAACAGAGATGGCGCCGAAGGGAGGGATGGGAAATAAACATAAAAAAACAGGCCCATGACGGGCCTGTACTGACGTTTTCGAGGAGTGAGCGCGCTCGCCAGAGGAGGCAGTGCCGGATGCGTTCCTGTCGCTAGAGAATGGGGGCGCTGTCTTGCAGATAGCCCTGCAGTATGGGGTTTTCCATGTCCCGCGCATCGGCAAGCTGCCAGAGGTTGTCTCGTACCCCGTTGGCAATGAGCCGGATCACCGCCGATTCGATGGCAGACATGACACACATCTGTACCGGCTCGTTGGTACTGAAACCCGCCTCCGCCTCCAGCAGCCGTTTGTACTCGACGAAGCGGAACACCCCGGCCTGCACCTGCTGGGAGAGGATGGTCTTGGAGGTGGTGACACTGTTGAGAATGCGACCGGAGCGGATATCGACGGCCCTCAGGTTGACGGTCACCTGATCGACCCGGTATTCGCCACTCGCCCCTATGCCGAAGTACTTGGCCCCGGCACCGCCGGTACGCACATTGCTGTCATAGGCGACGATGCCCCCCTCGATCAGGATATTGGCCGCCACCAGGGAGGGTAATTGATGCTGATTATTGCCGGGCACATTGGGTTTGTTTTGCGTGGCCCGCACAATCTTGCGCTCGGTCAGCAGGTTCTGCAGCCCTTCCCGCTCCAGGGGCACGAACCACTGGGAGTCCCAGAGCGCCGTGCTCAGCATCGCGACCCCGCCCTGGGTCACGGCCGTGGAGAAGTTGGAGGCCGGGGCTGGCAGATACTGACCGGTCTGATCGCGAAAATCGTAGACGGCAGCCACTATCTTGCCCTTGGGCTTGGGCAGGCTGATCAGCTCTTTATAGGAGATGGATCTCGGCATCAGGGTCGCCTTCTCGTCTGCCTCGGGAGAACCTATATGCGTGGCACAGCCCCCCAGGAGAGAGAGGGTGGCAAGCAAAGGCAGGGCGGCGAACAGGGGTATCCGTTTCATAGCATCCTCAGTCGGCGATCAGGCCATTCACTTCGATCAGGGTGGTTTCGTTCGTCGCTCTATCTGTGATGGAGATGGCCAGGGTGCCATCCTCATCCACTACGTTGATCGCGAACTCGTCGGTGACCAGGCTACCGCTTTGGCTGCCATCCTTGCCGACGTCGGCCAGCAGCTGGCTCACCAGCCGCGACTGCAGGCTGGAGGTGAGTCTGTCCAGTGCCGAGGTGCCACTGCTGCCACCGGCTGAGGGATCCTTGTAGTCGTTCTGGGCATTGGCCGTGCCCAGCAGGTGACTGCTGTTGAGCGGGTTGCCGCCAAAGCTGGGGTTGACGGGCCGATAGATAAGCTCGGAGGCAGAGGCGGTCATGCTGACCGTCAGCGCCAGGAGCAGGAGGCGTGAGCACATATGCCATGTCCTTATAGTTCATCGTGTTCCAGATCGAAGGTATCCATGAACAGGATGGCGACCTTCTGCTGTCGTAAAACCTCGCTCACCTGAGCCCAGGCCTGCTGCGCGGCAGCCTCCCCCTGACTCCGTACCGGAGAGAGCGCCGTCCTGAACAACACCTTGCGATTGTGGGTGATCCAGATAAGGCTCCCCCATCGCGCCGTCGGCCGTTCATGTATGGTGATATTCTCTCGGGCATGGGGATCTTCATCCTCCCGCAGCCGGCTGAAGTGGTGATAAAAGCCCTGGCCAAAGCGGGTGAAGGTGCGATCTATGACCAGGCCGCCTATCTCTATCCGGTCGTTCTCCTGCTCGGGTTGCAGGGACTCCAGCGGCGCGTTGGCATCCCCTTCGCTGGCCGCCAGGGCCCCAGAGATCAACCAGAGACAGAGCAGCCAGCTGCGCATCAGTGGGAGCTCGTCATATCGAGGTACTCTTTGGCCCAGCTCACCGCCTGCAACCGATTCTTGACGTTCAGCTTCTTGAAGACGTTATAAAGGTGGGACTTGATGGTGTGCTCGCTGACAAACAGGGTGTCGGCTATTTCGGTATTGGAGGCCCCGGTCATCAAGTAACGAATGATCTCGCGCTCGCGCACCGTCAGCAGATTCTGGCTGCGCTGAGCCGGCTCCATGCCCTGCCGGTAATAGCTGACCAACTCGCACATCAGATGACGCGGGATCCAGAACTCCCCCTGCATCACCTTCTTGATACCGGCCACCAGACGATCCAGAGGATCCTGACGGAAGAAGAGACCGCTGGTGTTGGGCCACATCAGCAACAAGTCGCGATCCGTGCTGGTCGGCGCATTGAGCAACACTGTGCTGGCCGATTCGAAGGCGGCAATATCCCGGTTCCAGCCAAACTGCTGGCTCGACTTGAGATAGTCCAGATCGATCAGGAACAGGTTGCAATCTTCGATGGCCAGCAGTTGATCGGGATGGCTGATCAACCGTATCGGCTCACCGAGTTGGGCCATCAGATAGGTAGTGAAGGTCGTCGCCTGAACATTGCCTTCGGTCACGAGTACCAACGGAGTCTCTGTCATCATGGGGCTCTTCCTTGAACGGTGTGCCTGTCGGCTTGCATCGTTTTTATGTGCCAATAATGGTCGCAAGAGAGTAACAAGCCCCGATTTTTACACAGCATTAAAAAAGCATTAGGCGCCATTCAAACCCAAGTGAAACTGTTTTTTTACTAGACAATACAGAGGACTAGGACAGCCCCCCTATTTGGGGGGGGCAAATGAGACATAGATACTCCGGCTGTCATCTCTCTCCTTATCCCTCTGGTATGGGCAATATCTCAAGAACGTGAAGCAGCCCCCACAGCGCCGCTTGCCCGGATCCCGGCACCTGCGTTAGCGTATTGCCGAATACAGAACCCGCGCGTCAAACCCGTTTCGGGTTGCTAAAGATGTGCTATCAACGGCATCAACTGTTACTATGGCGGGCTAATCCGAACGTCGATGGCAGGGCCCATGCCCCATCGACGACAGGCCAGGGCCCCCGCAGGCAAGATGGTGCCGGGCCTGGGCGGCAGCAATATTTTGAGTAGAACCAGACCAGGTAGCTGGTCGGCATATAAAGGTGGAAGAGAGATTATGGCCAGTCGAGGCATCAACAAAGTCATTCTGATCGGTAACCTGGGGCAAGACCCGGAAGTGCGCTACATGCCGAGCGGCGGTGCCGTGACCAACATCACCCTGGCCACCTCCGAAACCTGGCGCGACAAGCAGACTGGTGAGCAGAAAGAGCGCACCGAATGGCATCGTGTGGTGTTCATGGGCAAACTGGCCGAAGTCGCTGGCGAATACCTGAAGAAGGGTTCCCAGGTCTATGTCGAAGGCAAACTGCAGACCCGCAAATGGCAAGATCAGGGTGGCCAGGAGCGCTATACCACTGAAGTATTGGTGGACAGCTTCAGCGGCGTCATGCAGATGCTGGGTGGTCGTCCCCAAGGCGGCGCCGGTCAGGGAATGGGTGGTCAACAGTCCCAGGGCAACTGGGGTCAGCCCCAACAAGCCGCTCCCCAGCAGAATATACAGCGTCCCTCTGCCCCCCAGCAGAATGCAGCGCCGCAACAGAACATGCAGCAGGGTGGTTACAGCCGTCCGCAGCAACAGCCTCAGTCCGCACCGCCGGTTTACAACGAACCGCCGATGGACTTTGACGACGACATTCCGTTCTGACTAATAGCTCTGCAAAGGCCCTGACCATTCAGGGCTTTTTTTTTGCAAACCTGTGCAACATTGCGTGCATTCCTGACGCAAAGAAGCCGCATCCCCCCCCGATTTCAGCCCAACTCTTGTCCCGAGACAGAGGGCGTGCAAGGGGGCAGGTTATGATGCAGTGAATCGCCATCGAGTAGTGGGACATGATAAAACGCGGGATCCTGATCATTGGGTTAGTAGTGAGTGGATTGCTGAGTGCCGCACCGCTCAAGGTCGGTGTCAGTTTTGCCATTCCACCCTACGTCATAGAACAACAGGGCAAGGGCATAGAGCTGGATCTGCTGCGCACCGCCTTCATGGACAGTGGCTATCAACTCGATTTCCAATATCTGCCCCTGGAACGCACCTTCCGCATGCTGGCCGACGGCAAGCTGGACGCCATCATCAATGTCAGACCCGGCATGCTGGATGGGGCCTTCCTCTCCCGCCCCGTGATCCGCTTCCACAATCAGGTATTCACCCTTGCTCCGCTCACCGTGACCAATCTCACGGCGCTCACGACCCTCAAGGTGACCGCCTTCCAACGGGCGACTCAGATACTGGGCCCCGAGTTTGCCACTATGGCCGCGAACAATGCCCGTTATGAAGAAGTCGCCAAGCAGCAGGGCCAGGTGCACCAGCTGCTGCTTGGCCGGGTTGATGCGGTGGTGATGGATGAGCGCGTCTTCTATTACCATCTGGCGCAGTTAAGGCAGGAGAGAGCCGAGCCCCACATTTATAACCGGGAACGGATCCAGGCCAACGCCCTGTTCAAACCCACCCTCTATCACTTCGCCTTCAGGGATGCGGCGGTACGGGATCATTTTGATCGGGCACTGCTGGCGATGCGAGTGGATGGTCGGTACGAGCAGATCTTCGCCAACTATGGCGCCGAACCATGATCCCTGCAGCAAGCACCCGATGAGCGGCAATAGAAAAGCCAGCCCGAAGGCTGGCTTGTGGTACTGGCTCGAGTGAGCTGAGTTACTTCATGACGCTATCACTCTTGAGATCGGCTTTCTGGCGCTTGGCCTCTCGCTTTTCCTTCAGTGACATCTGCGGCTTCTTCTTGCCATCTTTGCCGTTGTGATGTTCTTTGTTACTCATCATCAAACTCCAAAAATGTGACCGACACTCGGGGGGCTAACCCCTGCTGCAATCCGAATCGTAAACTACAGTACTTCCTTGCCTCCCCATTGAGCGGGAAGCAAAATCAGCATACTCCCTAATCAAGGCCGGGATCCATCCCCATTTGCTCCCCCTCCTCATTCCCTTTGCATCGGCTTTTTTGACCTGAAGAGCGAGCAAACCATTCATGCATATCACTATTTAATTTAACGCCTGGCCAGAACCCGCATTTAATGTTCTATCTCTCGTCACAAATATGTCCGGCAGAGAGCCAAGTGAACAGGGAAATAATTCGGCACTAACAGGGGGTAAATGTGATGGCAAGCGGAGAATAAGAAATAATCAGCGAAATGTGATAAGGTATTTCATTCCCAACTTGCCAGGAGAGCCCCGTGAAAAAATTGGAAATGAAAGATCTGACCGATAAAGAAAAAGCCGATATCGCCCAATTGCTGCAAAAGGCACAGGCCAATGCGGATCATCCGCTGACCAATGGCGAGCGCAACAAAATCCGGGAAGAGGGCCGCCTCAAGGTGGTTGCCGATCGCGCCGAAGCCGCCAAAGAGGCCTCTCGCCTTGCTCGCGAGAAAGCCAAGGAACGGGCTCGCAACCAAGTGCTGCCAGAGACCTTCAGCTGGATTGACTCCGTCAGCGACAAGTTCCGCGGCCGCCGCTGACCACTCAGGCTCGTCACCCAGGGACAACACATCCCGAGTGGCGAGTTCGAGACTGACTCGGATCGCCCCTTAACCACAATTTTTTCAGGTTTTTTCACCCGACCCGCCCTCCGGCATTATACCCAGTAGGCAGGGGCGATAATTCAGCGCCAAGGCAGGCCATACAAGGTTCTGCCTCTTTTCTCCTCAAAAAGCACCTGAACCATTCAAGTCTCTTTTTTGGGAAAAGCGAACACCAGATCGGCTGCTGAAAGAAATGATTTACGAGATAAAGATTGCCATCACGGAGATGGCATGTTTTAATGTTTCTCGATGGTTCGGTAGTTCAGACCACATTATGTTAGGTAGTCTCTAGTAAAGCAGTGATTAGATAAGAGTTGTCCTCGGATTCCACTTATCAAATAATTCTCCTTCTTTAGTGCGCCATACGTATTCTGACGAAAAATCATAAATTGCCATATGGCACTTAAACACTGTAAAGGAAATTATTATGTCTAACAAAATGACTGGTACCGTTAAATTCTTCAACGCTGAAAAAGGTTTTGGCTTCATCTCCCCGGCTGACGGCAGCAAAGACGTGTTCGTACACTTCTCCGCTATCCAGTCCACCAGCTTCAAAACCCTGGACGAAGGTCAGCGCGTTGAATTCACCATCGAGCAAGGCCAGAAAGGTCCTGCTGCTGCCAACGTAGTTGGTCTGTAATTCAAGCCAAGGGCCAGTAACCAGACTCAAGTCTGCTGACTGACCACTGCAAGAATTAAAAAAACCCGCCTAGGCGGGTTTTTTGTTGTCTGAAAGTTGCCTGAAAAACGGTGAAGCCCCCTCCTTGCCCTGACACGCTCCCTCTCTCCTGCCCCATAAAGATGATAATAGATATCAATTGCGTTTAATTCTCATTTAATTAGAATGCCTGCCGAAACGGTTTCCCCGTTTGAGGCTCAATCCAGCCGTCCCAGTGCGACACCAAGATCCCGGGATGCCATGGCGGATTGAGAAACTTTCCTTCCCAGGAGTTCAGGTTCCCATGACCAGCATACGCATTACCCCCCTTGCCCCTCTGATATTCGCAGCCCTTGCCAGCCAGGCTCATGCCAGCCAGAACGAAGTGATGGTTGTCACGGCTTCAGGTTTCCAGCAGAAGATTGAAGAGACCGCCGCCTCCATCTCGGTCGTGACACGCGAACAGCTGGAGAAGCGCGCCTATCGTGACGTCACCGATGCCTTGAAAGACGTGCCCGGGGTTGTGGTGACAGGGGGTGGCAGCAGCAGCGACATCAGTATCCGGGGCATGGGCTCCAAATACACACTGATGCTGGTCGATGGTAAACGGGTCGACAGTCGTGGCACTCGCCCCAACAGCGATGGTCCCGGCATAGAACAAGGCTGGCTGCCTCCCCTGCAAGCCATAGATCGCATTGAGGTGGTACGCGGCCCCATGTCCTCCCGCTATGGTTCCGATGCCATGGGCGGCGTCATCAACGTCATCACTCGCAAGAGCGCCAGCATGACCGCATGGCAAGGCTCACTCCACGCCGACTCCACCTTTCAGGAAGATCAGGAGTCCGGAGATATCTTCCAGACCGACGCCTATGCAGCGGGCGCCTTGGTCGAGGGATTGCTGGGGGTGAGGGTCAATGGTCTGCTCTCCCATCGGGATGAGGATCAATTCGAGAATGGCTTTGCCGAACAGGAGATGCGCAGTGGTACTGCCGTATTCAGTCTGACGCCAGATGAACACAACAGGTTCGACTTCGAGGCCAGTCGCGGCCTGCAAGACAGGGATCGCACACCAGGTGACTCGATTCCCACCAAAGCCAAGCCGAGCCTGAATCGCTACGAGCGCACCAATTACGCCATCACCCACGACGGCCAATATGAGTTCGGCTCATCCTCCAGCTATCTGCAACACGAGGAGAACACCAATCCGGGTCGGCAGATGAAGATGCTCAACACCATAGCCGACACCCACACCCAGTTCATACTCGGCGATCACTATCTGAGCATCGGTGGCCAGTACCGCTATGAGGATCTGCAGGATCAGGGCAACCAGCTCAAGGTGGCCAATAGCGCCGATCAGCTGACGCGTTGGAGTTGGGCGCTGTTTGTGGAGGATGAGTGGGCCATGACCGAGGGTTTCGCCCTCACCGCCGGTGTGCGCCTGGATCAGGACGAGAATTATGGTGACCACTGGAGTCCACGCCTGTATGGCGTCTGGCATCCTGCCGAATTCTGGACCCTGAAGGGAGGCGTCTCTACCGGCTATCGCTCCCCTGACTTGCGCATGTCTGCCGCCAACTGGGGTCAGGCCACCGGAGGTGGCACCCAGGATGGCATCCTGGTCGGTAATGCGGACCTCAAGCCAGAGACCAGCCTCAGTGAAGAGATAGCGCTGCTGTGGGATGGTCAGCAAGGGTTGAATGCCAGTTTGACCCTGTTCAACACCGATTTTAACAACAAAATCTCCGAGGTTCGGCGCTGTTCCAGCAAGAGTGACCCAAGCTGTACCCTGAATGGCTACACCTATGACTTCATCAGCGATCGCATCAACGTCGACGAGGCGAACATGCGCGGGGTGGAGAGCACGGCCAACTGGGCGATCAATACCGATTGGTCCCTGGCCTCCAGTTATACCTACACCCAATCCGAGCAGAAAAGCGGTCCCATGGCTGGCAAACCCCTCAACCAGATGCCGCGCCACATGTTCAATACCTCGGTGGATTGGCAAACCACGGAGCAAGTCAGCCTCTGGTCGCGGGTCAACTTCCGCAGCAAGACCTCGGACTACCAGAGTCGCGCCAAAATGGCCGACGGCACGCCCTCCTACACCTTCTTCGACACGGGATTGGTCTACAAGGCCAACCAGGACTTGAGCGTCACTGCGGGCATCTACAACCTGCTGGACAAGACGGTGGATTACGGTAGCTACGGCACAGTGCTGGACGGGCGCCGCTACAACCTGGGGTTGACCTATCAGTTCTAATCACCCTCCCGGCAAGACAAGAGGCCCGCATAATGCGGGCCTCTTGTCTTGTGGCGAGTGGGGGCGTGCTGGCGAGCGTCATCACCCTAGCGTGGCAGGCTGATCCTTGCTTCCAGTCCCCCTTCGGCCCTGTTATGCAGGGTCAACTCACCGCCGTGCTGGTGCACCAGGGTACGGGCGATGGAGAGCCCCAGCCCCACGCTGCCCGATTCGGTATTGCGGGCCTCGTCCAGGCGCACGAAGGGCTTGAACACTTCGTCGAGCTGGTCATGGGCTATGCCTGGCCCCTGATCGAGCACCCGAATGATCAACTCCTGAGGGCCAGGTTCGAGGCGAACCTCCACCTCCCCCGCGTACTTGAGGGCATTGCCTATCAGGTTCTGCAACACCCGGCGCAGGGTGTTGGCACGGCAGGCGTAGACCAGCTTGCCTTCTGCCTCGAAATGCACCGGCTGACCCATGTCGGCATAGTCGTCGCACAGACTCTCCAGCAGGCTGACCAGGTCCAGCCCCCGAGTCTGCTCCTGGGTGCCTTCGTCCCGGGCAAAGCTCAAGGTCGCCGCCAGCATCTGCTCTATCTGTTGCAGGGTCTGCTGAATGCGCTCCTTGTCCTCACCATCGGCCAGAAACTCGCTGCGCAGCCGCAGGCTGGTGATGGGCGTGCGCAAGTCATGGGAGATGGCAGCCAGCATCTGGGTCCTGTCCTGCACGAAGCGATCGAGCCGGGTGTGCATGCGGTTGAATGCCTGGATGGAGTCGCGGATCTCGGTCGGCCCCTCCTCCTTGAGCAGCGCCGTCTCTTCGCCGCGCCCCAGCTTGTCGGCATTATGGGCCAGCTGCTTGAGGGGGAGCGTGGCACGGCGAAACAGCCAGATCATCATGCCGATCACCAGACTGGCCACCAGCAGCAGGTTGAAGGTGGTCTGCCGCGACCAGGTACCCGCCTCCTTGTCTACCAGGGAACTGAACTGCAACCACTGGCCCCCCGGCAGCTCGATGGAGCCGTAGAGCCGCATATCCTGAGGAGGCGGCCCCTTGCGATCATCCATCATGCGCACATGATGGCGCCAGGCCCGGCTGCGGGGCGCATCCTTGCTCAGCTCGGCACTGATCTCCACCATCAGATCCGGGGGATAGCCCAGCTTGCTGCGCACCAGCGCCTCGAAGCGGGGACTGCGGTTGTCCGGTTGCAGCGGCTCGGGGGCGAGGCGCAGGAACAGGGTCTCGCTGCGGCTCGCCTTCAATATCTCCCGGTGCAACTCGGGGGGAGAGAGGGTCAACAGCCTGACCACAGAGACGATGCGCTGCATGGCATTGCGGCTATTGATAAACCCCAGCGCCTCCTCTCTATCTGTGCGGTAGATCTGGATGCTGAGCAGCTGGATCAGGATAAGCCCGGCCAGGGCCACCAGCACTATCTGACCGGTGAGCCCCTTGGGCCAGAGCCGCTTGATGAAGGCCATGGCGTCAGACCTGGGTCACATCGGCGGCGAACAGGTAACCGCCGCCCCAGATGGTCTTGATGAGTTCGGGATTCTTGGGATCCCGCTCCAGCTTGCGCCTCAGTCGGCTGACCAGGGTATCGATGGCGCGATCGAAGGCTACCGCCTCCCGGCCCCGGGCCAGATCCAGCAGCTGATCCCGGCTCAATACCCGCTGGGGCCGCTCCAGAAACACCTTGAGCAAGTCGAACTCGGCGGTAGAGAGGCTCAGCCCCACCCCATCCTCATCGAGTAACTCCCGGCGATTGATGTCGAGCAGCCAGCGGTCGAAGCGCAAATCCCGGGACAGCGTCTCCGCGGCGGGTTGCTGATCGGCCTGGGTACGGCGCATCACCGCCTTGATCCGGGCCAACAGTTCGCGAGGATTGAAGGGCTTGGCCAGATAGTCATCGGCCCCCATCTCCAACCCTATGATGCGATCTGTCTCCTCCCCCATGGCGGTGAGCATGATGATGGGCAGCCTGGATTTGACCCTGAGCTCGCGGCACAGGGTCAGACCATCCTCGCCGGGCAGCATCAGATCGAGCACCAGCAGATCGAACTCGCGCTCCTCCAGCAATTTCTTCATCTCGCGCCCATCGCGGGCACAGCTGACCCGCATGCCATGCTGCTCCAGAAAGCGCTTGAGCAAGTCGCGGATCTCGCCGTGGTCATCGACCACCAGGATATGGTTGTTCAACTGATTCATGACGCGACTCTCTCTCAGACAAAGGGGCGTGAGCGTAACTGGCCCGATTATACGAAAATCCCCCGGGGGGTTTGTGTCAAACTGTGGCAAATGGGCGGGGTGGCACAGTCTGCTACAAAAAAGCCCCTTGCTGGCAAAGTTCAGACACGGACTGGGTGTTTACTTGAGGTCAAGGCAACACGCCGACTCTGCATTCATCCCTTGAGGAGCAACACCATGAAGAAACTGACCAAGACACTGCTGACCGCCACCCTGATCCTGGGCCTGCCGCTGGGTGCCTATGCCGCCAGCGAAGCCGTCACCACAGCCCAGCCCGGTGCCATGAGCGAGTGCGCCATGAAGGATGGCAAGCATCACGGTGGCCGCCACGACAAGATGGAACGCATGCAGAAAATGACCCCGGAAGAGATCCAGGCTCATCTGCAAAAGCGTTATGACAAGATAGAGGATCCGGTCAAGCAGGCCGAGTTCATCAAGAAGCTGGGCGAGCGCGCCGAGGGCATGACCAAACATGCCGACGCCATGAAGGCGTTCGCCGACGCACACAAGTAAGACCCATCAAGACACAAAAAAGGGGCCTCTGGCCCCTTTTCTTATCCGCACTCTTCTTGCCCGTCTTCATGCAGTCAGCCATTCAGCCATACAAAAAGGGGCTCATCAGCCCCTTTCTCTCTGCACTCTCCCGTCGGGCTACGCCTTGGGCTTGTCCGCCACCCGCAGGCTCTTGACCGTCTCGCCTTCGAAGCGGATGACCACGTTTTTATTGTCGAGGTTGGCATCCGGCAGCAGTGTCTTGGTGGTCTGGGCCAGGGTCGGTGAACTCTCGTTCAGGGTCGACAGGTCGTAGTTCCACAGCTCCAGTTTATCCTCGGTGCCCGTGCTGGTCGGCGCACCAAACTTCTCCTTGATGCTCTCTTTGGTCGAGACACCGGACTTGATGCCAAGCGCCGTCTGCACGGCATCATTGGTATAGCTATCCGCGGCGCCGAGAGCCATCTCCTTGGTACTGTCGGAGACGGCGCCCGTGACGGCATCGAGCAGGCCAGCCTGTGCAAACAGCGGCAGTGAGGTCAGGGCAATCAACAGGATTTTTTTCATGGCAAGGTTCCAATGAATAGCAGGGAGGGGCTATGAGAACAGTTCGCAATCCTGTTCGTCAAGGTGCCAGGCCAGGGAAAGAGTCATCAAGAACACGGCCAAGCGCCCGCCCCATGGGAAAAGCGCCCTGATACCGTCATCGCCCTGGGGCGGGATGGGCCAGAAAGTGTCGTGATTCAGGGTGCCGGGCAGTGGGCCGCCTGATTGCGGCCCGCCCGCTTGGCGCGATAGAGCCACTCATCGGCGCGGGCTAGCACGGCCCCCGCCTCTTCCCCCGGTTGTATCTCGGTGGTGCCCATGCTGACGGTGATGTGCAACTCGGGCGCCTTGTCATCCAGCACCATGGCCGCGACGGCGCCACGAATGCGCTCGGCCAATTGCCTGAGTCCCTCCCCCTGCAACTGGGGGAGCAGGAGCAAGAACTCTTCGCCACCGCTGCGCACGAAGAGATCCCCCCGGCGCAGCTGGGCCGCAACGCAGGCACAGAACGCTTGCAGCACACCATCCCCCTGCTGATGGCCATAGCGATCGTTGATCTGCTTGAAGTGATCGATATCCAGCATGATGAGGCCCGCCGTTACGTGGCCCGCCACCAAGCCGGGGAAGTGTTCGAAGAAATAGCGACGATTGTGCAAGCCGGTGAGCTGGTCCGTCTCGCTCAGCACTTGCAGGCGACGCTGCAGGTCATGCTGGCGGGTGATATTGCGCGTCATCCAGGAGACGGCGCGCTTGCCCTCGTAGCGCGAGGGCAGTGGCGCTATCTTGCCCTCGAAGCGCTGCATCCCCTGAGGGCCCGCCTCGCTATCGATATCCTTTACCTCGGCGGCGGCCAGCTCGTACTCCACAACCTGCACCTGATTGCTATCGAGGGTGAGGGCAATCTGCGCCATGATCCACGCCGCCTTGTCCGCTGGCAGCATGTCCTGCAAGCGCTTGCCGACCAAGGGGTTGCCATCCTGATAAGATTGCTGCTCTATGCCGCCCAGGTATTCGATGTAGTAACCATCCTCGCTGAGCACGAACAGGGGATCCGGTAGTTGAGCCATCACTTCATAGAGTTGTTCAACCGTCAGCGCCATATGCGGTGTCCTGTCTCTAGATGGTAAGGGGCGCCAGCCAGGCGCCCTTCTGTTATCTCACGGCCCGGGGAGTCGCACCAGCCTCAGGGCTTGCTGGCGGCCACCAGCAGCAACATCGGGCGTTCGGCCTCTTCGCTCAGGGCCGGGTTGGCGGCGATCTGGGCGACGCTCGGCCCCCAATCTTCCACATGGACGAGCCGGAAACCATTTTCGATCAGAGGGTTGAGATAACCGCCCAGGGTACGGTGATACTTGATGACCCCCTCCGCCAACCAGTTGCTCAGCCGTGGCCCTTCGGCTTGATAACTGTTGATGGGCCAGGAGCGCTGGCCGCCCTCATCGTGCAACCAGCCCTGCTGGCGTGGGCAGGTGAAGATGGGATGCTCCACCGAGAACACCAGGCGGCCGCCGGGTCTCAGCGCCGCGAACAATTGACCAAACAGGGGGCCAACCTCGGCCAGATAGTGCAGCGCCAGCGAGCTGTAGATGAGGTCATATTGCGCGCCGTCCAGCGCCAGGGCCGCCAGATCTTCCCGCCGGTAATGAATGGCCGGGTCCCGGGTCAGCTCCGCCGCCCGGGCCAGCATCCTGCTGGAGAGATCGATGCCCACCACTTCGCTCGCCCCCTGCTCCCGGGCGCTGCGGCAAAACCAGCCATAGCCGCAGCCGAGATCCAGCACTCGCTTGCCTGCCAAGGCTGGCAACATGGCCTGCAGCGAAGACCACTCAGGAGCCCCCGCCAAGCCTTGAATTGAGCGGGGCAACTGGGCATAGCCTTCGAAAAAACCCTGATTATCATAGATATTTTGTGACATTTTTCACTCCTGGCACCTGAGGCCATCCTAGCAAACAAGATTCATATGATCACGAAGACCCGGCTGACAACTTGACGATCCACGGTCAGACAATAACGCCCCAGGGGGCCGCCTGGCCTCGGCGACCGGCATCCAGCGCAGGCAACGGCAATGAAAGGGGCCACGGACAGTATCAGCGCCGGCTTGGCGCCCACTACAGTGCCGGTCTGGAGAGGGTCACGAGAGCTTCTTCTGCCAGAACATGGCCCTGCCCAGCTCGGGATCGAGTGCGTAGCCGGCGAAGCCACTGGCCCGATAGGCAGCCTGGGCCACCCGGTTGCCCTCCAGTACCTCCAGGGTCACCTTGCCGCAACCCAGCTCGCGGGCGAGCCGCTCCGCCTCGGCCAGCAAGCGCTTGCCCAGGCCGCGGCCACGGTAGTCCGGGTGGACGGCCAGATCATGAATATTGAGCAAGGGACGGCAGGCAAAGGTGGAGAAACCCTCGAAGCAGGTCGCCACCCCGGCTGGCTGACCATCGACCCAGGCCAGCAGTACATGGGCCCCCTGACGCTTGGCCAGCGTCGCCGCCAATTGCGCCTTCACATCCGCAGGCAGTGCCGTGCCACCGCCCATCTCATCCCTGGCATAGGCATCGAGCAAGAGCACCAGCGCCTCCCCATGTTCCGCCCTGTTCAGATCCGCCCTGATCACCTCTTCCATCCCCGACTCCCTGATCCATGATGAGGCCACAACGACTGTGGCTTGCTGCCCTCGATGGTAAACCAGCCATCCATGGCAGACCAAGCCCTGCTATGCCCCCCGGGGAGCCGAGTCCGCGCCAGGGTAACAAAGGGTAACCGGCCATCGGCAGGGGTCACAGTTGTCGCAACCCAGGCTGGAGGAGCGTCAGTTGCGACTGCTATGCTGCGCCCCTGATCCAAAGCGCCAACGAGGTATCATGCGCATCTCCAGCATCGAGTGCGGGCGAGTCCTGGCCATCCTGGCCGTAATGACCATTCACCTCTCCCCCTTCAGCAATCCGTTCGATCCCACCCTCTGGGACGGCACCCCCTACCTCTGGCTCGGGGCCATCATCAACCAGCTCTGCCGCTTCGCGGTGCCGCTCTTCTTCCTCTGCGCTGGCTACTTCCTGCAACCCGCCCTGGCTGCAGACAAGCCTATGGCGGTGGCGCTGCGCTACTGCCGCCCCCTGCTGGGGCTCTGGCTGGTGTGGAGCCTTGTCTATCTGCTGGTGCCCTTCAACCCGGTCGCGGCCATGACGGAAGGCTATCTGCCCGCCATGGCGGGCCAGTGGCAGATGCAGCTGGGGGATCCCCTCAACGCCTGGTGGGTGGGGGGCATGATCCACCTCTGGTTCCTGCCCGCCCTGATGCTGGCCGTTCTGCTGCTGGCCCTCTGCTGGCGGGTCAAGCTGCCCCGGCTGGCCCTGGTGGCGGGCGCCCTGCTCTACGGGCTTGCCCTGATCGGCGGCTCCTATGGCCCGCTGCTGTCGGGGGGCGAGTGGGCCCTGCTGACCCGCAACGGCCCCTTTTTCTCGCTGCTGTTCGTGGCCCTTGGTGCCGAGCTGCGCCTGCGTGGCTGGCAACCCGATGCCAGGCGCTGCGCCCTGCTGATGGTGGCGGGGATGGGTCTCTATGCCCTGGAGGCCATGGGCCTGCTGCGTTTCGCCGCCGTGCCCCTCAACCGCCATGACTTCCTGCTGGGCTCCCTGCCCTGGGCGCTCGGCCTGTTCGGCCTGCTGCTGGCCAACCCAAGCTTGGGCAAGGGCAGCTGGCTGGAACGCCAGGCCCCCAAGGTGCTGGGTCTTTACTGCTTGCATATGATGCTGGTGGTCTGGCTGATGGTGTTCGGCCCCCAGGGCAAGCTGCTGTGGTGGGAGCTGGTGAAGGTGCCGGTGCTGCTGGTGCTCTCCCTGCTCGCCTACCGACTGCTGGCGGCGAACCGGGTCAGTGGCTGGCTACTCAACCCTCGCTGATGACCCAGATTTGCTCATTGCAAAGGGGGCCACGCTGGCCCCCTTCTGGTCTCTGATATCTATACCGCCATGGGCGGCGGCGCGTCAGAAGCGCAGCGTCAGCCCGATATTGGCCTGCCACTGGGTGATCAGATCCCCCCGTACCCGGAAGGCACAGACCTCGGGATTGCAGAGGAACTGGCTGTCGTCATTGACCAGGGAGCCGTAGCCGCGCACCTCGGCCCGCAGCGCCAGTCGCTGGGTCAGACGGGGTTGCACCCCCAACGCCAACGACATAGAGGGCGCCACCTCGCTCTCATAGGCATCGAAGCGGGTCACCCCGATGCCGGCACCTAGATAGGGGGCCATGACGTTGTCGAAGAGGGTGAGGGCCCCGGCGAAGTGCAGGGTGTCCACCGTCAGCCTGTCCGGCTGCTCCGGGGCGATGGGGGTGGATTGATGGCTGTAGAGCAGCTCTATCATGCCGGGGTCGTTGACCTCCTTGCTGATGAACAGGCCCCAGTTGCCCGAGCTCTCCCCCTGCAGGGAGTCAACGGCGGTCGAGACCGGCATGGGGGCCAGCTCATCCATCTTCTCGAAGTCGATCGATGAGCTGTAACCGAGAAAAGGGGTCAGCTGCCAGCCCAGATCGGCGGCCGACTCCTCTCCCCAGCTCTGACCCAGCGGCAGCAACATTCCCACCACCATCACTCCTGCTCTCGTCATGACCATTCCCTGATGTGCATTGGTTGTGCCAGAGCATATCAGAGCCCGCGTCACCCACTCCTAAACAGAGGCTGTATAACGCCATTTTGGCTTGCCGGGCTGACGCGGCCCCCGCCGCATCCCCCAACATGTGCGCCACACCACACTGTCTATCTGGCATGGATCTGTGCCACACAAGCTGGCGACGCTGCACCACCCTGTGGCAACGGGATGGCCCTTCGTCGCGATGGCGGTGATGGCCGCGCCCCCTCGCGGAGTGCAAGACTGGCAAGGCAATCCCCTCTTGCTTGCCCCGCTGCCATGGCCAGTGGACTCGACACCTTGCTCAGAAATTAATCCAACAGACTGATCCTTCTATAAAATTCCATTTCTGTCTAAGCCAGCCTCGAGCGCGCTGGTACCATACGCAGCCCTGCCGGATCCGGGCTCCCCCGTCCGCAGTGACTCAACTCTGCCGCTGGAGGCCCCATGAATCTACCCCTCATCATCAATGTGTTGCTGTTCGCCGCCCTGCTGACGGCCCTGGCCAGACTCAGCAAGCCGAGCTGGAGCCTGTCTCGCAAGGTACTGACCGGCCTGTCGATGGGGGTGCTGTTCGGTTTCGCCCTGCAACTTTGCTATGGCACCGGTCACCCCGTCATCGCCGCCTCCATCGAGTGGTTCAATCTGGTCGGCAACGGCTACGTGCAACTGTTGCAGATGATTGTCATGCCTCTGGTGTTCGCCTCCATACTGAGCGCCGTGGCCAAGCTGCACAACGCCAGCTCCCTGGGGCGCATCAGCCTGCTCACCATAGGCACCCTGCTGTTCACCACCCTGATTGCCGCCCTGATCGGCGTGCTGGTCACCCAGCTGTTCGGCCTGACCGCCGAGGGCCTGGTGCAGGGCGTCAAAGAGAGTGCGCGACTCGATGTGATTGAGACCAGCTACCTTGCCAAAGTGAGCGAGCTGGGTGTGCCGCAGCTGCTGCTCTCCTTTATTCCCAAGAACCCCTTCGCCGATCTGACCGGGGCCAACCCCACCTCCATCATCAGCGTGGTGATCTTCGCCGCCCTGCTGGGTGTGGCCGCCCTGCAGCTGAAGAAGGAGGATGCCAGCAAGGGGGACAAGGTGCTCGCCGCCATCGATACCCTGCAAGCCTGGGTGATGAAGCTGGTCCGCCTCATCATGACTCTCACCCCCTACGGCGTGATGGCGCTGATGACCAAGGTGGTCGCCAGCTCCAACCCTCAGGAGGTGATGACACTGGGCAGCTTCGTGCTTGCCTCCTACCTGGGGCTGGGACTGATGTTCCTGGTCCATGGCCTGCTGCTCGCCCTGGTTGGCGTCAATCCCCTCAGCTTCCTGCGCAAGGTCGCCCCCGTGCTGAGCTTCGCCTTCAGCAGCCGCTCCAGCGCCGCCACTATTCCCCTCAATGTGGAAGCCCAGACCCGTCGCCTCGGGGTGCCCGAGGCCATCGCCAGCTTCGCCGCCTCCTTTGGCGCCACCATAGGCCAGAACGGCTGCGCCGGTCTCTACCCGGCCATGCTGGCGGTCATGGTGGCCCCGACCGTGGGTATCGATCCCCTGGATCCGATCTGGATAGCCACCCTGGTCGGCATCGTCACCCTCAGCTCCGCTGGCGTGGCCGGTGTCGGCGGCGGCGCCACCTTCGCCGCCCTGATCGTGCTGCCCGCCATGGGGCTGCCGGTCACGCTAGTGGCACTGTTGATCTCGGTCGAACCCCTCATCGACATGGGCCGCACCGCCCTCAACGTCAATGGCGCCATGACGGCCGGCACCATCACCAGCCAGCTGCTCGGCCAGACCGACAAGGCGCTGCTGCACGATGAGCACAGCGCCGAGCCCGTGCAGGGTTAGCAGTATGATGAAGGTGCATGGTTGATATAACACTATGGTGAAGCGGCATGGTTGAACCCTGTCCGCAGCCGATAGCAAACAGGGAGCCTCGGCTCCCTGTTTGCTATCTGTGACTCGGATACCGCGAGAGATGACCCCGACTAACTGCCGGTGACACCGCTCGGCCCGTCCTCTTTGAGCCAGGTAACAGGCAGTGCCTCATGCGGGCTCTGCAGGGTGAGGCTGATCAGCTGACCATGTTCCGTGGCCAGCTCAAGGGGCCCGCTCAGGCCATCGACACCACAGCCATCCTCACTGAACTGGTAGCGGCCACTGGTTGCCCCCTGCCCCGCCTGCCAGGAGCCCGTGCTCTGACAGCGATCACTGGCCAGGGTCAGTCCGCCCCGCTCATTGAGGCTCAGTCGATAATGCTCCCCCCCTGATACGGCGCTGTACTCTCCCACCCAGGGCAGGGGATCCACGCTGGCGCCCTCCGCCAGGGGATAGAGGGTGAATTCCCCCTGGGGTGAGCGGCAATCGACACGCTCCTGCCCCGCCCGGCACTGGTACTCTCCCTGAGCGAAGCTGAGTTCGGCGCTCTCCTGTTCATCCGGGGCATAGCTTTGCTGGTTGTCCCGCTCATCCCAGCGGGTCAGCAACTGCCGGCCCTGACTGTCCTGGCTCAGCTCAAACAGAGTGGCACGCCCCGCCTCATCGAGAGTGCTGCCCTTGTATTGCGTCCAGGAGAGGGCGGGGGCCTGGCTCTCATTTTGCTGACAGCCAGCCAACAGCAGGATAAACGGCATGCAGAACAGTAACTTGTTCATGGGTTCACTCCTGAGCCAGACCGAACAGGCGCTGCCGGGTCAACTGCACCTTGGCGCTGGAGGCCTGAATGATGCCATCGAAGGTACTGATGGTGATGTAACCCTGCTTCACCGCCACCCCTTCCGACTGTTCATCCTGATCCTGATTATCCCCTGGGGCTATGGTCACCGCCTGTTTGCCCTTGAGCCCTTGCTTGACCAGGGGACGCACCACGGCCGCCGGTTGACCCGTGGCCTCGGCCGCCTTCTGCGTCAACACCTCCACCACTTGCGGATTCTGATCCAGATCGCTGGCAAAGGCCCAGGTCATGCCGCCGCCGTTCCAGCCGATGTCGGTGAACTTGTAGCCGAGGTTGCTATCTATCTCCTCGGGCAGATTGATATTGAGCCCCATATAAGGTGGCAGCAGCGGCTGGCCCGCCGGACGGGTCGCCTCAAGCTGGCGCACTATGTCGACCACCACGGCGGCTATCTTGTGACCCTGACTGGCGTCCGTGCCCGAGTTCTGATGGGCACTGACCGCGATGGCCGGCACCTCCTGAGTCAGGGCCAGAATGGCCGCCCCGATAGTGCCCGAGTTCTCGTTCATGGCCCCCAGGTTGTTGCCAACGTTGGGGCCGGAGATGAGCAAGTCCGGCTTCTTCTGCCACTGGGCCTGGGCCGCGACCTGTATGCCGTAGAGCGCCGCCATGACGGGGGTGCCTTCCGAGTAGTCGGCAAAGGATTTGCTGCTGTCCGTCTCCCCCACGCAGTAGATATTCTCTGCCGCCTTGCTCTCATCGACCGGCACCGGTTTGAAGATATTGACCGCCCCGCCCTTGCCGCTCTGCTCGGTACAGGGGGCCGAGATGATCACCTGATGACCGGCCGCCACAAGATCTTGCTGCAGGGTCTGGATGTTGTTGGTCTGCCAGCCATCATCATTGCTGATCACTATGTTGAGGGCCTGGGCCGACTGGGAGAATAGCAAGGCCTGAGCCAGGCTCACGCAGAGAATAAATGGCTTCTTGTTCATGATGTTATCCTTGAAAGCGAGGTCGCCATCCTGACGTTGCCAGATGACAGAAACATGAAATAAGCCACCAACGACATCCTCCAATGGAACCCTTTTCCCTATTTTAATTATTCAGCGAGTGACACTCTCCTTGGCCCAGCGCGGCTCCGACGCCCTATTCATCGGCGATTCACCCTGCCCCCGTATGCTGTGGCGCGCCCGGGCCCCGACAATGCGGCCCCATACTTTTTTCAAGGACACAAACATGGTTGCCATCGAGCTCAAGGATCCTGACGTCCTGCTTTCCCAGACCCTGCGCAGCACAGCCCAGGCCATGGGTGAGGGTCAGATCAGCCTGCGGGAGCTGCTCGGTCTGGTGGGGGAACAGGGCATGCTGCTGTTCTGCCTGCTGCTGACGGTGCCCTTCCTGCTGCCAGTCAGCATTCCCGGTATCAGCAGCGTGTTCGGCCTGCTGATCCTCTTTATCGGTATCGGCATCACCCTCAACCGGGTGCCCTGGCTACCCGCCAGACTGATGGCACGCAGCTTTGCCACCCAGCAGCTCAAAACAACCCTGCACAAGGGCGCCGATCTGCTGGCCCGGCTCGACAAGTTCGTGCGCCCCCGCCTGCTGGTGCTGACCGCCAGCAGCAGTATCAACAGGGGCAACGGCCTGATGATCATGCTGGCCGCCGTCTTGCTGATGATGCCCTTTGGCGCCATCCCCCTCACCAATACCCTGCCTGCCTGGGCCATCTTGCTGCTCTGTACCGGCATGTTGCAGCGTGACGGTCTGTTCGTCGCCCTTGGCTACACCCTGGTCGCGGCCACCCTGATCTGGTTTGCCGTACTGGCCACCGGCGTCTTGATGGCAGGACAAGGGATCTCCGGCTTGCTCGGCTAGGCACAGCCGCCCCGGCGGCGTCATGAAACCACCCTTCGCGGCCCTGCCCCTGGCACTCTGGCCGCGTTTTTATGGTCTGCGATCACTAGGCATGGGAGAGGCAATACCCGCCGTGACTGCCCCCGGGAGGAAGTCATTGGGCCATGGGAAGAGCGGCAACATAGAGAGGGGGAGTAGCGGCGGGGCCCGATGAGGCCATCAGAATATGGCGGGCAGCAGACACTGCCCCTATGAGGAAGTCATTGGGTCATGGGAAGAGCGGCAACATAGAGAGGAGGGCTAGCGGCGGGGCCCGATGAGGTCATCAGAATATGATGGGCAACAGACACTGCCCCCAGGAGGAAGTCATTGGATCATGGGAAGAGCGGCAACATAGAGAGGGGGAGTAGCGGCGAGGCCCGATGAGGTCATCAGAATAGGGCGGGCAGCAGACACTGCCCCGTCGATGACCACATAGGGTCAGATAACTCATGGTTCAGCGGTTGGCGGCGCGGCTCTCGTTCCAGAGCAGCTCGCCGCTGTGCAAGTCCATCAGGCTCATGGTGAGTCGATAGCGGCTCCCCTCGGAGACCAGATCCCCGTACAGCATATAACCGGCCCCGGTCTGACGGCCCAGCCGCACCAGGGAGGCCGGATTCATCCCTCCCTGCTGATACTCGAGCTGGCTGGTGATGGCGGAAACCTGACCGGGGTCGGCGAAGCTGAAACCGCCGTGGGACTGGATCCGCTGGATCATGGCCACCGCCATGGGCTGGGTGTTGAACGGCTCGCCCGTGCCGTTCTGGGGCGCCATCAGCAGCAACACAGGGCTGCCACCCTGGCTCAGCCCCTGCACCTCGGGGGCTTTCAAGAAGGCATCCGCCATGGCCAACGCCAGACCGGTCGGCGCCACGGGTTTGGGGGCAGGCTTGACCGCTTCGGGTTCGGGCACCGGCTTGTCCGGCTGACTCACCGGCTGGCTCGGCTCAGTGACCGGCGCCGGAGTGCCGCCATAGGGATTGACCGCACAACCGCCCAACAGCACAGCACTCAGCAGCAACAGGGGACGCATCTTCATCATCTCTTCTCCGTCAAAAATCCGTGTGACGGAGCCCGCGCCCCGCATCAGCTCATGCTAGAGAAAAAGTGGCTTCGGGTCGATGGGCCCATGGGCCGGGGACGACAAAGGCTGGCGAACCGGGGCGTACAAAAAGGTGGCACTGGGCCACAAGGTTCCGTTAGGGTGTTCAAAATCCACAACCCAGAGGAGCGCCCCATGCACGGCCCCGATCCCGCCAATCCCCACCCCATGACCGGCTTCCCCCAGGTGTGCTTTATCAAGAACACCATCAAGGGGCCCAATATCGAGGTGGGCGACTACAGCTACTACGACGACCCGGAAGACTCCGCCGGCTTTGAGCGCAACGTCCTCTACCACTTCCCCTTCATCGGCGACAAACTCATCATCGGCAAGTTCTGCGCCATCGCCCGCGGGGTCAAGTTCATCATGAACGGCGCCAACCACCAGAGCTCCGGCCTCTCCACCTATCCCTTCTTTATCTTCGGCAACGGCTGGGAGAGCGCCGCCCCCGCACCGGGCAGCCTCCCCTACAAAGGGGATACCGTGATCGGCAACGATGTCTGGATTGGCTATGAGGCCCTGCTCATGCCCGGCGTCAAGGTCGGCAACGGCGCCATCATCGCCGCCCGCTCCGTGGTCACCACTGACGTGCCCGCCTACGCCATCGTCGGCGGCAACCCCGCCAAGCTGATCCGCTACCGCTTCGACGATGACACTATCACCCGCCTGGGCGCCCTCGCCTGGTGGAACTGGCCGGTGGAGCAGATCAGCCGGAATTTGAAATTGATAGGCGGCGGAGAGATAGCCGCGCTGGAAGCTGCGGCCCGATAAACACCACCAAGCAGGAAGTGCCGTAGGGTGCAATGAACGAAGTGAATTGCACCTCAATACACCCAACCACAGGTACCGAAAATGGTGCAATGCGCTCCGCTTATTGCACCCTACGTTGATACCGCTTATGTATTGTCGCGTGGTATTTCATATTCTGGCGTGGCGGTATCTCCCCATGATAAGGGATACCTGCCCTGCTGAACCCAGCGATGGAAGGTGGAATAGGGCCAGTCTTTCGGGGCTGTTACCAATCCATGTTTGACGGGATTGATATGTATGTAATCGAGGTGATGATTGAAATCTTCCGGATCGCGGATCAAATGCTCCCAATAACGTCGCTGCCAAATACCCCGCTCACCACGATTCCAGCGTGATTCAGAACGCCCCTCTGTGTTGGGGATGGCTCTTGAAAACTTGCCCTTTATTTGGCGCCAGCGCAGGGGAAAATTTGTATCCCCTTGCGGCAATTCCAACAAGGCGTGTAAATGCTCGGGCAAGACCACCCAGCCATGGATCCGGAATGGCTGGCTCTCTTGCACCTCCCTGACAACCTTCCTCAACAGATCAATCCGTTCGACCAGTAGATGGTTGTTCTGACGTTCAGCCAGCACGACCGTAAAAAACCAGGTTCCCCCCGGTTGCCATGCCCGTTTGTAATTCGCCATGCCTTGCCCAATCCACAATCAACCATGTTGTTAAATGTGGTTCAAACGAAGCAAAACATGGGGTGCAATGAACAACGTGAATTGCGCCGTTAGCCGTAGCAAGGCCCTTCATTAGCGGTGCAATGCGCTCCGCTTATTGCACCCTACGATTCTCCCGAGGTTATGGCGGGCATGGTTTTGGTTCCCCCTCTAATTTGCTGAGGCGAGTCCGCTTGTCCAGGCCGCGAGACAGGATGTCGAGCGAGCGGCGCCGGGCCATGGGGAAAATCGGGAAAGGGCGAGCGCAGCTCGACCCGATTTGGCGCGAGAACAGGGATGTTCGAAGCGGGCTTTGGCCGAAGCCATGGATGGCGAAGGCCAAAGGCCCGTCGGCGCATGCCGTCGGACAAGCGGGTGAGCCGAAGGCACCCGACGTAAGTCGGGCGAATAAGCGGGGGAGAAGACCTTTGGTGCATTTTTTGAAGAGAGCGGGTCTTTCCAAAGTCACTCGCCCCGGCCCGAAGGGCGGGCGAAACCCCTTCGAGGCCAGCGGCCTCGCGTCCCGCACGGCGAAGCCGTGCCATCAGACTAACCGCAGCAGCGGAGTTCGGCCCAACTCCCCAAACATCACGGAACGGACGATTACGCCTACCGGCTAATCGACCCTACATCAGACTTGCCACAGGCACGAAGTCTGGCCGAACTCACCGGGGGCCACCGGTAAAGGGGGGGCCTGGCCGCCCCTATCGGCCCAGGAAGGGTTCCCAGTCCTTAAACACCGGCTGCAACCCTGCCTGGCGCACGGCGGCGGCCACCTCCCCTAAGGATCTGTCGTCGTGGATGGCGAACTGCTCCAGCTCTTCTTTATCCCCTTCTGCATAACCCCCCGGCTGGGTGCGGGATTCCGCCGACATCTGGGTGATGCCAAGGCGCAGGGCGCCGTTGCGAAACGCAGGCGACTCCCGGGTGGAGAGGGACAGATCCAGGGTCGGCGAAAGCAGCCGCCAGGCGCAGATGAGCTGCACCAGCTGGCGATCCGTCATGGTCACCTCGGGCTGCAAACCGCCGGTGCAGGGCCGCAGCCGCGGGAACGACAAGGAATAGCGGCTCTGCCAGTGGTGGCGCTCCAGCCAGCTCAGGTGCTCGGCCACGAAATAGCTGTCGGCGCGCCAGTCCGGTGACAGGCCGATCAGGGCGCCGAGGCCAATCTTGTCGATGCCGGCGCGGCCCAGCCTGTCCGGGGTGGCGAGGCGCCACTCGATATCCTGCTTGTTGCCGCGCAGGTGGTGGCGGGCGTAGGCCGGGGCATGGTAGGTCTCCTGATAGACCATGACCGCATCGAGGCCCAAGGTCTTGAGCTCGGCATACTCGGCCTGCGACAGGGGCTGCACCTCCATCGCCAGGGTGCTGAAGTGGCGGCGGATCTGTGGCAGGTGCTGGCGAAAATAGGCCATGCCCACCTTGGTCTCGTGCTCGCCGGTCACCAGCAGCACGCTGTCGAAGCCGCGCGCCTTGAGGGCCAGACACTCGCGCTCGATTTCCTCGGCATTCAGGGTCTTGCGCTTCAAGCGGTTGCTCATGGAGAAGCCACAGTAGGAGCAGTCGTTGGCGCAGAGGTTCGACAGATAGAGCGGCACGTAGAAGCCGACCGTGTTGCCGAAACGCTGGCGGGTGAGGCGCTCCGCCAGCTCCGCCATCTGCGGCAGGAAGGGCTCGGCGGCCGGGGAGATCAGCGCCATGAAGTCATCCAGGCCGCGCCGTGGGTTGGCCAGCGCCAGCTCCACGTCCCGCGCCGTCTTGGCGCGGATACTCATGCCCACATGGTCCCACTCCAGCTCGCGCCAGCGGTCGAGAAAGGAGGGTTCTGCTTCATGCGCCCTCACCCCCGACGCCCTCACCCCCAGCCCCTCTCCCAGAGGGAGAGGGGGGCACAGTGCGGCAGAATCGGGGGACGCGTCAGCCGGTTCCCTCACCCCCGGCCCCTCTCCCAATGGGAGAGGGGAGCATGCAGACACCACATCTTGCCCCATGCTCTGGCTCATAACGCCCCCAGAAAATCGGTCAGGGGGCTGGAGGCCTGGGCCTGGCTGCCGCGCGCCCCGAGGCCCGCCTCATAGGCGCTGCGACCGGCCTCGCAGGCCAGCGCGAAGGCGCGGCCCATGGCGACCGGATCCCCGCTAACGGCGATGGCCGTGTTCACCAGCACGGCATCGGCGCCGAGCTCGAAGGCCGCCGCCGCGTGGCTCGGCGCCCCTATCCCCGCGTCCACCACCACGGGCACCCTGGCCTGCTCGACGATGATGGAGAGGAACTCCCGGGTCACCAGCCCCTGATTGGAACCGATGGGGGCGCCGAGCGGCATGACGGCGGCGCAGCCCACCTCTTCCAGTCGCTTGCAGAGCACGGGATCGGCGCCGCAATAGGGCAGCACCACGAAGCCCTCTTTCACCAGCTGTTCGGCGGCCTTGAGGGTCTCTATGGGATCGGGCAGCAGGTACTTGGGATCGGGGTGGATCTCGAGCTTGAGCCAGTTCGTCCCCAGCGCCTCCCGGGCCAGGTGGGCGGCAAACACCGCCTCGGCAGCTGTCTTGGCGCCGGAGGTGTTGGGCAGCAGCTTGACCCCGAGGGCCAGCAGCGGAGTGAGGATGTCGTCATGGCGCTTGCCCGGCTCCAGGCGCTTGATGGCCATAGTCACCAGTTGGGAGCCGCTCGCCGCGATGGCGGCCGCCATCAGCTCGGGGTGGGCAAACTTGCCGGTGCCGGTAAAGAGGCGCGATGAGAAGGTGTGATTGGCAATGGTCAGCATCTCAGCCTCCGGCGATGGCAGTGAAAAGGTGGATCTCATCGCCGTCCTTGAGGCGGGTCTCTGGCCAGCGGCTGCGGGGCAGCACTGCACCGTTGAGGGCCACCGCCACCCCCTGGGGGGCAATCTCCTGCACCGCCAGCAGCTCGGTCAGGCGCTGGCCGGTGGGCAGCGTCAGTTCGATATCGTTCAATCGAATATTCATTGGTCATCCTTATGGCTGCCACACACCGGGCAAGCGGGATCGGCAGGCAGGCGCAGGGTCTGCCACTCATGGGCCAGGGCATCGAAGCGGCGCAGGGTGCCCGCCACCGGGCTGGGTCGCCCGAGCAGCAGTTTGAGCGCCTCCAGGGCCTGCAAGGAGCCCATCACTCCCACTAGCGGGCCGGTGACGCCGCTGCTCTGGCAGCTCTCCCTGATTTCGGTGTCCGCCGGGTAGAGACAGGCGTAGCAGGCATGTTCGGGGGCGCTGCGCACCATCAGTTGCCCTTGCCAGCCGACGGCGGCGGCGGAGATCCAGGGTTTCCCCTGGGCCACGCAGGCGGCGTTGATGGCATGGCGGCTGGCCAGGTTGTCGCAGCAGTCGACAACCAGATCCACCTCGGCCACGAAGGCTGGCAGGCTATGGGCGTCGAGACGCTGGTTGATGGCAATCAGCTCCACATGGGGGTTGTGAGCCGCCAACCGCTCCCGGGCCAGCTCGGCCTTGGAGCGGCGCAGCCCCTCCCCATCGAACAGGATCTGGCGCGGCAGGTTGCTGGAATCCACCACGTCGCCGTCGGCGAGCCACAGGGTGCCGACCCCGGCCCCGGCGAGATAGAGCGCCAGCGGCGAGCCGAGGCCACCCAAACCGACGATCAGCACCGACTTGCCCTTGAGCCGCGCCTGCCCCTCCTCCCCTATCTCGGCCAGCATCAGCTGGCGGCCATAGCGCAGATACTCTTCGTCACGAAGAGACACCTCGTCAGAGCGCATGTGCCACCTCCTGCGCCGCTATGGCGGAGCGCGCCGGATCCCCGGCCCCCACGGCCGTCAGCAATCGGGCCGTGGCCCCCTGCCAGTCGTCACTTCCTGTGATGGCGGAGACCAGGGCGATGCTGCCTACCCCGCTCTCCTTCACCGCCACTATGCGCTCCTCGCTAATGCCGCCGATGGCGACAGTGGGCCAGTCCTGCATCAGGGCGCGGTAGTGGTGCAGCCGCACCAGCCCCTGGGGGCGGGAGGGCATCTGCTTGGTGTTGGTGGGGAAGATATGACCCAGGGCTATGTAGGAGGGTGCCAACTCCCGGGCCCGCATCAGCTCGAAGTAGCCGTGGGTGGAGATGCCGAGGCGCAGACCAGCGGCCTGGATGGCGGCGAGATCTGCCGTCTCCATGTCCTCCTGCCCCAGATGCACCCCATAGGCACCGGCGGCTATGGCCTGCTGCCAGTAATCGTTGATAAAGAGCCGGGCCCCGAAGCGGCGACCGAGCGCCACCGCCTCGGCGATGGCTGGTGCTACCTCATCGGCGGACAGATCCTTGATGCGCAGTTGCAGTGTCTTGACCCCGGCTTCCAGCAACCGCGCCAGCCACTTGACCGAATCCACCACGGGGTAGAGGCCGAGACTCTGTTCGGTGGGGGCAAAGGGGCCCTGGAGCAGACGGGCCGCGCAGTCAGGACAGAGACCGAAACGACGGTCGAGGCTCGATCCCGCCAGCACGGCCCGGGGGAAGTGGGCGAGACTGACCGGCCAGCCGAGATGGGCGATGGGGCCGGGGCCAGCCCCCACCCCCTGCGCCCCTGCCAGCCCCTGCTGCAGATAGGCGCGGGCCAGGGTGATGGCGTCTTCGATCGGGTAATCCAGTGCCACCACGGCGGCGATGGCGCTGGCGTAACAGCAGCCGGTGCCGTGGCCGTGGCGGGTATCGAGCCGTGGCGCGGCCAGCCAGAACTCACGGCTCTCGTCCTGGTAGTAATCGAGGCAGAGATCCCCGCTCCACTCAAGGTGCCCCCCCTTGACCAGCACCGCCTTGGCGCCGAGTTCCCGCAGCCGGGCAGCCCCCGCCCGCACCAGCGCCGGGCTGGTCGCCGGAATGCCGGTCAGCGCCTCCAGCTCGGGGCCGTTGGGGGTGATGAGTGACAGACGGGGCAGCAGGTGCTCGCGCACCGCCGCCAGCATGTTGGGCTCCGCCATGGGGGTGCCGCTGCTGGCGATGGCGACCGGGTCATAGACCACGAAGGGAGCGTTTATCGTATCGAGCCGGCGGGCCAGCACCTCCACATGGAGCCGGGTCGGCAGCAGGCCTATCTTGATGGCGGCGGGTGGCAAGTCGACGCCGAGGGCGTCGATCTGGGCGGTGAAGCTCTGCATCAGCACAGGATCCACCATCTTCACCGCCACCGAATTTTGGGCCGTGATGGCGGAGATGACGGTGCAGCCGTGCACCCCGAGCGACTGCATAGTGTGCAGATCGGCCTGGATGCCGGCGCCGCCCCCGGAATCCGAACCGGCTATGGTCCAGACGATGGGCTTGGCTGCCGGTTGTGGCGCCATTGGCTTCATGCCTCTTCCTTGAGGTTGGCGGCTTGATGGTAAATTTCGCCCCCCTTCTCCTTGAACGTTTCCGCCATCCTGGCCATGCCGCTCTCGATTTCGGCCTGCTTGAAGGTCTCCGTCTCCTTGAAGGCTTCCGCCATGCGAGCCATGCCCGTCTCGACCTCGGCCTGCACCCGCTGCTGCTGGCCATTCATGTCCACCAGCTTCACCTCTATGGTCTCCAGCTTGGCGGCATCGAGTCTGGCGGCGTAGTCGCGCACGTCCTGGGTGATCTTCATGGAGCAGAACTTGGGGCCGCACATGGAACAGAAGTGCGCCACCTTGCCGGACTCCTGGGGCAGGGTCTCGTCGTGATAGGCACGGGCTGTCTCGGGATCCAGCGCCAGGTTGAACTGATCCTCCCAGCGGAACTCGAAGCGCGCCTTGGACATGGCGTTGTCGCGGATCTGGGCGCCCGGGTGACCCTTGGCGAGATCCGCAGCGTGGGCGGCAATCTTGTAGGTGATGAGGCCCTGTTTGACGTCCTCCTTGTTTGGCAGCCCCAGATGCTCCTTGGGGGTGACGTAGCAGAGCATGGCGCAACCGTACCAGCCGATCATGGCGGCACCTATGCCGGAGGTGAAGTGATCGTAGCCGGGGGCGATGTCGGTGGTGAGCGGGCCCAGGGTATAGAAGGGCGCCTCGTGGCAGTGCTCAAGCTGCTCGGTCATGTTGCGCTCGATCATGTGCATGGGCACGTGACCCGGCCCCTCGATCATCACCTGAACATCGTACTCCCAGGCAATTTTGGTGAGCTCCCCCAGGGTGCGCAGCTCGGCGAACTGCGCCTCGTCGTTGGCATCATAGATGGATCCCGGACGCAGGCCGTCGCCTAAGGAGAGCGCCACGTCATAGGCGGCGCAGATCTCGCAGATCTCGCGGAAATGCTCATAGAGGAAGCTCTCCTTGTGGTGGGAGAGGCACCATTTGGCCATGATGCTGCCGCCGCGCGAAACGATGCCGGTGAGGCGCTTGGCGGTCATGGGCACGTAGCGCAGCAGGACACCGGCGTGGATGGTGAAGTAGTCCACCCCCTGCTCGGCTTGTTCGAGCAAGGTGTCGCGGAACAGCTCCCAGGTGAGATCTTCTGCGATGCCGTTGGTCTTCTCCAGGGCCTGATAGATGGGCACTGTGCCGATGGGCACTGGGCTGTTGCGCAGTATCCACTCGCGGGTCTCGTGGATGTAGCGGCCGGTGGAGAGATCCATGACGGTGTCTGCGCCCCAGCGGGTGGACCAGACCAGCTTCTCCACCTCCTCCTCGATGCTGGAGGTGACCGCCGAGTTACCGATGTTGGCGTTGATCTTCACCAGGAAGTTGCGGCCGATGATCATGGGCTCGGCCTCCGGGTGGTTGATGTTGCTTGGGATAATGGCGCGGCCGGCGGCCACCTCGGCGCGCACGAATTCCGGGGTGATGTTTTCCGGCAGGCGGGCGCCGAAGCCCTGGCCGGGATGCTGGCGCAGCAGCAGCTCGGAGCGCACCCGCTCACGGCCCATGTTCTCGCGAATGGCGATGAACTCCATCTCCGGGGTGATCATGCCCTGACGGGCATAGTGCAGCTGGCTGACCCACTTGCCAGCCTTGGCGCGGCGCGCCTTGGGCAAGTTATCGAAGCGCAGGTGATCCAGCCCCTCGTCGGCGAGGCGCTCCTGGGTGAAGTGGGAACTCAGCCCCTCCAGGGATTCGGTGTCGCCCCGCTCCAGGATCCACTGTTCACGCAGACGCGGCAGACCGCGGCGCACGTCGATCTCGGCCAGCTCGTCACCATAGGCACCCGAGGTGTCATAGACCGGCACGGATTCATTGGCTTCGAACTTGGGGTGCTCCTCGCTGCCACCGATGAAGGTATCGGCCAGGGCGATCTCCCGCAGCCCCACCCGGATGTCTGGGCGCGAGCCCTGGATGAAGATGCGTCTGGAGTTGGGGTGGGCCATGCCCTTCAAGTTATCGATAAAGCGCTGGGCGCTGGCGCGTTGCTGACGACGGCTGGCGACGGCTGGCTTGATCTGTTCAGATACGGCGTTTTCTGAAACGGACTCTGCTTCTGGTGCGGACTGGATGGGGGTAGACATAGCAAAACTCACATTAACTGGTTGAAGTTATGGGTGTTTGCTTGTCTGGAGTTCGAGGAGAAGTGATGAACCTGTGGGTGAGATGTGCTTCAAGAGGGAGCGAGCCCGGGAGCTGTGCCTCCCGGCTCTGCTGCCTGGATCCCCCCTGTTCGGGCGGGCCGTGCGGCGCCGCGATGGACAGGCTGGACGGGACAGACTCCCTCTTGTGCGCCCTGACTCATCGCGGATTGACCCTTCGATGAGCGGGAGAGGCTTGTCCCTCTCCCCGCGCGGCAACCCACTGGTTACCCTTGTTTCCCTTCGCAGGTTCTAGCCTGATCAGGTTCCACGGATCCCGAATTAACGGTCTCAGCTTCGCGTCGTTCGACGGTCGGCACTCCGACAAGATGGCGCCAGTATAGGTGGGGAAATGGAAAGCACAAGCCTTTAACAACTCCGATCTCTGGCGAGCGGGGTCTACTCCTCCGGATTGGGGATCAATATCTCAAGCAGCCGCCCGTCGGCATCCCGACTCAACACCAGACGGCGACCCTGTTGCAGATCGGCGGGCCCGCCGTTCACCCAGCGGGTACCGGCATCAAACACCAGCACACCCAGCTGCTGCATCAGCAGGCTCTCTCCTGCGGTAGCGACCAGCCTGTCCTCCGCCCGCAGCCACTGGCTGCGCTGGGCTGGGTCCGGCGCTGTGGCGAGCACCCTGACCTGCTCGGCCACCCCGCACTGGCTCTGGATGGCGAGGTGCATGCCGGGCCTGAGCTCATCAAATTGATCTACGCCGCGTAGATCGGCGGTGCCGAGTTCCAGATCAGCCCCCTGAAACTGCAGGCGGATGCCATCGTTGTGCTCCAGCTCCACCAGCCAGAGTTCGGCGGCCCGGGGAGCAGCATTGATCAACGGTACCAGTAGCAGCAGCGAAAGAGGGGAGAAGGTCGCCATATAACAATGCCCATGCAGGAACAGGATCCAAGCATGGGCATGAAAGAGGTAACTCGCTAAGTTAACCGAGACTCATCGGATCAGTCATCCCGACGGCAATTGCTCAGCAGGTTGCCATCGAAACGGCACTCCAGCTCGGCCCACTGCCCTTCGAAGGGCGCCAGAGAGCCATCAGCCGCGGAGTAGCCCCACTGCTTGCCACCCGTGACCTGACCCAGCAGATCCAGCTCGCCATCCTCGCTGTCGGGCTCGATCTCGCGCACCAGATTCAGACCGCTGCTGACGATGCCATCGAGTTCGACCCAGCGACCGTCCAGGTTATCCCGGGTCAGGCCATCTTCGAATCGGGTCAGTTCATCGACCTCGAAGGGGATGCCATTGATGGCCAACTGACCCTCATGCCAGTCAGCCAGGCCGGACAGTTTGAACTGCTGCCCCTGGGTCGGAGCTGGCTGGCCGTCATCATCGAATTCTATCTCGGTCGCCATCAACCCGGCGCTACCTTGTTTGACCTCGACCTCCACCTCGACCCCGACCACCAGATCGGCGCTGCTGCCCCCCTCGAAGCGAGTCTGGGAGGTCACCCGGACCTGACGCTGGCGATCGAGCTCCAGCAGACCACTGAGGGGATCGAAGTACTGGACCCGTCCCTCGATCTCGCTCTGATCCGGCAGGCTGTCCTGATCCTCCAGATCCAGCTCACTGGCCTGCATCATATTCGCCTCCAGGCGGCCGAAGGCCTCGACCCAGCGTCCCTCCTGCACGGGGCCATCTTCTATGGTCGCCCCCTGATAACTCACTTGGATCTCCCCCAGCATGAAGGTCTGGGCGGCACTGTCCAGCCCCTGGATCCGGTTCTCCACCTCGATCCAGACGGGGGCGGTATCGAGTGCCGACATCTCCCGCGTCACCACTCTACCCTGGCTGTCGTAATCGCCAAATACCATGACCCAGTTGCCTGCGCTCAGACTGGACTCAATATTATCCAATACAACCCCATTGACGCTCCAGACTGCTGCGGCTCGTGCCGCAGCCCCACGGGCAACGGGGGTCGCTGAGTCCATGACCAACTGGCCGGTCAGCAGCGGGTTGAGGCTCACGCTATCGGCCTGCTCACCCCGGGCAACAACCTCTACATCCATGCCGATCTGCAAGGGTTCGGTCCAGAGGTCCTGGCCGTAACGTACCTCGGCACCAGACAGGCTGAACCATTGACCGTTAATCAGGATCCGTTCGCCACTCACCTCTTCGATGGCGCCACTGACCACCCGGCTGCTGGCCTGCACCGGCGGGGTTGGCTGGCTGTCACCACTATCACCACTGTCACCACCGCCGCCGCCGCAGGCGCTCAGTCCCAATCCCAGTAATATGGCCACCCATGGCTTCATTCCGGCTCTTTTCATCATCTTGTTATATCCTGCTTGATCATTGAATAGGGTCAGGATGTAACAGAGGGCGTGAAGAAAGTGTGAAACCCTAGTCATCCTCCCGACACTGGCTCAGACGCTGGCCATCGAAGCGACACTCCAGCTCCAGCCAACGCCCTTCAAACGGAGTCAGACTGCCATCCGAGGTGATGTAGCCCCAGATCCGCCCTTGTGCGACCGGCCCTTCCAACTCCATCTCATGCTTTTCTTCCAGCGGCTCCACCTCGCGGACCAGCCGCCTATCTCCCTCGATCACGCCTTCCAGATCGATCCAGGTGCCACCGAGATCGTCTTCGTCCAGACCGTCCTTGAAGCGGGTCTGCTCATCGATCACGAAGGGAATGCCATTGACCATCAACTGGCCCAGTTGCCAGGTAGTACGACCGGTCAGCTTGAACTCGGCCGACTGTGCAGTGCCAAGTGGCAACAAGATCAGCAGCAGGAGAGCACAGAGAGACTTCTTCATCGGGGATCCTCGGGGTTACACTGCCATACAGGATGCCTTATCCGGTGTGAAATAGCCGTGAAATATCGGTCAAGATCAGGAGCTCAACCCATGAAAATATTGGTGGTGGAAGACAATCCCCAGGTGGCAGAAACCATCATGGATTATCTGGCGCTAGCGGGGCACAGCATGGACTGTGCCTATCACGGCCAGGCCGCCCTGCAACTGCTGACCGAGCAGCGCTTCGACGTCATCATCATGGATGTGATGATGCCGCGCCTCGATGGGCTGAGCACGGTCGAGCGGCTGCGGGCCGATGGCAACGCCACCCCGGTATTGTTCCTCACCGCCCGTGACAGCCTGGATGACAAGCTGGCCGGCTTTCGAGCGGGCGGCGATGACTATCTGGTCAAGCCGTTTGCCATGGAGGAGCTGGAAGTTCGGCTTCAGGCGCTGGCGCTGCGGGGTGCCCGAGTCGATGTGGGACAGCTCAGCTTCGGCGACCTCAAGGTGGATCCCGCCAACGGCCTCGCCACCCGGGCTGGCGTGACGCTGAGACTCGGCAAGATCCCGTTCCAGATCCTCACCCATCTGGTGCGTCGCGCGCCAGCGCTGGTGAGCCGCCAGGAACTGCTCGACAACGTCTGGGGGGATGAGGAGCCCGATTCCGATGCCCTGCGCAGCCACATCTACGCCCTGCGCAACGCCCTCGACAAGCCCTTCCCCAGCCCCATGCTGGAAACCCTGCACGGTCAGGGTTACCGCTTGGTCACCCCATGAATCACGCAGACCCGCGCCCTGTCAGCCCGTGGCCTGGGGTCATGACCTCATTCAGCAAGGTGACAAGATGAGCCTGCCCAGTTTACGCCGTCGCCTGATCCTGAGCCTGAGCACGGCGGGTCTGTTGCTGCTGACCCTCATCAGCCTGCTGATGGTGGTGGCCGAAGACAAGATGGAAGAGCTGAGCCTGCAGCACTGGCTGGAAGCCGAAGTCACCCGCTACAACGATGACTGGTTGCGACTCGGGTTGGCGGCCCCGGCCCCCAGCCCGCGCCAATTCTCCAGCTACTGGACCGAGCGGGGTCGCCTGCCAGCCTGGCTCAAACCCTATCAGAGCCCGGGCTTCTTCGAACACCAGCTGGGGGAGGAGGACAAGCACTTCCTGGTGCGCGCCCACCCCTCGGGCCAGGGCCTGCTCTATCTGGTGTTCAATGACGATGCCGATGACTATCTGGATCCTTACGAAGACAAGTTGCATCTGACCACCCGCCTGATCGGGCTGGCCCTGCTGCTGGGTTGTATCGGCTTTGGCATCTGGCTGGTGCGCCTGATCTCCGGGCCCCTTGAGCGATTGCAGCAGAGGGTCGCCCACCTCACCCCGGGCAGCGAGGATTTCATCCCCGACGCCCCCTGGCAGGAGCTGCGGGACATAGAGCAGGCACTGCTGGCTGGCAAGCAGGAGGTGGCCGCCGTGTTCGCCCGGGAGCAGGAGTTCAGCCGCTTCGCCAGCCACGAGCTGCGCACCCCCAACATGGTGATCCAGGGCTCGGCCGCCCTGCTCGGCAAGGTAACAGACTTGCCCGCCCCCGCCGCCCGGGCCACCAGCCGCATTCGCGCCGCCAGCGAGGAGATGGCGCTACTGACCGACACTTTCCTGCTGCTGGGTCGCAAGGAGGCGGTGGAGCGCTCAGCTCAGCGCGTCGCGCCGCTGATCCAGCGGGAGCTGGCCCGCCTCGCCCCCCTGCTGCAACGCGAGCCCCTGGATATCCGCCTCGACCTCGATGCCCGGAGCGAAGTGCAGGCCCCCCTCTCCCTGCTCGCCATTGCCCTTGGCAACCTGCTCAAGAATGCCCTGAGCTATGCCGAGGGCCACATCGAGATAGTGCTCAAGGGGGATCATCTCACCATCAGCAACCCCACGGCAGCGGCGCCGGATCAGATCCTCGGCTACGGCTGCGGCCTCACCATCATAACGCGCATCTGCGATAAGCTCGGCTGGCAGATAACAACCCGCCTGGAACAGGGGCTGTTTTGCGCCAGCCTGCGGATGAGCGACACCCGGCAGGTTAGCCCGCGCGAGATGCCACCGCCTTCACCATAAAAAGAGGCGCCCCAGGGCGCCTCTTCTGCACATGACGTCAAGGGCGGGTACTCAGGAGAGCGCCAGGCCGACGGAGAGCAACAGACTGTAGAGAAACGCGCTGATGGCGGTCTTCTTGAGGGCGCCAGTCAACACCTCACCGTCATAGCTCTGGCGCAGGGTGCGCGCGGCATCGGTGAGCGGCTTGAGGGCGGGCAGGAAGATCCAGGGCCAGAGGCTGGCAGGCTGAATCAGCAGAAAAGCCATGGTGGCGAGCAATGCCGCCCCCAGCAGGCTCCAGTGGTAGCCGATGGCACGGTTGCGACCGAGCCGCACCGCCAGGGTGATCTTGCCGCTGGCGGCGTCCGTCTCGATGTCGCGCACGTTGTTGATGTTGAGCACGGCGGTGGCCAGCAGGCCGCAGGCGGTGGCGGGCAGCAGCAGATCCCACTGCAGGCTCTGGGTGAACAGATAGTAGGAGCCGAGCACACCGAGCAGACCGAAGAAGAGGAACACCGAAATATCGCCGAAGCCGCGATAGCCATAAGGGGTCTTGCCGACCGTGTAGGTGATGGCCGCGATGATGGCGGCCCCCCCCAGACCGACGAAGGCGAGGATCTGCAGCCACTGCTCACCGAAGACAGTGATCAACAGGGCGAGGCCGCTCACCACGGCGGCCAAAGCGGTCAGCCCCATGGCCAGACACATCTGCTGCCTGGTGATCAGTCCGGAGACCACGGCGCGCTGGGGGCCGATCCGCTCGCCATTGTCCGCCCCTGAGACAGCATCGCCATAGTCATTGGCCAGATTGGAGAGGATCTGCAGCAAAATGGCGGTCAGCAGGGAGAGCACCATGATGCCGAGATCGAAGGCGCCACGACTGGCGGCCAGGCCCGACCCCAGCAAGATGGAAGAGCAGGCCAGGGGCAGGGTTCGCAAACGCGCCGCCAACAACCACACAGAGAAGGTATTTGTCATATTTTGATGGCCAAACAATCAGATATTGATCGTGTTAAGGGTTATCGAAACGGATTTGGGTATACTTGCCAGCCTGGGAGCCGGGCTCCCTCGGGCAATGTACATGGATGAATGGGCAGATAATATATAGGAATAATCGCCCTTTTGGCATCAACCAGCGGCCGACACCCGCCCATTAGACCGCTACCCCAAGGCTCGGATACGAAATCCATGTTGGCTCAGACCCATATCAAGGAACAACTGGACGCCCTGCGTCACGACAAGGCCTGCGGCCTGGCAAGAGTGCGCGTGGCCATTGAAGTGGACTCTTTCCTCGGCTGGCTCAACGCCCAGACCCTGTACCCACGCATCTACTGGCATGCCAGGGGAAGTGATAAACCCCACTATGTGGCCCTGGGTTGCATCCACGAACTGACCGGATCCGAGCAGATCCAGCAGACCTTTGCCCATGACCATCAGGATGAGAGCCCGCGCTATTACGGCGGTCTCGCCTTCGATCCCAGGCAGCATGACTGGCAGGGCTTTGGCTCCTGTCGCTTCGTGCTGCCACGCATCGAGCTGATACGCCGGGGCGAATGCACCCAGCTCTGCCTCAATCTCTGGTTCGATGAACACAACCGGGAAGCCGAGCTGGACAGCGCCATCGCAGCCCTCGCCAGCCTGCAACCCGAAGCGCCTCTGCCGCCCCTGCTGCCCCAGCAGTGGCAACGCCACGACAGCCCGGATTTCCCCCAGTGGCAAACGCTGGTGGCGGCGGTCACCGCCCCCGATTTCCAGGCGCAAACCCCGAAGGTGGTGCTCTCCCGGGAGAGCCGGCTCGAGGGGGCCAGGGTCAATCCCTGGAGCCTGCTGGCAAGCTGGACGCTGCAGGCCGAGGAGTGCTTCCAGTTCGGTTTCCAGTTCGAACCAGAGCAGGCCTTTATCGCCTGCTCCCCCGAGCGTCTCTATCGCCGGGAGCAGCACCACCTCTATACCGAAGCGCTGGCGGGCACCATACGCCGCTGCGGTGACGAGGCGGCGGATGCCCTGCTCGCCGCCGAGCTGATGGGCGATGGCAAGAACCGGCTCGAGAATCGCCTGGTGCAGGCCGACATACTGCAACGCCTCGCGCCCCTGACCCATGACGCCACCCTGACCGAGCCTCGCGTACTGAAGTTGCGGCTGCTGCAACACCTCAAGTGCGACATCGAGGCCGAATTGCATCCCGCCGTGAGCGACGGGCAACTGCTGGCGGCCCTGCACCCGACCCCGGCGGTGGGCGGTGCCCCCCGGGAAGCCGCCCTGCGCTTTATCCGCGACCATGAACCCCATGCTCGCGGCTGGTATGCGGGCGCCTGTGGCATGCTGAGCCGGGAAACCTCGGAATTCAGCGTCGCCATTCGCAGCGCCCTGATCAGGCCCCAAACGGTCACCTTGTTCGCCGGGGCAGGCATAGTCGCAGGGTCAGAGCCTGCCGCCGAGTGGGCCGAACTCGACAACAAGATAGCCAACGTCCTGTCCCTGCTGGGATAGCACCAACCCCCATAGCGAGAGCCTCATGTTCGCGAGCCGTCATGCCACCTTCAATCACGTCTGGTCCTCCCTCCTGCTGGAGGAGCTCCATCGCCTCGGGGTACGCGACCTGGCGCTGGCCGCCGGATCACGCTCGGCACCGCTGACCATGGCGGCGGCGGCCCACCCCGGCTTTCGCCGTCACCTGCACTTCGACGAGCGGGGACTGGGCTTCATGGCCCTGGGGCTGGCCAAGGGCAGTGGCCGCCCGGTTGCCATCATCACCACCTCGGGCACGGCGGTGGCCAACCTCTGGCCCGCGGTGGCGGAAGCCCAGCTGACCGGGGTGCCCCTGATCCTGCTGACCGCGGATCGCCCCCCGGAGCTCATCGACAACGGCGCCAATCAGGCCATAGATCAGCAGGGCATCTTCGCTCGCTACCCCGTCTATCAACAGAACCTGCCGAGCCCAAGCCCGACCATCCCCGCCGCCTTCGTGCTGAGCTCGGTGGATCAGGCCCTGGCCAGGCAGGCGCTGACCCCTGGGCCGGTGCACTTCAACTGCATGTACCCAGAGCCCCTCTATCCGGGGGATGAGTATCTCGATGTCAGCGATTATCTGGCTCCGCTCGGAGACTGGTTGCAGTCGGATCGGCCCTGGAGCCCCTGGCAGACGAGTGACACCCCCTGCCCGGCCCAGCCGAATTGGTCTGAATGGAGTACCAAGCGAGGCATCATCGTCGCCGGTCGCATCGAGGATCCCGCGCAGGCCAGCGCCATCGCCGCCCTGAGCGAGCGGCTCGGCTGGCCGCTATTGGCGGATCTGCAGAGCCAGCTCCACTTCGATGGCCGCAATCTCGGTCACCATGATCTGGCCCTGCAAGATGACCATTTTCGTGCCGAGCTGGCCCGGGCCGAGGTGTTGCTGCAATTTGGCGCCCGCCTCATCTCAAAACGGCTCGGTCAGTTTATCAAGAGCCACCCCTGGCAGGATTACTGGCTCATCGACCCCCAACCGGCCAGGCTCGATCCCGACTATCGGCTGCGCCGCCGCCTGCTCTGCTCCCCCGCCGCCTTCATGGCCGCCCACCCCCAACCCTCGGGTCATGCCCCCTGGCACCGACTGCACGACGTGCAGCACGCCAGCAGCCAGAAGATAGCCGCCGCCTGCGATCGCTTCTCCGAACTCGGTGTGTGTCACCGCCTGGGGTCGCTCATCGAGGGGCAGCTGTTTGTCGGCAACAGCATGCCAGCCCGGCTGATGGACATGCTCGGCGAAACGGGCAAGGGCCCCTGCCGGGTGATGACCAATCGCGGCGCCTCCGGCATCGATGGCCTGATCGCCACCGCCTACGGTTTCGCCCAGACCAGCCCCGAGCCCACCACCCTGCTCATCGGCGATCTCAGCGCCCTGCACGATCTCAACAGTCTGGCCCTGCTCACCAAGGCGCAGGCCCCCCTGGTGGTCATCATTCTCAACAACGATGGCGGCAGCATATTTCGCATGCTGCCCGTGCCCAGGGGCGAGCTGCTGGAGCATTACTACTGCCTGCCCCACGGACTGGGCTTTGCCCAGGCCGCCGCCATGTTTGGCCTCGGCTATCATGCCCCGACCACATTGGCGGAATTTGAACATGCCTATGTTGCCGCCTTGGAAAACCGCCCTCGGGAAAACGGCGCAATCCTGATTGAAATCAAGGTACCGAGCCGCGAAGTGGCCGAGGATCTCCATGCTCTGGGGGTGCAGATCCGTGGTCACTGAGCCGCTGTCCGCCGACAGGGTGCCCCTGGTACTGCTCCATGGGCTGCTCGGCGATGGCCGCGACTGGCAGCCGGTGATGGATGCCCTGCCAGCATGCCAGATGATTGCGCTGGACTTGCCCGGCCATGGTGGCAATCGGGGGCTCGGAGTGAATGGCTTCGAGCAGGCTGATCAGTGGCTGTGCGCTGCGCTGCGGGCGAGGGGCATCTCCCGTTACCGGCTGGTGGGTTACTCCCTCGGCGGTCGGCTCGCCCTCTATCACGCCAGCCAGCAGCCTGCCGGTCTGTGCGCGCTGCTGCTGGAGAACAGCCACCCGGGCCTGCCCCTGGCGATGCGCGCGGCCCGCATCGCCCACGACGAGGGCTGGGCCAGACGCTTTGACACTGAACCTCTGGCCCAGGTGCTGGCAGACTGGTATCGCCAGGAGGTGTTTGCGGATCTTGATGAAGGACAAAGAGAGCGGCAGCGAGCCAGACGACTCGGCAATGACGGTCGCGCCGTCGCCGCCATGCTCAGAGCCACCTCCCTCGGTCAGCAGCCAGATCTGGCACCCTGGTTGGCAGCCACCCCGTTGCCGGTCGCATATCTCTCCGGCCAACGGGATCGGAAATTTCACAATCTGGCTTGCCAGCTGGGGAGCCAGAACCCCAGAATCAGACACTTGACGCTGGATGGCGGCCATAATCTGCACGCCAGCCAACCCGCGCAATTTGCCCGGATCCTCAGGGAGTGGGCAGGACAACAACGAGAAGAGAGCACAGATGATTGAAGCAATGACGGAAGCGGAACTGTACGCCCCCATTGAGTGGCAGGATTGTTCTGCCGGTTACGAGGACATCCTCTATCACAAGTCTCAGGATGGCATCGCCAAGATCACCATCAATCGCCCCCAGGTGCGCAACGCCTTCCGCCCCCGCACCGTCAAGGAGATGCTGCAGGCCCTGGCCGATGCCCGTTACGACGATCATATCGGTACCATCATCCTGACCGGCTTCGGTGAGAAGGCATTCTGCGCCGGTGGCGACCAGAAGATCCGGGGCGACTACGGTGGCTATCAGGATGACGAAGGCACCCATCACCTCAACGTGCTCGACTTCCAGCGCGACATCCGCACCTGCCCCAAACCCGTGGTCGCCATGGTGGCCGGTTATGCGGTCGGCGGTGGCCACGTGCTGCACATGATGTGCGATTTGACCGTCGCGGCGGACAACGCCCAGTTCGGCCAGACCGGCCCCAAGGTCGGCTCCTTCGACGGCGGCTGGGGTGCCTCCTACATGGCCCGCATCGTCGGCCAGAAGAAGGCGCGCGAGATCTGGTTCCTGTGCCGCATGTACGATGCTAACCAAGCCCTCGACATGGGGCTGGTCAATACCGTGGTACCCCTGGCCGAGCTGGAGCGCGAGACGGTGCGCTGGTGCCGGGAGATGCTGCAAAACAGCCCCATGGCCCTGCGCTGCCTGAAAGCGGCCCTCAATGCCGACTGCGACGGTCAGGCCGGTCTGCAGGAGCTGGCGGGCAATGCCACCATGCTGTTCTACATGACCGAAGAGGGTCAGGAGGGTCGCAACGCCTTCAACGAGAAACGCCGCCCCGACTTCTCCAAATACAAGCGCAACCCCTGATGAGATATGCCCTGTACCGCTACCAGCTCCCCTTTACCCAGCCCCTGAGCTTCCACGGCCGGGTCGAGTCGGTGCGCCAGGGCCTGTTGCTGCGCACCCCCCTGGGTTGGGGCGAGATAGCCCCCCTGCCCGGCTTCTCCCAGGAATCCCTGGCCGAGGCCGAAACGGAGGCCAGAGCCTGCCTGGAGCAGCTGGCCCGGGGGGAGACACCGGCCCCGCGCCTGCCCTCGGTGCAGTTCGGTTTTGACTGCGCGCGCCGCCACTGGCCCGCGCAGGACAAGCCGCTGCCCGAGCCTTATCCGCTGATCCAGGGCGCCCCCCAGGATCTGCTCAAGCACTGGAAGGAGTGGCTGCACCAGACGCCGGCCAAAGCCAAGCTGAAGGTGGCCCGCTATCCCATGCGCGACGAGCTGGCGCTGATCCGCCTGCTGCTCGACCGGCGCCCCACTCTCAATCTCGTGCTGGATGCCAACCAGGGTTGGACCCGGGAAGAGGCCTGGGCCTTCTGCGGCCACCTGGATCCAAACCGCATCGAATACCTGGAAGATCCCTGCGCCAGCTTCGAGGATATCGCCTTCGTCGCCAGCCGTACCGGCATGCCCATCGCCCTCGACGAGTTGCTGGTACAGGGCAAACCCTGGCAACCCATCCCCCAACTCAAGGCGCTGGTGCTCAAGCCCATGCTGCTCGGGGCGCTGGCCAACAGCGAGGCACTGGTGGCCCGGGCCCGCGAACTGCGGCTGAAAGTGATCGTCTCATCCTGCTTCGAGTCGGGAGTGGGGCTGGGTCAACTGGCCCGCCTCGCCGCCGAGTGGGCGCCGGATCAGGCCCCGGGTCTGGACACCCGCCGCTGGCTCGCCAGCGATCTGCTGGGGGCAGATGGCGAGCCCGATCCCGCCTGCCTGGAGACTCTGTACCTGCGTGATTGAACAACCCCCCTCGACTCACTGCCCGGTACGCCACTGGGCTGGGCTAGCCCCGACCCGCATCGCCATTCATGCCGCCACCCCGCTCAGCTATCGGCAACTCGATGAGCGACTCAACAGTCTCTGCCAACAGCTGGCACAAGCGGGAATCCACAGAGGGGATCACTTGGCCGCCTTGGTGCGCGGCGCCCTGGACGATGTGCTGCTGGCATGGGCCTGTGTGCGCAGCGGCATTCTGTTTTGTCCCCTCAATCCGGCCTTTCCCCTTGCCAGACAAGGGGAGCTGGCCCATCAGCTGGCCGCGACCGCCTTCTGGTCGGCAGATGAGACACCGGCTGGCCCATGGCAATCGCTCAGGCTGGATTTCAACCATGCACTTCCCGCCACCGGCCAGACCCTCTCATGGGATCCCGATGGGCTGAACAACATGGTGCTCACCTCGGGGTCCAGCGGCACCCCCAAGGCGGTGGTGCATCGCCTCGCCAATCACCTCGCCTCGGCCCGGGGCTCGGCCAGCCTGATCCCCCTCGATGGCGACTGTGGCTGGCTGCTCTCCCTGCCGCTGTTTCACGTGGGCGGCTACGCCATCCTGTTTCGGGTCTTCCTGGCGGGGGCCAGTCTGGTGCTTGACGATCGCAGCCAGTCCCTCAAGGAGCGCCTCGAACGCCTGCCCATCACCCACCTCTCCCTGGTGCCGACCCAGCTCTGGCGCCTGCTGGCGCAAGGCTTCGACCCCGCCCGCACCCGTTTGCGCGAACTGCTGCTCGGCGGCGCCGCCATCCCGCAGCCGCTGGTGAACCGTCTCACTGCCATGGGCTTTACCCCCAAGTCGAGCTATGGCCTCTCCGAGATGGGCAGTCAGGTCTGCACCGGCCAGCCTGCCGCAGCGGGCGTGGTCGGCTTGCCCCTGCCCGGGCGGGAAGTCTGCATCCAGCAAGACGAGATCTGCGTGCGCGGCGACACCCTGTTTGCCGGTTATTTCAGGGAGGGGGGGCTGGAACGCCCCCTGGATGAGGAGGGCTGGTTCCACACCCGGGACAAGGGCCACTTCAACGCGGACGGGGAACTGGTGGTGGAGGGGCGGCTCGACAACCTGTTTATCTCCGGGGGCGAAAACATCCAGCCCGAGACCATAGAGCAGCGACTGGTGGATCACGGCGCCGTGGCCCAGGCGCTGGTGGTGCCCATCCCGGATGAGGAATGGGGCCAGCGCCCCGCCGCCTTCATCGACTGGCACGGCGAGCCCGTGCCCCACGCCGAACTGGCCGCCTGGATCAGGCAGGCGTTACCCGGCTTTATGGTGCCGGACCGCTGGCTGCCCTGGCCGGATCTCGGCGGCAGCCTGAAACCCTCCCGCACCCTGCTCGCCCGGAGCCTGCAAGCCGGGGACTGAGAACGCCCCCCAAATGGCGCTGAGTCCTTGCTATCACGCCAGCCCCTTATGGGGCTCATTTTGTTATTAACCAGATTAAATACATGATTTATAAGACCAAGATGGTCAGTTGATACCCTTTTGGGGCCCTGTACATTGCCCGCGCTAACCACGCAGACAATAACGCAAAGGGATAACCATGAACTATCTGGGTACAAGGCTGCTGCTCCTGGCAGCCCCCGGCCTGCTCGCCACCTCGGCACTGGCCAACTACTCCCCCGACTGGCAAGAGTACCGGCTGAACGGTGAATCCAGCCGCCAGCTGAGCGATCGGGTCACCGAAGTGACCTACGAACTGAGCGCTCGCGATGACAATGCCCCCTATCAGCAACTGCGGGTCTACCGCCGCTTCGACTGGAACGATAGCGACCTCAGTGCTCTGGCGGAGCAAGCCTGCGGCAAGCCCCAGCTCAAGGTCGAGCAGGGCTGGCAGATCCGCTATCGCCACTGCGAGCAGGTGGTGCCTTTGGGCAAGGCCATCCCGGCCAGCAGCTATGACTTTGGCTACGGCCTGAAACAGGGCCGCTGGGAGCCGCTGACGGGCACCCCGACCGCCCCGCGTCAGGACAGTCTGCCGCTCCCCGAGCGCATCATACTGGGTCACAGCGAGCAGGAGCTGGATCGCTGCGAGCTCAATACCGAGGGGCGCTGCGCCGAGCAGCTTTGGCAGTACCAGCCCCGAGACTGGCAACAGCTCAGCGTGCTGGAGGAGACCCCAAATGAGCGGGACGGCCGCCTCGAGCAGATCTTTTTCCGCCTGCAACCGGTGCCAGGCAGTCAGGCCGCCAGCCAGGTCCGCGAGCTGCACCTCTGGCGCCAGTACAGCTGGCAGCTGGACGAAACCAGGGCACAACAGGAGTGCGATGAGCCCCAGACCCGCCAGGAGGGGGACAACACCATCAGCTACCGGGTGTGCCGCCAGACCCTGCCCGCCGGCAGCGAGGTGCAGGTGGTGCTCAAAGACAGCGGCTATCAATTCCCGGTCGGTGGCAGCGAGTGGCAGGCCCTGCCGGAAACCGACGAATGGCAGGAGAGTCGGGTGCTCAATCGCCCCATAGTGCTGGCCAGCAAGGAGGAGCAGCTCGATTGCCACCGCGCCGATGGCCGCCCCTGCGCCGAGCCGGAGCAGCCGGGCACGGATCTGCTGGATGCCGAGGCCGCCAGGATAGTGCAGGATGCCAGCGGCCAGCCCGCTCCCGTCTGGCAGGAAAACTATGGCCACGACGACCGCAAGCTGCTGGCGGTGTCGCGGGGCATGCAGAGTCTGCTGGCGGCCAATCAGCCCGCCCATCCGGCCATGAAGCTGCTGCTGGAATATGTGCGCGCCCACAACTATCACAACCATGGCAAGCACAAGGAGGATGGCCCGGCCGCCGCCGAGGCGCTGGCTGAAGCCCTGACCGCGCTAGGCGCCCATCCGCTGCTCTACCCGGAGCAGGCCAGCGATGAGGTAGGCGCCGTCATGGGCGCCTGGAGCATAGCCCTCCATGGCCAGTTCAAGAGCCCGGCGCTGCAGAGCCGTTTCGGCACCCTGCTCGGCCAGTTCAACCAGATGCTGGCTTATAGCACCCGCCACGCCAGCGAGATCAATGGTCAGCATGCCTGGGCCACCGGCCTGTTCGATCTGCTCAACTTCCTCGACTTCGCCAGTGACCATAGCGACGCCTTCGCCGCCGACTTCCGCCAGCAGGATGGCGAGCTGCGCAAACAGCTGCACGCCCTCGGCATGAGCGAGCTCGCCTTGTGGCAAGGACGGGACGGAGCGGATCTGTTCCTGCTCAACAACGTGCTCGATGCCTATACCCGCCTCTACCGGGTCGCCCGTCATACCCGTCCGGACGAGAGCGAAGGCTATCGCACCCTGCTGGATGGCTCAGTCATCGCGCTCATCCGTCATCACGGCCTGATCCCGGGTGGCCAGCAGAGCCAGACGCTGCTGGACGACATGTCGCTGACCCTCTCCACCTACTACCTGACCTACACGGATCGCACCGGCGAGGCCTGCATCAGCGGTGACTTTGCCGGACTCTGCACCCCGATCCGGCTGGAGGATGTGCTGCCGTTCGAGCACACCTGCTCGCCGACCCTGCGCCTGCGGGCCCAGCAGCTGAGCCAGGCCGAGGCCGACGGCATCTGCCGCGAGCTGGGGGCCGAGGAGCTGCAGTTCCATCGGCAGCTGGAAACCGGCTGGCAGCCGGTGGCGGACGATCTCAACGAGGCACTGGAGCTGGTGATCTTCGACTCCTCCGCCGACTGGAAGCGCTACGGCAGCGCCCTGTTTGGTGGTGTCTCCACCGACAACGGCGGCATCTACATCGAAGGGGATCCGGCCCGTCCCGGCAACCAGGCCCGCTTCTTCGCCTATGAGGCCGAGTGGAAGCGCCCGGCCTTCCAGGTGTGGAACCTGCGCCACGAGTACGTGCACTATCTGGATGGTCGCTTCAACCAGTACGGCAGCTTCGGCCACTACCCCCTCAACCGCACCACCTGGTGGTCGGAAGGGTTGGCGGAGTTCATCGCCCACGGTCAGTGCTTCGCCCGTGGCATGGACAACGTCGCCGGTCGCCCGGCGGCCGAACGACCGAGCCTGGCCGACATACTGCATCTGGATTACGACAAGGGGGGCGAGCTGGTCTACTCATGGTCCTATACGGTGCATCGCTTCCTCAGCGAGACAGGGCGCGGCGCCAGCTGGCTGGCCATGGCCCGGGCCCTGCGCAACCCGAATCAGCAGCAGGCGATGAGCGACTTCGAGGCCGAGCTGGATGCGCTTATCGCAAGCGACAGCGAGGCCTACCAGCAGTGGCTCGGCCGCGAGTTGCTGCCCTGGTGGGAGTCCAACAAGGAGTCCGACGAGTGCAAGGCGAACGACTCCGCTCATTGAGGATGAGGGTTAGCAAACAGGGGCAGCCATCGCTGCCCCTTTGCACAAGTTTCGTACTCTATCAAGGGGTTAGAAACGATGTGCTGCGACAGGTACAGGCTGCTGCCCACTCGAATAAGGCCATTGCCCATGACGGGGGCAACCAAGATGTAATAGAATGACGGCCACGCTGTTTCACCCTCAAGCCAGACTCTGACCGCCCATGACGAAGCTTCGCAAGATACTGCTCATCTGCCTCTGCCTGTTGCTGGGCTCTGCCGCCCTGCTGCTGGTTTACGGGGAGTGGGCCGTGTCCGGGAGCCGTCAATACACCTATGACGATGTCGACAAGGTGCCCTACAACAGAGTGGCCCTGGTGCTTGGCACCTCCAGATACCTGGTCGGCGGCGGCACCAATCAATATTTCCAGACCCGGATCAAGGCGGCGAGCGCGCTCTATAACAACGGCAAGGTGGACTACATCCTGGTCTCAGGTGACAACGCAACCCTGCAGTACAACGAGCCGCGCCAGATGCGCCGCGCCCTGATCAAGGCGGGGATTCCCGCCAAAGCCATCTATAGCGATTACGCCGGTTTTCGCACCCTGGACTCCATGGTGCGCGCCAGGGAGGTGTTCGGTCAGGATCGCTTCACCGTGGTCTCCCAAGCCTTCCACAATGAACGCGCCATCTTCATCGCCCGCCACTTCGGCATAGAGGCGGTTGGCTTCAATGCCGAAGATCCCAGCGCCTACCAGGGCATCCGCACCCGTGTGCGTGAAGTCTTCGCCCGGCTGATGGGGCTGCTCGATCTCTATATCCTCGACAAGGGCCCCAAGTTTCTCGGTCAGCCTGTCAATATTGGCGAGCCTATCCCCTGTCGCCCGCTCAGCACCCTGGGGCTGAGCCAGCCCTGCCTGCCGCTGCCAACCGAGCCCCTGGCCAGTGGCGAGCAGGTGCTGATCCCGCCTTCGGCGGCGAGTGCAACCCAGGCCGAGTGACCCGGTTCACACCCTTGCAGCCATTGGCCAGCAACAAGCTGATCCCGCCTTCGGCGGCGAGTGCGACCCAGGTCGAATGACCCGGTTCACTCCCTTGCTACCCTTGCTGCCATTGGCCAGCAACACGCTGATCCCGCCTTCGGCGGCGAGTGCGACCCAGGTCGAGTGACCCGGTTCACGCCCTTGCAGCCATTGGCCAGCAACAAGCTGATCCCGCCTTCGGCGGCGAGTGCGACTCTGGCCGATTGATTCGACTCAATGCCATCAGCTAGCAAGAGAAAGACCCGCCTCGGCGGGTCTTGCTATATGGACTCACAGCAGACTTGGCACTGCCTGCTTAACGTGCCAATGCCTGTCGATAATGCTCTGCCACCTGCGGCCAGTCGATCACCTCATAGAAGGCGGCAATGTAGTCCGGGCGCTTGTTCTGGTACTTGAGGTAGTAGGCATGCTCCCACACATCCAGACCCAGCACCGGGGTCAATCCCAGCATCAGCGGGCTATCCTGGTTGGCGCTGCTCTCGACCTGCAACTTGCCAGCCGGGGTGACCACCAGCCAGGCCCAGCCACTGCCAAAGCGGGTTAGAGCCGCCTGGGTGAACAACTTGGTGAACCCTTCGAAGCCGCCGAGATCCCGCTCGATGGCCACCAGCAACTCCCCCTCTGGCAGGCCGCCCCCCTGAGGGCTCATCACCTGCCAGAACAGGCTGTGGTTGGCGTGGCCGCCACCATGATTGCGCACCGCACCTTGCAGGCTGGCGGGCAGGCTGTCGATGCCGCGCAGCAGCTGCTCGAGGGGCCTGTCTGCCCACTCAGGCGCAGTGGCCAGGGCGGCGTTGAGACCGTTCACATAGGTTTGATGGTGGCGGCTGTGATGGATCTCCATGGTGAGCGCATCCAGGTGGGGCTCGAGTGCATCATAGGCATAGGGCAGAGCGGGCAGGACATGATTCATGGCAACTCCTTGCGACTGGGTAATGGGCGATCAATGAAGAGTGTGGGCGCTGCGCCCCTGACAATGGCACTGGTCGAGGCAGGCCTGGATGACGACGTTGGGTCCCCGTTTGCGCAGGAAGGCAAGCAGCTCCATCTGGGTGTGGCGACTGTGATTGAGGGCCGCCACCCTGAGTGCGTTGCGACAAGAGGGTGAATGGGACAGCTGCAGCAGTTGTTGATGAGCCTGACAGAGCAAGGTGGTGGCATTCGACTCCTCCCCCATGGCCATCATCAGGTCGGCCAGGTTATGACAGGCGACGACCAGGGCGGCAACCACCTCATTCGCATCCTGCCAGCTCAACAACTGCTGCTCGGCCAGGCGCAGGGCCTGCCGGTAACCAGGCAGAGCCGCCAGGTGATTGCCCTCGGCAAAGTGGTGATTCGCCAGCCGGGTATGTTGCCGCCACTGGGCCATGGGATCCTGTCTCGCCATCTCTGCTCCACCCACAAGTTGAATGATATTAATTATCATTTCATACTAATCCGCAGGAAACAAGCAGACCCGGCCAACCCCATATGGGGGAGCCACGACCGAGGCTGACCGTTTAGTGATCCCCCGCACAGCCCGGTTCCCCTGCGGAAGCCATGCTGCTCGGACTGGCATGATGCCGGACGTGGTCCATGACCCTATCAACAAGGATGCTGATATGAAGAGATGGTTGTTACTGCTGCTCTGCGCCCTGCCCCTGCTGGGTCAGGCGAGCGGCTATACCCAGACCCGTTACCCCATAGTGCTGGTCCACGGCCTGTTCGGTTTCGACAAGCTGCTGGGGGTGGATTACTTCTACGGGATCCCCCAGGCCCTCGGTCGGGATGGCGCCAAGGTATATGTCGCCCAGGTCTCTGCCACCGCCAGCTCGGAGCTGCGGGGCGAGCAGTTGCTGACCCAGGTGCAGCAAGTGCTGGCCGTGACCGGTGCCGACAAGGTCAACCTCATCGGCCACTCCCACGGCGGCCCCACCATTCGTTACGTGGCCTCGGTCGCCCCCGAACTGGTCGCCTCGGCCACCAGCGTCGGCGGCGTCAACTTCGGCTCAGAGATAGCGGACAAGGTGCGGATGCGAGTCCTCCCCGGCTCGGCCGGGGAAGCGCTGGCGGCCTCCGCCGCCTCCGCCCTGTCCGGGGTCATCTCCTTGCTGTCCGGCGGCACCACCCTGCCTCAGGATCCTCTCGCAGCCCTGGATGCCCTCACCAGTACAGGGGCTGCCCGCTTCAACGCCGCCTACCCGGAAGGCCTGCCCAGCCGCTACTGTGGCGAGGGGCCCCTGCGCGCCGATAACGGTGTCTACTACTTCTCCTGGAGCGGGCGCGGCAACCTGACCAATATCCTGGATCCCGTGGATCCGGCCCTGGTGCTCACCGGCACCTTCTTCAGCGAGGCCAATGACGGTCTGGTGGGGGTCTGTAGCAGCCACCTCGGCAAGGTGATTGGCACCGGCTACCGGATGAACCATCTGGACGAAGTGAATCAATCATTTGGCATCCATCATCTGTTCGAGACGGATCCGGTCAGCCTCTACCGTCAACATGCCAACCGCCTCAAGGAGATGGGACTGTGAAGAGCAACACAAGGCTGCTGACACTGGCGATAGCCAGCCTGTTGCTCGGCCTGCTCGGCTATTGGCTGAACCAGAGGCAGGAGAAGCACCCGGCTCCCGACCCATCCAGCCTGCGCCAACAACTCGTCGAGCACCTCGCCAGCGGTCAACCCATCGCGGATCCCCTGCTGAGGCGCTATCAGGCATTTCTCCAGCAAGAGGCCAGACTGGCCCTGCCCCAGGCCCCGGATCTCGCCAGCCTGAGCCAGCTGTTCGACTCCCGCGAGCAGCTACGCCAACGCAGTTTCACCCCCCAGGAGCAGGCCAGATTGTTTGGTGAGGAGAGGCTGATGGAGCAGTGGACCCTGAGGCGCAAGGGGCTGGCCGAGGCGAGTCCCACCGAGCAGGCGGCCCTTGGGGAGGCGCTCGACATCTGGCTCGCCGAGCAGCCGGACTGGTTTCAGGAGGCGGAGACCAATGGCCGGCTGATAAGCGATCTGCAGCACATGGCGCACCTGCCCCCCGAGGCCCGGCGTCTCGCCATGCTGGAACGGGTCGGACCCGAGGCACAGGGCCGATTGCAGCAACTCGACCAGGATAGTCAACACTTCGAACGGCAACTCGATGGCTATCTGGGGGCGCTGGCGACCATGACAGACCCGGATCCCCAGACCCGCCAACAGTTGCTGGCGTCATGGTTTCCCGAGCAGCAGTGGCGCCGGGTGGCGGCCCTGACCCGGCTGCGCCAAGCGCAGACCCCCTCACAATGACAAAAGGGGCCCTGGGGCCCCTTTTGTCATTGTGATAAAGAGCGTCGCCGCACGGCGAGCATCATCACTGCGGCTTGTTGGCTCCGGGCAAGGGCTGCCAGGTGAGGCGAGTGACCCGCCCGGCCTGCAGATCGCAGCGCAGGGAGAGCGGCTGCCAGCCTTTATCGAGGCGCAGATTGACGGCCCCCACCACCTGCTCTTCGCTCACCTTGAGCCCGGATTGCTCCGAGGTCACCTTGTCCCCACCGGTCAGAGCCATCAGCTTGTCGTTGCACAGCCAGTGGGCGAGCTCCGCCCCCTTGAGCTTGATGCTGGCATCCCCGTTGGCCAGACGCAGCTCCCCCGGACTCAAGGCAAAGAGCGCGGTCAGCTCGGTGGCGCGCTTGCTAAGCCAGGCTTCACGCTGCTGCATGCTCATCTTGCTGACGAACTCGGCCGGTTCACCCTTGGCATCCAGCCACTGGGTCAGAGCACCTTGCTCATCGAAGCCAAATTGGGCCTCGGGCTCCTTGACCCCAAACAGCTTGCCGCCTTTGAAGTAGTAACGGCTCTCGCCGACCAGCTTGCCCTGCTCGTCACGAATGGGCACGGCGATGATGACCGGGGGGCCATCTATCCAGGCCTGGATCTCGACACCGTCATGACTGAACAGCCGGGTATCCAGAGCACTTTGGGCACCTTGCTCCATCAGGGTGAACTGTTGTGCGAGAGAGGCCGCCAGTGCGGGCAGTGAACCTAACCCCAAGGTCAGGGCGATGAGGATCTTGCGCATAGATATCCTGTGATTGGCCAATTGCCAAGGTTAACGCTCGAGTAACCAGCTCCTGAGCCCGTCCCGCTGCGCTTCGCTCAGCGCCACGGACTGGCGGGTCTGGTAGTCAAAATGGATCAGGGTCGTCTCACCGGTCACCGCCAGCTCGCCCTCCTGCCAGGCCTCCTGCCAGAGGGTGAAGGAACTGCTGCCGATACGGCTCACCCCCGTCTTGATCAGCACTGGCTGACCGTAGAACAGCTCCCGTTTGAACTGCACCGTATAGCCCGCGATGATCAGATGCCAGTCATGGACATCCAACTCGGGGGAGAAGATGCGAAACAGGGGGTCCCGCGCCGATTCAAACCAGACCGCTGGCACTGTGTTATTGATATGCCCCAGGGCATCCGTCTCCTGAAAACGGGGGAAGATCTGCATTTCCAGCATGGGTGACTCCTTGTCAGTGGATGAGCGGGGGCTGGCCATCATCGGCTGACAGGATGTTACCGATATCCGGCCTCAAAGGACAGGGATGCCCCTGGTCAGACGACGTCACTGCGCCATATCCAGGTATGTGGCAGACAAAAAAATGCCCCGCACAGGGTGGTGTGCGGGGCAATGAGGTAGAGCTTAGCTTATCAGGTCGAAGCGATCCGCATTCATCACCTTGTTCCAGGCCGCGACGAAGTCACCCACAAATTTCTCCTTGCTGTCGTGCTGGGCATAGACCTCGGCATAGGCACGCAGCACCGAATTGGAGCCGAACACCAGGTCGATCCGGGTCGCCGTCCACTTCACCTTGCCACTCTTGCGATCCCGCACCTCATAGAGCTGCTTGCTGGTGGGATGCCAGAGATTGGCCATGTCGGTGAGGTTGACGAAGTAGTCCGTGGTCAACGCCCCTTCACGCTCGGTAAAGATCCCGTGCCGGGTACCGCCATGGTTGGTGCCAAGCACCCGCATGCCCCCGACCAGCACCGTCATCTCATGGGCGGTCAGCCCCATCAGCTGGGTGCGATCCAGCATCAGCTCCTCGGCACTGACGAGGTACTCCTTCTTCAGCCAGTTGCGATAGCCATCGTGCAGCGGCTCAAGGGGCTCGAAGGAATCGACGTCCGTCATCTGCTCGCTGGCATCACCGCGACCCGGGTAGAAGGGCACTGTCACCGGCACCCCGGCCGCCTTGGCCGCCAGTTCGACGCCCACATTGCCCGCCAGCACTATCACATCCGCCACGCTCACCTTGGCGGCCGCGGCAATGGGTTCCAGCACCTTGAGCACCTTGGCCAGTCGGGCGGGCTCGTTGCCTTGCCACTCTTTCTGGGGCGCCAGGCGGATGCGGGCACCGTTGGCGCCACCGCGCATGTCCGAGCCACGGAAGGTACGGGCGCTGTCCCAGGCGGTGGCGACCAGTTCCCCTACGCTGAGGCCACAGTTGCGGATCTGCTCCTTGAGGGCCGAAATGTCGTAGCCACTGCGGCCAGCAGGCACAGGATCCTGCCAGATCAGATCCTCTGCCGGCACATCAGGCCCCAGATAGCGCGCCTTGGGCCCCAGATCCCGGTGGGTCAGCTTGAACCAGGCCCGGGCGAAGGTATCCGAGAAATAGGCAGGATCATCGCGGAAACGCTCGGCTATCTTGCGGTATTCGGGGTCGACCTTCATGGCCATGTCGGCATCGGTCATGATGGGCATGCAGCGGATCGAGGGATCCTCCACATCCACCGGCTTGTCCGCTTCCTTGATGTCGATGGGTATCCACTGCCAGGCCCCGGCCGGACTCTTGGTCAGGGTCCACTCGTGGCCGAACAGCATATCGAAGTAACCGTTGTCCCAGCGGGTCGGTTGCGTCGTCCAGGCCCCTTCGATGCCGCTGGTGACCGTATCGCGGCCGACGCCTCTGCTGGTCTTGTTGAGCCAGCCGAGCCCCTGATCCTCAATCTCGGCCCCTTCCGGCTCAGGACCAAGCTGCTTGGCGCTGCCATTGCCGTGGGTCTTGCCGACGGTGTGGCCACCGGCCGTCAGGGCGACCGTCTCTTCATCATTCATCGCCATGCGGGCGAAGGTAACGCGAATGTCTTGCGCCGTTTTCTGTGGGTCCGGGTTGCCATCCACCCCTTCAGGATTGACGTAAATGAGCCCCATCATCACCGCCGCCAGCGGGTTGTCGAGGTCTCGCACCCCTGAGTAGCGGCTGTTGGGGTTGTCGCTGGGGGCCAGCCACTCTTTCTCTGCTCCCCAATAGATATCTTTCTCCGGATGCCAGATATCCTGGCGGCCGAAACCGAAGCCGAACGTCTTGAGCCCCATGGACTCATAGGCCAGGGTGCCAGCCAGCAAGATGAGATCCGCCCAGCTGATCTTGTTGCCGTATTTCTGCTTGATGGGCCACAGCAGGCGCCTGGCCTTGTCCAGGTTGGCGTTGTCTGGCCAGGAGTTGAGCGGCGCGAAGCGCTGGTTGCCTGTGCCACCACCGCCACGGCCATCGGCGATGCGATAGGTACCGGCGGCATGCCAGGCCATGCGGATCATCAGGCCGCCATAGTGGCCCCAGTCTGCCGGCCACCAATCCTGGCTGTCGGTCATCAGGGCGATCACATCCTGCTTGAGGGCGGCCACGTCCAGGGTCTTGAGCTCTTCGCGGTAGTCGAAGTCGGGCCCGAGGGGGTTGGTCTTGGTATCGTGCTGATGAAGGATGTCGAAGTTCAGGCTCTTGGGCCACCACTCCATATTGGCCATCTCGGTCGTCGTGCTGCCTCCGTGCATGACCGGGCATCGTCCTTGGGAATGTTCTGAATTGTTGCTCATCATTTTCCTCACTTGCTCTGCTTTCCATAACCAGAATCAGCATGGCACATGAGGATGATCTCTTCTGTGATCCCCCTACCCCTTCCTGGCTTTTTGAGACGCAACATAATAGTCAGGAGGGGCGGCGGCAAAAAAGCGCGCCGCGAGCTAAGCCGTGCCCTCCTCCTCGGCGGCTCCGTTCGCCAGCTCGGGCCGCAGCCAGGCACTGCGAAAATCGAACCAGCCCAGCGCCGTCATGCGCACCCCGTGCACCCCGACCCGGCTCTCCAGCTCCAACCAGTGGTGAAACAGCGGCACAAACCAGGCTTGCTGCTGCAACCGGGCGAGCAGGAGCCGTGGCCCGGACTCATGACCAGATGCACGCCAGGCGGCCAGCCCCTGCCACAGGGCGCTCTGCTTGCTCCAGACCCTTTGCAACAGGGGGGTCCCCTGCAGCCAGGCATAGGGGGCGAAAGGCCCTTCATGCTCCAGGTTGAGGGTGCCGAGCCAGAGATCCACATCCTCATCTTCGCCGCTGACCCAGCGACCGTAATCCAGGGTACGCACCTCCAGCGCGATGCCCCGCTCTGCCAGCAGGCTGGTCATGGCGCCGGCACACTCGTGAAACTCCAGGTGCTGGTTGAAACAGGCCAGCACCAGTCGCCTTGGCAGGGCCGCGGGTTCGGGCTGAGGTGGCGGCAAGGCTTCACGCCAATGGGGCAGCAAACCTAGCGCACTGGTCCAGCCCCGTTGCAGCTCGGGGGCCACCCTGGCCATCAGGGCGACCGGATTGAGCAGGGTCAGCAGCCAGCGCCGCAGGGAGAGATCGGCCAGGGCCGCTGACCTGTCATCTTGCAACAAGAAGTAGCAACCGGACTCGAGTCCTGACTCACCCTGCATGGTACCCAGCTCGGGGCTGTCGCTGCCGAGGCGCAGGTGGCTCTCCAGCCGCTCCGCCAGTTCGGGCAGCATCCAGATATCTATCTCGTCGAGCAGGGCACGCAGACCGAAGTAATCATCGAAGGCGGTCAGCCGGAGCTGTAAGGGATCATTGGCGCCAACCTTGTAGGGACCTGTGCCGACCGGGCGCAGGGCAAAGCCGGGCTGATCCTTGAGTTCCCGCGGCAAGATGGCGGCCATGGGCTCGGCCAGCAGATGGGGCAGCCAGGGATCCGGGTTGGCGAGGTGTATGTCCAGGGTACGCGGCCAAGGGTGATCAAAGCCGACGATATGCTGGAACAGGGGGCGATCCCCGAGCGCGGCCAGGCTGTCGATCACATCCTGGATATCCAGGGACCGGCCATGGTGAAAGCGCACCGCAGGCCTCAGGTAAAAACGCCAATGACAGGGGCTCAACAGCTCCCAGTGGTGAGCCAAATCCCCCTCGATTTCCCCATTTTCCTCATTTCGCCGGGTCAGGCCGTTGAACAGCTGACGGGCCAGATGCACCTCGGAACGACGCAGGGGGCCGCTCGGCAGCAGGCCAGGCAGTGGCCGGTAATAGGGTACTCGCAGGATCTGACGCCCCTCCCGGGTCGCTTGACCCAGCTGTTCATAGAGCAAGGGGGTGACCAGATCGAGCCGCTCCCCCGCCAACGCCATGGCCTGGGCGAGCTGGCCCTGGCTCAGCAGAGCCCGCAATCTGCGCTGCAGGGATCCCTCCTGGCTGTCGAGCAGTTGCAGGGTGGATCGCTTGCCACGCCCGGCCCGGGCCGACCAGCTGAGCCACCCCTCCTGCTCCATGCGTCGCAGCAAGAGCCGGGCGTTACGGGGAGTGCAGCAGAGCAGCTCGGCCACCTCGGCCAGGCTGAGTTCCAGTCGATCCGCCTCAAGCAGGCGGCTCAGACGCTGAAAATGCTGATAGAGACGGGGACTGGTCATAAAAGAGGAAATCCTGGTTGGCTAAGTCGTCAGTTTTTACTTCCGCATTTTAGCTCAATACTGCTGGCGAACGTGAGAACCACAGCACAGGAGCACTCAAATGAACTCAGTACAGCCCCTCAAACCAAGCCGGATCCAGCAAGGGATGCGCCGTTACTTCAAGCGGATCCTGCCCCGCCCACTGTCGCTGGTGGAAGATCCCATGGCCCAGCTCAATCGCCTGATGCAGTGGGACATGCACCAGATCGACGACAAGGAGTACCGTCGCCGCCTGTAGCAGAGATCCGCAATAGCTTTGCCAGTAGGGTCTGTTTACAACGGGTGAGGGCCTGCTAGATTGGACGTCTATCCATCCATAATGGCGACGACGTCCAACAAGGAGTGTGTGATGAAAGATGCGACCCTGGCCCTGCACCACGGCTTTTCCCACGATCCCGCCACCAAGGCGGTGGCCGTGCCCATCTACCAGACGGTGGCCTACGAGTTCGACAGCGCCCAGCACGGGGCGGATCTGTTCAACCTGGCGGTGCCCGGCAACATCTACACCCGCATCATGAACCCCACCAACGACGTGCTGGAGCAGCGAATGGCCGCCCTGGAGGGGGGCATCGCCGGGCTGGTGGTCTCGGCGGGGTCTGCCGCCATCACCTACGCCATTCAGGCGCTGACCGCCGCCGGCGACAACATCGTCTCCACCCCCCAGCTCTACGGCGGCACCTACACCCTGTTCGCCCACATGCTGCCGAGTTTCGGGGTCGAGGTGCGTTTTGCCAAGGATGACAGCGCCGAGGCCATCGCCGCCCTCATCGACGACAAGACCAAGGCGGTCTATTGCGAGAGCATCGGCAACCCGGCGGGCAACATCGTCGATCTGGCGGCCTTCGCCAGGGTGGCCCACGCCCGCGGCGTGCCGCTTATCGTCGACAACACCGTCGCCACCCCGGTGCTGTGCAAACCCATAGAACACGGCGCCGACATAGTGGTGCACAGCCTCACCAAGTACGTGGGCGGTCACGGCAACTCGCTGGGCGGCGTCATCGTCGACTCGGGCAAGTTCCCCTGGGCGGATCACGCCGAACGTTTCCCCCAGCTCACCCAGCCGGAACCCTCCTACCACGGTGTGGTCTACACCGACGCCTTCGGACCTGCGGCCTTCATAGGCCGGGTGCGCACCGTGCCCCTGCGCAATACCGGTGCGGCCCTGGCCCCCATGAACGCCTTCCTGCTGTTGCAGGGGCTGGAGACCCTGAGCCTGCGCATGGAGCGCCATGTAGAGAATGCCCTGCGGGTCGCCCACCACCTCAGGCATCACCCCAAGGTGGCCTGGGTCAGCTACGCCGGCCTGCCGGATCACCCCCACTATCCGCTGGCGGAGAAGTACATGGGCGGCCGCCCCTCGGCCATCCTCTCCTTCGGTCTGAAGGAAGGGTATGAGGCGGGCGTGCGCTTCTACGATGCGCTCAAGATCTTCAAGCGACTGGTCAATATCGGCGACGCCAAGTCCCTGGCCTGCCACCCCGCCTCCACCACCCATCGCCAGCTGAGCGAGGAGGAACAGACAAAGGCGGGGGTCAAGCCGGAGATGATCAGGTTGTCGGTGGGGATCGAGGCGATCGAAGACATATTGGCGGATCTGGATCAGGCGCTGGCGGCCTGAATCAGCACAGAGCGGGCATCTGCCCGCTCTTTTTTGTCTGCCGGTGAACCAGTCACCACGCCGGCGCGTATCATGCCCTTCCGCCACCCCATCGAGGTTCCCATGATAGTCCTGCATCACCTGAACAAGTCCCGCTCCCAACGCATCATCTGGCTGCTCGAAGAGCTGGGGCTGCCTTACCAGATAAAGGCCTACCAGCGCGATGCCGCTACCTTTTTGGCCCCCCCCGAGCTCAAGGCCATTCATCCCCTTGGCAAATCCCCTGTCATCGAGTTTGACGGGCGGATCCTGGCCGAATCCGGCGCCATCACCGAATACCTGATCGCCCGCCATGCTCCCCACACCCTGGCTCCTGATCCCGAGAGCCCGGAGTACGCCGACTACCTGCAGTGGCTCCACTTCGCCGAGAGCTCAGGCATCTTGCCGCTGCTGCTGGACATGTTCGTGCGCAAGGATGGCAGCCCGATGCGCTTCCTGCCGGGCTACGCCCAGGTGGAGTGCGCCAAGGTGCTGGGCTATCTCAATGAGGTGCTGGCGACCCGCCGCTATCTGGTGGGGGAGCGTCTCTCCGGCGCCGACATCATGAACTCCTTCCTGGTCGATCTGCTGGCCCAGGGCGGCCAGCTGGCCCAGTTCCCGCACCTTAAGAGCTACTGGGAACGCCTCAATACCCATCCGGCCCGTCAGAAGGCGGCAGCCCTGGAACGCGAGCTGGATCAGAGCGCCTGAGCCCCCGGCACGCTACCACAACATGCAAAACGCCCCGAATGCGGGGCGTTCTCTTTTCAGCTCGGGAGCCGAGGGATCTGAGTGCACAGGGAAGATCCTGGCAACCTCTCCCCCTTGGCTCCAGCGCCCGGGCTTAGAGGGCGTGGGAGAGGATCCGCGCCACCTTGTCAGGGTCTATGTCCTGATGCTCACCCAGCGCCGTCAGTTCGAAGCGCTTGAGGTTGGAGCAGATGGCCGGAATGCAGCTCTCGTTGAGGCCGTAATCCGACAAGCGGGTGCCGACGCCCATCTGCTGGAAGAACTGCTCGGTACGGATGATGGCCTCCTCGATGCGCAGCGCCTTGTCCTCCCGACTCGCCTGCCAGACCCGCTTGGCATATTGGCACAGCTTCTCCTGCTTCTGGGCAGATTGCTCCCGCAGCAGGGAGGGCAACACCACCGCCAGGCTCTGGGCGTGATCCAGCCCGTACAGGGCGGTGAGCTGGTGACCGATGGCATGGGTGGACCAATCGTGGGGCACACCGCGGCCGATCAGGCCATTGAGGGCTAGGCTGGCCGCCCACATGATGTTGGCGCGCACCTGGTAGTTGTGCGGCTCGGACAGGGCCAGGGGGCCATTGTCGATCAGCACCTGCAGCAAGCCCTCGGCCAGTCGATCCTGCACATCCCCCCCGACCGGGAAGGTGAGGTACTGCTCCAGGATATGGACGAAGGCATCCACCACGCCGTTGCCCACCTGGCGCACTGGCAGGCTGTAAGTCGTCGTGGGATCGAGCACCGCAAATTGCGGCAGCACCAGCGGATTGTAGAAGGAGAGCTTGGCATCGCCCCGGCTCACCACGGCAGCGGGATTGCTCTCCGAGCCGGTGGCAGGCAGGGTCAGCACGCAGCCAAGGGGCAGAGCGTGCTCGAAGGGTGCATCGCTCTTCAATATGTCCCAGGGATCCTCGCCCTGATAACAGGCGGCGGCAGCGACAAACTTGCTGCCATCCACCACGGAGCCGCCACCCACCGCCAGCAGGAAGTCGATATGCTCACGTTTCACCAGGGCGACTGCCTCCATCAGCTGATCGTACTGGGGGTTGGCGCCGATGCCGGAGAACTCTTGCCAGTCCAGACCCGTTAGTGCAGTCACCAGCTGGTCATAGACGCCGTTGTGTTTGATGCTGCCACCGCCATAGAGCACCAGCACGCGACTGCCTGCCGGGATAAGGTCGGGCAGGCTGGCAATCTGGCCTTCGCCAAAGCAGACCCGGGTCGGATTCGAGTATTGAAAGTTGTACAAGGCAGGATCCTCACAGATGGTCAAACGGGGAGCGTTGTGCCGTCATTGTGCCCCTGCCGCCCCATGAGGTCAAAAAACGAGAGCTGACCATCAAAATGAAGATTGTCACCAATCTCAATGAGGTAGCCAAGCGCGACTCTGTTATGGTCGTTCAGGGCAAGACTCCGGTAAATAAGCATCATGCCGCGTCATCTTTCACAGAGGCCCGCTTTGCCACTACTTCCCAGCTATGAGGTGTTAAAAATGAAATTGAAGCATGCATGGATTGCCGCCCTCTTCACCCTCTCGACCGGCCTGGCGCAGGCAACCGAGCTCACTGCCGAAGTATTGAGCGCGCCAGGTAAGGCCAACTTGATGGAGGTCATGACCGCCTCAGCGACCGTCACCGCCATCGACATGGCAAGCCGCAAGGTCAGCCTGAAGAATGCCGCAGGGGATCTGTTCGACATAGTGGCCGGTGACAAGGTCACCAACCTGCAGAGCCTCAAAGTCGGTGACACTATCACGCTGGAGTACCTGCAGATGCTGGATCTGGAGCTGCTCAAAGGCACCGCCGGGGTGAGAAAGCGCATCGTGGAAGTGGCTGCGGATAAAGCCGCCGCGGGTCAGACCCCAGAGGCGGGCGTTGGCGCCAAGGTCACCCTCTATGGGGACATCATCGCTCTCGACAAACAGCAGCAAACGGTCACCGTCAAAGGCGTGGATCACACCGTCGTCGTGAAGGTCCAGAACCCGGATCAGTTTGCCCTGATGGCAAAAGGCGATCAGATCAAGGCAATTCAGACCCAGGCGGTGGGGATCAGCATAGCGCCAGCCCAGAAATAACCCCCGGGCGAGCGCTTCCCATCGCCCGTCAACATCAGTCCGCATAACAGAAGAGGCACCCTGAGGTGCCTCTTCTTGTTTGGTCAACGTAATACCTGTGACCCCTCAGCCACGGCTGATGTGCAGGGGGCCGAAGGTCTGGGCCACCGGCATGATCTCGATGCTGTTGATATTGACGTGGGCGGGCTGCTCGCCGATCCAGAGCACCGTATTGGCGATGTCTTCTGGCAAGATAGCCTGCACCCCCTGGTAGACAGTCGCCGCCTTGGCATCGTCACCATGGAAGCGCACGTTGGAGAACTCGGTGCCGCCGCACAGGCCGGGCTCCACATTGGTGACCCGCACCGCCGAGCCAGCCAGATCGGCACGCAGATTCAGGCTGAACTGCTTCACGAACGCCTTGGTGGCGCCATAGACGTTGCCGCCCGGATAGGGGTAGGTGCCCGCGATGGAGCCGATATTGATCACATGGCCGCGGTTGCGCGCCACCATCCCCGGCAGCAGCAGCCGGGTGACCAGAGTCAGGCCACTGATGTTGGTGGCTATCATCTGCTCCCAATCATCAAGATCCGATTGGTGGGCCGGTGCCAGTCCCAGGGCCAGACCGGCATTGTTGACCAGCAGATCCACCTCGCTCCAGCTTGCGGGCAATCCCTCGAGGGCGGCGCGGGTGGCCGCCTTGTCCTGCACGTCAAACACCAGCGGCAGAAAGCTGTCACCCAGCTCATCGGCCAGGGCTGCCAGACGCTCGGCGCGCCGTCCTGTGCCAATCACCTTGTGACCCGCCTGTACCAGCGCGCGGCTGATCGCCTCACCAAAACCGGACGAGGCGCCCGTTACCATTGCAATCATCTGAGCCTCCTTGGCTGCTATTCAAATCGGTTATCGAAGATTCTCATCTCTTGAGATGTGTCAGTCGAGCTCGCGTCCCCCGACCTTGCGCCAGATAAAAACCAGCAGGTGCAGCGCAAACAGCAACGAACCGGCGAGCCCGAACAGCAGGGCCGTCAAGGCATGAACCGAGCGGTCTGCCCCCAGCCACCACCAGGCGGCCCACCCCATCAGGCCGATGACCAGGGTCTGGATGGCGCAGACCGGGCAACGGCCCAGCTTGGCGCGGATCGCAGTCGCGAGACAGGCCTCACAGCTCACGGAGATAATCCGGGATGGCGACAGCGCCCGCCCTTTTGGGTTCACGCAGTCGCAGCACCAGTCGATGGGCATGCTGATCCCGGCCGTAATAATCGGGCAGTCGTTGCTGGGCCTTGAAGCCGAGCCGCTGATAGAGAGGCAGCGCCTCATCGTTGCCATCGGCCACTTCGAGCCGGATGGCCCCCCACCCCTGGGCCTTGCCTTTGGCTATCACCTGCTCAAGCAGACGACGGGCCCAGCCCTGACGCCGCATCCGCCAATGAATGGCCAGGGTCTGGATCACCAGTCGATCCCAGCCTTTGTGTTCCAGCAGGCAGAGATAGCCCATCAGCTGGCCCTTGGCATCGTGCAGCAGCAGGGTGCGCCCCTTGGCATGACCGAGCAGATAGTGCCAGCGATTGCGGCCAAAGGCGACCTCGGGTGGGAAGCAGTAACGCTCCAGTTTTACGATGGCGCCCAGATCATCGGGAAGGGCGGCGCGCAGGGTCAACACAGGGAAGTCCTCGTTTGAGTTATTTATCTTCAGCACCAGAAATGCGACTTGTATCACAAGTTACCAAAGCGTCATATTAGGCACTCTAACCTCTTGTCCCCCCTCGCGCCATGGTCGTGCTGTCGGTGCATCGAAGCCCACCGGGGATACTGCCATACCGGCAGTCCGATCCCTGGAGCCGAAAATATGAGTACCTATGTCATCGTCGAGGAGCCGGGGGACTGGCCCTGTCACGGCGATTATCTGCTGACTGCCCGTTCCTATCTGCAACATGGCCTGCCCACTACCGGGGGACGCGGTCGCATCATCAACCTCTGCCGCAGCCTGGACCACCTGAGCGCTGGCTACTATTGCTCACTGCTGGCCCAGGCTCGTGGCCACCACTGTCTGCCCGGGCTGCAGGCCATCAGTGTGCTGCAACCCCAGCAGCCCCCCGCCAAGCTGTGGCGCAAGCTGCAAGGCTGGCTGGCCCAGCAGAATGAAGACAGGATCCGGGTGCGCGCCATCTTCGGACAATGCGAGCAAGAGGCGCTGGCGGGGCTGGCTCGCTACTACTATGGCCTGAGCCAGCTGCCGCTCCAGGAGCTGACTCTGAAACGCGGCCGCCACGGCTGGTCGGTGCGCCAGCAGCAGAGCCTGTCACCCCTCGCCCTTGGCGAGGGGGAGCGCGCCCTGATGTTGAGTCATGTCCAATCCCTGGTCGGCGATCGGGCCGAACCCAGCACACCGCGCTACCAGCTCGCCATCTTGGCCGATCCTGGCGATGGTCGCGCCAGCAGCGATGATCTCGCCCTGGCTCGCTTCATCCGGGCCGCTGCCGTGCAGGGGATCCACGCCGAGATCCTGGCTCCCAATGCCATCGAGCGACTGCCTGAATTCGACAGCCTCTGGCTGAGATCCGAAACCGCCGTCGGCCACTATACCTTCGAGTTTGCCCGTCGTGCCGAGCAGCTCAAGATGCCGGTCATCGACAGCTCCCGCGCCATTCTCGCCTGCAGCAACAAGCTCTATCTCTATGAATTGATGGTGCGCAGCGGCGTGGCCATGCCCCCGACCATGGTGGTCACCCGGCGCGGTCGCCATCAGGTCGAGGAGCTGGTGCAGCGGCTCGGCCTGCCTTTGATGGTGAAGATCCCGGACGGCGCTCAGGGGCGGGATCTGGCCATGGCCAGTGACGAGCCGCAGCTCGCCCGTCTGCTGGAGGAGGGCTTGAGCCGCTCCGCCCTGCTGCTGGTGCAGAGCCGGATCCCAGCCGAGTTTGACTGGCGCATCGGCTTTCTCGACGGCTCCCCCCTGTTTGCCTGCCGCCGCTACCGTCCCGAACCCGGCAACCGAATCCGCCGCCGCAAGCACCCCCTCGACATGAGCCGGATCGAGGCGATAGCGATGAACGAGGTGCCGGAGCGGGTATTGCAGATGGCGCGCCGGGCCGTGCATCAGCTCGGCAACGGCCTGTTTGGCGTGGATCTGCGTCAACAGGGGCAGGGCTGTGTGCTGCTCGAGATCATCGACAACCCCTGGATCCGTGGCGACATCGAGGATAAAGAGGCGCCGGATCTCTACGATAGGCTGGCCCTGGCATTTCGCGAGCGCCTTGAAAACCGGGGGCAGCAGGCCCTGACATGAGCCCACCCTGGTGCCTCTGCCCCGCACCGGATATGACAGAGGGGAGCCCTGGCTCCCCTCTGCTATTCAGTCCCGCTGACCCATTGCAGGTGCCAGCTGGGGCACTTACTCCGCCGGCTTGTGTTTGCGACTCGCCTTGAGCTCCAGATACTCGATGATCTTGCCCGCCACATCCTTGCCGGAGGCCGCTTCCACCCCTTGCAGGCCGGGGGAGGAGTTCACCTCCAGCACCAGCGGGCCGCGGGCGCTGCGCAGTATGTCGACACCGGCCACGTCCAGTCCCATGATCTTGGCGGCCTGCACCGCCGTCGCCCGCTCTTCCGGGGTGATCTTGATGGCCTCGGCCGTGCCGCCGCGATGCAGGTTGGAGCGAAACTCCCCCGGCTGCGCCTGACGACGCATGGCGGCCACCACCTTGCCATTGACCACCAGGCAGCGAATGTCGGCCCCATCGGCCTCGCGGATAAACTCCTGCACCAGAATATTGTTATTGGTCTGGATGAAGGCTTCGATCACGCTCTCGGCGGCCTTCTGAGTCTCGCACAGCACCACCCCTATCCCTTGGGTACCCTCCAGCAGCTTCACTACCAGGGGGGCGCCCCCCACCATCTTGATGAGATCCGGGACATCATGAGTGCTGTGGGCATAACCTGTCACCGGCAGGCCGATGCCGTGGCGCGACAACAGTTGCATGGCACGCAATTTATCCCGGGAGCGGGAGATGGCCACCGAGCTGTTGAGGGCCATGGTGCTCATCATCTCGAACTGGCGCAGCACTGCGGTGCCGTAGAAGGTGATGCTGGCGCCAATGCGCGGGATCACCGCATCGTAATTGCCAAGCTCCACCCCTTCATAATGGATGGAGGGATTATGAGAAGCGATATTCATGTAGCAGCGCAGGGTGTCGAGCACCTCGACCTCATGACCACGGGCACGAGCCACCTCGACCAGACGGCGAGTGGAGTAGTTTCTAGGCTCACGGGATAAAATAGCAATCTTCATGAAAGTTCCGCTAGGAGGCAGTGCCTGGGCAGGATAGGGCGGGAGAGTATAAGGTGCCACAGCCCTATGACAACGCCAATCGTTTATCCTGACAACAAGACAATCCACACAAAAAGTGCAAAAACTCGGTCTCTGTCATCCAGATGTAAAACGGCGGCCCCAGAGTGGGGCCGCCGTTTTCATGGGCCTATGGCCAGTCGGGCCGAACCGCGCCTCACCCCAGGTTGGGTCCCAGCCAGCGCTCGGCCTCGGCCAGGCTCATGCCCTTGCGCATGGCATAATCCTCGACCTGATCTTGCTGGATCTGCGCCACCGCGAAGTACTTGGCTTGCGGGTGGGAGAAGTACCAGCCCGATACCGCGGCACCCGGCCACATGGCGTAGGATTCGGTCAGCTGCATGCCGATCGCCCGCTCTACATCCAGCAGCTCCCAGATGCTGCCCTTCTCGGTATGCTCGGGGCAGGCCGGATAGCCAGGGGCTGGCCGTATGCCCTGATAGTTCTCGCGAATGAGATCCTCCTTGCTGAGCGCCTCGTCCGCGGCATAACCCCAATGCACCTTGCGCACCTGCTCGTGCAGGTATTCGGCAAAGGCTTCGGCCAGGCGGTCACACACCGCCTGCACCAGAATGGCATTGAAATCATCATGCTGCGCCTTGTAGGCGTTGGCGATGGCCTCTTCCCCTATGCCACCGGTCACCGCGAAGGCACCGATCCAGTCCGGCTTGCCGCTCTCCTTGGGTGCCACATAGTCCGCCAGGCAGTAGTTGGGGAAGCCCTGCTTCTCGCTCTGCTGACGCAGGTGATGCAGCACCTTGCGCACCTCGCTGCGTGACTCGTCGCTATAGACCTCGATGCTGTCGCCGACCCGGTTGGCCGGGAACAGCCCTATGATGCCGGCGCAGCGCACGCTCTGATCACGCTCGAGCAGATCCAGCATGGCGTTGGCCTCGGCGAACAGCTTGGTCGCCTCCTCGCCTATCACCTCATCTTCCAGGATGCGGGGATACTTGCCCGCCAGCTCCCAGCTCAGGAAAAACGGCGTCCAGTCGATGTAGGGGCGCAGCACCGAGATGGCAATGTTCTCGAATTTTTGTACCCCAGGCTCGCGGGGGGCGGGGGGCTGATAGTTCACCCAGTCCAGCTGCTGGCGGTTGGCGCGGGCGTGGGCCAGGCTGACCGGCTTGGATCTCGGCTGCTTGCGGGCATGTTGCTCCCGGGCGATTTCGTACTCCTTGTCGATGCGGGCGACGAAGGCGGGTTTGAGCTCGGGGTTGAGCAAACTCTGGGCCACCCCGACCGCCCGGGAGGCGTTGGAGACATAGACCACGGGCTCGGAGTAGTTCTGCTCTATCTTCACTGCTGTGTGGGCCTTGGAGGTGGTGGCACCGCCGATCAGCAGCGGCAACTTGAAGCCCTGACGCTCCATCTCCTTGGCCACGTGCACCATCTCGTCGAGGGACGGGGTGATGAGGCCGGACAATCCGATCATGTCGGCATTCACTTCCCGGGCAGTCTTGAGGATCTTCTCGCAGGAGACCATGACCCCGAGATCGACGATCTCGTAGTTGTTGCACTGCAGCACCACCCCGACAATGTTCTTGCCGATGTCGTGCACGTCCCCCTTGACGGTGGCCATCACTATCTTGCCGTTGCTCGACCCTCCCGACTTTTCCGCCTCTATATAGGGTTGCAGGTAGGCGACCGCCCGCTTCATCACCCGGGCAGATTTGACCACCTGGGGCAGGAACATCTTGCCCGCGCCAAACAGGTCGCCGACCACGTTCATGCCATCCATCAGCGGCCCTTCGATCACGTGCAGCGGCTTCTCGGCCCCGGCCCGCGCCTCTTCGGTATCCTCTTCGATGAAGTCGGTGATCCCCTTGACCAGGGCGTGCTCCAGCCGCTTGCCCACCGGCCAGCTGCGCCACTCCTGATCCCGGGGATCCTCGGCCTGGGCGCCGGCACCGCGATACTTCTCGGCGATGGCCAGCAGATCCTCGGTGGCGTTGTCGTTGAGGTTGAGCACCACGGCGATCACTTTCTCTTTCAACTCCGCCGGAATGTCTTCATAGATGGCGAGCTGACCGGCGTTGACGATGCCCATGTCCATGCCGTTCTGGATGGCGTGGTAGAGGAAGACCGCGTGGATGGCTTCCCGCACCGGCTCGTTGCCCCTAAACGAGAAGGAGACGTTGGAGACGCCGCCGGAGATCATGGCGTGGGGCAAATTATCCTTGATGTCCTTCACCGCCTCGATGAAGTCCACCGCGTAGTTGTTGTGCTCGTCGATGCCGGTGGCGATGGCGAAGATGTTGGGATCGAAGATGATGTCTTCCGGCGGGAAGCCGACCTTGTCCACCAGCACCCGGTAGGCGCGCTGGCAGATCTCGAACTTGCGGGCCCGGGTATCGGCCTGACCCTGCTCGTCGAACGCCATGACGATGACGGCGGCGCCGTAGCGACGCAGCAGCTTGGCCTGCTCGATGAACTTGGCCTCCCCCTCCTTCATGGAGATGGAGTTGACCACCGGCTTGCCCTGCACGCACTTGAGCCCCGCCTCCAGCACCTCCCACTTGGAGGAGTCGATCATCACCGGCACCCGGGCGATGTCCGGCTCGCCGGCGATGAGGTTGAGGAAGCGCACCATGGCCGCCTCGGCGTCCAGCATCCCCTCGTCCATGTTGATGTCGATGATCTGGGCGCCGCTCATGACCTGCTGCTTGGCCACATCGAGGGCCTCGTCGTAGAGCCCCTCTTTAATCAGTCGCTTGAACTTGGCCGAGCCGGTGACGTTGGTGCGCTCCCCCACGTTCACGAACATGGACTCCGCGGTGATGATCAGCGGCTCCAGCCCCGACAGACGGCAGGCCACCGGCAACTCGGGCAGGGCGCGCGGCTTGATGCCCGCCACCGCCTCGCTCATGGCGCGAATGTGGGTCGGGGTGGTGCCACAGCAGCCCCCCACCAGATTGAGGAAGCCGCTCTGGGCCCACTCGCGGATATGGGCCGCCATCTCATCGGCATCCAGATCGTACTCGCCGAAGGCATTGGGCAGACCGGCGTTGGGGTGGGCGCTGACATGGCTCTCGCTGATCCGCGACAGCTCAGCCACATATTCCCGCAGCTCGTCCGGGCCGAGCGCGCAGTTGAGGCCAAACGACAGCGGTTTGACATGGCGCAGGGAGTGGTAGAAGGCTTCGGTGGTCTGGCCGGAGAGGGTGCGGCCGGAGGCATCGGTGATGGTGCCGGAGATCATCACCGGCAGGGCATAGCCCAGCTCTTCGAACACCCCTTCCACCGCGAAGGCGGCCGCCTTGGCGTTGAGGGTGTCGAAGATAGTCTCGATCAGAATGATGTCGGCACCCCCCTCGATCAGGGCGTGGGTCGATTCGGTGTAGGCGGCCACCAGCTGGTCATAGGTGACATTACGCTTGCCCGGATCGTTGACGTCCGGCGAGATGGAGGCGGTGCGGTTGGTGGGGCCCAGCACCCCCGCCACGAAGCGCGGCTTGGTCGGGTCCTTGGCCGTCCACTCATCGGCGACGGCACGGGCCAGACGGGCCGCTTCCAGGTTGATCTCCGCCGAGAGGGCTTCCATCTCGTAGTCGGCCATGGCGATGGGGGTGGCGTTGAAGGTGTTGGTCTCGAGGATGTCGGCCCCGGCGGCGCAATATTGATCGTGGATCTCACGAATGATCCCGGGCTGGCTGAGCACCAACAGGTCATTATTGCCCTTGATGTCGGTATGCCAGTCGGCGAAGCGCTCGCCCCGGTAATCCGCTTCTCCCAGCTTGTAGCCCTGGATCATGGTACCCATAGCACCATCTATGATCAGGATCCTCTGCGCCAGACAGGCCTGTAGACTCTTGTTATTTATCGACACCGCTCTTCCCTCTTACATCCATGCAACTGCGTGGCTTCATCCTAACAGCAAAGGAAAAAAATGGAAATCTAGCCGTCTATCTGTCTAAAACTTTCGTCTCGATACCCAAAAGTAGGTAGTGAGTAAACTATCACCACAGAGTACCCTATGCCCGTCCTATAGGGACTCGTGCTTGCTGTAACTCCAACGAGAAAAATAACTATGAGCGTCTACTACACTCTCTGCTTCTTGGCAGCATTGGCGATTCTTATCGCCTTCGCCAACCAATATGTCCTCAAAATCCAGACCACCATCGCCATCACGGCGGGCTCCATGCTGATCTCCTTGTTGATGGTCATGTTCGGCAAGCTGGGTTGGTTCAATCTGGAACCCCTTGCCGTCTCCACCATGGAGAGCATCAACTTCCAGGACTTCCTGCTCAAGGGGATACTGGGCTTCCTGCTGTTTGCAGGCGGGATAGGGATCAACCTGCCAGCACTGCGGGATCAGAAGTGGGAAATCACCATTCTTGCCCTCTTCTCCACCCTGCTGTCGACCTTCCTCATCGGCTACGGCTTCTGGGGCATCTCGGCGCTGCTGGGCTGGGAAATTCCTTTCATCTACTGCATGTTGTTCGGGGCACTCATCTCCCCCACCGACCCTATCGCCGTGCTGGCCATCGTCAAGAAGCTCAAGGCGCCACCCCAGATCGCCATCCAGATCGAAGGGGAATCCCTGTTCAACGACGGTGTGGGTCTGGTGATCTTCGTCACCGTCTTTGCCGTGGCCTTTGGCGGCAGCGAGCCCACCTTCTCGGGGGTGGCTTCCGTCTTCATGCATGAAGCCCTCGGCGGCATACTGTTCGGTCTGCTGCTTGGCCTGTTGGCCCACGTCATGATCAGCGCCACCGATGATGGTTCCCTGGAACTGTTGCTCACCCTCTGCATCCCGACTGCCGGTTTTGCCCTGGCCAACATTATGGGTGTCTCCGGTGCCCTGGCCATGGTGGTCACCGGCATCATGATCGGCAACTGGACTCGTCACACCGGCTTCTCCGAACAGAGCAAGCACTATCTGGATCACTTCTGGGAGTTGATGGATCAGTTCCTCAATGCCTTGCTGTTCCTGCTGATCGGTCTGGCGATAGTGCTGCTCGATATCGGCTGGGAGTTCTGGCTGTTGCCCATCATCGCCATTCCACTCTGCCTGGCTGCGCGTTTCATCAGCGTCTCCCTGCCCTATGTGGCGTTTCGCAAGTTCCGCAGCTACAACACCTTCTCCATCCGCATCCTGACCTGGGGCGGCCTGCGGGGCGGCCTGGCCATGGCGATGGCGCTGGCATTGCCAACCGACACCATGATGCTCCCCTCAGGGGTAGACTTGCGCGAAGTGATACTGATCATGACCTATGCCGTGGTCATGTTCTCCATCGTGATCCAGGGGATGACCATCACCCCCATGATCGAAAAAGCCAAGCGGGCCCACGGCGATTACTGAGCTGACTGATAAAGGTTGCACTCAGGCCGCCCTGCAAGGCCAAAAAAGCCGCTCATTGAGCGGCTTTTTCATGGGGGAGAGACGGCAAGTCACCCTCAGTCGCGGGGCTTCTCGTAGGTGAACACCTTGCCGATATCTTCCAGGCGATAACTGGTGAGCTGGTAGACGTAGTAGTTGAGCCAGTTGGCAAACAGCAGGTGACCATGGCTGCGCCAGCTGGCGCGCGGCGGCTTGGCCGGATCATTGTCGGGGTAGTAGTTGACCGGCACCATGGGCTCGAGTCCCGCCTCGAGATCCCGTTTGTACTCCCCATCCAGGGTCAGCACGTCATATTCGGGGTGGCCGGTGACGAACACCTGGCGGCAATCCTTGGTCGCGGCGAGATAGACGCCAGCCTCCTCGGACTCGGCGAAGATCTGCAGGTCGGTATGGGCGCGGATGAGATCGCCATCGAAGGCGGCATAACGGGAGTGGGGCGCCACGAAGTCGTCATCAAAGCCGCGCAGCAGCGGCTCGTTCTCATCCAGCCGGTGGTGGCGATAGATGCCAGAAAGCTTCTCGCCATGGGTCTGCTTGTCCATGCCATAGAGCGCCTTGAGCGCCGCCTGCACGGCCCAGCACAGGAAGAGGGTGGAGGTAACATGTTCGTGGGACCACTCGATGATCTCGACCACCTTGTCCCAGTAGATGACCTCTTCAAACTCCACCCGCCCCAGGGGGGCCCCGGTGATGATCATGCCGTCGTAGTTGTTGCCACGCACCTGCTCAAAATCGTGATAGAAGTTTTCCAGATGCGCCTGGGGCGTGTTCTTCGACTCCCGATCGTCTATGCGCAGCAGATCGACGTCTACCTGCAAGGGCGAGTTGGAGAGCATCCGCATCAGCTGGATCTCCGTCTCTATCTTCTTGGGCATCAGATTGAGAATGAGCACCCGCAGCGGGCGTATGTTCTGGGTGACGGCCCGGGATTCCGTCATGACGAAGATGTTCTCCTGCCCCAATACTTCGGCGGCGGGCAACTGATCCGGGATCTTGATGGGCATGCTGACTCCCTGTACTGCATCGGTAAGAATGTCTGGACATCTAGAAGCCTATAATAAAGCACCCGAGCTGTCATCAGATACCTTTGTGTTCACCCCTGCCATTGACTAGCATACGGCTCAAGCGCCCCTCATTCCGAACACCATGGCTGGCATCACCATTTCAGTAGACAGGCTGCAAGTCGGCAACTATGTCTCCCTGCCTCTGGGCTGGCGTGAGCACCCTTTCCTGTTTTCCAGTTTCAAGATAAAGAGTGAGGAAGAGATAGCGCTGATCCGTCGACTCGGCTTGCAACAGGTCACCCTGTTCCCCGACAAGAGCGACAGCCCGCCTCTGCCTCCGGATAGTGTCGCCCCCGTTGAGATCCCAATGTCAGAGCAGAGCAGCCAACAAGAGGCGATGCAGCAGGATAAAGAGGAGCGCATCGCCCGGTTGCAGCAATACCGCCGTGACGTACAGCAGTGCGACAAGCAGTTTCAGCACTCCCTGAGCCAGGTGCGCAGCCTGATGGGCAAGGTGCAGGCCCGTCCGCTCAATGCCATCACCGAGGCGAAAGAGCTCATCGATGCCATCACCCGGCAACTGCTGGCGGCGGACGATCTGGTGCTGCACCTGATGGCCGAGGGTGACGTGGACGACCAGCTCTACTACCACTCCCTCAACGTCAGCGTGCTGAGCATGATGCTGGCCAAGGAGTGCAATCTGGGGGCTGAACAGATAAGCCAAGTCGGCATGGGCGCCCTCTTCCATGACATCGGCAAGCTGAAGATCCCGAGCCAGATAGTGCGTAAACGCGAGCCACTGACCAAGCCGGAGCAAAACCTGCTGGCGCAACATGGCCGCTATGGCCTCAGCCTTGTCAACCTGACCCCATCCTTTCCCGAGGAGGCCAAGGGCATAGTGCTGCACCATCACGAGTACCTGGATGGCAGCGGGCCTCAAGGGCTCAAGGCCAGCCAGCTCGATCCTCTGACCCAGCTCGTTTCCCTGATCAATGAATATGACAATCTCTGCCACCGCCATGCCAAGGTGCCTTTCTCTGCCCTCTCCAGCCTCTACAAGCAGCGCAAGGGCCAATTCAACCCCGACTATCTGGCCCTGCTGATCCGCCTGCTCGGCATCTATCCTCCGGGCAGCGTGGTACAGCTATCCAATGGCCAGATTGGCTTGGTCATCGCCATCAAGGGCAGCAGCCTGCTCTATCCGAGCGTACTGCTCTATGACCCAGGCATTCCACGCCAGGAGGCGGCCATCATCGATCTGAGCCAGGTCGGACTCACCATCGCCAAGGTGATCCACCCCAAGCGCCTCCCCCCCGCCGTGTTTGAATACCTGAACCCGCGCACTCGCATCAGCTACTACTTCGAACCCAAACCGAAATAGTGGCCGGGATGGATCCTCTGGATAATCTTCCCGTGGGGCCGCTACAATCCCATGCTGCCTGGCGCCCTGTCCCGACGACACGGCAAGCTGGCCACCCCCCATGTTCAACCAGTCTCATCAGGAATCTGTCATGCACATAGAGATAATCAGCACCGGGGACGAGATAGTGACCGGTCTGGTGGTGGACACCAATGCCGCCTGGCTCAGCGCCCTGCTGCTCGAACAGGGGTGGCAGGTGCGGCGCCGCCATACGGTGGGCGATAACATGACCGACCTGGTGAGCCTGCTGTGCGAATGCGCGGCCCGCGCCGAGCTGGTGCTGGTCTGTGGTGGCCTGGGGCCCACCGCCGACGATCTGACCGCGCAAGCCGCCGCCGAGGCCTTTGACGCGCCGCTGACGCTCTACCCTGACTGGCTCGAGGTCATCAAGGCGCGCTATGCCAGCCGGGGTCGCCCCATGCCTGCCAGCAACGCCAAACAGGCCTGGTTGCCAGGGGGCAGCGAGATCCTCGATAACCCGGTCGGCACCGCCTGCGGCTTCCTGGTCAGCCATGGCCAGAGCCGACTCTTCTTTACCCCAGGGGTGCCTTTCGAATTCAAGCAGATGGTGCGCGAGCAGATAGTGCCACGGCTACGCGGTGCGGGAAGTGCCCGGGACACCGAGCTGCGCCGCTTCTACAGCTTCGGCATCTCGGAGTCGGCCTTGAGCGACCAGCTCGATGCCGCCCCCTGGCCCGCCGGGATCGAGCTCGGCTACCGCTCCGCCATGCCGCTCATCGAGCTCAAGCTGATCGGTCACGGGGCGAGTGCGGCAGACATGGCGATCGCCGAGACCCGGCTGATCCAGGCGATCCAGCCCTGGCTGGTAGGGCGAGGGGATCAGGCTCCCTGGTTGCAGATACTGGCAAGCCTCGACGAGCACCAACCCCTGCAACTGATTGAAGGGGCCAGTCAGGGGGCCCTGCTGGCCCTGTGCCGGGATCGGGTCGGGGTGAGCGCCAGCTACCGCCAGGATCTGCCCCAGGATCTGGCACGGCTCGAGGGGCCAGCGCAGGGACTGGCGCTCACCATAGGCCGCGCCGGCCCCGAGGGGGTGCCCCTGCTGCTCTCTCGTGATGGCCGCCATTGGGGACAGACCCTCAGGGTCAATCACCCGGATCCCGCCAGTGGCCGACGCCTGCTCGCCTTCGCCGCCCTCGACATGCTGCGCCGCCAGCAGGCAGCGCTGCCGGTTATCGCCGATTATCCCACCCTGCCCCGCAGCGCCCGGCGTCTGCCCGAGTGATGCCACAGACCCCGGCAATCCGGGGTCCTCTTCCACCACCTCAATCCAGGCTCTTCTTGAAACGATGGGCCGCCAGCAGCAGCACTATGACGGCGAAGCCCCCTAGCCAGAGGGCATCCTGCCAGAGCGATGCCAGCTCGCCCCCCCGTAGCACTATGCCGCGAATGATGCGCATGAAGTGGGTGGCGGGCAGCAATTCGGCGACCCACTGGGCGGGCACCGGCATCCCCTCGTAGGGAAACATGAAACCCGACAACAGGATGGAGGGCAGCAGTACGAACACCGTCATCTGCATCGCCTGCAACTGGGTCTGAGCCAGGGTCGAGATGAGCAGCCCCAGGGTCAGGCTGGCGGCGATGAATAGCAGGGTGGCCAGCAGCACCTGACTCAGGGCCCCGTTGATCGGCACGGCAAAAATGAGGTGACCCAATCCCAATATGATGGCGACCTGGACAAGGCCCACCCCGATGTAGGGCAATATCTTGCCGAGCATCAGCTCCAGCGCCGTCACCGGGGTGGTGATGAGCAGCTCCAGATTGCCCCGCTCCCGCTCGCGCACTATGGCCGCCGAGGTGAACATGATCATGGTCATGGTGAGGATGACCCCGAGCAGACCCGGCACTATGTTGATGGCCGAGCGGCGCGAGGGGTTGAAGTAGAGCACCGTCTCCAGACTGACCGGAGGTTGAGTCAGGCGGGCGTCCAGCTCGGTGAGCGGCATGCTGCGCAGGCCAAGCAGGGCACTGGCGATCAGGGTATCCGAGCCATCGACCAGCCACTGTCCCACGGGGCGCCCCTCACCGAGCCGCCTCGGCAAATCCGCCGGCAACACCAGCACGGCGCGCACCTCCCCCCGGGTCAGGGCCGATTCAGCCTGGTCGACGCCCTCATAGTGGCGCGCAATGCTGACCACCTGGGTCGCCTTGACCGCCTCCACCAACAGACGGGCATCCGCCGTGCGACTCATGTCGAGCAGACCAACCGGGATATGGCGCACATCGGTATTGATGGCATAGCCAAACAGCAGCAGCTGGATCAGGGGGATCATCACCACCATACCAAAGGTGAGCCTGTCCCGGGCGAGCTGACGCAGCTCCTTCTGGGTAATGGCCCATAGCCGCAGCCAGCGGGTCATGCCCTCACCCTCGTCGTGACTTCCGTGATATTCAGGCAACAGGGGCTCATCACCGCCCAGACGCCAAAGGTGAGCCTGTCCCGGGCCAGCTGACGCAGCTCCTTCTGGGTAATGGCCCACAGCCGCAGCCAACGGATCATGCCTTCACCCTCGTAGTGACTTCCGTGATATTCAGGTAACAGGGGCTCATCACCGCCCAGGCGCCAAAGGTGAGCCTGTCCCGGGCGAGCTGACGCAGCGCCTGCTGGGTAATGGCCCATAGCCGTAGCCAGCGGATCATGCCTTCACCCTCGTCGTGACTTCCGTGATATTCAGGCAACAGGGGCTCATCACCGCCCAGGTGCCAAAGGTGAGCCTGTCCCGGGCGAGCTGACGCAGCTCCTTCTGGGTAATGGCCCATAGCCGTAGCCAGCGGATCATGCCTTCACCCTCGTAGTGACTTCCGTGATATTCAGGTAACAGGGGCTCATCACCGCCCAGGCGCCAAAGGTGAGCCTGTCCCGGGCG
>NZ_JANUES010000013.1:0-89978 GCF_024809075.1 Aeromonas sp. BIGb0445
TTAGATGGGCCGTTAGCTCAGTCGGTAGAGCAGTTGACTTTTAATCAATTGGTCGCTGGTTCGAATCCAGCACGGCCCACCATCATTTCCCATCGCTGAGATGGACAGTTTCCCAGGTCGTTTAGCTCAGCTGGGAGAGCACCTCCCTTACAAGGAGGGGGTCACTGGTTCGAGCCCAGTAACGACCACCATATTCCAGGCCATCGAGATGGTCACACAAAAAGGCCCGCACAAATGTGCGGGCCTTTTTGTTGTGGGCGCGCTTGAGCCCTCTGACGGTGATTGTGATTTGTTGATGGGTTTGTGGCCGGCTTCTGGTTATAATTTTGGCCTTTCCAAGCCCTGATGGAACAGTCGCAATGAGCAATGCACTGAGCAGTATCCCTCCCGCGGTTGAGATGGATTACCCCTTCCCGGCCAAACCCGTCCCCTTGAGCCAGGCCGAGAAGAGCCGCTTCATCGAGGAGATCAAGGCGCTGTTGATTGAGCGCAAGGCCGTGCTGATCGCCCACTACTACACGGATCCCGAGATCCAGGCCCTGGCCGAAGCCACCGGCGGTTTCGTCGGTGACTCCCTGGAGATGGCCCGTTTTGGCCGGGATCACGCAGCCCAGACCCTGATCGTGGCGGGGGTGCGTTTCATGGGGGAAACGTCCAAGATCCTGAGTCCCCACAAACAGGTGTTGATGCCGACCCTGAAGGCCGAGTGTTCCCTCGATCTGGGTTGCCCGATTGAGCAGTTCTCCGCCTTCTGCGATGCCCACCCGGATCATATCGTCGTCGTTTATGCCAACACCTCGGCTGCGGTCAAGGCACGGGCAGACTGGGTGGTGACTTCCAGCATTGCGCTCGAAATCGTCGAACATCTCGATAGCCAGGGCCACAAGATCATCTGGGGCCCGGACAGGCACCTGGGCGCCTATATCGAGAAGAAGACCGGTGCCCAGATGCTGCGCTGGCAAGGGCACTGCATCGTCCATGATGAGTTCAAGGCGAGCGCCCTGCGTGCCCTCAAGGCCCAGAACCCGGACGCGGCCGTGCTGGTGCACCCGGAGTCCCCGGCTTCGGTCATCGAGCTGGCCGATGCGGTGGGTTCCACCAGTCAGCTGATCAAGGCCGCTCGCGACTTGCCTCAGAAGAAACTGATCGTGGCGACCGATCGCGGCATCTTCTACAAGATGCAGCAGGCTTGTCCGGACAAGGAGATGGTCGAGGCACCGACCGGTGGCGATGGCGCGACCTGCCGCAGCTGTGCTCATTGCCCCTGGATGGCAATGAACGGCCTGGCGGCTATCAAGGATGCGCTCACCGATGGTGCCGAGCAGCATGAGATATTGGTCGATGAGGCCCTGCGCATCAAGGCATTGATCCCCCTCGATCGCATGTTGGACTTTGCCGCAGAGCTCAAGCTGAAGGTACAGGGTAACGCCTGACAGGCTGTCCATGAGGCTAACCAGCCGCCATGAAAGAGGGCACCCCAGGGTGCCCTCTTGCTATTGGCTGATCGTTAGCAAATCACGGTCGAGAAGCTGTGCTCTTCATCCGGTGCGACGGTCACGCCAGCATCGGCGGTGATGGCGGCTTAGACGCCGAGGTTGGAGTGATAGCCCCCATCGTCCGCTCTGGGTCAGATGATCACGGTGGAGAAGCTGTGCTCTTCATCCGGCCCGACGGTCACGCCAGCATCGGCCGTTATGGCGGCTTCGACGCAGAGCATGGTGCGGTAGCCGTCGTTGCTCATGTCGGCCATGGCGGTGGCCCCTTCCAGCCAAGGGGTCCAGACCACAACGCTGTCGTGGTTGCCGCTGACCACCTGAGTGGTGCGATCGCCATCCTGAACCCGGATCATGGCCTCGGGTTGGTGGTAGACCCGATCAATGGCCGCTGTGAGCGTCAGAGCGCCCTGTTGCTGCGCATCCTGGCCGGTCAGTTTGTCGGTGTAGGGTTCGCCGAGGCCTTGCACCTCGATGGCCTCAGGGGCGCTCACCTGCAAGTAGGTGTGCAGGGCGGCGTTATAGACGATGGGCGCCGACCCTGTGTTGCGGGTTGTCAGGACCAGGGAGAGCTCGCGGCCGACCAGTATATCCAGTTCCAGCTCGAAGGGGTGGGGCCAGAGTGCCTGTGTGGCATCGCTATCGGTCAGGGAGAGATGGACCAGGGTGCCATCTTCGTGATCGCTCACCCCATCCAGTGTCCAGAGGCTGGTACGGGCGAAGCCATGGGCTGGTTTGCCGTTGCCTACCCGGGCGGGGGAGGGGCCAAACCAGGGCCAGCAGACAGGTATGCCGCCACGGATAGGCTTGCTGCCATCCAGCACGGCCTTGTCGCTTAGCCAGAGGGATGCTGGCTCACCATGGCGTTGATAGCGCAACACATGGCCACCAAACAGGCTGATCTCGGCCTTGGCGACCCCATTGTCGATATAGAGCAGGGGCAGGCCGGACGAGTTGTTGACTAGCTGGCAGTTGGCAGTCAGGGGACGGAGGGATTGCATGGGAACTCCTTGAGGATCCGGCGATGATTCGACGATCCAACAACAGTGTGCAGATAACAAAAAAGGCGGCCAATGGCCGCCTTTTTACGCTACGTGATGGCGCATCCCAAATTACTTGGAGATGTGAGCGATCAGGTCCAGAACCTTGCTGGAGTAGCCCATTTCGTTGTCGTACCAGGATACAACTTTCACGAATTTGTCGTTCAGTGCGATACCGGCTTTGGCATCGAACACGGAAGTCTGACGCTCACCCAGGAAGTCGGTGGAAACCACTTGATCTTCGGTGTAGCCCAGCACGCCCTTCATGGAGCCTTCGGAGGCTGCTTTCATGGCTGCGCAGATTTCGGCGTAGGTGGCGGCTTTCTTCAGGTTAACGGTCAGGTCAACAACGGACACGTCCGGAGTAGGTACGCGGAACGCCATACCGGTCAGTTTGCCGTTCAGCTCCGGGATAACAACGCCAACAGCTTTGGCAGCACCGGTAGAGGACGGGATGATGTTCTGAGCCGCACCGCGGCCACCGCGCCAGTCTTTGGCAGACGGACCATCAACGGTCTTCTGGGTAGCAGTGGTAGCGTGGACAGTGGTCATCAGGCCGGATTCGATACCGAAGGTATCGTTCAGAACCTTGGCGATCGGGGCCAGGCAGTTGGTGGTGCAGGAAGCGTTGGAAACGATGTCCTGGCCAGCGTAGGTAGAGTCGTTAACACCCATGACGAACATAGGGGTAGCGTCTTTGGACGGGCCAGTCAGTACGACTTTCTTGGCACCGGCAGCGATGTGCTTACGTGCAGTGGCGTCGTCCAGGAACAGACCGGTAGCCTCGGCAACCACGTCAACACCGATGGCATCCCATTTCAGGTTGGCCGGGTCACGCTCAGCGGTAACACGCACGGTTTTACCGTTAACAACCAGGTTGCCGTCTTTGACTTCAACGGTGCCATTGAAACGGCCGTGAGTGGAGTCGTACTTCAGCATGTAAGCCATGTAGTCAACGTCGATCAGGTCGTTGATACCAACAACTTCGATGTCAGCGCGCTCAGCGGCCAGACGGAAAACGAAACGACCGATACGGCCAAAACCGTTAATACCTACTTTGATAGTCATAATTGGTTACCTAACTGTTCAGTAGTCAAAGAAAATTCCGTTTGTAAATTTACTAGAACTCACCGGTGAGTCAACCAACAATCTGCTCGAAATTGCGCTATATCATGAAAAACTGTGAAATTTATTTTCTGTTTATGTAACTGACTACCAGTTTTTGTCGAAAGAGATAACCCAAATAGTGCCTACTCTGTCACACAACCCCCGGGTCAGATGTGTGAAAATGGCGGCGGTTTGGCGTGGCCAAAGAGCCAGTTCGCCTGTAAGACCCATAAAAACTAAACAAAATAGTATAGACAGAATCCACAGCGGGAATTCTCAAACTATGACCACCCTGATAGAACAGCTGGCTGTCGCCAAAGGCATTGCCAGCGAGTATGTTGATGCCTGGGGCCAACCGGCCCAGGTATCCCAAGAGAGCAAGGCCGCCATGCTCGGCGCCATGGGTTACCGCGTCGATGACGACGCGACGCTCACCGCCCAATTGGAACAGGAGTACCGCCAGCACTGGTTGCGCGCCCTGGATCCCGTGATGGTGGTGCGTGAAGGCGAGCCCATCGTGCTGGAGTTGCGTCTGCCCATCGATTTTGTCAACGACACCCTCAGCTGGCAGCTGGCGCTGGAGCAGGGGGGCGCGTTGTCCGGTCAGCTCACCCCGGTCGAGGGCGAACTGGTCGGCGTCGCCGAATTTGAAGAGATGGAGTGCCAGGCCTATCGCGTGGCGTTGGCGGTGCAGCCCGAGCTCGGCTATCACCAGCTGACACTGCTGGAAGAGGGCAACGACGAGCCCCTGGCCAGCATGCGGCTCATCGTCGCGCCCAAGGCGTGCTATAAACAGGCGCCCATCGCCAACGGCCGCAAGGTGTGGGGGCCGAGCGTGCAGCTCTATTGCCTGCGCAGTCGCACCAACTGGGGCATTGGCGACTTCAGCGATCTGGGCTTGCTGGTCGAGCGCGTGGCTGGCTGGGGCGCACACTTCGTCGGTCTGAACCCCATTCATGCCCTCTATCCGGCCAATCCGGAGAGTGCCAGCCCCTATAGCCCCTCTTCCCGTCGCTGGTTGAACCTCATCTACATCGACGTGGAAGCCGTGCCTGAATTCCAGGCCAATGCGGCCCTCAAGGCCGAAGTCGCCTCATCCTCCTTCCAGCAGCAGCTCGCCTCGTTGCGCGCCAAGGAGTACGTGGACTACAGCGGCGTCACCGCCATCAAGCTGCCCATGCTGCGCCAGGTGTTCGATCAGAGCCCGTTGAGCGGCACCCGCCTCGCGGCCTTCGAATCCTTCGTCGCAGCCGGTGGTGACAGCCTGCAGCAGCAGGCGAGCTTCGACGCTATCCAGGCCAGCCTCTATGCAGAAGGTCAAAATGCCTGGGGCTGGCCAGTCTGGCCCGAGGCCTTGCAGGATTACCACAATGCGGAGGTCGCCAGCTGGGTGGCCACCCACAGCCAGGAGGTGAGATTCTACCTCTACCTGCAGTTCCTGGCCGATGAGCAGCTCGCCGCGGCCGATGCCAGGGCCAAGGCGGCCGGTATGGTGATGGGGATCTACCGGGATCTGGCGGTGGGGGTCTCCGAAGGCTCGACCGAGATCTGGGCCAACCGGGATCTCTACTGCCCGAAAGCCTCGGTCGGTGCGCCGCCCGATATCCTGGGGCCACTCGGCCAGAACTGGGGTCTGCCCCCCATGAATCCGAGCCAGCTCTTTGAAGCGGCCTATCAGCCCATGGTGGATATGTTCAGGGCCAACATGCGCTCGTGCGGCGCGCTGCGCATCGACCATGTCATGGCCTTGCTGCGGCTGTGGTGGGTACCGCCTGGTGCCTCTGCGGCCAAAGGGGCCTACATCTACTACCCGGTCGATGACCTGCTCGGCATACTGGCGCTGGAGTCCCACCGCAATCAGTGTCTGTTGATAGGGGAAGATCTGGGCACTGTGCCTGAGGGCATAGATGTGACCCTCAAAGAGAATGGCGTCCACTCCTACAAGGTGTTCTTCTTCGAGCGCTCCAAGGAGGATGGCGGCTATATCTCCCCGGCCCACTACACCGAGCAGGCGATGTCGGCCCTGACCACCCATGACATGCCGACCCTGAAGGGGTTCTGGCATTGTGACGATCTGGCGCTCGGCAAGGAGCTAGGACTCTACCCGGACGAGGCGGTACTCAAGACCCTGTATGCTGATCGCCACCAGGCCAAGCAGAGTATCCTCGACAGCCTGCATGGCCATGGGGTCATCTCCCCCAATGTCAGTCATGACGTCAACTGGGTTGGCATGAATACCGAGCTGAACCACGGCCTGCAGATCCACATGTCCCGTGGCAGCTGTGCCCTGTTCAGTACCCAGCTGGAAGATTGGCTGGAGATGGACAAACCGGTCAATGTGCCCGGTACCAGTTACGAATACCCGAACTGGCGTCGCAAGCTGTCGGCGGATCTGGAAGATCTGTTCGAGAGCGAGTCGCTCAAGGCGTTGGCGGCTCGTATGAGTCAGGCCCGCGATGAGGCCAGTCGTTGAGTCGTTTTCCCATGACTCGCTCACATCCGCTCGGGCCCCGGCCCGGGCGGATGCTCTGCTATGAAAGGATGTCCCTATGCTCGTTGAACGCTTGGCTGCGGCCCGTTGTGCCGATCCCTTCTCTCACTTAGGCCTCTGCGCGAATCCGGACGGACCCGGTCTGAGGTTGAGGGCCTGGTTGCCTGACGCCATCGAGGTCGGCGTCAAGGATCTCAAGTCGGGCAAGCTGGTCGCCACCCTGACTCCCAGTGACCCATCGGGTCTTTTTGAAACTGTTTTCACCCGCCGCAAACTCCCCTTTCCCTATCAGCTCATCGCCCGCTATGCCGATGCCAGCCACGACATCATCGATCCCTATCAGTGCCAGGATGCCGCCTGGAGCGGCCTGGCCGAACTGACCGCGGCCCCCGAGCATCTCTATCAGACCCTGGGGGCTCAGCTCACCACCATCACCCACCTCGGCCAGTCGATTGCCGGGGTGCGTTTCGCCGTCTATGCCCCGAGTGCCACCGCGGTGAGCCTCATCGGCGACTTCAACCTGTGGGATGGTCGTCGTCACCCCATGCAGCGCAGCCTGTGTGGTCACTGGGTGCTGTTCGTGCCCGGTATGCAGGCCGGGGCACGTTACAAGTTCGAGCTCAAGGATCTGGCGGGCAATCGGCTGCCCCACAAGAGCGATCCGGTCGGCTTCTACTGCGAGCAGTATCCGTCGTTCGCCTCGGTGGTCTACGACCATGAACAGTACCAGTGGCAAGATGGCGACTGGCAAGCCCGCTGTGGCGGTGACAAACGCGAGCAGGCACTTTCCATTTATGAGCTGCATGTGGGCTCCTGGAAGCGCCACCCCAATGGCGACAGCCTGAGTTGGTGCGAACTGGCGGTGGATCTGGTGGGCTACGTCACCGAGATGGGCTACACCCACATCGAACTGCTGCCCGTCTCCGAGCACCCGTTCAGCGGATCCTGGGGTTATCAGCCGGTGGGCATGTTCTCGCCGACCAGCCGCTTTGGCAGTGCCGATGACTTCAAATTCTTCGTCGATGCCTGCCATCAGGCGGGAATTGGCGTCATCCTGGATTGGGTGCCTGCCCACTTCCCGTCCGATGCCCATGGTCTGGCCTGCTTCGATGGCACTCCACTCTACGAGTACGAGGATCCGCGCCGGGGCTGGCACCCGGACTGGAACTCCTACATCTATGATTTTGGCCGGGACACGGTGCGCCAGTTCCTGGTGGCGAGCGCCCTCTACTGGCTCGACAAGTTCCACATCGATGGCCTGCGGGTCGATGCGGTCGCCTCCATGCTCTATCTGGACTATTCGCGCAATGCCGGGGAGTGGGTACCCAACGTCGATGGCGGCAACCACAACTACGAGGCGATCAGCCTGCTCAAGTGGTTCAACGAAGCTGTCTATGGTCAGTACCCCAACGCGGTGACCATTGCCGAGGAGTCCACCGCCTTCGCCGGTGTCTCCCGACCCACCTTCCTGGGCGGGTTGGGGTTTGGTTTCAAGTGGAATATGGGCTGGATGCACGACACCCTGAGCTACATGCAGAAGGAGCCGGTGCATCGCCGTTATCACCACAACGAGATGACCTTCGCCATGGTGTATCACTATGACGAGAACTTCATCCTGCCGCTCTCCCACGACGAGGTGGTGCACGGTAAACACTCCCTGCTCTACAAGATGCCGGGGGATGAGTGGCAGCAAGCCGCCAACCTGCGCGCCTACATGGGGTACATGTACGGTCATCCGGGTAAAAAGCTCAATTTCATGGGCACCGAAATCGCGCAGAGCAGCGAGTGGAATCATGATGCCCAGTTGCCCTGGCACCTGCTGCACTTCCCGAAACACGCGGGCCAGCAGGCGTTGATCCGCGATCTCAACCAGCTCTATCGCCAGGAAACTGCCCTCTTCGAGGCGGATCATGAGCGTCAGGGATTCCGCTGGCTGGATCATAACGATGCCGACAACAGCATCCTGGCCTGGCTGCGCGCCGACTTGAATGGCTGCGGATCCGTGCTGGTCGCCAGCAACTTTACCCCGGTACCGCGTCAACACTATCGACTCGGTGTGCCGGGCGCTGGCCGTTATCGGGTGCTGCTCAACACCGACAGCGAGCATTACTGGGGCAGCAACTATGATGTGGGTTTGGATTTTGTCGCCGAGTCGACCCCCTGGCAGGGCATGAGCCACTCCATCGAACTGGACTTGCCACCGCTTGCGACCTTGTTCATCAAACAGGAGTCTTGATGGTCAATATCGAGAAGGGAAGCGGCCAGCGCCTCGGGGCCTGGCTGGATGAGACGGGATGTCAGTTCTGCGTCTGGGCACCGCAAGCAGAGCGGGTCGAGCTCTGCCTCTATGACGAGCAGGAGCAGGAGACGGCTTGTCTGGTGTTGCCCGGGCAGCGTGGTCAGTACCGGTTCGGCCATGTCAGCGGCATAGGGGCGGGTCAGCGTTACGGCTATCGCCTCTATGGCGAACCTCAGGATGGCCTGCTGTTTGATGGCGACAAGCTGCTGATAGACCCCTATGCGCGTGGGCTCTCCCGCCCGCTGCGCTGGGATGCCGAGAGTTACGAGGGGGATAGCGCGGCCATGCAGGCCAAGTCGGTGGTGGTCCGGGATGATTTCGACTGGCAGGGGGTGACCAAGCCGACCATTAGCCCGGCGCAGACCCTGATTTATGAAGCCCACGTCAAGGGCTTCACCAAGCTGCACCCTGCCATCCCGGAGGCCGAACGGGGCACCTATCTGGGGCTCTGCCATCCCCTGATGCTGACCCACCTCAAGTCGCTCGGCATCAGTTCATTGCAACTGATGCCGGTGGCGGCCTTCATGGCCGAACCCAGGCTGGAGGATCTGGGGCTCACCAACTACTGGGGCTACAACCCGGTCGCCTTCTTTGCCCCCGAGCCGCGCTACGCCGTGCGGGACGCTGTGACCGAGTTCAAGACCATGGTGCGCGAGCTGCACCGGGCCGGGATAGAGGTGATCCTGGATGTGGTCTACAACCATACCGCCGAATCGGGGTTTGACGGGCCAGTGCTGTCGTTCAAGGGGCTGGATAACAGCGGCTATTACAGTTTCGAACCCGGCGCCCATGGCCCGGATTTCAACCGTTATGCCAATGTCACCGGCTGTGGCAACAGCGTGAATCTGGATCACCCCAACAGCCTGCGGCTGGTGCTCGATGCCCTGCGCTACTGGGTGACCGAGATGCAGGTGGATGGTTTTCGCTTCGATCTCGCGGTGACCCTGGGGCGGGAGGCGGGGGAGTTCGAACCCATGGGGGCCTTCTTCAAGGCGCTGCTGGCCGATCCCGTGCTCGCCGGGGTCAAGCTCATCGCAGAGCCCTGGGACATTGGCCCGTTCGGCTACCGACTCGGTCAGTTCCCGAGCCAGTGGCAGGAGATCAACGATCGCTACCGGGATACGGTGCGCGCCTTCTGGCGTGGAGATGGCGGCAAGATGGCGGATCTTGCCACCCGCTTGATGGGCTCGCGGGATCTCTTCCCCAAGAACTGGCGCTCGCCGCATACCAGCATCAACTACCTCTGCTACCACGATGGCTTCACCCTGGAGGATCTGGTCTCTTACAACCAGCGCCACAACCAGGCCAATGGCGAGGATAACCGGGACGGTCACGGCAACAACCTCTCCAGCAACCACGGGGTGGAGGGGCCGACTCTCGATCCCAGGATCAGCAGTCTGCGGCTCCAGCAGAAACGCAATCTGATCGCCACCTTGCTGCTCTCCCAGGGTACCCCGCACTTTCTCGGCGGTGATGAGATGGGGCGCAGTCAGCTCGGCAACAACAACGCCTACTGCCAGGACAACCAGATAAGCTGGGTCAATTGGCAATGGCGGCCGGAGGATGAGCGGCTGCTCGCGTTCACCCGGCAGATGGTAGCGCTGCGGGCCAGCTCCGAGGTCTTCTCCAACTTGCGGCTGTGTGACGACAGTTGGAATGGCGCCCAGGAGCACTGCCATCGCGTCGACTGGTATCACCCGGACGGTCATCCGCTCACGGATCAGGATTGGCAGGCGCCCATGGGCCAAGCCTTCGCCATGGACATTGGTTCTCTGGATGAGGAGGGGGAGCGTTGGCTGGTGCTGTTCAATGCCAGTGGTTATGACATCCAGTTCCGTCTGCCGCCCCCGGGGGAGGGGATGGAGTGGGTGCAGACCATAGACACGGCCACCAATGATGGCTTGCCCTTCCTGCCCGATGACATCAAGCGTCAGGTTGCCGTGGGCCGGGCTCACGCCCTCAAACTGCTGGAACGAGTCAGTCCGCCACTCGACCCTGTGGGTCATCATGCTCCCTGAATCCCGGTAGGTTGACCCTGGCAGATCAGCGGGATCAGCGGTTTTATCTGCCAAGGGGATCACAATCTCGCTTTTCCGGATATTTTGTGGGGTGGAGTCGGGGGCGTTGGCTGGTTATGCTGTGGCCCCTGTCTCACAGACCCTGCGCCGTGGAGGCAAGATTTGAGTGAAAATAACCCTGAAAACTGGCGCAACACCTTAAGCCCCGAGCAGTTCCATGTCTGCTGGGAGCGGGGCACTGAACAACCCTACAGCGGCGCCCTGCTGCACAACCGCAAGAGTGGTGAATACCTCTGCACCTGCTGCAAACAGGTGATCTTCCCCTCGAGTGCCAAGTTTGATGCCGGTTGTGGCTGGCCCTCGTTCGACAGAGCCCTCGACGGCAGGGTGGATTACCGCAACGATGGCAGCCACGGCATGAAGCGAGTCGAGATCAGCTGCGCCGGTTGCGGGTCTCACCTGGGACACGTCTTCCCGGATGGGCCAACCGAGACGGGGCAACGCTACTGCGTCAATAGTTTGAGCCTGGATTTTCAGGCCGACGAACCTTAGCAGGGCGTACAGACGAGAGATGAAAACGGTGACGCTGCCCGGCAGCGTCGCCGTTTTTTATGGGCGATGGAAAAGCCAGTCCCAGCGTCGGGCAGGCGCCGCTGTGGCGAGACGGACTCAGGCCAGCAGGCTGTTGTAACCGGACAGCAGGGGCTGGCAAGTAACACATCAGGCCAGCAGGCTGTTGTAACCGGACAGCAGGGGCTGGCAAGTAAGTCAGGCCAGCAGCCTGTTGTAACCGGACAGCAGGGGCAGGCAAGTAAGTCAGGCCAGCAGCCTGTTGTAACCGGACAGCAGGGGCAAGCAAGTAAGTCAGGCCAGCAGCAGGCTGCAGCCGAGCAGCAGGGCGGCCAGAGCCAGTATGGGCAGCTTCATCACCCGCAGCAGGAAGAGGCCGACTGCGGCCAGTGCGAGATCTCTCGGGGCCAGTATCGCGCTCTGCCAGATGGGTTGATAGAGGGCCGCCAGCAGCAGCCCCACCACGGCGGCGTTGATACCCGCGACGCCCCCCGCCAGCCGGGGCCTGGCCAGCAGTGCCTGCCAGCAGGGACTCAGGGCCCAGAGCAGCAGGAAGCCCGGCAGAAAGAGCGCCAGGGTCGCGAGCAGCGCGCCGAGCAGCGCCTGCTGTGGCAGCATCAAGGCCCCCAGATAGCTGGCCAGGGTAAACATGGGGCCGGGCACCAATTGCGCCAGGCTGTAACCGGTCAGGAACTGGCTGGGGCTCAAGGCCTGGCCCGCACTCTGCTCGAGCAGAGGCAGCACCACATGGCCACCACCGAACACCAGGCTGCCCGCCCGGAAGAAGTCGGCAACCAGGCGGCCCGGCTCTGAACTGGCCAACAAGGGCAATCCGAGGAAGAGCAGCGTGAACAGGATCAGGCTGGGCCAATGAGGTCCCTGCCAGGGGGTGGACTGGGGGGCGGCGACCTTGGCCAGACGGGCACAGAGCAGGGCCCCGGCCAGCATCATCAACAACTGGGTGAGGAGACCCGGCTGCCACCAGAGCGCGGCCGCCGTTGCCACCATGATCCCTTGAGTCAGGGCGCTTTTGCAGAACTGACGCGCCATGCTGAGCACGGCATCGGCGACCACCACCAGCGCCAGCAGCTTGAGGCCATGGAGGGCGGCGTCCAGCCAGAGATTTTTCGCAAGCTGACCCAGGCCCAGGGCGGCGAGGATCAGCAACAGGCAGGAGGGCAAGGTGAAGCCTACAAAGGCCGCCAGTGCGCCCCCCAGACCGGCTCTGTGGCGGCCGATGGCAAAGCCGAGTTGGCTGGAGGCCGGTCCCGGCAGCAGTTGGCACAGCGCCAGCTGTTGGGCGAACTCGGCCTGACTGAGCCAACCGAGCCGCTCGACGAAGGTGCGCTGGAAGTAGCCAATGTGAGCAGCCGGGCCGCCGAAGCTGGTGCAACCCAGCCAAAGAAACTGCAGAAAAACCCCTGTCATCCCTGAACTCGCATCCTGATAAAACCTGCATGATACAAGAGTTTCATGAATCGCAGATAACAAGGGCGCGGGCCCTAGCCCTGCAGATTCAGGCGCTTGCCGGCAGGTAGCAGGCACCAGCCAGCCAGCAGGCGATGGTCACTCTGTCGGCTGGCCCGGTTGCGGCAGATAGCAGCGTCCGGCCAGCCAGCAGGCGATGGTCACTCTGTCGGCTGGCCCGGTTGCGGCAGATAGCAGCGCCCGGCCAGCCAGCAGGCGATGGGGATTAGGTCGGCTGGCCCGGTTGCGGCAGATAGCAGCGCCCCGCCAGCCAGCAGGTGATGGTCACTCTGTCGGCTGGCCCGGCTGTGGCAGATAGCAGCGTCCCGCCAGCCAGCAGGCGATGGGGATTAGGTCGGCTGGCCCGGTTGCGGCAGATAGCAGCGCCCGGCCAGCCAGCAGGCGATGGCCTGGCGACTGGCATCGAAGTGGGGTTCGGGCAGCGCGCGGGGATCGCACCAGACCCAGCCCTCGCACTTGTCCGGCTCCAGCAGTTGCGCCTCCCCCTCCACCTCGGCCAGCAGGGTGACAGAGATGTAGTGCAGCCCGCTCTCGCGCCAGGTCTCCAGGTTGTTGGTGACGGCTATGACACTGGGGTGCGTGATGAGAAAACCTGTCTCCTCGGCGACCTCCCGGATGGCTGCCGACTCGAAGCTCTCGCCAAGCTCCAGGTGGCCGCCGGCGATGGACCAGTAGGGGGCGTGGCTCCCCTTGCGCTTGCCAAGCAGCACCTGGCCCTGATGGTTGACGAGGATGACACCGACCCCGACGCGGGGATAGGGAGTGGACATATGAGAGGCTCCTTGCTGTGGCTATGCAGGTGAACTGTTTGGTCAGGATGACAATGTTATCGAGCCCCGAGCCCCGAGCCCCGAGCCCCGAGCCCCGAGCCCCGAGCCCCGAGCCCGACGCGAGGATAGGGATTAGGCATAAGAAGAGCTCCTTGCTGAAACGGGATGGCACCATAAAAAACGGGCCCACCTTAGGACGGATGGGCCCGTTTCGCAAGTTGCCGGTGGATGAGCCCGAGGGCTCGGATCCTGCCGTTTCTCTCTCTGCCGATCAGGTGGCTATCGCGATATCACATCTGCCAGGCAGCTGGCTGTCAGTCCAGCTTGATCAGCATCTTGCCGGCGCTGTGCCCCTCGGCTGCTTGGCTGGCCGTCAGTCCAGCTTGATCAGCATCTTGCCGGCGCTGTGCCCCTCGGCTGCTTGGCTGGCCGTCAGCCCAGCTTGACCGGCCTCTTGCCGGCGCTATGCCCCTCGATTTGTGGCTGGTTGTCAGCCCAGCTTGACCAGCATCTTGCCGGTGTTGCGCCCCTCGGCAGGCAGCGGGTTGTCAGTCGAGCTTGACCAGCATCTTGCCGGTGTTGCGGCCCTCGAACAGCCCGATAAAGGCTTGCGGCATGCTGGCCAGCCCCTCGCTGATGGTCTCCTCGGCCTGCAGGGCGCCAGCCTCGAAGGCGGGGATCGCCTCGGCCAGGAAGTCCCCGTAGTGTTGCCAGTGATCGGAGACCAGCAGCCCCTGCATCAGGATGCGCTTGCGGATCATCTGGGCCAGGTTGCGCGGGCCGCTCCCTTGGCCATTGCTGTTGTACTGCTCGATGAGGCCGCACAGCACGATGCGTCCGTGCAGTGCCATGTTGTTGAGGGCCGCGTCCAGCATGGCGCCCCCCACGTTCTCGAAATAGACCTGAATGCCATCCGGAGCGAGGCGGGCCAGCTCGGCGTCGAGATCCGGCGTCTCCCGATAGTTGATCACCGCATCAGCGCCCAGGGTCTTGAGGTAGGCGACCTTGTCGGCGGAGCCGGTGGAGCCGATCACCCGGGCTCCGGCCCGCTTGGCAAGCTGCACCGCCATGGTGCCGACCGCGCCCGAGGCAGCTGAGACCAGCAGGGTCTCACCGGCCTGCAGGTGGGCGACCTTGTGCAAGCCCGCCCAGGCGGTCATGCCCGGCATGCCGAGGGCGCCGAGGAAGAGCTGGGACGGCAGCGCTGTGGCGGGCAACCGGGTCAGTTGATCCCCCTTGGCGACGAAGGTGTCTCGCCAGCCCAGCATGCTGCTCACCCGGTCACCCACCTTGAAATCGGGATGGCGCGACGCCTGCACGGTGCCGATGGCACCGCCGTCGAGGGCGCTGTTGAGGGCGAAGGGCGGCACATAGCTCTTGGCCAGGGACATGCGGCCCCGCATATAGGGATCCACCGATAGCCACTGGTTGCTGACCTGGACTTCGCCCTCTTGCAGAGGAGGCAGCAGGATCTCGGCCAGGGTGAAATCGGCCAGGTTCGGCAGGCCGGACGGGTAGCGCAGCAGTTGGATCTGGCGGCTGATCTGGTTCATTTGGTCTCCTCCAGCAGTTGGCCGTTGAGCAGCAGGCGAGTGGCGACATTGCCGCGCATGGCATTGGAGAAGGGGCAGGTCTGGTGCGCCTGACGCACTATCTGCTCGGCATGACTGCCAGTGAGTGTGACGTCCAGTTCGATGGCGAAGGTGAAGGTGCCGTCGGCGCGAGCCAGCAGATCGACCGTGGTGGCGACGGGAGCCGTGTCGAGCGGCGCTCCCAGGGCCTTGGCGACATGGAGCAGGGCATTGGAGAAGCAGGCGGCATAGCCGGCGGCCAGCAACTGCTCCGGGTTGTTGCCCTGGCCGTTGCCGCCGAGGGCGCTTGGCAGTGCCAGGGCCAGCTGCAGTGTGCCGTCCTGGGTGTGAACTTCACCGTTGCGGCCGGCCTGGGCCAGCGCCTGGGTGCGATAGAGGCTCTTCATAGTGGTGTCTCGCTTTCATTTGTGTGCAAAGTAAATTCAGGCTAATACCGCACCGGGCTTTTGACAACTACTTTGTGTGCAAAATATTTGGGTAGAGAGTAATGTCGGGTATACTGGCGGCATAGCCAGCGAGGTAGTGTCATGAGCGAATTGAAGAAGCAGGTCTGTTTTGCACTCTATAGCGCCTCCAATGCGGTGATGCGTGCATATCGCCCCCTGCTGGATCGGCTGGATCTCACCTACACCCAGTATCTGGTGATGCTCTCCCTCTGGGCCGAGGATGGCGTCAGTCTCAAACAGATTGGCCAGGATACCGGGCTGGATGCGGGCACCCTGACCCCCATCGTCAAGCGGTTGGAGAGCAAGGGCTGGCTCACCCGCAGCGTGTCGGCCGAGGATGAACGGCAAAAATGCGTGGTGCTGACCGAGGCGGGTCGCGCCTTGCAGGGCGAGGTGCGCGCCAGCTGCCTGGCCGACAACTTGCGCAATCAGGTGGACTTGAACGATGCTGAACTGACCCAGCTCAAGGGACTGTGCGATCGCATCTCGAGCCAGCTGGGACGCTAGTCAGATCAGACGATGAGGAGTTCAGGGATGATAAGGATAAGCAGATTGGCCCCCCTGCTGGGGCTCTTGCTGGTGGCCTGTGGCGGCACGGGTCAGCATAGCCGCCCTCTGGAGATAGATGATGCCGATGCCTGGCGCGCCATCTGCAAGGATGGTACCCGTGTCAAGGCGGTGCGTGAGGAGGGGATCTGTGACGATCACCATGGGCTGGCCATGTGGATGAATAAGCCAAGGGAGGCGGCCATGGCAGAGGAAGCCACCAAGTGAGGCGAGATCCCCATCACAAAATGACGTAACCGACCGCTTTGGTCGGTTTTTTTCGCGATCCTGTTAACAGTTTGCCCCATCGTTCATGGTGCGCTCACTTTTCTCTTCGCATACTGGCTCCATCAGTCCCACGTGAGGAGTACCAGAAATGCAACATTGGGTCGGACTCTCCATCCTATGGGGGCTAGCCAGTTTCGGAGTGCAGGCCGATTTCATCGAGAGCCGGGATCCGGTGGAGCCGCTGTGGCACGCCCAATCCGAGGTCGAGATGGAGGGCTACTTGATAGAATCTCTTGGGGAGAGGCGCTGGGTATTCGATACCGGTTCGGACAGCCTGCTGGTTGAGCTGCCCCAGGGGCAAGCCGCCCAGACGGATGAGCGATTGGTGCTCAGTGGCGCGCCCCGCCAGGCCGCCGAAGGCTGGCTGCTGCAAGTCGAGGATGTCACTGCGGCATCGAGCTGACCGGTCAAGGGGAGATCAATAGCGAAGAGGAGGCCCAGGCCTCCTCTTTTTCATGATGTTGCATCGTCATCAGCGGCTTGTCAGCCTCAGCCCAGGTGGTTCAGGGGCAGCGCCGTCTTCTGCTTGATGCGGCGCAGCACGAAGCTGGATCGTACCCCGGTCACCCCGGGAATGTGGGTCAGCTTGTCCAGCAGGAAGTGCTGATAGTGCTCCATGTCGCGCACCACCACCTTGAGCTGGTAATCCGCATCGTTGCCGGTGATGAGGTCGCACTCGAGCACTTCCGGCAGCGCCGAGATGGCGGTATCGAAGTTCTCGAATCGCTCAGGAGTGTGTCTGTCCATGGAGATGTGGATATAGGCGGTGAGAGTCAGCCCCAGCTGGCGGGCGTTTAGCAGTGTGACATGGGCATCGATCAGGCCCGCATCCTCCAGTGCCTTGACCCGTCGTGAGCAAGGGGAGGGGGAGAGGCCGACCAGCTCGGCCAGTTCCAGGTTGCTGATGCGACCATTCTCCTGCATCAATTCCAGAATATGACGGTCGATACGATCCAGTTTCAGCATACTTTGTCACCCTGTCGCAATGTTTTGTTGTCTTTGGCTAGATTAAGGGTGAGTCATTGCAAAAACAATCGAAAATAACCAACTCTTCGCAACCACTCACCCGGGGCCTCCGGGTAATATGAACTCATCAAACGGTGGTCAGGCAGTGGCAGCATCCAGCCCCTGCGGCGACGAGTTCAACCGGACTCCGAGCACCACAAGACGTCACGCCTCATCGGGCCATGACAGACAGATGCGGGCTTACCGGTCCGTAGCAAACAACAAAGCAGGCCTCCCGGCGCCTGCTTTGTTGTTTTTGGTCGCCTCGGGGCTGGCTCGGCTCAACGGCTTACTGCTCAGGGGCCGCAGTGTGAGCCGGGGGGCTGATGCGATAGAGGCAGCGGTGATCGCCGCTGAGCAGATATTGCTCCCGCTCGACCCGGGCCGGGGCCAGCAACTCGGCGAAGATGGCGAGTTCGCTGCGACAAAAACCCAGGCAACCCCGCGCCGCGACACAAATAGGGCAGTGACTCTCCCACAATAGCCAGCTGCCATCCTCCTCTTTGCTCGCCTCGGCCATATAGCCTTCCCGGGTCCGCAAGACCGCGAGCTCGACCACCCGCTCTGGCAAGGAGAGCCCGGCCAGCTGCGCCCGATAGCGTCCCAGTTGCTGCTGCTCACGCTCGGCAATCACCTTGTCCAGCCCGCTCTCCCCAAACAGCTGTTGCACCGTGTCAATCAGACGCAGGGTCAGCTCGCCATGGCCATCCGGGAAGCGCTGCCAGGCCTGTTCGGTCAACAGCCAGAGCCGGCTCGGCCGCCCCCGTCCCCGGGCTTCATCCCTGAAGGTCACCCAGCCGTCGTTCTCCATGGCATGCAGGTGCTGGCGGGCACCCATGGAGGTCATCTGCAACTGCTCGCCGAGGGCCGCAGCGCTCTGGGGGCCTTGGGTTTTTAACAGGTGAAGTATCTTGTCGGTGCTGGCGTTCATGGGTTACCCGCTGTTATCTGCAACGGCTTCTGAGGGCGGTCTTTTCCAGGCGTTGCTGCCTGAGTCGCTCATCTGCGCCGGTACTCATAGGGTCATTATGGGTAGAGTGATTTTTTAAATCAATAATTCACTTTACAAAACATGCCCTGCTCAGCAGTATAAATAAACTTATAACTTTACTTAATGGTGAGTGCGATGGAGAGCCGCAGAGACAAGGTGAGTCTGTGGGTGCTGGTGATGACGGTGACCCTGGCGGTGGCAGGCTTTAGCTTGCCCTCCCCGGTGTTGGCGCCCCTGATGCTGGATCCGGCGCAAGGCATGCTGGCCCCTGACGCCTCGGACTGGAGCCGCAAGGTGTGGCTGGGGGTCGTGATGGGGCTCTACCCCTTGTTCCAGTTGCTGGGGGCGCCTTTGCTGGGTCTATTGTCGGATCGCTATGGCCGCAAACCCATTCTGATGGTCTGTCTGGTCGGTGTCCTGGCGGGTTATGCCTTGATGGCACTGGGGATCGCCTGGCGATCCCTGCCGATCTTGCTGCTCAGCCGGGTGCTGGAAGGCTTCTTCAATGGTGATATCGCCATCGTGCAGGCGATGGCGGCGGACATGAGCACGACCAAGACCAAGGCTCGCAACTTCTCCATGATCAATATCGGCATGAATCTGGGTTGGGTGCTGGGTCCCATGATTGGGGGTTATGCCGCCGTCATCTCCGGGGATTACAGCGTGGCGGCCTGGTTGGCGGTGGCCATGACCGCGGCCAACTTGCTGCTCGCCCTCTGGTTATTGCCCAACCGGCCTCCACTGCCTGAGGCTGCCACGGCGCCGCGCCTGTCGAATCGCGCCCTGCTGCTCGCACCCGCCTTGTTGCCTTACTTCGCCTTGACCCTGATGAGCTATGGCGCAGTGCAACTCTACTTCAGTTACTTCAATGTCTGGTTGGTGGAAGAGCTGACCTGGGATCCGGCGCAACTGGCGCAAGGGGCCGTGCTGGTGAGCGTGCCGCTGATGTTGGGTTCCTGGCTGGGGGGCTGGCTCTCGCGACACTGGCGCGGCAGCTCCCTGGGGATCGTGGGTCATCTGCTGATGGCGGTGGGCATGTTGATGTTCATCCTGCCGAGTCAATGGTGGGGCTTGGCGCTCACCTTCATTCCCGCCGGTATCGGCATGAGCCTGGGGGAGTTGGCGACCTCGGTGGCCATCTCCAATCGCAGCTCGGCCGAACAGCAGGGCCAGGCCATGGGGCTCTACCGTGGTCTGGCGGTGAGCAGTGAAATTGTCGCCGTGGTGCTGGGCAGCCTGGTACTGCTGGCGGGCAATCAGTGGCCCTTCTATCTGGCGGCGGCCTGTTCTGTGCTCTGTGCGCTGGGTTTCTATGCTCTGCGTCGCCGGGCAAACAGGGACAGGCAGATCACAGAATGGGCCTCTCAGGCCTGATGGGGCTTGCATCCCGGGGGCGACTCTGGGAATTTATCCCCTCTTGTTTCGCCTGTTTGGAGGGAATATGACGCAGTACAGAGCCATAGCGCTCGATATGGATGGCACGCTGTTGACCCGGGATCACCAGATTTCGAGCGCGACCCGGCAGGCGCTGGCCGATGCGCGTGCCCAGGGCATCAAGGTGCTGCTGGTCACGGGCCGACACTTCATGACGGCGCGTCCCTTCCATCATGAGCTGGGGCTGGATACTCCCATCATCTGCAGCAACGGTGCTTATCTCTACGATCCGCTCGGGGATCGCATCCTGAGCGGGGATCCCCTTGCCAATGAGCCCCTGGCCACGTTGCTGGCCGCCATGGCAGAGGAGCAGGTCGAAGCCCTGGCTCACCTCTCTCAGGGGATTGGCCACCTGGGTTGCGAGCCTTATGTCACCCGGGTGCGCAGCTGGTCGGCCAGCGTGGAGGAGCAGCATAGAGTGCAGTTCCTGCCCCAGAGCAGTGCCCAATTGCTGGCCCAGCCCGAGGTGTGGAAGCTGGAGCTGTTCAGCCAGGAGCCCGCTCACCTGCATGATTTTGCCAGTCGGGTGATCGAAGGGTTGCCCTTCACCCAGGATTGGGCGGCGCCCTATGCGGTCGAACTGGTCAAGCCCGGTTGCAGCAAGGGCAACCGGCTGGCCCAGTGGGCGGCGGGGGAGGGGATCGCCATGAGCGAGGTGGTGGCCTTTGGCGACAACAACAACGACATCAGCATGTTCGAACAGGTAGGGCTGGCGGTCGCCATGGGCAACGCGGCGCCGCAGATCCAGGGGCTGGCTCACAAGGTCACCGCGGATCACAACGAGGATGGCATCGCCCTGGGCCTGGCGCGCTGGGTGCTTTAGTTGCGCCAGCTTGACCCTTGATAGCAAGAGGCCGATGCAGTGCATCGGCCTCTTCTCATGGGGCTGTGGCCAGAGCGCATCGGGCTCGGCGCCATGGGTGCTGCGAACTTACAGCTTGAACTCTATCACCCTTGGCGGATAGCGCAGCCGGCTGTATTCGTCGCGCAGGGCCCTGTCGCGACGTATGGCGCGCTCCCGTTGATAACGGTAGCTGTCACGCTGGGCACTGTCGTTCTCCTTGCGGATCAGTTGTTCCAGCTGATAGATGTCTTGCTCGTTTTGGGAGATGGCATTGGCCAGCTCATTGAGGCGGGCGGCCAGCTGATACTCCTGGTGGCCCCGTTCAAACTGGCGCAGGAAGGTCTCGTCATTGGGGCAGACCCCTCGGTACTCCTCCCCATCTCGTCCCTTGCGATAGGCCAGCTCGGGGATACAGTAAAGCTCGAGTCCCTTCTTATAACCCCGCTGCCACTCCCCCTGATCGACCTTGATGCCATATTCGCCACAGCTTGCGCCATAAGCCTTGCTCGCATCCGGTCCCTTGCCCTGCTCGCCATCGGCAAAGCCCTGGTTATACCAGCTCATGGCGGCGCACTCCTCCTGGGAGAGGCTGCTGCAGGCGCCCAGTAACAGGCAACAACCAACGACAAGCCCCTTGGCCAGTGTCTGTTTCATCATCCAAATGCTCCTTGCTGCGCCGCATTGCGGGCATGTCATCAGATGGCGCATTCTAGGAGCCGGCTCGTCCGGGGACAAGAGGGGGCTGGACGGTTTTCCAGGGCGGATCGGCCTGTGGGAGCGGACGCTGCGATGAGGTGGTCGGCAAACCTTTTCTTACCGGTCACATGGGGGTAAACTTGCGGCCACTTTTTAACAGCAGTGCAACAGCAACCATGAAAGTCCTGACCGTCGACTACCGGGCGCCAGACGCCGCCCAGCGCTTCACCGAATCCCTGCGTACCACCGGCTTCGGTGTGCTGACCAATCACCCTATCCCCAAGGAACTGGTGCAGGGTATTTACGACAACTGGTATCGCTTCTTCATGAGCGAACAGAAACAGGACTTTCTGTTTAACCGGGAGACTCAGGATGGCTACTTCCCGCCGTCGGTTTCCGAGGTGGCCAAAGGCCAAAGCCAGAAGGACATCAAGGAGTACTTCCACCTCTATCCCTGGGGCCAGATGCCCGAGGAGCTGAAGGCGCAAGCCATGGAGTACTACCAGCTGGCCAACAACCTGGCCGCCGAGTTGCTGGGGTGGGTCGAGCAGTACACGCCGGGTGAGATAGCCGCCAACTACAGCTGCCCGCTCTCCTCCATGATAGAAGAGAGCCATAAGACCCTGCTGCGGGTGCTGCACTATCCACCCTTCGATGGCACCGAAGCACCGGGCGCCATTCGCGCCGCTGCCCATGAAGATATCAACCTGCTCACCATCTTGCCCGCGTCCAATGAGCCGGGTCTGCAGGTGATGGGGTCCGATGGGGAGTGGATGGATGTGCCCTGCGACTTTGGCACCCTGATCATCAACATCGGTGACATGCTGCAGGAAGCGTCCGCCGGCTACTACCCCTCCACCACCCATCGTGTCATCAACCCGGCTGGCGGCAGCGCCAACAGGTCACGGATCTCTCTGCCGCTGTTCCTGCATCCGCGTCCGGATGTGGTGCTTTCAGAGCGCCACACGGCTCACAGTTATCTGATGGAGCGGTTGCGCGAGCTGGGCGTGATCTAAGCCTGCAGCCCCTGTCATGTCAGGTCAAAACCGGAGCAAATGTGCTCCGGTTTTTGTTTGTTAGCAGCAAAGCAATTAAATCTGAATTTTATTGGTGAAGTGTGCCAATAAATCGAATTTATACCAGTTTTTGTTGATTGTGATTGCGCAGCCCCTCCCTTACTCTGGCCGCCGCTTTTCGCCAGCGGCCCTGTGGGCCCTGGCCTCGACCCCGGAGTTCATATGCAGCAGTCCCAATGGTCATCCCGGCTGGGTTACATTCTCGCCGCCGCAGGTTCGGCGGTGGGCCTCGGCGCCATCTGGAAGTTTCCCTATGTCACAGCGGCCAACGGCGGTGGCGCCTTCCTGCTGGTGTTCCTGCTGTTCAGCTTCACCCTGGGGGTGGCCGTGCTGATGGGGGAGACCCTGCTCGGCAGCCGGAGTCGGCGCGGTGTGGTGGGTGCCTTGGCCAGCCTGCTCGGCAAGCGCTGGCGCTGGCTCGGGGTCATGGGCCTGCTCTGCAGCCTGCTCATCTTCTGCTTCTACAGCGTGGTGGGAGGCTGGACCCTGGGTTACACCGGCATGGCACTGGCCGGCAGCCTCAACAGTGGGGATGGCGCCGCGCTGACCGCCCGCTTCAATGACTATGTGGGGGATCCCGTCTGGCCACTGCTGACTCACTTGCTGTTTGCCGCGCTCACCTGGTGCTGCGTGCAGGGCGGGGTGCAAAAAGGGGTGGAGCGAACCTTGCGCTGGATGATGCCGAGCCTGTTGCTGATGATGATGCTGCTCGCCGTGGTGGGGCTGACCCTGCCCGGCGCCATGGATGGGGTACGCCACTTCCTGCTGCCGGATTTTAGCAAGCTCGGCATGAACGGGGTGCTCGACGCCCTGGGTCTGGCCTTCTTCTCCCTCTCCATCGGCCTTGGTATTCACACCACCTATGGCGCCTATCTGCCCGACAGTGAAGGGGTGGGGCGCTCCAGCCTCTGGGTGGTGCTGCTGGCGAGCCTGATTGCCGTGCTGGCCGGCTTGATGATCTTCCCGGTGCTGGCGGCGACTGGCATCGATCCTGCGGCGGGGCCGGGTCTCACCTTCATGACCATGCCTGCGGTGTTCCAGCAGCTGCCCTTCGGCCAGGGGCTGGCGACCGTCTTCTTCGCCTTGCTGGTGGTGGCGGCGCTCTCTTCGGCCATCTCGCTGCTTGAGCACCTGCAATGCTTTGTCAGCGAGAGCTGGGGCTGGAGCCGCCGCGCCAGCTGCACCCTGATAGTCGCCCTGGTGATGGTGGGTGGCATACCGGTCAGCCTCTCCTTCGGCCCCTGGTCCCAGATCACCCTCTTTGGCCGCAACATCTTCGAGTTGCTCGATTTTGTCACCTCCAACGTGCTGATGCCGCTGTTTGGCCTGGGGTTGACCCTGCTGCTTGGCTGGAAACTGGGGCGGCAAATCCTGCCCCGGGGGCTGACGCTCTCCTGGCAACGCTTGCTGCTCGGCTGCTGGCGCTGGCTCGCCCCCTTGCTGATCGGCGGCATCCTGATCCGCGGTCTGGTGTGAGGTGGCGCGTCAAGAGCGGGTTGAGCCAGTCGACGCGGCTGGGCGCCAATGGCCTGGTTAAGGGGTCGCCAGAGGAACGGCTGGTTTTGGGTAGCACGACTCGATCAAATACTGCTCAAATGGATGAAAGTATAATTTTCAACTAATTCAGTGCAAAAACACTGACTGGATCTGTCAACTTGCCTTGCCATGGTTTAGGCTGTCGCCTCGTTTTCTCGATGGTCTCTATCCCATGTCACTTCGTCTGGTTCGGTTTGGTCGATTTAGTCGCGCCGACTAAAGGGGTGAGCTTGCAGACATCAGTTAACCGGATTTCATTGCAAGGGTCGCCTCAGGGCGGCCCTTTTTGTTATTTGTCCATCATGGAGTCAATCATGTTGTCCTCAAGGGAGTTGGTATGAGCCAGGTGCAGTGGTCTTCTCGTCTCGGTCATGTGCTGGCCGCCGCCGGTACGGCGATAGGTCTCGGCGCTATCTGGAAGTTTCCGTATGTGACCGCCACCAATGGCGGCGGCGCCTTCCTGCTGCTGTTTCTGCTGTTCAGTTTCACCCTGGGGGTGGCCGTGCTGGTGGGGGAGACCCTGCTCGGCAGCCAGAGCCAGCGTGGGGTGCTCGGCGCCTTCAAGAAGCTGGTCGGGCCTAACTGGCGCTGGATGGGCTACATGGGCATCTTGTGCGGCTTTTGCATCTACAGCTTCTACAGCGTGGTGGGGGGCTGGACGGTCGGTTATGTGGGGCTGGCGGCCATGGGCCGCCTCAACCTGAGCGAGGGCGAGGCGCTGACGGCCCTGTTCAACGGTTATGTCAGCAATCCCTGGTGGCCGGCGCTGACCCACTTGGTGTTTGCGGGTCTCACCTGGTGGTTCGTGCAGGGCGGTATCCAGAAAGGGGTCGAGCGGGCGCTGCGCTGGATGATGCCGGCGCTGTTCATCATGATGTTGCTGCTGGTGGTGGTCGGCCTCTCTCTGCCCGGCTCCATGGCCGGGGTGCGCCAGCTGCTGCTGCCGGACTTCAGCAAGCTGAGCGGCGAGAGCGTGCTCGACGCCCTGGGGCTGGCGTTCTTCTCCCTCTCTATCGGACTCGGCGTGCATACCACTTATGGTGCCTATTTACCGAACAGTCAGGGCGTGCTGCGCTCCGGGGTCTGGGTGGTCACCCTGGCCAGCCTGATCTCGGTGCTGGCCGGTCTGATGATATTCCCGGCACTGGCGTCGACCGGCATCGATCCGAGCGCGGGCCCGGGCCTCACCTTTATGACCATGCCTGCGGTGTTCAACCAGCTGCCCTTTGGCCAGGGCCTGGCCCTGGTCTTCTTCCTGCTGTTGCTGGTGGCGGCGCTCTCCTCCTCCATCTCCATGCTGGAGCATCTGGTGCGGTTCACCTGCGAGGAGTGGGGCTGGTCGCGGCGCAGCGCCTGCCTGGTGCTGACCCTGATGATCATGGCGACCGGGGTGCCGGTCAGCCTCTCCTTCGGGATCTGGTCCGAGGCGACCCTGTTTGGCAAGACGCTGTTCGAGCTGCTCGACTACCTCACCTCCAACCTGATGATGCCGCTGTTTGGCCTGGTGCTGACCCTGCTGCTCGGCTGGCGACTGGGGGACAAGATGCTGCCCGACGGCGCCCATCCGCTGGCGCGGTTCGCGTTGCTCTGGTGCTGGCGGCTGGTCGCGCCACTGCTGATCGGCGGCATCTTGCTGCGTGGTCTGCTCTAGGGCTGGCCACTCGTGGTGAAAAAGGGTTGGCCGGTGGCCAACCCTTTTTTGATCCTCTGAGCGGCTGGTCGCGCCGCTGACCCCGGCGTTATTGCAGGCCGGGCCCCTTGACCGAGAAGGGGCAGTCACGCTGGTTGATGAGCCGCTCTCCCTGGCCGCTGGCTCCCTGCCAGCGCAGCGCGAGCTGGCCGAGCAGGCCCAGATGGCGCAGCTCAAATTCGTAATCCAGGCAAGGATTGCCGAGGGGGAGGGTCGTCACCCCGTGGGGCAGGCGGTAGTCGTAGCTCAGCCGTGGGCCATCTACCAGGGTTTGCCGCACCGGGATCAGGCCCTGGGGGCCTGCTGTCTGGGTCGTCAGCGCCTGGCGCAGAGTGAGCGGTGCATCTATCGCTTTTTGATAATGAAGGCTGTTCATGGCGGCGAGCTGCTCTTCCAGCCGTTGCAGTTCGTTATCCAGGCCACCGATGACCTGCTCCAGCTGTTGTTGGCGGGCGGGCATCGCGCAACCGGCCAGCAACAGGCTGATGAGCAAGAGGGGAATGCGGGTCACATGCATGGGCTCTCCGTCGAGCGCATCGTGCTGAACACCATCGACTCGCACGGAGGGCGATTGCCCGAAGGCAGGGTGCACAGCGGGTTGAACGGCCACTGACTATAGCAAGGAGTTTGCAGGGGGGGCAGCGCGCAGCAGCCCGGCGAGGCGATCCAGTCCCTCTGCCACCTTGGCATCGGTCGCTGGCTGACTCAGGCTCAGGCGTACCCCCTGAGGGGCCGCAAACTGACCGGCGGCAAAGTGCTCACCACTCGCGACCCCGACATCGAGGGCGTCGGCGGCCTGCGCAAACTCCTGGCTGCGCCAGGGTTCTGGCAGGGGGAGCCAGGCATGCATGGAGCCGGGCTGCCAGCACGCGCCCGGCAGCAGGTGGCGAAGCAGCTCGCCGCGTCGGGTCAGCACCCGGCGCTGCTGGGCGATGAGGGCCATCACCTGGCGTTCACTGACCAGCTTGCAGGCCAGTTCGATCAGCAGCGGGCTGACCATCCAGCTCGAGAGCCGCATCGCCTGGGCGAAGGCGGCACGCAGGGCGGGTGGTGCGAGCAGGAAGCCGACCCGCAACCCCCCGCAGGCAATCTTGGCCAGGCTGCCGAGGTAGATGACCCGCTCCGGCGCCAGGTTGACCAGGGGCGTCAGCGGTGTCTCGGGCAGCAGGCCGTTGACGTCATCCTCGATGATGAGCAGGTCGTGACGGCGGGCGAGGGCGATGATGGCCTCGCGCCGGGCCAGGCTCATGATGGCCGTGGTGGGATTTTGCAGGGTAGGGGTCAGGTAGAGCAGCTTGGCACGACGCTGGCGGCAGGCCGCCTCCAGCGCCTCGGGCAGCAGTCCCTCTTCGTCCATGGCGAGCCCCACCACCTGACTCTTGAGCTGGCGCGCGTTACCGAGCAGACCCGGGTAGCTGAGCCCCTCGCATAAAATGGTCTCACCCACACAGCCGGTGGCGAGCAGGGCCAGCATGATGCCGTGCTGGGCGCCGTGACTGAACAGCAGCCGCTCCTCGCTGCCCGCTATGCCCTGTTCCCCCAGCCAGTCGACGAACAGCTGGCGCTGATCCACCCGCCCCGCCTCCTTGTCATAGCCGAGCAGGCTATTGAGATCTCCCCCGGCCAGGGACTCGATCAAGGGACGGAAGATGGCGGCCCGATCGAGCTGGACCGGCAGGTTCTGCCACAGCTCGATGCGTCCCTCTTCCTCGTTGCGGATCACCCAGTCACTGGCGGCATCGTTGCCCTTGACCCAGGTGCCATGTCCCACCTTGGCCGCCAGCAGGCCACGCCGCTCCGCTTCGCCATAGGCGCGGGTGATGGTGCCAACGGTGACCCCCAGCCTGTCGGCCAGCGCCCGGTGGGTGGGCAGCCGGGTGTGGGGAGTCAGCTCACCGTTGCCGATGGCTTGTTCTATGGCCTTGACCAGCTTGAGGTAGAGGGGGCCTTCGAAGGTCGAGAGCTCGGGCGTCCAGATTGTCATGGTGACAATAAATCCATTGATCCATTTGTATGGTCAATATAGCGTGATATTCAGCCTTTTCACAACCCAGAAGCACACATTGTACCGATACAATGTGACAAGAAAGGAGTCACCTCATGACCATTGAATGGTATGCCACCCTGTTTGGCTTTGCCCTGCTCACCTGCGGCACCCCGGGGCCCAACAACTTGATGTTGACGGCATCCGGCGCCAACTTCGGGGTACGCCGCACCCTGCCACACCTGTTCGGTGTGGTAGTCGGCCAGCCGGTATTGCAGCTGGTGCTGGCGCTAGGCTTCTACCCGCTGTTCGAGCGCTGGCCCCTGCTCAAGCTGAGCCTGCAGGTGCTGGGCAGTCTCTATCTACTGTGGCTGGCCTGGCGCATCGCCGTGGCCGGAGCGCCCGGCGATCCGGCGAGGCGCGCCCGCCCGCTGACCCTGCTGGAAGGGCTGGGCTTCCAGTTCCTCAACCCCAAGGCCTGGATGATGGGCATCTCCGCCATCAGCTTGTTCAGCCTGCCGGGTAGCGACTACTGGCCGAGTATGTGGGGCATCATGTCAGTGTTCCCCATGGCGGGGCTGCCGGTCTGCTTTGCCTGGGTGCTGTTCGGTCATCAGCTCAGTCGCTGGATCAACTCGGACCGAGGCTGGCGCCGCCTCAATGGCAGCCTGGGGGCGCTCACCGCCCTGTGCGTGGTGATGCTCTGGTATTGATGGCTGCCTGATCAAGCATGCAAAGAAATGCATTGCCAGCCTTGTCGTCAGGGCAGAGGCTCTGCATATTAGAAGGCTTGCCCCATATCGGGTTGTTGGTATCAAAAGAGGTTGAGATGGATCTGAACTGGTTGTTGCCCCTGGCGGGTTTTGCATTGATCACTTGTGGTACGCCGGGTCCCAATAACATGCTGCTCACCAGTGCCGGGGCCGCTCAGGGATTTGGCCGCAGCGTGCCACTGCTGGTGGGGGTGGTGGGGGGCATCAATCTGATGATCCTGGCCACGGCCCTTGGCCTGGGGGTGTTATTTGAGCGGGTGCCGCTGCTTCACGAGGCGCTCAAGGTAGCTGGCTCCCTCTATCTGTTGTGGCTGGCCTACAAGGTGGCGACGGCCAATGGCCCCGCCGAGGGGAACCGGCCGCTGATCCCGGCCCATCAGGGCGCCCTGTTGCAACTGCTCAATCCCAAGGCCTGGATGATGGCGCTCTCCGCCATCAGCGGCTTCACCCTGGCGGGGGAGGCCTACTGGCCCTCGGCGTTCTGGGTACTGGGCATCTTCTTCCTGACCGGTCTCTACACAGGAGCATTTTGGGTACTGTTTGGTGCTCAGGTGCGCCGCTTCATTCACACGGCCCGCGGCTGGCGTCGTTTTAACCTTGGCATGGGGCTGGCGACCGCCGCCTGCGTGCTGATGATCTGGATCTAGGCTCTGAAAGCAATCTGTTTTGTTGCTGGCCCTGCGGGGCCTTTTTTGTCCGTATAACGCACCGCAACCCAGAGGGCGAGGCGGCGCGAGAGGAGAGACGAGCGAATGAAATGCATAGGTGTGTTAGGGGGCATGAGCTGGGAGTCGAGCCTCAGCTATTATCAGGCGCTCAATCGCGGCGTCAGGGGGCGGCTCGGGGGCCTGCATTCGGCGCGGGTGCTGCTCAACAGCGTCGACTTTGCCGAGATAGAGCGGTTGCAGCACGCCGGAGACTGGCCCGCCACCGCCCGGCTGCTCGGCAAGGCGGCCCAGAGTCTGCAAGCGGGCGGGGCCGACTGCCTGCTGATCGCCACCAATACCATGCACAAGGTGGCCGACGAGATAGCAGCCTCCGTGGATATCCCTCTGCTGCATATCGCCGATGCCACCGCCCTGCGGCTGATTGAAGATGGCATCGGCACAGTGGGACTGCTTGGCACCCGCTTCACCATGGAGCAGGATTTCTACAAGGGGCGCCTTCGGGACAAGTTTGGACTCAAGGTGCTGGTGCCAACGGTGGCGGCCCAGGCGAGGGTGCACCGCATCATCTATGAGGAGCTCTGTCTGGGTGAAATAAAAGAGGCATCCAGAGCTGACTATCTGGCCATCATCGGGGAGCTGGCGGCGGCGGGGGCCGAGGCGGTGATCCTGGGGTGTACCGAGATAGCCCTGCTGGTCGGCCCGGAGCACACCAGAGTGCCGCTCTACGACACGGCGGCTCTTCACGCCGAGGCCGCGGTGGCCTGGGCGCTGGACTCATCCTCCTGACGCTGGCGGCGGTGAGTTGGCTGCCCACCGACATTTCGATGAAAACTGTTATCAATTGACTCTCTTGTTAGCCTCCTTGCCCTTGTCTTGATGCCGGTCAGATCGCATATCACTCTTTGTGGCATAGTCCTCGGGGTAAAAGTGTGTAAAATTGCGCCCTGAATTTTGGCCGACTCTTTGGCCAGCCTCCCTCTCAAGTAAGGCGGAACCGGTGACAGAAGTAGACAGATTCGCAGACATTCGCCCCTATCATGATGACGAAGTTCCCGCGGCCATTGAGCGTCTCATCCAGGACGATGAGTTCATCGGTGCCATCGCCAAGTACCGTTTCGGCGCGCTGATGAACTGGTTCGGCTGGGCGCTGCGCCCGCTGATCCGTTACTTCCTGCGCAGCAAGTGGCGCCATGTCACCACAGTGCACCAGGTGCAGATGGGGGTGACTCGCTACATGAACCGCATGATAGGCAGCTCCACCAAGGGGGTGACCTTCTCCGGCATCGAGCACCTCAAGCAGGGGCAGGGCTATCTGTTTGTCTCCAACCACAGGGACATCGCCATGGATCCCGCCTTCGTCAACTGGGGGCTGCATACCCATGGCTTCGAGACGGTGCGCATCGCCATCGGTGACAACCTGCTGCGCAAACCCTGCGCCACCGAGCTGATGAAGCTCAACAAGAGCTTCATCGTCAAGCGCTCCGCCAAGGGGCCGCGAGAGATGATGAAGGTGCTGGGCGAGCTGTCGGCCTACATCGGTCAGTCGGTGCACGAGGGGCACTCCATCTGGATAGCCCAGCGGGAAGGGCGCGCCAAGAATGGGGATGACAAGACGGATCCTGCCATCCTCAAGATGTTCTACGTCGATGGCAAGAAGCAGAAGATCCCGTTCGCCGACTACATGCGCAGCCTCAACATAGTGCCGGTCAGCATCAGCTACGAGCTGGATCCCACCGACAAGGCCAAGGCGCGCGAGCTCTACGAGAAGTCCGTCAACGGCAGCTACGAAAAGGGCGAGTTTGAGGATATCGAGAGCATAGTGGCCGGTATCGTCGGCCAGAAGGGGCGGGTCCATGTCGCCTTTGGTGCGCCCATCACCGAGGGCTTCGAGGACCCGGATCAGCTGGCGGCGCTGATCGACAAGGCCATCTGGGGCAACTATCGCCTCTTCCCCGGCAATTACCTGGCGGCAGATGTGCCCAACAAGGCCAACACCCTGGAGCAGGCGGCATTCTTGACCCGCCAGTCCGAGGTGCCCGAGGAGCACAAGGCCATCTGGCGCGCCATGTACGCCAAGCCGGTCGAGAATGCCAGCAAGGTGCAATGAATCAGGCGGCACACTAAAAAAACGGGAGCTTAGGCTCCCGTTTTTGCGCCTGGTCAAAGTTGCTGGCAATCGAGTAGTGAATAATATTGTTTCAGCTGGTACGATCATCGGGTGAGTGAGCGAGTATCCCTTGGCAAGTCACGGGCGACTGTGCAACAGTGGTTCGGCGCCAACCGGATGACCTGACTCCTCTCGGTCTGCATGGATGGCAGACGGCGCTAGACAAGGACCTTTATCGGGTCCTTTTTCATTGGCAGGCAAAGATAGACAGCGAATACACCTAAGGATGCGCACCTCATGATCACCGGCAGTCTGGAAACGTTACAACGCACCCCCTTGCCCACCCCGCTGGCCCGCATCATGGCCGAGGTGGTGAAAGAGGTCGCGCACTGGTTGAATGCGCCCCTTGGCAAGACAGAAATCGATGGATTGCGGCTGTTTTGCCTGGTGAGCGAGGAGCTGACGGAGCCCGTCGCCGCGCGCCGAGGTGAGTTTCATGAACAGTATCTGGATATCCAGCTGCTGCTGCGTGGTGAGGAGTGGATCGGCGTCGGGCCTCATGCCTACGTCAATGATGGCGCCGATCACCCCCATCCCGATCTCTGGTTCGTCGATGACGAACAGACCAGTTATCTGGCGTTGCAGCCCGGCGACTTTGCCATCTTCTGGCCGGGAGAACTGCATCGCCCTCTCTGTACCCTGACCACCCCCGCCAAGGTGAAAAAGTTGGTGGTCAAGGTTCACAAGGATCTGCTGACAGCGTGCTAGTCAGCAGTGCGGGGGCCCAGGCTCTCGCCCACGGCGAGGCCGGTTCCGAAGAACGGTGGCTTGTCCCCCTTGAAGAGTCGATGAGTGCGCCAGGCACTCACTGCATTGAAAAATTGGGCGCACTTTCCTGCGGCCATAAGCCCCCGGCAGGGGAAATCCCATCCCTCGCGGATGACACGACACTGTCGGCGTAACGCCGGCTCACAGGAAGATGTAGACGATGAGCAAGTTGGTACTGATCCTTAACTGCGGTAGCTCTTCCCTGAAATTTGCCGTCATGGATGCCACAACAGGCGAGGACATGCTGTCCGGCCTGGCCGAATGCTTCAATCTGGATGATGCCCGTATCAAATGGAAACTCCACGGAGTCAAGGGTGAAGCCATGCTGGGGGCGGGTGCCGCTCACCAGGCGGCCCTCGACCACATAGTGGGCCAGATCCTGCCCCAGGATCCCTCTCTGGCCGAGCAGCTGGTGGCCATCGGCCATCGCATCGTGCACGGTGGCGAGCAGTTCTCCCGCTCGGTGCGCATCGATGATGCCGTCATCGCCGGTATCGAAGCCGCCATTCCGTTCGCGCCCCTGCACAACCCGGCTCACCTGATCGGCATTCGCGCCGCATTGAAGGTGTTCCCGGCGCTGGCCGAGAAGAACGTGGCCGTGTTCGACACCGCCTTCCACCAGACGCTGCCGCAAGAGGCCTATCTCTACGCGCTGCCCCATCACCTCTATCGCGAGCACGGCATCCGCCGCTACGGCGCCCACGGCACCTCTCACCGCTTCATTGCCGAAGAGAGTGCCAAGGCACTGGGCAAGCCGCTGTCCGAGCTCAACATCATCAACTGCCACCTCGGTAACGGCGCCTCCGTCTGTGCGGTATGCAACGGTGAGTCGGTTGATACCTCCATGGGGCTGACGCCGCTGGAAGGGCTGGCGATGGGGACCCGCAGTGGTGACATCGATCCCGCGGTGGTCTTCTTCATGCACGATCAGCTCGGTTACAGCGTGGACGAGATCAACCACGTCTTGACGAGAGAGTCCGGTCTGCTGGGCCTGACCGAAGCGAGCAGCGACTGCCGCTATGTCACCAGCAACTATGCCACCGACGCCGGCGCCAAGCGGGCGCTGGATGTGTTCACCTACCGGGTGGCCAAGTATGTCGGCGCCTATGCCGCCGCCATGGACGGTCGTCTCGATGCCCTGGTGTTCACCGGTGGTATCGGCGAGAACGCCGCCATGGTGCGCGAGATGGTGCTGGACCGTCTGGCCCTGTTCGGCTTCAAGGTAGATAAAGAAGCGAACAATGCCGCCGTGCTCGGTGGCGAGGGTCCCATCACGGCCGAAGGCAGCCGTCTGGCGCTGGTGATGCCTACCAATGAAGAGCTGGTCATTGCCCGTGACGCCCTGGCGCTGGTTGGCTGAGACTCTCTCTTTTCGACAGCAACGCCGGCCATGAGCCGGCGTTGCTGTTTAATTTGTCAGCCGATTTGACATATGTCGCCAGATCCGTAGTCTGACCGATTCACAGCAACCCTCCCCGCAGCATAGAGAGGATATGAAGGCATGAGAGAGTCACTATTTGCCTGGTTAAACTCACAAGGCATCACGACCACCGGGCCCATGGCACTGGCGCTGACGGTTGGTTTTATTCTGCTGACCTCTCTGCTGTTGCACCTGGTGTTGCACCGTTATGTGCTGGTGGTCCTGACCAAGCAGCTCGGCCGCTGGCTGCAAGTCTGGCTGCCGCCCCAGTTGCAGCAGAAGATGTTCGATCGCTTCGCGTTTGCCTTGCAGGGCGCCGTGCTGCTGGCCCAGGCCGAGATCTGGCTGGCGGGTTATATCGAGAGCCTGCACCTGATGGAGACGATCGCCCAGATCTGGATCCTGTTATTCCTGTTGCTAGGCAGCTTCTCGGTGCTCGACTGCATTTTGTTTATCAGCCGCCGCGCCCCGGTCGGCAAGACGCTGCCCCTGCGCGGCATCTTCCAGGGGGTCAAGCTGATGGGCAGCATCCTGGTCGGCATAGTGATGCTGGCCCTGCTGATGGGGAAATCGCCGGTTATCTTGTTCAGTGGCCTGGGCGCCATGACCGCCGTGCTGATGCTGGTGTTCAAGGACCCCATCCTCGGCCTGGTGGCCGGGATCCAGCTGTCGGCCAACAGCATGCTCAATGTCGGCGATTGGCTGCAGATGGACAAATACGGCGCCGATGGCGAGGTGATCGACATCGGGCTCACCACGGTCAAGGTCTCCAACTGGGACAAAACCATCACCACGATCCCGACCTATGCGCTCATCTCCGACTCGTTCAAAAACTGGCAAGGGATGACGGAAGCTGGCGGACGTCGCATCAAACGCTGCGTCAATATCGACATCACCAGCGTGCGTTTCCTCGAGCACGACGAGTTGCTCAAACTCAGTCATGCCAAGTTGCTTGCCCCCTATCTCAGCCGCAAGGAGCAGGAGCTGTCCCGCTACAACCAGCAGCTGGCCGGCGAACTGGCTACCCCGATCAATGGCCGTCATCTGACCAATCTGGGCACCTTCCGCGCCTATTTGCAGGCTTATCTCCAGGCTCACACCTCCATCCGCAAGGACATGACGTTGATGGTGCGTCAGTTGGCACCCACTCCCGATGGGGTGCCGCTCGAGATCTACTGCTTCACCTCGACCACGGCATGGGCCGAATATGAGGGGATCCAGGCCGACATCTTCGATCATCTGTTTGCGGTGATAGGGGAGTTTTATCTGCGCCTGCACCAGACGCCGACCGGTCATGATCTGAGGTCATTGCAGGGATCGGGCGTGGGCAGAAGCAGACTCGGTCAGAGCGCCTGATTATCCTGCCATTTGCCAGTTGAATTTTTAGCCGGACCGGAGAAGAATAGCGGGCCGTTTTTAGGCGGTCGGTGCGGCCGGAGCCCGCCGGAGCCAGTCATCATTACAGGACAATTATGAACAGCCTTCGCTTTACCCTGACCAGCCTGCTGCTTGGCCTGGCCGTGACCAGCCTGCCGGCCTGGGCCCTCGAGTACCCGCTGCCGGCGGCCAACAGCCGTCTGGTCGGTGAGAATGAGCAATATGTGGTGCCAGAAGGCAAGGGAACCCTGGAAGACATCGCCGCCAAGTATCAGCTTGGCCTGACCAACCTGATGGAAGCCAACCCCGGTGTGGATCCCTTCCTGCCACTGCCGGGTAGCACACTGACCATTCCCCATCAGCTGATCCTGCCCGATGCGCCCCGCGAGGGGATCGTCATCAACGTGGCCGAGATGCGTCTCTACTACTACCCCAAAGGCCAGAAGGTGGTGGAAGTGCTGCCGATCGGCATCGGCCAGCTCGGCACCGATACCCCGGAAAACTGGGTGACCAGCATACAGCGCAAGCGGGCCAATCCGACCTGGACTCCCACCGCCAAGGTGCACAAGGAGTATGCCGAGCGGGGTGAAACCCTGCCTGCGGTCTGGCCAGCTGGCCCGGACAACCCCATGGGACTCTACGCACTCTATATCGGCAACCTCTATGCCATTCATGGTACCAACGCCAACTTCGGCATAGGGCTGCGGGTCAGCCACGGCTGCGTGCGACTGCGCAATGACGATATCGAGTATCTGTTCAAGAAGATCCCGGTCGGCACGCGGGTCCAGTTCGTCAACCAGCCGGTCAAGGCCAGTGTCGAGCCCGATGGCACCCGCTATCTGGAAGTGCATCAGCCCCTGTCACGCACCGAGGAAGAGATGGCGTCCAAGGCACCGGCACCCTTGCCGATGACCCCGACGATTACCCGCTTCCTGGCCAATGCCGACAGCGATTCCCAGCGCGTCAAACAGGCGCTGGAACAGCGTAGCGGCATGCCGCAGGCCATCAGCCTCTAAGGCGTTGCCAAGCAGGATCCCTGGCAGACAGTGCTGCCGAGGATCCCGATGACCCTAGCCCCTGCCAATGCAGGGGCTTTTTGTTGTGATGATCAGCACAATGTCCGGATTTTAAACCGCTGATTAGGCAGTTAATTAGATGAAAAACGTTTTACAACTGTTTTTTATTTGTTAAAAACAGTTGAGAAGAGAGGATCGGCTGATTAAGCTAGGGCGTTTTTTAAAGGAGGGTTCGTCCATAGAACGCACCCCGGAGTCACACAAGGGAGTATTGCATGACAGCTAGCACACCTATGTTAATCACCTTTTTGGTGTACATATTGGGGATGGTGCTGATAGGTTTTATCGCCTATCGCGCCACCAAAAACTTCGATGACTACATCCTCGGTGGCCGTCGTATGGGGAGCTGGGTGACCGCGCTCTCCGCCGGCGCCTCCGACATGAGTGGCTGGCTCTTGATGGGACTGCCGGGAGCCGTCTACCTTGGCGGCATCTCCGAGGGCTGGATCGCCATCGGCCTCATCATAGGGGCTTACTTCAACTGGCGTCTGGTAGCGGGCCGTTTGCGAGTCCACACCGAGAAGAACAACAACGCCCTGACCCTGCCTGACTACTTCACCTACCGCTTCGAAGACAAGAGCCGGGTGCTGCGCATCCTCTCCGCCGTGGTGATCCTGCTGTTCTTCACCATCTACTGCGCCTCCGGTGTGGTCGCCGGTGCCCGCCTGTTCGAGAGCACCTTCGGCATTGATTACGATACCGCGCTCTGGATTGGCGCCGCTGCCACCATCACCTACACCTTCTTCGGTGGCTTCCTGGCGGTGAGCTGGACCGATACCGTCCAGGCGACCCTGATGATCTTCGCCCTGATCCTGACCCCGGTGTTCGTGCTGATCGCGGTGGGCGGTGTCGATACCGCCATGGTGGAGATCGCGGCCAAGAATGCCAGCCATCTCGACATGTTCAAGAACCTGGATGTGATCGCCATTATTTCCCTGATGGCCTGGGGCCTGGGTTACTTCGGTCAGCCCCACATTCTGGCCCGCTTCATGGCGGCCGGTTCCCATCAGACCATGGTCAATGCCCGTCGCATCAGCATGACCTGGATGGTGCTCTGCCTCGGCGGCGCGGTCGGTGTCGGCTTCTTCGGCCTCTCCTACTTCGCCAGCTTCCCCGAGCAGGCAGCCGGAGTGAGTGCCAACCCGGAGCGGGTCTTCATCGAGCTCTCCAAGATACTGTTCAACCCCTGGATTGCCGGTATCCTGCTCTCCGCCATACTGGCGGCGGTGATGAGTACCCTGAGCTGCCAGCTGCTGGTCTGCTCCAGCGCCATCACCGAAGATCTCTACAAGCCCTTCCTGCGCAAGAATGCCACTCAGGCTGAGCTGGTCTGGGTCGGTCGCTGCATGGTGCTGCTCATCGCCGTCATCGCCATCATGGTGGCCCGCAACCCGGAAAACCGGGTGCTGGGGCTGGTCAGCTACGCCTGGGCAGGCTTTGGTGCCGCCTTCGGCCCGCTGGTGCTCTTCTCCGTGCTCTGGGCGCGCATGACCCGCAACGGTGCCCTGGCGGGCATGCTGGTCGGTGCCATCACCGTCATCGTCTGGAAACAGTTCGGCTGGCTGGGTCTGTACGAAATCATCCCAGGCTTCGTCTTTGCCAGCATCGCCATCGTGCTGTTCAGTCTGCTGGACAAGGCGCCCTCCAAGGCCATGGTGGAGCGCTTCGATGAGGCCGAGCGGGAGTTCCAGGCCCCCATGCCTGATGCCATCCCGGTGAAATGACCTCAGTGACAGCCAACAAAAAGCCCCGCAACTGCGGGGCTTTTTCATGGCGGCGCGGGCCTATTGGCCGCTGACCCGGCACTGGCGGGCGGGTTGGTCATAGCGCTCCAGCCTGGCTTCGTTTCCCTTGGTCAGCAGCGTGAGATTCTGCCCCTCGTAACGGGCGCCGCTGGCGCTGGGGGCTTCAAAGGCGAGCACCTGCGACTGCTGCGCCCCCTCGCTCAGGTTGATCACGGCGGCGGGCCGCTTGGCCTCGTTGTAGAAGTAGGTCGAGAGCCGGATCTCGCCGTCGCACTGGTAGTCAACCTGCGTCGGCACCATCAGTTGGCCCCCCTTTATCTGCAACTCTGTGATGCGCAGCTGGTAGCTCTCCTCCACGCATTGGCGCGAGTCGTTCTCTTTCCAGCACTCGTTGCGCCCCTTGATCCAGCCGCGCTGCATCGCCTTCTCGGTCTTCTGCTGCTCGGCCGACAGCTTGGCCAGCGCCTTGGGATAGAGGGCGGCGAGTTCGTTATCCAGCGCCGCCAGCCCGGCATCCTGGCAGACAAGCTGCTCGGTGGTGCCGTGGGCCTTGGCGCAGTCAAAGGAAGGGGTAGCGGCACTGGCCAGCAGCGGCATCAAGGCGAGGGTGCCAAGCAACATCTTGTTCATCGAAAAGGCTCCAGCAAGAGGGGATTCCCACTTACTACAGCACAAGGGCGCCGGGCCGCCGAGGACTTTTTTACCCCAGGCTCCCTTGCCCGTCTCTCTGGGCCCCGCTTCCGACAACCCTAGTCACCAGGGCCCACAACAGGCAGGCTGCCGTGGCCTTCGTCTGCGCTTATGTGCGCCGCCGCGCCAGCCGCTGCGCATCCTGGCGGGCCGCGGCCGCCGCCCGGCCCAACCAGCGCTGTCGCTCCCGCTCGCTGGCGGTATGGACAGGCCCCAGATGCTGGCGATGAGTCAGCTTGATGCCGCACAGCCCCAGCACGGGCTTGTCGAGGGTGCGCTCGACCGGGGAACCCAGCCACCAGCGGTAGTACCAGAGCGGGCTGTCCATGGTGAGCAGCAGGCGCGCCGTCTTGCCCGCCAGCAGGCGATCCGGGTGCACCTTGCCCTCCTGATAGCGAAAGGCGAAGCCCGAGAGCAGCGTTCTGTCCAGCAAGCCCTTGAGCCGGGCCGGCAGGTGGCCCCACCAGAGGGGGGCGACGATCACCAGATGGTGGGCCTGCTTCAGGCTCTGTTGCAATGCCAGCAGATCGGGCTCGAGGGGCTGCGCCTCGTCATAGCCATGGTGCAGATCCGGCTCGAAGGCGAGCTCCCCCACGTGATGCAGGGTGACCTCTGCGCCGCCCTCCTCGGCGCTGCGGGCATACTCCCGGGCCAAGGCATGGCAGAGACTGTCGGGTTTGGGGTTGCCGTTGATGATAAGCAGTTTGGGTGTCATGGCGTGGCTCCTTGAAGTGAGCCCCCATTACACCCCTTGTCCCATGGGACAGAGTCAAGCCACCTTGTGCGCCCGTCCTGCAAGCCCTTGCTCAACCTGTGGGAGCGGCTCGCTCTGGCCGGGGGCGCCATAGCTGCAGGGGTGCTGCGCCAGCAGCGCGGCGCACTGGGTCAGGGATTGGTGTTGCCCTCGCAGCCTGGCCATCTCTGCCTCTATCTGCGCCAGCTTGCCCGCGATAAGCTGCTCCACCTTCTGCCAGGGAAACTCGGCGAGACTGGTGAGGCCCGCCAGCAAGGGAACCAGCTCGCTCAGCTTGCAGCCGAGCTGCTGAGCCTGGCGAATAAAGCCGACCCACTCCAGATCTTCGGCCCGGTAGACGCGATATTTGCCGCGCCGCCTGGGCTCGGGCAGCAACCCGAGCTGCTCGTAGAGACGGACTGCCTTGGGTGTGGTGCCCGCCAGCCGGGCAAATTCGCCGATATACATACTGCTGCTCGCAGAGGTGGTTTGAGTAGGAGCCCACTATAGGCCAGTGGCAGGGGGGAATGCATCCCCGCGGGGGAGGGGGGAGTTGGATTGATAGGGATTAGGGGGTGACAGGGGACACCCACCTTGTCAGGCAAGTCTGCTATCTAGATGGTGGGGGGCCAGATTACTGTTAACGCCAAGCGAAGGGGCGAAGTGCGCAGCACTTTGTCCCGCTTGCGCGTTTTGTTAGGCTTTTAGCTCGATACTTTAGCAAAGAACTCATCGAAAACTACCCGGCCTCTATCTAAGTTGTCATTGAAAATATCTAAGTAATCTTCTGGAGATATCTCCATTTCAAGTTCATTTCGCACTGCAAGGATTATCGGAGGTAACAAAGCAGATACCTCGAAAAAGTTATCCATGCACTTTTTAGTGAATGCAATATGCTCAGAACCTTGAAGCTCCCATAATTCCGCAATGGTGCTCGTATGCTTGTCGATTTGTTTTTTCTCAAAATCTACCTGTCTTTCGATGGCGCCCCATGTACCGCGGTCTTGGTTCCCTTGAAGGTTGAGGCTCTTCATTAATTCGATATATCGATCAATTTCTTGTTGGGCTTTGGCTTTTAGCCGCTCTACCTCTTCGATAGTTGCCTTTCGTTCTAAAAGTGTTGATCTTTCCAGCATTAAATCTAATGCCTTAGTTCCAATTGCGGCCATAAATATGGTTGTTGCACGGACTGTTTCTTTTTTTCCAACAATCTGGACTTTTGCCATTATTCCAGAATCATCAACCATGTTCTTGGTGATTTCTTCATTAGGTATGTTTAGATTTGAAAAGCTACTAATCATATTTTGGGTGCGTGTCACTGCCTCAGTAGCTTTGAGATATACCTCTTTCTTTATGGATTTCTCTCTTTCAATGCTCGCTAGCTTCAGCTGGTTATCGCTTCGTACCTCTTCGAGTATTTTTGCATAGCCAATTTTTACAGCCTCTACTTGGTCGGTAATTCCAGAAATATCTTCTTTAGTTGCAAGATTCTTAGCTTTCTCTGTCAGGTAAGAAGGGATGTAAGACTTTATAAAGAAGTAAATGATTCCGCCGCCGAGAACGGCGCCTATCCCAAGGCTTCCTAGTAGTGAAATCAATTCTTTAATTTCCGTAATATTCATAGTTATTGTGTGAGCCTAACAGTGATTAGATAGAAGGCGGTACTAACACATTAATACCGCCTTCTATCTAACTCCGCTTAACCCTGATTCAGGGCTCTATAAATGACATTTAAAATCAATGGCTTACCTTCCAGCCTCTGAAGCCGACTGTGTTCCCTTGACCTCTTCTTTTTGCACAACCATTACGACTGTATAGAAAAGCAGTGTGACGTTGGCATGGCAAACGCCGGCATGGCTACCGCACTGGATTTCAGCCTCCAGTGTGCTGCTTTTGACCAAGAGGTGAGGGTTGGCATGGCTCATGGGTGACTCCGACGAGGCGTATGTTGCCAATCGGATATGTTAGCGGGTATGGCGCTGAGGGGAAGGGCAGGGTGATGGATTTCTGGGCGGGATCAAAGAATGAGTCGCTATGGCAAGGGATGTGTCGGCGTAGCGGGTCTGTGAGAGGGGGCTATGCCCCCCTCATTGGGCTCATGGGGCGGTTTTGCTGACCTCCTTTAGCCAGCAGCTATAGCCGCTCGTGAGGGGGAAGGGCTGGTCGCCCTCCCTTACGCCAGTGCCAGTTGCTGGCGGGCGCGCCACAGCCGCTCGTGGAAGAAGAAGACCACGGTGTTGATGGCAGGTTCGATCAGTGCCATCACGCCGCCGGTGAGCAGCTCGCCGCTCAGCAGGTAGGCGACGGCGAAGGCCACCGAGAAGTGCACCAATGCGAAGCTGCTGGTCTTGGCATTCAGGCTGTGGCCCGGTTTGAATTTGTTCCAGGCCAGATCGTGGAAGTAGAAGGCGACCGTGTTGACGGCAGGCTCGATCAGGGCGATCAGACTGGCAGTCAGCAGCTCACCGGTCAGCAGGTAAGCCACGGTGAAGGCGACACCGAAGTGCAGGATGGCAAAGCTGATGGTTTTTTTCATGATGGTGTCTCCTCTGGCGATGAGTGCAGTATCACCCGGAATGACATCAAATGAAAACTATTCTCATCTATTGGCTGCATAGGAAAAACCTATCGACCGAGGCCACCAGATTGGGGCGTTGACTGGATCTATGGCGACGATAGAGTGTGCCTTTGCCATGAAAAAGGAGCTTTCATGACCATCAATGCCAACATTTATGTGCTGTTCATCTTGCTGCTGATGATCATCGTCGGCGTCGTGGCCTGGCGACTTGCCCGCCGCAAGAGTCGGCATCCTGTGCTTATCACCTTCCTGTGCGTGCTGCTCTGCCTTGCACCACCCTTCGCCCTGCTGGCGCTGCTCATTTTGGCGCTCTGGCGAGATATGCCCGTCCGGGCCTGAGTCGTCACCCCGGCAACGGCAGAAATAGAAAAGCCCCTTTCGGGGCTTTGTCATGCTTGCAGTCGGTGAGGACTCAATCCTCGGCCTTGTTGAGCCACTCCACCTTGTACTGGGCGCCGGCGCCCTGGGCCAGCTTGGCGCACAAGGGTTTCAAGAAGGCTTCTATCTGCTCGGCCAGCATCCAGGGGGGGCTGACGATCAGCATCCCTGAGCCATTCATGCCCCAGTCGCTGGTTTGACCGGCCACTTCCAGCTCGGCGACCAAGACGTTACCGAAGTTCTCCCGTTTGATGGCCCTGAGCATGTCGCGGGACTTGTCCGCCTCCTGACCCAGGATCGGATACCAGAGGGCATAGATGCCGGTGGCCCAGCGCTTCTGGGCCTTTTTCAGGGTATCGACCACGGCGAAGTAGTCTTCTTTCAGCTCATAGGGGGGATCGATCAGCACCAGGCCTCGGCGCGGAGTCGGTGGCAGCAGGGCGACCAGTCCCTCGAAACCGTCACGGTGGTGGACGGCGACGCGAGGGTCATAGCCCATGTTGGCGCGAAGATCCTCCACCTCGTTGTTGTGCAGCTCCATCAGGGCCAGCTTGTCCTGCTCGCGGATAAGGCGGCGCGACAGCTCGGGAGAGCCCGGATAGTAGTGCAGCTCAGAGCTGTTTCCTTCTTGAGCGGGGTTCATCTCTTCGATGACGCCGAGATAGGGGGCCATGGCCGCCCAGTCGCTTCGCTCTTCCCACAGCCGCCCTATGCCGTCGGCATACTCGGCCTTCTTCTGGGACCAGTCGCCGCGCAGATCGTACAGGCCACCACCGGCATGGGTATCGAGCACGATGAAGGGTTTCTCCTTCTTCTTGAGAGACTCGATGATCAGGGCCTGTACGGCATGTTTAAGGACGTCGGCATGATTGCCTGCGTGGAAGGCGTGGCGATAGCTCAGCATATTAGATCTCTCAATGGCCCCTGTTCGGCGCCCAATAAAGTCAGGTAGTTCATCAAATTGTGGCCAGGCTCCCGGCGTGGGGGCGAGGCGCGCAGGCATTGCAGCAGCACACCCTGCTGTAACTGTTCCAGCTCCAGTTCATGGGCCAGCATGGCCTGATACTCATCCTCATCCAGCCGCGCCTTGGCGCTTTGGCGCAGGGCGCGCCAGGGGGCGAGCACGGCTTCGGTCTGCATCAGCGCCGGTTGCAGATCGGTGAGATCCACGCTGAGCCCGGCAAGATCCAGCCAGTGCAGCAGCAGGGCCAGGTTGACGTTGCCCCCCTGGTTCTGCACGGTGAGCCAGTCCTGGCTGCGCTGGCCATAGACCTTGCCGCTCCAGTGCCAGAAGCGCAGCGGACTGGGCAGGCCGCTGCCGTCGCTCATCAGATCATTGCTCAAGGAAGGCTGACTCCATGGTTTCCAGCTCTTCGCTGAGCGCCATCCAGGCCATCTCCACCTCTTCCAGCTCCTCCTTGATGGGGCCCTGGGATTTGAGCAGCTCGGAGAGCCGTGCCTTGGCACTCTCTTCGTAGATGGCGGGATCGGCGAGTTGCTCCTCCACGGCGGCCAGCTTGTTCTGCAGTTTCTCCATGCTCGCCTCGAGCTTTTCCAGCTTCTGGCGCAGGGGGCGGGTCGCTTGCCGGAACTCCGCCTCACGCCGTTTCTGATCCTTGCGACCCAGGGCCGAGTTGGCGGTCACCACCCCATCGCCGGGCTTGGCATTGGCCTCTTTTTCCTGCTCGCCGAGCCACTTGTGGTAGTCGTCCAGATCGCCGTCGAACGCTTCGACCCGGCCGCCGTGCACCAGATAGAAGTCATCGGTGGTGGTACGCAGCAGGTGACGGTCGTGGGAGACCACCACCATGGCGCCTTCGAAGCCTTGCAGCGCCATGGTCAGGGCGTGGCGCATCTCCAAGTCCAGGTGGTTGGTCGGTTCATCGAGCAGCAGCAGGTTCGGCTTTTGCCAGGTGACCAGAGCCAGTACCAGTCGGGCCTTCTCGCCACCGGAGAAGGGGGCCACCTTGTCCAGGGCCTTGTCGCCATGGAAGCCGAAGCTGCCCAGATAGTTGCGCAGCTCCTGCTCTGTCTTGTCCGGGGCGAGGCGAACCAGGTGATCGAGGGGGGTGTCGTCCAGACGCAGGGTCTCGAGCTGATGCTGGGCGAAGTAGCCGATGCTGACCCCGGCGCTCACTTCGAGCTTGCCGGACAGCGGCGGATTGGAGCCCGACAGCATCTTGATGAAGGTCGATTTACCGGCGCCGTTGCGCCCCAGCAGGCCGATGCGCGAGCCGGGTACCAGGTTGAGTTTGATTTTCTCGAGGATCACCTTGTCGCCATAACCGGCGCTGAGGTTCTCCATGACGATGAGCGGAGTCGGCAGGGCCGAGGGCTCGCGAAATTCGAAGCTGAATTCGGAATCGGCGTGAGCGGGCAGTATCTTCTCCATCCGCTCCATGGCCTTGAGGCGACTCTGGGCCTGGCGGGCCTTGGAGGCCTTGTAGCGGAATCTGTCCACATACTCCTGCATGTGGGACATCTCCCGCTGCTGCTTCTCATACATGGATTGCTGCTGGGCCAGCTGCTCGGCGCGCTGCAACTCGAAGTCGGAGTAGCCGCCGGTGTATTCGTTCAGGCGACCATTCTCGATGTGGATGATGCGATTGATGACCGAATCGAGAAAATCCCGGTCGTGGGAAATGAGCACCAGCGTGCCCTGATAGCCCTTGAGCCACTTCTCCAGCCAGATGACGGCATCCAAGTCCAGGTGGTTGGTCGGTTCATCGAGCAAGAGCAGATCCGAGCGGCACAGCAGGGCCTGGGCGAGGTTCAGGCGCATGCGCCAGCCACCGGAGAAGCTGCGCACCGGCGAGCCGAGCTGTTCATCGCTAAAGCCCAGGCCGTGCAGCAACTCGGCGGCGCGGGCGCGGATGCTGTAGGCGCCTATGGTGTCGAGCCTGCCGTGCAGCTCGGCCACCAGCAGACCGTCGTCATCCTGCTCGGCCTTGGCGAGCTGGGCTTCGAGGGCGCGAAACTCTTTGTCGCCGTCGATCACATAGTCGAGGGCCGAGCAGTCCAGCGCCGGGGTCTCCTGGGCGACACCGGCTATCTGCCAGCCGACCGGCAGCGAGAAGCTGCCGCTGTCTATGGTGAGTTCACCGCGGATCAGGGCGAAGAAGGTGGATTTGCCACAGCCGTTCTTGCCCACCAGGCCCACTTTGTGGCCCGGATGTATGGTGGCGGAGGCGTTGTCCAGCAGCTTGCGGCCGCCGCGGATCAGTTCGATTTGACTGGCAACTATCATGGGTGGGATCTGCTTGCTCGAGAATGAAGAATAAAACCGGTGCAGATATTACCATGACAGGGATCTGCGCGTGCGGGAACCGGGATAAAACTGACGGGATGTTACGTGAAATGAGGGGGATTTGCACTTGAGCCGACTGGTGCGCAGCCGATAAAGATGTCATAAAAGGGGAGCCTGGGCAGCCTTGCCCCTGGCCCCGCTGTCGGGACAGGTATCCCGACCCTGGATAAGGAGTCTGCCATGCAGGTTGAAACCATAATGACGACCCGGGTCGTGACCGTTGAGATGGACGACCGCCTGAGCGTCATCAAGGAGATCTTCGAGCAGGCCAATTTTCGCCATTTGTTGGTCATCGAAGAGGGACAGATGATCGGCATCATCTCCGATCGGGATCTGCTTCAGGCACTGAGCCCCTATCTGGACTCTGCCGCGGAGCAGAGCCGCGATACCGAGACCCTCAATCGCCGCGCCCACCAGATCATGACCCGGGATCCGGTCACTGTCTCCTCCCACCAGACCCTGGCCTATGCGGCCCGGCTGATGCTGGACAAGAAGGTCTCCTGCCTGCCGGTGCTGGATCAGGGGCAACTGGTCGGGGTGCTGAGCTGGAAGGATCTGCTCAAGGCCGCGCTCGAGGGTGGCAGCCTCTAGCGCTGTCGCCACTGGCCAACTGGGCACTGGCTCAACAGTCAGCATGACAAAGGGCTCCGTGGAGCCCTTTTTATTGTCTTGTCATTTATCCCGGCGATCAGGGCAGGGGCTCGACCAGCAAGATGTGGGAGTCTGTGCCCACCACCTTGACCCGGCTACCCGCGGCCAGGTTGCTGGCGCAGCGCACCGTCCAGACGGTGTCATCCAGATGCACCCGGCTCATCCCCTGGCTGACATCATCGAGCAGCGTCAGCTCCCGCCCCATGTAGCTCTGCATCCGTTCGTTGATGGGGGCGGCCGCATCGTGGCTCGAGCGGTCGCGCTTGTGCTGCCAGCGCCACCAGGCCCAGGTGGTGATCAGGGATTGCAGGGCGAACAGCAGCAGTTGCCATTGCCAGCCGAAGGGCCAGAGCAGCAGCAACAGACCGACCTCAAGCGCGGCTATGCCTGTCCAGAGCAGGAAGCCGACCGAACCCAGCACCTCGATGGCGAGCAGCGCGAAGCCAAGCCCCAGCCAGTGCCAATGGGTCAGGCCTGCCAGCAGTTCGATCATTTTTTCTCGCCCTTGTTGAACAGCTCTGCCATGCCGGCTATCGAGCCTATCAGGCTGCCCGCTTCCAGCGGCATCATGATGATCTTGCTGTTGGGGCCTTCACCGATCCGGGCCAGGGCCTCGGTATATTTCTGGGCGACGAAGTAGTTGACCGCCTGCATGTCCCCCTCGGCGATAGCCCGGGAGACCATCTGGGTTGCCTTGGCTTCGGCCTCTGCGGCCCGTTCCCGCGCCTCGGCGGCGAGGAAGGCGGCCTGGCGTTCCCCCTCGGCCTTGAGGATCTGGGACTGCTTCTCCCCCTCGGCCTTCAATATCTTGGACTGACGCACCCCTTCGGCTTCAAGCACCTCGGCCCGTTTCTGGCGTTCTGCCTTCATCTGGGCATTCATGGCTTCGACCAGTGCCATGGGGGGACGCACATCCTTGATCTCTATCCGGGTCACCTTGATGCCCCAGGGGGCGGTGGCGGCATCCATGGTGCGCAGCAGTTTCTCGTTGATGGTGTCGCGCTGGGAGAGCATCTCGTCCAGCTCCATGGCACCGAGCACGGTCCGCATATTGGTCATGGTGAGATTGCGGATGGCGCTGGTGAGATCGTTGACCTCATAGGCTGCCTTACGGGCATCGACGACCTGCACGAAGCTGATGGCGTCTATGGTGACGTTGGCGTTATCCCGGGAGATGACCTCCTGGGCGGCGATGTCGAGCACCTGTTCCATCATGATGATCTTGTGGCCGACGCGGTCCACATAGGGGATCAGCAGATTGAGGCCGGGGGAGAGGGTGCGGGTGTAACGGCCGAAGCGTTCCACGGTCCAGTTGAAGCCTTGGGGCACTATCTTGATGCCAGCCCCCAGGGTCGCTATCACCAAGAAGACAAAAATCCCTAGGACTATCAGTGACTCATTCATTATCAGCTCCTTATGAAACACAGTGCGCTAGCCTATGCCTTCGCCTGAAACACCACAAGCTTAGGTTTATTCTGACTCGCCCAGCTGTCGTTTTAATTACCAAAACGTCTTAAAAAGCATTTTTTATTATTTTGAGGGATAAGTAAGCCTGCCTATAGTCCCCTGAGTTAAGCAGTATTGAGGGATGCGTCGAGATGGATTACTTACCTATGTTTGCCAAGTTGGAAGGCCGCCCGGTACTGCTGGTGGGTGGGGGCGAGGTGGCCCTGCGCAAGGCGCGCCTGCTGCTGGCTGCGGGTGCCAGAGTGACGCTGGTTTCCCCTCTTCTCGCCACTGAATTTGATGAACTGGCGGGCCGTTTCAACCATCTGCCAGTGCGGTTTGAGCCCGCCCATCTTGCGGGGCAACTGCTGGTGGTGGCCGCCACCGACGATAACGAGGTCAACGGCCTCGTCTATGAGAGCGCCACCGAGCTGGGTCTGTTCGTCAATGTGGTCGATGACCCCGCCCGCTCCAGCTTCATCTTCCCCTCCATCATCGACAGGTCTCCCATCATGGTGGCCGTCTCCAGCGGCGGTAAGGCCCCGGTGCTGGTGCGTCTGTTGCGCGAGCGGCTCGAGAGCCTGCTGCCCCACCATCTGGGTGGCTTGGCCGAGCTCTCTGGCCGAGTGCGTGAGCGTGCCAAGCAGCTGCTTGGGTCACTCTCGGATCGCCGCCGCTTCTGGGAGCGGGCCTTCGCCTCCAATGCCCTGGCGGGGCTTATCGAGAAGCAGGATTGGCAAAGTGCCGAGGCTTGGCTCAATGAGGGGCTGGACAAGGCGCAGCGGGAGCTGGGCGAGGTGGTGCTGGTCGGTGCCGGCCCCGGCGATCCTGGCTTGCTGACCCTCAAGGGCTTGCAGCAGATCCAGCAGGCGGAAGTGGTGCTCTACGACCAGCTGGTCTCCCCCGAGATCCTGGATCTGGTGCGCCGTGACGCCACCCTGATCTCGGTGGGCAAGAAGGCGGGGGATCACAGCGTGCCCCAGGACGAGACCAATCGCCTGCTGGTGCAATACGCCAAGGCGGGCAACCGGGTGGTGCGGCTCAAGGGGGGCGATCCCTTCATGTTTGGTCGCGGCGGTGAGGAGCTGGAGGTGCTGGCAGACGAGGGGATCCCCTTCTCCGTGGTGCCCGGCATCACGGCGGCGGCAGGCGCCACCGCCTATGCGGGCATACCGCTCACTCACCGCGACCATGCCCAGAGCGCCGTCTTCATCACCGGTCACTGCCAGAAAGCGGGCCAGGAACCCGACTGGCAGCAGCTCGCGGCCACCAACCAGACCCTGGTGATTTACATGGGGCTGATGCGCTCCGAACACATTCAGCAGCAGCTGATTGACCATGGCCGCAAGGCTCAGACGCCGATCGCCATCATAGAGCGCGGCACCCAGGCCCGGCAGAAGGTGTTGACCGGCACCCTGGGGGAGTTGGCCAGCTTGGCTCAGCGGGCGGCAAGCCCCTCCCTCATCGTCATCGGCGAGGTGGTGTCACTGCGCGACCGACTCGCCTGGTTTGGCGAGAAAAGTGGCGAGAAAAGTGGTGAGAAAAGCGCAGAGACAAACGCTGAGCCAAGTGGCAACGACCTGAAACTGGTCAGCCTGGCCTGACCCTGACAGATCCGATTTGATTTGCCGGTGAGGCGCGAGCCTTATCGAACTGAACCCGAACCGCGCTCTGACCAAGCGCGTTAGCCAGACCAGAGGACCCGACATGGACCGTGAAAGATTGACTCATTTGCAGCAACTGGAAGCCGAGAGCATCCATATCATCCGCGAGGTGGCTGCCGAATTTGAAAACCCGGTGATGATGTACTCCATCGGCAAGGACTCCTCCGTCATGCTACACCTGGCTCGCAAGGCCTTCTACCCGGGCAAGATCCCTTTCCCGCTGCTGCACGTGGACACCAACTGGAAGTTCAAGGAGATGATCAAATTCCGGGACGAGACCGCCAAGAAGTACGGGCTGGATCTCATCGTCCACAAGAACCCGGATGGCCTGGCCATGGACATCAACCCCTTCGTGCACGGCAGCGGCAAACACACCGACATCATGAAGACCGAGGGGCTCAAGCAGGCGCTCAACAAGTACGGTTTCGATGCCGCCTTCGGTGGCGCCCGCCGGGACGAGGAGAAGTCCCGGGCCAAGGAGCGGGTCTACTCCTTCCGTGACAAGTCCCACCGCTGGGATCCGAAAAACCAGCGCCCGGAGCTGTGGCGCGTCTACAACAGCCAGGTCAACAAGGGGGAGAGCATCCGGGTCTTCCCGCTCTCCAACTGGACCGAGCTCGATATCTGGCAATACATCTATCTCGAGAACATCGACATAGTGCCGCTCTACTTTGCCGCCATGCGCCCCGTGGTGGAGCGCAGTGGCATCAAGATCATGGTGGATGACGAGCGCATGCCCATAGGCCCGGATGACGAGGTGAAGCAGGAGCTGGTGCGCTTCCGCACCCTGGGTTGCTACCCGCTGACCGGTGCCATCGAGTCCGATGCAACCACCTTGCCGGAGATCATCGAGGAGATGCTGCTCACCACCTCGAGCGAGCGGCAGGGACGATTGATTGACCACGATCAGGCCGGCTCCATGGAGCAGAAGAAGCGTCAGGGATATTTCTAAGGAATCGCATCATGAACAACCATATTCAGACCGCCATCAGCGAACAGGGCATTGAAGCCTACTTGCACGCCCAGCAACACAAGAGCCTGCTGCGCTTTCTCACCTGCGGCAGCGTGGACGACGGCAAGAGTACCCTCATCGGTCGCCTGCTGCATGACTCCCAGCAGATCTATGAAGATCAGCTCAAAGCCCTGGAGTCCGACAGCCAGAAGCTCGGCACCACAGGCGAGAAGCTGGACCTGGCGCTGCTGGTGGATGGTTTGCAGGCCGAGCGCGAGCAGGGCATCACCATAGACGTCGCCTATCGCTATTTCTCGACCGCCAAGCGCAAGTTCATCATCTCGGATACCCCGGGCCACGAGCAGTACACCCGCAACATGGCGACCGGTGCTTCCACCTGCGATCTGGCCATCATCCTGATCGACGCCCGCAAGGGGGTGCTGGATCAGACCCGTCGCCACAGCTTTATCGCCAGCCTGCTCGGCATCAAGCAGTTCGTGGTCGCGGTCAACAAGATGGATCTGGTGGAGTTCAGCCAGGAGGTGTTCGATCGCATCAGTAGCGATTACCGCGAATTCGCCAAGAAACTCGCTGTGGATTCTATTCAGCTAGTGCCGGTCTCCGCCCTGGACGGGGACAACGTGGTCAATGCGAGCGACAAGCTGGCCTGGTATCAGGGCGAGACCCTGCTCTCCTTGCTGGAGAGCGTCGAGGTGGAGCGCGAGCTGGAACGCCATCCGGTGCGCCTGCCGGTGCAGTATGTCAGCCGTCCCAACCTCGATTTTCGCGGCTTCGCGGGTACCCTGGCCTCCGGCATCCTGCGAGTCGGCGACACCTTGGCGGTGTTGCCATCCGGCAAGCAGAGCACTGTGAAGCGCATCGTCACCTTCGATGGCGATCTGGAATATGCCCTGCCGGGTCAGGCCATCACAGTCACCTTTGCCGATGAAATAGACATCAGCCGCGGCGACTTGCTGGTGGATGCCGCGAGGCAGCCCCGGGTGACCCAGAACGTGCTGGCCCACATCGTCTGGATGGGGGAAGAGTCCCTGCAGCCGGGCCGGGTCTACGACATCAAGCTGGCCACCAAGAAGACTCGGGGTCAGGTCGAGGTCGTGCGCCACCGCATCGAGATCAACAAGCTCGACGAGCTGGCGGCTTCCGAGCTCAAGCTCAACGAAATCGGCCTGTGCGAGCTGAGCCTGACCGACCCGGTTGCCTTTGATCCCTACACGGATATCCGCGACACCGGCAGTTTCATCCTCATTGACCGGTTGACCAACGTCACCGTCGGGGCAGGCATGATAGTGGAAGGGCTGGCCGCAAAAGCGGTGGCCGGCCAGTACAGCGAGTTTGAAGTTGAATTCAATGCCCTGGTACGCAAGCACTTCCCGCACTGGCAGGCGCTGACCATCGCCAACGGCAAGGAGTAAGTCCATGACCTGGCAACAATCCCTGGTGCTGGGTCTGCTGGCTGCCCTCATTGTCCTGTTGATCCAGGGTAAACTCCGCCCGGCGCTGCTCTTCTCGGGCGCCGTGCTCATTACCTATCTGAGCGGGCTGGCGGACATCAACGCCGTGGTGGCGGGTTACACCAACAGTGCCTTGCTGACCCTGGTGTTGCTGCTGCTGGTGTCGCTCGCGGTGGAGAAGACCCGGGTCATGAGCTGGTTCGCCAATCTGGTGGGCACGGGGTCGTTCAACAAGGTGCTGGTGAAGCTGTGGTTCTCCACGGCTTTCCTGTCGGCCTTCGTCAACAACACGGCGGTGGTGGCCTCCATGCTGGGGGCGGTCAAACGCAATCCCAACCATGCACCCTCCCGCTTGCTGCTGCCGATGTGCTTCGCGGCGACCTTCGGTGGCGTACTGACCCTGATCGGCACCTCCACCAACCTGATCGTCAACAGCTTCCTCATCAAGATGGGGGCCGAGCCCCTTGGCATGTTCGACTTCTTTATGGTGGGAGCGGGGACCCTGCTGACCGGCCTTATCGCCGTGCTGCTGTTTGCCCGCTATCTGCCGGAGCAGGATACCGAGATGAGCCGGGAATCTGGCTATTTTCTCGAGGCCAAGGTGGGCGCAGGCTCGCCCCTGGCCGGGCGCAGCGTCAAGGAGAATGGGCTGCGCAGCCTGAAAAGCCTCTATCTGGCCGAAATCATTCGCGGGGATCAGGTGATCTGCCCGGTGCAGCCGGAGCACGAGCTGCACGAAGGGGACATGTTGCTGTTTTGCGGCGACGTGGAGAGCGTCGGCGTGTTGCAAGAGCTCAAGGGGCTGGAACTCTATGGCCAGCACCGGCTCAACGGCCAGCATCTGGTGGAGGTGATCGTCAGTCACAGCTCGCGGCTGGTGGGGCAGTCCATCAAGGATGCGGAGTTTCGCACCCACTTCGATGCGGTGGTGCTGGCGGTACGCCGGGGCGAGACTCAGCTCACCGGCGGTCTGGGCCAGATTGAATTGCATGCCGGCGATACCCTGCTGCTGGCCCCCGGCCCCAAGTTTGCCAGCAACAAGTCCCTCTCCCGGGAGTTTGTGGTGGTGAGCGGACTGGAAGCCTCCACCCGGCTCGATGGCAAGCGCAGCGCCGCCGTGGTGCTGGGCTTTCTCGGGGTGCTGGCGCTGTCGGTGCTGGATCTAGTGCCCCTGTTCAAGGGACTGTTGCTGATGCTGGTGGCGCTGCTGTTCACCCGTATCCTGACCCTGGACGAGATCCGCCGCCGCTTTCCTCTCGACATCTGGTTGGTGGTGGGGGGCGCGCTCGCCATCGCCGATCAGCTGGAGAGCAGTGGTCTGGCCAAGTTGATTGCCGACGCCTTGATGGGGGAGTTCAATGGTGCCAGCCCCATCATCGCCTTTATCGGCATCTACTTCTTCACCCTGGTGCTGACCGAGTTGATGAGCAACAACGCCGCCGCTGCCCTGGCCTTCCCCATGGGCTATCAGCTGGCGCTCAGCATGGATGTTTCCACCATGCCGTTCATCCTGGCGGTGCTGTTTGGTGCCAGCTCCAGCTTTATATTGCCCTATGGCTATCAGACCAATCTGATGGTCTATGCGGCGGGCAACTACAAGATGCCGGACTACCTCAAGCTGGCCCTGCCGGTCTCCCTGGCCTACAGCATCGGGGTGATCATCATGGTGCCCCTGCTGTTTCCGTTTTGATGGGGGCGGGTGATACCGGCAGGATCATGGGAAGCGATGCAAGGCATTGAGATGCGCAGCAGTAGCCGCCCATTGATGGGCAGAGGCTTGGTTGCGGGAAGTCAGAAGAGTTTCAGCGTGGCAGCGTCAATGCCAAACAAGGAGTTTTAGATGAGCAATATCGTGTGGCACGACCATGCCGTCAGCAAGCAGAGCCGCTCTGAATTGAAGGGGCAAAAGCCGCAAGTCATCTGGTTTACCGGCCTGTCCGGGGCGGGAAAATCCACCCTGGCGGGGGCCCTGGAACAGGCGCTGGCGGCCGAGGGCAAGCACACCTATCTGCTGGATGGGGACAATGTGCGCCACGGCCTGTGTGGGGATCTTGGTTTCGATGATGCCGCCCGTCAGGAGAATATCCGCCGGGTCGGCGAGGTGGCGAAACTGATGGTGGATGCGGGCCTGATCGTGCTCACCGCCTTTATCTCGCCGTTCCGGGCCGAGCGGGCGCTGGTGCGCAATCTGCTCGGCGCGGACGAGTTTGTCGAGGTATTTGTCGATGCGCCGCTTAGTGTGTGTGAAGAGCGCGATCCCAAGGGGCTCTACAAGAAGGCGCGGGCCGGGGAAATTCGCAACTTCACCGGTATCGACTCCGCCTACGAGGCCCCCGAGCAGCCGGAAATCCATCTGCTGAACGCCGGTAAGCCGGTGGAAGTGCTGGTGGATGAGCTGTTGACAGCCTTGCGGCAGCGGGGGTTGATCGACTGATGTCGATTGTTGGTACCGTGCGTAAATAAACAAGGGGCAATTGCCCCTTTGTTTATTTCCTGCCAACCATTCCCCGTGTCTCTGTCGTCATTTATCCGCGGAGCGTTTTCGAGACCGTAGGGTGCAATAAGCTCAGCGCATTGCACCGCGAACCTTGCGGTTGCCTCTCTGCCGAGAAAGTTCGATGCGGCTACCATACCTTCGCCGCCGGGATCTCGCTGACGTTGGCCATGTAGCACGGGCCGAGTCGTTTGGCTTCAAAGGAAATCATTTTGTTGTAGGGTGGATTTCATTTGAGGCAATGGAACTCAGATGTCAAAGCATGCAGCCAAGGTTGGTAACATCGGCACTGACCATGAAGGATTTCATCCAACAGCTATTACGGCAGGCTCGCCAGATGTCTTGATCGACGGCATCCCCGCCGCCAGGGTCGGCGATCCACTAGCTCCTCACGACAAGCCTAATCACCCACCACACCCACGCAAGATCTCATCCGGCTCATCAACTGTGCTCGTCAATGGCAAGCCCTTGGCCATCACCGGTGGCTCAGTCGATTGTGGTGGGATAATCATTGGGTCTGGTACGGTTGTTGTGGGGGACATGGCTCCACCTCCTTCTACATTCATCCCCATCATCCCCCCTTCTCCGGTGTTTGATGAAATGATCAAGCTTGTCTCCGAAGAAGGCACACCATTATCGAACACGTCTTACTTTGTTGAACTACCTGGTGGGGAGACAATGCAAGGTTTTACCGATCTTAACGGTTGTGTTCCACGCATCAAGACAGAGAAAGAGGATGTCTTGCGTACATATTTTGGTGTTGTTGCTTTAGAAAGGTGGAAGCAATGAGTGATATGACGAACTATGTATATAAGAAGCCAATTAATACAAATGAAGAGTCTGGCTCGGTTCATGAAGTAACATCAACATGGATGCCAGCAAGGGCGTTCTTTTTTTCTGTTGTTGAGTCTATTGGGAAAGAAGGGTTTCTCGTCAGAAAACTTTACAGCTCTATTGATGACCCATTCCTGCAGCAGAAAAATCTTCCAAAATATCAAGCGTTGATGGAGGTATTCCCTGAGCGGTATGGGCTGAATCCGAAGAATATTAATTCAAGTGTTACTGTCGCTGAGCATGTTATGGGAAATAACATGTCTAAATATAGTTCGACTAGTGTACTGTTCCCTGGTGGTTCGCCGAGATTTAATGGAAAATCTATATTTATAGATATTCATAAGGCTCTGCAGTCAGGTACGACGATAGTACAAACAAGTGAAATAATTAGTGAGTTGGAAAAATATAAAAACTTATATCCAAAGCAAACAAAGCGAATAGATAAAATTTCAGGCTACGTGCAGAATATTGACAAAGAAGCATTGCTAGTGGGAAAAGTACCGGCCAAAGCAGTGTTTAATGAGAGTTCGCTGGCTATCACTCAAAAAATGGTGCAAGCGGGACGAGTTGTTAAGGTCTTTGGATTCGCTTTCACGGCATATGACTTGGGAAAAGCCTCAAAAACTTCGGTAGAACTCGGTAGTGTTAAGCCCATTTCAGCTGAGGTGGTCCGGCAAGCCGGTGGATGGGGTGGGGCAATCGCTGGGGCTAAGGTTGGCGCGGTCACAGGGGCGGCTCTTGGGATCGAGACTGGTCCTGGTGCCATCATAACTGGCCTGGTTGGCGGTATTGTCGCTGGTGCGGCAGGGTACTACGGTGCAGACTGGATAGCAGATCATATTTATGAAGATTAAATTGATGAGTATTCTGAACAATCTACTAGGGAAACAGCGATCCGCAGAACCGTTGGACATGAAAGGTATTTTCAGCGGCTCAGGTTTTTCTGAGGCACCACTTCATGCTTACAAAGGGTATCCGACTCCACTACCGCCAGATGCGGTGATTGAAGCATATCTTGTACGTTTCCTTGTATCGGAAGAGAACCTGAGTCGCCTTTTCCTGATGTTCGAGAAGGCAGGTTATGTGGTCAATCCGGGGCAGCATACCCAAGTCATGGAGAGATCGCAGGAGCCGATTGGTAAAAAGGTAATGCTTTTTTTACACCCCTCATTTTCGGGAACTGTTGTCTCGTGTGCAAGTGATGACCTCGATGTGCTTGAAGCACTCCAGCAGACCAGGCTAGATCCGCCTCTCCCGGCAGACTCATTCCCATGGATTGATCCCGAAGGTTTGGGATCCCTGCAGGGCGACATCGAATATTGGTGGATGCATCTTTGGTTGCCATTTTGGGTGTCATTGAACCAAGAAGAGCAATTAGCCTTGGATCTTGAACCAGAATGGCGTGAATTCATCGAGAATCATCAACCATAGTCCCCCCATAACTGCTGGCTCTCGCCTTTTCCATTTTTACGCTTTGCGCACTATCCCTGAATATACAGATATTGGGGCAGTCACCATTTTAAGTGGGGTGCAGCGGGGGAAGGCCCGCTTGGCGAGGTCTAGGGCCAGCAGCAGAGTCGCCAATGGCTGAAGGACGGGCGAAATCTCGTCAGGAACAATGCTTTCGCATCCTGTGCGGCGCAGCCACAGCAAGCGACGAGGCGCTTGGGTGAGATCTTAAGAGGGGGCATCAGCCCCCTTCGTTTTCCTGGGTCGGGGCTGTGGTGACGCTCACCTCCATGGTGAGCCCCTGACCGAGCACGGCTTTCAGATCTTGCAGGTACTCTTCCAGCGGCAACTCCTGCAACAGCTGGGCGAGTTCGTTGCCCACTGGCGTCAGACGGTAGTAGAGCAGGGTGATGTTGCTCTGCTTGTGTTGCAGGCGCCAGCACTGATTGCCAAATGCCAGCTCGACCCCGTCGGCAGGCAGGGGGCCGGATTCCAGTTCGCCCCTGTGCAACAGGCCGAGTTCAAAGAGCTGCAACAGGTCGCCATAGGGGAGCCGGTATTTGCCAAGGCCAAGGCGAGTTACCTTGGCGCGGGTGAGCAGGCTGGCGCCCTAGCTTCGACCTTAACCACATATTCATATCGCCGACGACCTCTTTACGCAGGCTTTTCCCGTCACTGTTTTTCAATCCATGATCCAGTGCTTCGTAACGTCGATAATCAATATTGCTCTTCCCGAGCTCTTTAAGGCGCTGCATCATTTCATCTGTTTTCTGAGGTGATACCGAGGTATCCATTCCACCCTGCACGATCAGCAAAGGAGAATTTACTTTTTTAAGGGTATCCAGCTGATCGATGGAGAGCATCTGTTGCCACCAATGATAACCATGCCCGCTCACATCAAGTTCAAATGGTTTGCTGTTAAGAACATGCTCGGCAAATCCTTTAAAACCGTCGATCTCTTTGCTCGCCGCTTCGGGGTTTTTATGCTTTGCAGCGATGCTGTATGAGACGTCATCGATAAACCAGCGGCCACCGCCATTAAAGGCGATGGTGGCATCGATATAGTCAATATCTGCGCTCACCAGGTTGGCGATAACCGCACCTTCACTGCCGCCCAAGAGGACAAACGTCTTGTATTGACCGTCTTTTCGAACGGTATCTAACACAACCTGGATATCCGCTACCCGTTGCGCAGGGCTGTCCTTTTCAAGGTACTGAGCAGGGCAATCCTTGCGTGCTGGATCGGTACTGTATGTTAACCCTTTATCAATACCATACTTTTCGACTAGCAGAATATCTGCTTCTGGCCAGACATCTTTATAGTCAGCAAGTATGGAATCGATGTTCAGCACACTGTTGCAATCTGAACCTTGCAGAATCAATAGTACGGTATCTGATTTATGTGAATGTTGGGCCAAGTAATAAGATATATAAGAGCCATCATCTCTGCTCGCAGCAAGAGTCATGATATCTTTTGCACCAACTGAACATGTTAAAAAGAGAAAAAATAAAGATATCACTCGGATTTTAATTTTTACCCCTAACAGTGATGAGATGAAAGACATTACTTATCCGATAACCTGACCGTTTCAATAATTTTTATCGCTTTTATAGCTGAGGTCTCAAAACTCATACTCTCTGGTATCAGGCTCTATTCGTGTAGCCACCCGTTTATCTGTTTCATCGGCAAAGCTACCGCCCCTGAATTCCAGCCTCCAGTCTGCTGCTTTTTACCTGCGATGTTGCGCTGGCCTGGCTCATGGCTGACCCCAATGAGACGATTGCCGAACGGATATGTTACCGAACGAGGCTGGGTAGGAAAGTGGAAGTGGGCTGTTTTCTGAGCAAGATCAATAAATTAATAAACATTGGGTGGGGATGGGGCGTCGCAACAGCGACCGCGCATCAGCGCAGGGGGGAAATCAGGAGCTGTTGCCAATTTGAGCTACACAGCGGGGGAAGGCCTGCTTGGCGAGGTCTAGGGCCAGCAAGCCGTGGCTCGCCAATGGCTGAAGGACGGCGAAACCTCGTCAGGGACAACGCTTTCGCATCCTGTGCGGCGCAGCCACAGCAAGCGACGAGGCGCTTGGTCGAGATCTTAAGAGGGGGCATCAGCCCCCTTCGTTTTCCTGGGTCGGGGCTGTGGTGAGGCTCACCTCCATGGTGAGCCCCTGACCGAGCACGGTTTTCAGATCCTGCAGGTACTCTTCCAGCGGCAACTCCTGCAACAGCTGGGCCAGTTCGTTGCCCACCGGCGTCAGACGGTAGTAGAGCAGGGTGATGTTGGCCTGCTTGCGTTGCAGGCGCCACTGCTGATTGCCAAACGCCAGCTCGACCCCGTCGGCAGGCAGGGGGCCGGATTCCAGTTCGCCCCTGTGCAACAGGCCGAGTTCAAAGAGCTGCAACAGGGCGCCATAGGGGAGCCGGTATTTGCCAAGGCCAAGGCGGGTTACCTTGGCGCGGGTGAGCAGGCTGGCGCCCTTGTGCAGGCCCAGCAGCAGACGCTGTTCGTCACTGCCCGCATAGTGGCAGGAGAGCGCGCAGACTCGCTGAAACAGCATGGCTTCGCGCTGGGTCATCTCCTTAAGGGTGGCCAGGGCGCGGATCGAGAAGCGGCCCGGTGTGGCGACCTCGATGGCGAAGATGCGACCCCACAACTGCTGCATGGGCACCATGCTGATATCTTCGGCCAGTTGCAGGAAGCGGGTCAGCCAGTCGCTGTCCATCTCGCCGCCGGCGGCGCTCTCCTCGCAGTGGCGGGACGCCATCACCATGATGGCTTCCAGGTTGCGCTGGCGTGCCGCCTGATCCGCGAGTTGGCGAAAGCTGGCCCTCTGCTCGAAGGTGCTGTCGGTGTTGCGGGTCAGCATGCCGTCTATGCCGCGGCTGCGGGCCAGACGCAGGGTCTGTTCCTGGCTGCTGAGGATGGCACTCTCTTTCTTGGGTGGGGGCAGATCGGCCATGGCGGCTCCATGCACAAGGGGACTGGGGTCAGATGTTACTCTAGTTGGCCCGACCGGTAATACCCCCGTGCGGCAGGTTGGGACTCAGTAAGCAGAACGGCCCCGAGGGGCCGTTCTGCGAGTACCTGAATGACGGCGACCGAAGCCGCCGCGACTACTCCTCGTAGACGGCAACCTCGACCGCTTCCATGCTGTAGCCGGTGTTGGCCATATCCTGACTGGTGCTCACCGTCTTGATCTTGCCCTTGACCCAGATGGCATCCCAGAGATCATCCACGGGGGCGCCTTTGGGGTAGCTGACATAGACCACCTGATTGGTGGGCGGGGGCGGCACATGAATACAGGCGCCAAAATAGGGCACCAGCAGGAAGGCGGTGACCTTCTTGGCATCCCCCTCCAGTGGCACCACGAAGCCGGGCAGGCGGATCTCCTGACCATCCAGCGCCTTGTTGACCTCCCCGACCGGCTGCGGCACCGAGCTCATGTCGCCATCATGGGGCACGGGAGGGGGTGGCAGCACGCTCTGGCCCGGCGGCAGCAGGGCATCCCAATCCAGGGTCTTGAACGGTTCGGCGGCCTGGGTTGGCAGCACCAGCAGGCCCGCCAACAGCACCATGAGTCTCAACATCATCTTCTGTCCTTCTCGATTCTTCACACGCGAATACTCATGCCGTCGCTCAGGCTGTAGCGATAGGCGCGGGCGGCAGGCAGCAGGCCGATGATCACTCCCGCCAGCCAGACCAGCCCCAGCAGTTGCCACTCATAGGCGCTTGGCAGTGCCAGGCCAAGTTGCAGGCCATAGTGGCTGAGCAGCCAGGGCGAGGCAAGCCCCTGGCCCAGATAGAGGGCGGCGACACCAAGCACTATGCCTAAGCTGGTCAGGGCCATGGCCTCCATGGTCAGCAGGGTAAACAGGTGCCCCGGGCCTGCGCCAAGGGATCTCAGTATGGCGAGCTCGCGGCGCCGTTCGTTGAGCCCGGCCAGCAAGGTAGTGAGCATGCCGATGAGCCCGGCAACCACCACGAAGGCGGCGATGACGGAGAGCGCTGTCTCGGCCACGCTCATCATGGCCCACAGCTCCTGCAGGGCTGCCCCAGGCAGGATCGCCATCAGCGGCTCGCTCGGGTAGGTGTTGATGGCGCGCTGCAGCTGGAATGCCAGGATGCGGTTGCTCAGCCCCACCATGAAGGCGGTGATGGTCTTGGGGGTGAGATCCTGCTCCAGCGCCTGATCGGCGGTGACATTCTTGCTGTGACGACCCGTGTCCCAGCCCAGATGGATCGCCTCTATGCCCGCCAGCGGCACATGCACTGTGCGATCGATGGGGGTGCCCGTCGGCGCCAGTATGCCCACGACGGTGAAGGGCAGGTTGTCATGCTGGCTGAACGAGGTATTGCCGGCGCCATGGGCGATGACGATGGACTGGCCTATGTGGTAGCCGAGCTTGGCCGCCACCTGGGCGCCGAGCACGGCCTCGAACGGAGTCTGGAAGGGGCGCCCCTCCCGCATCACCAGGGCTTGCTGGCGACCGTATTTGAGGTGCTTAAAGTAGTCGCCATTGGTGCCCAATACCCGGAACCCTTTGTGGGAGTCGCCGAGGGAGAGGGGGATGGTCCAGGCGATGCCGGGCCTGTCCTTGATGGCCTGGTAGGAGTCCCAGCCGACATTATTGGTGGGATTGCCGATCCGAAATACCGAGTAGAGCAGCAGGTTAACCTGGCCGGAGCGGGCGCCGACGATGAGATCCGTGCCCGAAACGGTATTGGCGAAGCTCTCGCGAGCCTGCATCCGCACCCGTTCCACGCCAAGCAGCAGGGTGACGCTGATGGCGACCGCCAGCAGGGTGAGACCGGCAGTCAGCCGCCGAGCCCAGAGACTTTGCAGGGCAAGTTTTAGCATGAGGCCCTCCGATTGAGCTGATGCAGATCTTCCACTCGGGGAAACAGGGGTTCGAGATGGGGATCGTGACTGACGAAGATGAGGGTGCTGCCCTGCTTGTCGCACTCCTCGAATAACAGGCGGATGAAGGCGGCCCTGTTGTCGGTATCGAGCGCCGAGGTGGGTTCGTCGGCGATCACCAGCTGGGGTGAGCCGATCAGGGCGCGAGCGGCGGCAACCCGCTGCTGCTGGCCGATGCTCAGGGCATGGACAGGTCGCGTCAGGGCATCGCCGGGCAATTGCAGTTCACCGAGCAGGCGACGCGCCTCTTGTTCGGGCGAACCCTGGAGTCTGGCGCGCTTCTGTGGCGAGAAAGTGAGTGCGGTGGTGACATTGTCCAGCACGCTCAAAAAAGGCAACAAATTGAATTGTTGGAAGATATAACCCAAATGGTCGGCGCGGAAGCGATCCCGCACCCGACCTGAGAGCTGGGCCAATGGCTGGCCCAGCACCTCGAGTCTGCCCTGGTTGGCTATCTGGATCCCCGCCAGCAGGCCAAGCAGGGTCGATTTTCCCGAACCTGAGGGGCCCTTGATGAAGACAAGCTCTCCCTGTTCTATCCGTAGAGAGGGCAGTTCGAGTACGGCATCCTGACCCGGCCAGGCGAATGCGAGATCTTTGATCTCAACCACGGCAGTCGTCATGGGATCACCAGTTCACTGTGTTGGCGGTAGGAGTCAGCTCGGCGGCGGTCTGGCCGCTGGGCAAGATGCCCTGCACCGTCAGCTTGCTGAGGCTGGGATATACCGAGAACAGCTTGGCGGTCAGGCCGCTGAGTTGATCCAGGGCTGTGCAGTTGTAGGTATAGATGGCGCCGAGATCGGCATGGCCATCGTGCTCATGAGCGGCGTCATGGTCGTGGTTTGCATGATCCTCGTCGTGGGCGGCGTCATGGTCATGCCCTTCATGATCCTCTTCCGGTTGGGGTGCCTTGATCTCCTGATGCGCCAACTGGCACGCGGCCGCCGGGGCTATGCCAAACAGGGTCTCCGGCTGCTTGAGCTGGGCGAGGGCCTTGGCATATTGCGCCTTCTCCTCGGCCGTGGTGGCGGCGTGCTCAAAACCGACCAGGTCGGCGGCCGGGGCTTGCAGCTCAATCATCAGCTGATTGCCATCGACGACAAAATTGAGCAGGCCGTGGCCATGTTCATGGGCGCCATGGCTGTGGCTCTCTTCATGTTCGTGATTGGCCTGGGCGCCAAAGGTGGCCAGCGCCAGCAACAAAGTTACAGCTTTCATTATTCATCCTTTAAAACAATAAGATAAGAGGGTTATGGCTTAACAGAAAAAGGATGAGGGTGGGCCGCGAATGGGCTGGGTTGGTGCCGATGGCAGGCTGGGGTTGAGGATGGGAAGGGGAGTGTACTCGGTGCAGGGGGGCGATGGGATGACTGCGAGCGGGCTGGTGGGTATGGCAAGTTTACCATCCAGGTGCAGGGCGCAGATCAGGCAGTGGTGACTGTGATTCGGCAGGTCGGCTTCGAGCGGGTGCTGGGCGAGGGCGGGTTGTAGCCACAACCAGCTAAACAGCAGTATCCAGACTCTAATGGTAACGCGACCCATAAACCCTTGATAAGGGGCCCAAGGGGCCCCGTCTGATTCAGAGATGGGACTTGATAAGCTCCATCACTGTGGTGATCTCATTGGCAGTGAGCTGGCCATCTTTGGCAAACAGCACCTTGCCCTCTTTATCCAGCAGCACGATGGCTGAGCTTTCCGGTGTCAGCTCCCAGGCGTTGCGAGCCATGCCCTTGCTGTCCAGCACCATGGCCGACCAGGGGAACTCCTTCTTGCTATCCTCGGCACTGCTCTTCACAAAGCCGGAGGTGCCCCAGATGGCATCATTGCTATTGATGATGGTCACTGTCTGGTAGCTGTCATGGGGCAGTCTGGCCTTCTTGATCGCCTCTATCATGGGGGCGTTCAGCTCCTTGGCGCTGGAACGACCCGCGATGTGCTGGATCAGGAACACCTTGCCAGCCAGCTGTTTGCTCTGCCAGGGCCGATAGACGATGTCCTGGCCGCTGACCAGCAGTTCACCCTGCTCGGCGATCTGCACCAGAGGGACTGGGGTCGCCTCTTTGAGGTTATGAGCCAGGGCCAGGGTCGGCAGCAGCGCCAGAGTAAGCACGAGATGTTTCATCCGGATGACACTCCTTTGTTATGTTATAACGATTTTATGGCTGAGGAAATGGGTTCTCCTCATCCTAAACTGATCGGATCTGTTTAAAAAGTGTTAAATAATAGAAGGGTTAGCGCTGTGAGCCCTGAGGACACACCAGAGTCATGATAGCGGCGGGATTCATCCAGACTGGTTGGATCTCTTGCTCAGTAGAGTGGTTCGCTGACGAGTGGAATACGTGCCATCGCCATCTGCTGCACCATCATGGGGGAGCCGGTGAGCAGCACATGTTTCTGGTTGTTGATGACCACCACATCCCCCGGCAGGCCACTGTCTGCCGTGATGGCGAGCCACGCGGGGGAGACGCTGCCGATGCTGGTATCGGGATAGATGATGCTGAGCATGAATTGAGGGGCCAACTCGGTGAGCAGGCTGGCCATCAGCAGCGCCTTCTCATCGCTGTCGGCCTGGTTGCCCTTGAGTGCCTGCAGGGGAGGATTGAAGTGATCCATCTGCTCTGATGGGCTGGGGATAACGTTGAGCCACTCCTGAATGAGTCTGACTGAGGCGGCAAGATCCGGTGCGGCAAACTGATTCGCCAGGGGCTTGAGCGAATCCTTGAAATGGTAAAACAGCTGGGAGTAATTGGGCCTCACACAGGGCAGTTTGATGTTGGCGGGATGGACACAGGGCAGCACCATCATCTTCTCGAAGGCATCTTCCTGATATTGTTCATAAGCTTGCCAGAATTCCCGCGATTCAGGGCTGTTATCCCGGGTTGTGAAGGCCTGTTCCAGGCTGAGGAACTTGGTGGCCGTGTCGGGGCTATTTTGGTTGATCTGGCTGAGGCTGTTGTAGAGCCTGGGGCTGATATAGGCGTACAGGGTTTCTATGGGATGATTGAGGGAAGCATCGAGCAGCACCATCTCGTGCTGGCTCTTTGCCAGGGCCTTGTCATCGGTTTGCAGCTGGAAATGTTGCTGCTTGCCGTCGGCGGATTGCCACTGCCAGTCGAGTTTGACCTCTCCCGCGTGCAAGGAGCCAGCCAGCATCATGCAAGGTACCAGCTTTGGTATGGATTTCATCATGATGCACCCCGTCGGTTGACCCTGATTAACAACTAGGTGACTTGATACGTTTTTGAGCTATGTTCGGGGAAGTTTTAGGATGAACTTTTGCTAACAGTTTGATTGAGTTTTAAATTTAATTGCGAAAATAAGTCACAAGGGAAACTGTCATGAGCCGATTATGGGGATTGTTATGGTTGTGCAGCCTGCCGCTCTGGGCCGGTCAGATAATCATCACCAAGGGCGATGAGAAGATAGATGCGTTTGCTCTGCGCGATCAGCTGGCTCGGGAGCACGAGTGGCAGGAGTGGTTGCGCTATCAGGAGGCGCTGAAATGGCTGGAGGTGTTACCGGTCAACTGTGAACTATCTCGTCAGCATGGGGGCGGTTATCGTTGTGGGGATGACTACTATCGCGCCTATCACCAGAACGGGCGTGATCTCTATATCAAGGGCGATCCTCAAGAGAGGGGGGCTGGTGCTGGCCAGAGGGGAAAGACCCCCTTAATCGACAAGCCACAGGGATGAGTCACTGACCAGCCAGAGCAATCCCCGTCATGAAGGCGGATAGCACCAGTGTTGTGCTGAACGGATATCGCCAAACAAAAAGGCGCCCGCTGGGCGCCTTTTTCGTGCATAAGCTGCGTGATTCGCGACTTATTGAGCGGCGTAACGCTCGGCAGAGGTGACGATCTCGGCTTCGGCGGCGGCTTTGTCGCCCCAACCTTCAACCTTGACCCATTTACCGGCTTCCAGCTCTTTGTAGCGCTCGAAGAAGTGCTGGATCTGGGCTTTCAGCAGCTCGGGCAGGTCGTTCACATCCTTGATGTGATCGTACTGCTTGGTCAGCTTGGAGTGCGGTACGGCAACAATCTTGGCATCTTCGCCAGACTCGTCGGTCATCTTCAGCACGCCAACCGGGCGGCAACGGATCACGGAGCCAGCCAGCAGCGGGTAAGGAGTCGGAACCAGCACATCGACCGGATCCCCATCCAGGGACAGGGTCGCGTTCACGTAGCCGTAGTTGCACGGGTAGAACATGGGGGTGGACATGAAGCGGTCAACGAAGATGGCACCGCTGTCCTTGTCGACTTCGTATTTGATCGGATCGGCGTTCTGGGGGATCTCGATGACAACATAGATATCTTCGGGCAGGCTCTTGCCGGCCGGTACCAGGTTCAGGCTCATGAGGGTTCCTTCAATGATATTCGAGTCAAGTTTGCAGGCCGATATTATAGCGATGTCCCGTCAAATGACCATATATGCGCGCCATTGCGGCCAGTTTGACCGGTTGGGGACCCGATTCCCCACTCATGCATCCCCGGCAGGGGACCGCTGAGCGCACATTTCGCAGCCAGAATCGCCATTTTTCACCTTGGGTGCTCGGGCTTGTCGCACTATCTGCGCCTGCCTCTGCCAAATTGGTGTCATCTTGCTAGAATGCTCGCTCTCTCTACTGGAACGGGAAGCGGTATGCACATTCACATCCTCGGTATCTGCGGCACCTTCATGGGTGGCGTGGCTGTACTGGCCAAGCAGCTGGGTTATAGGGTCACGGGTTCCGATGCGAACGTCTATCCCCCCATGAGCACCCAGCTCGAGCAGCAGGGCATAGAGCTGACCGAGGGCTATGATCCGTCCCAGCTCGAACCCGCCCCGGATCTGGTGGTGATAGGCAACGCCATGAGCCGCGGCAACCCTTGCGTGGAGTATGTGCTCAACCGCAATCTGCCCTATATCTCAGGCCCCCAGTGGTTGTTGGAGCATGTGTTGCAGGACCGCTGGGTACTGGCCGTCGCTGGTACCCATGGCAAGACCACCACCGCCAGCATGCTGGCCTGGGTGCTGGAATATGCCAAGCTCGAGCCCGGCTTTCTCATCGGCGGTGTGCCCGGTAACTTCCCGGTTTCGGCTCGTCTGGGCTCGGCTCCCTTCTTCGTCATCGAAGCGGACGAGTACGACAGTGCCTTCTTCGACAAGCGCTCCAAGTTTGTTCACTACCGGCCGCGTACCCTGATCATGAACAACCTGGAGTTTGACCACGCCGACATCTTTGCGGATCTTGCCGCGATCCAGCGCCAGTTCCATCACTTGATGCGTATGGTGCCCGGTAACGGCCGCGTCCTCTTCCCCCAGGCCGATGCCAACCTGACGGCGGTACGCGACATGGGCTGCTGGAGCGAAGTGGAGCTGGTGGGTCAGGACGACGCCAAGTGGCGAGCGGTCAAACTAGCGGCAGATGGTTCCGTGTTCGAGGTCTGGCTCGATGGCGTCAAGCAGGGCGAAGTGCACTGGGAGTGTATCGGTGATCACAACGTCAACAACGGCCTGATGGCCATCGCCGCCGCCCGCCATGCGGGGGTCGTGGTCGAGCACGGCATTGCCGCCCTCTGCCAGTTCAAATCCCCCAAGCGGCGGATGGAGTTGAAGGGCATGGTCGCGGGTATCAGCGTCTATGATGACTTCGCCCATCACCCGACCGCGATCGCCACTACCCTGGGGGGGCTGCGCGCCAAGGTAGGCAAGGCGCGCATCCTGGCGGTGCTGGAGCCGCGATCCAATACCATGAAACTCGGTGTCCACAAGCAGGAGCTGGCGGCCTGTTTCGAGGGGGCGGATGAGGTGCTCTTCTTCCAGCCAGCCAATATCGGCTGGGATCTGGGGGAGGTGACGGCCCACATGCAGGTGCCGGCCCGGGTGTTTGACCAGATCGATACACTGCTCGATGCCTTGCTGGACATGAGCCAGAGCGGTGATCATATCCTCATCATGAGCAACGGCGGATTCGGCGGCATTCACGACAAGTTGCTGGCCCGCCTCCATGCGCGGCAGGCTCAAGCATGAAGCGCATCACCCTGGCCCTGACCGGCGCCTCCGGTGCCCCTTATGCTTTGCGCCTGCTCGAGTGTCTGGTGAAGGCTGACTATCAGGTGTTTGTGCTGGCATCCTCGGCGGCGCGGGTGGTGCTCAAGACGGAGCAGGGCACCGATTGGCCCGCCTCTCCCCAGGCACTCTCCCTCAAGCTGTGCAGCGACTTCGGTGCCAAAGAGGGGCAGATTGTCGCCTGCGGCAAGGATGAGTGGTTCTCTCCTGTGGCATCCGGTTCGGCGGCCCCCAAGCAGATGGTGATCTGCCCCTGCTCCATGGGCACCGTCTCGGCCATTGCCCATGGGGCGTCCGACAGCCTGCTGGAGCGGGCGGCGGACGTGGTGATCAAGGAGCGGGGCCAGCTGATACTGGTGCCCCGCGAGACCCCTTTCTCCGCCATCCATCTGGAGAACATGTTGAGCCTTGCCCGCCTCGGAGTGACCATAATGCCCGCCGCACCGGGGTTCTATCATGAGCCGAAAAGCATCGAGGATCTGGTGGACTTCATGGTGGCGCGCATTTTGGACCATCTGGGCATTGAACATACCCTGACCGCCCGCTGGGGTTACGGTAATCCGTGAATATCCGATGAGAGGCGCTGCGGCTTGCCCCTCGATGATCTGAATGTTCACCACAACAAAACGGCGCCCAGGGCGCCGTTTTTTCGTAGTGAGTCGTGCTCAGGACTGAAGGGGCGCCGTCACGTACTTGAACAGAAACTCAGTCACCTCGTCGCGCACCGGGCGTTGGGGCGAGTTGATCATCTGCATCATGACGTAACCAAAACCGGTCAGGGAGCGGGCCAGATCCTGGGCGCTCAGCACGCTCTGGATTTCCCCTTTATCCATGGCGGTCTGCAGCACAGGGGTGATGCGCTCCAGTGCCTTGTCGAGCAGCAGGGCATAACGGGGCCAGACTTCTTCCCGTACCGAGGAGCTCCACTCCAGCCAGATGTTGGCGTGATCCGGCCTGTCATAGGCCGCATCCACGAACAGCTGCACATGACTGTGAATGCAGTCACGCACCGGGCGATTGCCCGCATAGGCCTGTTCCAGCATCTGGTGCACGAACTGCTCTATCTCGGTGAGCACCTCATCCACGAGTTCTTCACGGGTGTTGAAATAGTTGAAAACGGTGGCAACTGACACCTTGGCTTGTTCTGCTATCTCGGCATGACCCGCACGGCCAATGCCGCGACGGGAGAATACCTCAATGGCACATTCCATGAGTTGAGTACGACGGGCCTCCGGTGAAAGCCGGGTTCTCCGTCTGATTTCTGCGCGTGGTTCCATGATTTTTTCATCTAATAGTTATTGATTATGGTGTTTATAGTATGGTCACCGATAATGCCCGAGGGCCTGCTAACTCTAACAATTAAAATAAGCCGATAAAAGCATCACGTATGCCTGACGCCTCCCGCCCTGGGTGGTAGAATCAAGGGTTTTGTAATCAATGAATGGTCAGCCATGGCTGACCACTATGGAGTATGTGATGAAACACAACGTCGAGGTGATGATTTCCGAGGCCGAAGTGGCCGCCCGGATTGCCAAGCTGGGTGAAGAGATCACCGCCCGTTATCAAGGTTCGGATGAGGTGGTCATGATTGGCCTGCTGCGTGGTTCCTGCGTCTTCTTGGCGGATCTCTGCCGTCAGTGCGAACTGCCCATCACCCTGGATTTCATGACCGCATCCAGCTACGGCTCCGGCATGCACAGCACCCGTGACGTGCGTATCCTCAAAGACCTGGATGATGACATCAAGGGCAAGGACATCGTCATCGTCGAAGACATCATCGATACCGGCTACACCCTGAACAAGGTGCGCGAAATTCTCTCCCTGCGCGAGCCCAAGTCCCTGGCCATCTGCACCCTGCTGGACAAACCGTCCCGCCGTGAGGTGCACGTACCGGTAGACTGGATCGGCTTCTCTATTCCTGACGAATTCGTGGTAGGCTGCGGCATCGATTACGCCCAGAAGTATCGTAACTTGCCTTTCATCGGCAAGGTGGTACCGCAGGAGTGATGTAGCCACATTGCTCATGCCAGCAGGCGGCCTCGGCCGCCTTTTCTGTCTCATAGATTCGAGGTGGCGATGGGCCATCAGGGGTTGTCATGAACGCACTGGAAATCAGCGGACTGAAAAAGACCTATCAGGGGGGCGTCGAAGCCCTTAAAGGCATCGATCTGACCGTCAAACAGGGGGACTTCTTCGCACTGCTCGGCCCGAACGGGGCGGGCAAGTCCACCACCATCGGCGTGATCAGCTCCCTGGTCAACAAGAGCGCCGGCAAGGTGAAGGTATTTGGCCACGACATAGACAGCAGTCTGGAGATGGCCAAGGCTCAGCTCGGCCTGGTGCCCCAGGAGTTCAACTTCAGCCAGTTCGAGAAGGTGAGCCAGATTGTCACCCACCAGGCCGGTTTCTACGGGGTGCCCAGGGCCGAGGCCAAGGTGCGCGCCGAGAAATACCTGCGTCAGCTCGACTTGTGGGACAAGCGTGACATGGCCGCCCGTACCCTCTCCGGCGGCATGAAGCGCCGGTTGATGATAGCCCGCGCCCTGATGCATGAACCCAAGCTGCTGATCCTGGATGAGCCGACCGCCGGGGTGGATATCGAGATCCGCCGCTCCATGTGGCAGTTCCTCAAGCAGCTCAACGAGCAGGGCGTCACCATCATTCTCACGACTCACTATCTGGAAGAGGCCGAGATGCTGTGCCGCAATATCGGCATCATCGACAAGGGCCGCCTCATCGAAAATACCAGCATGAAAAACCTGCTCGGCAAGCTGGGACGGGAGACCTTCCTGCTGGATCTGGTGCCAGGCAGCCAGGTACCGGACTTACCCGAGTTCAATGGTCGCATGCAGGATGAGCACACCCTGGAGGTGGAGCTGGAAAAGAGCCAGTCCCTCAACAGTCTGTTCAGTCAGCTCTCCGCCCAAGGAGTAGAGGTGCTGAGCATGCGCAACAAGGCAAACCGGCTGGAAGAGCTGTTCGTCAATTTGGTAGAAGAGGGCCGCAAAGCATGAGTTTCAAGAACGATTGCATTCCCTTGGTTGCAGAGGGTTATAAGAGCATGACTTTCAAGAACAATCACATCGCCTTGATCGTAGAAGAGGGTCGTAGAGCATGAATCCCATGACCTATTACATCGCCTTCAAGAGCATTCTGGCCAAGGAAGTGAGCCGTTTTACCCGGATCTGGATCCAGACCCTGGTGCCGCCAGCCATCACCATGAGCCTCTATTTTGTCATCTTTGGCAATCTGATCGGCTCGCGGATCGGCGACATGGGTGGCTTCAGCTACATGGAGTTCATCGTGCCCGGCCTCATCATGATGTCGGTCATCACCAACTCCTACTCCAACGTCGCCTCCTCTTTCTACAGCGCCAAGTTCCAGCGCAACGTGGAAGAGTTGCTGGTGGCGCCGGTGCCGAACTACATCATCATCGCCGGCTATGTGGGCGGCGGTGTGGCCCGCGGTCTCTGTGTCGGTCTCATCGTCACCCTGGTGTCGCTGTTCTTCGTGCCGCTGCAGGTCCACCACCTGTTCAGCGTCTGCTTCACCGTGCTGCTGACCTCGATCCTGTTCTCCCTGGGGGGGCTGATCAACGCCGTGTTCGCGAAGTCGTTCGATGACATCAGCATCATCCCGACCTTCATCCTGACGCCGCTCACCTATCTGGGGGGCGTTTTCTACTCCATCAGCCTGCTGCCGCCCTTCTGGCAGGGGGTCTCCCAGGTGAATCCGATCATCTACATGGTGAACGCCTTCCGTTACGGCTTCCTCGGCATCTCCGACGTGCCGCTCGGCACCGCCTATCTCATCATTATCGCCTTCATCGTCGCCCTCTACGGGCTGGCCTGGTGGCTCATCTCCCGCGGTACGGGTCTGCGCCACTGAGGCGCGGTTCCTGGCAACAAAAAGGCGCCCTCGGGCGCCTTTTTCATCTGCGAGAGCTCAGCCTAGGAGGGCTGGGGCGTCATAGTCCGCCGGCTCGTCACTGTAGATGCAGACATTCCACTTGGCCGCCAGGCCATCCTCGGCGAGGCAGTAGCGCTCGAAGAAGGCCTTGATCTCGGCGCGCTGGCAGTGGGCTTCGAAGCTGGCGTTATCGCGCCAGATCTCGTTGAAGGCGATGGGAAAGCTCTCCCCCTCGGCGAAGGGGCTGGCCAGCTGGCGGGTGACAATGTATTGCAGGCAGCCATCTTCGCGCAGGGTATTGGGTTCGAGCCCCTGCAGCACCGCAAACAGCGCTTGCTCCTGGCCGGGCTTGGGCAGGAACTGGGCGATGCAATAGACCTTCTTGGACATGGGGTTCTCCTGATCAGGGGTGAGTGAGGGGGACGACGCAGTTGTCGATGAGGCGAGCCTTGCCCAGATACGCAGCCATCAGGATCACCAGTTGCTGGCTGGTATCGGTCGCAGGCTCGAGGGTATCGGCATCGACGATGTCGATGGCATCGGTACGAAAACCGGCTGCGTCGAGGCGGGCACTGGCGGTGGCGATGAGGGCGGCCAGATCCCGGTTTCCCTGGGCAATCTGCTCGGCTATCCAGTGCATGGTGCATGCAAGCTCGGGGGCCAGAGCGCGCTGCTCGGCACTGAGATAGCCGTTGCGCGATGAGAGAGCCAGGCCATCCTCGGCCCGAACCGTCGGTACCCCGATTATCTCGATGGGCATGGCCATGTCGCTCACCATCTTGCGAATGAGCGCCAGTTGCTGGTAATCCTTCTGGCCGAAACAGGCCACGTCCGGCTGAACCAGATTGAACAGCTTGGTCACCACAGTGCTGACCCCGCGAAAATGACCCGGGCGCAGCGCCCCTTCCAGCAGGGAAGAGATGCCGGGCACCTCGACGAAGGTCTGGCTGGCGAGCCCCTGGGGGTACATGATCTCCGGCGTCGGCGTGAACACCATGTCCACACCGGCAGTTTCCAGCGCGGCGCAGTCCTGCTCCAGGGTGCGGGGATAGTTGGCGAGATCCTCGGCCTTGTCGAACTGCATGGGGTTGACGAAGATGCTGACCACGACTTTTTCGCCATGGTTGCGGGCCTTATCGACCAGGGTGAGATGACCCTGGTGCAGGTTGCCCATGGTGGGGACGAATGCAATGGCCAACCCTTCGCGGCGCCACTGGCTTATCTGGTCACGGAGAATGGCGGGATTGTTAACAACCAACATCGACGGTTTACCCTCAGATGAATCAAAGAGATAGATGCTAAATCAGCTAGGCATGGATGCGGAAACGGAGGCCAGGGCCCCCGTTGTCATCATGCGACCCGGATCAGTTGAAGCAGTGCTCGGGGCCGGGGAAACTGCCGTCGCTGACCTGCTGGATATAGAGGCGCACGGCGGCGTGCAAATCGCCGGTCTCGGCCAGGAAGTTCTTGGTGAACTTGGGCACATAGCCGGAGGTGATGCCAAAGGCATCGTGCATCACCAGGATCTGGCCATCGGTCGAGGGGCCTGCCCCTATGCCGATCACCGGGATGCGCAACGCCTTGGTGATGCGCTCTGCCAGGGCAACAGGAACGCACTCCAGTACCAGCAACTGGATGCCCGCCGCTTGCAGTTCGAGTGCCTGGCGATAGATCTCCTGGGCATGGAACTCATCGCGCCCCTGCACCTTGAAGCCACCAAACACATGCACCGACTGGGGGGTGAGGCCGAGGTGTCCGCACACAGGCACGCCATTGCGGGTCAGGTGGCGGATGCTGTCACACAACCAGTCGCCCCCTTCCATTTTGACCATGCGTGCACCGGCGGCCATCAGCCGGGCGGCGTTGGCATAGGTCTGTTCCGGGGTGGCATAACTCATGAATGGCATGTCGGCCACCACCAGCGCCTTCTCGGTGCCGCGGGCGACACTGCGGGTGTGATAGACCATGTCATCCATGGTCACGCCCAGGGTGTCAGTGCCCCCTTGCAGTACCATGCCAAGGGAGTCACCGATGAGCAGCACATGGGCGCCCTCGTCGTCGAACAACTTGGCGAAACTGGCATCATAGGCGGTGATGGCGGTAAATTTCTGGCCGTCCTGCTTCATCTTCAGCAGGCTGGCGGTGGTGATATTGCTCACTTGGATGGCTCCTACAGGCTCGCAGCCGACGCTATGATGGCGAGATCATTGCGGGGGCAGCGGGCAACCAGGTCTTTGAGCGGGGTGCCGCAAGGCAGCACCAGAGCGGGCGCAATCTCGAACAGGGGCAGCAGTACGAACTCCCGCTCCTTCATGCCGTAGTGGGGGACGGTCAGGCGCTCGCTCTGCAGGCACTCTGCCCCATAGAGCAGCAGATCCAGATCCAGACTTCTGGGCCCCCATCTCTCGTCTTTGCGCACACGTCCTTGTTCCAACTCGATTCTTTGCAACTGATCCAGCAAGGCCAGGGGCGCGAGCCGGGTCGTCAGTCTGACCACGGCATTGACGTAGTCAGGCTGATCCGCAGGGCCCATGGGGCGGCTGCTGTAAAAAGAGGAGGCTTGTTGCAGCGCAGATCCAGGCAAGGCCGCCAGCGCCACCACGGCGCGGCGAGCCTGGCCTAGCGGGTCGGCCAGATTGGAGCCGATGGCAACGAAGACCTCCTGGGTCATCATTCGGCCGCTTTGGGCTTGCGACGACGGGGGCGACGACGGTTGCGGCTGTTGCTGCTGCGTTTCTCGCCTTCACCCTGGGGTTTGTCCGCTTGCGGCCTGTCACCGCCACGGGTCGCTTCCCGTTGCAGCTGCGGGCGCACATCCGGATTGGACTCCACATAGCGCTCCCACCAGCCGGCGAGCTCGCCCAGGCCACGCTCAACCCGGTTGCGCAGCAACAGGAAGTCGAAGGCGGCGCGGAACTTGGGATGCTCCATGGCACGCTCGGGGTGGCGGCCCTGACGGCGGGTCAGGCGCTGCTGCAGGGCCCAGATGTCGCGCACATCCGTGGTGAAGCGACGGGGCACGGCAATGATGCGCACCTGGGCGTCGAGCACCTCGTTGATGGCCAGCATGAAGGCATCATGCCAGGGCAGGCCGCTCTCGTTTTCCAGCACGCGGGCACGGGCCTCGACACTGCCCCACAGCAGGGCGGCGTACAGGAAGGCGGGAGTGACCCGCTTCTCTTCGCGCACCCGGGTGTCGGTGTCAGTCAGGGCATGCTCGATGAACTGCTCGAACGGCGAGTTGCCGTGCGGGGTGAACAGGGTGGCGACCTGGGGGAACAGCTGCTGGAACAGGCCATATTCACGGAGCAGCTTGTAGGTCGCCAGGCCGTCGCCTGCCAAGAACAGCTTGAGGGTCTCCTCAAACAGCCGGGCGGCCGGGATATCTTGCAGCAGCGATGCCAGCTCCTTGATGGGGGCGGCACTGCGCGGACTGATGTGCATATCCAGCTTGGCGGCGAAACGCACGGCGCGCAGCATGCGCACCGGGTCTTCCCGGTAGCGGGTCTCGGGGTCGCCGATCAGCTCCAGCTTGCGCTCGGCCAGATCATCGATGCCGCCCTCGAAGTCGTGCAGGGTGAAATCCTTGGCACTGTAATAGAGGGCGTTGACGGTGAAGTCGCGACGCTCGGCATCCTCTTCGATGGTGCCGTAGACGTTGTCGCGCAGCAGCATGCCTTCATCGCTCTGGGCGGAGACATGGCGGCTGTTGTTGACCTGATGGTGATGGCCACGGAAGGTGGCGACCTCGATCACGTCGCGTCCGAAGACGATGTGGGCCAGACGGAAGCGGCGGCCGATCAGGCGGCAGTTGCTAAACAGCGCCTTGATCTGTTCCGGGGTCGCGTTGGTGGCGATGTCGAAATCCTTTGGCGTCCTCCCAAGCAGAATATCCCGGACACCCCCGCCGACCAGGTAGGCGTCATAGCCGCCCTTGTTCAGGCGATAGAGAACCTTGAGGGCATTCTCACTGATCTCTTTGCGCGAGATGGGGTGCTGGTCACGGCTCAGCGTGCGTCTTGGTCCGGCACTCCGCTGGGTGGCAGTGTGGACAGGCTCTTGAGTCGTCATCGACTCGTCGCCTTCTTCCTTGCCGAGCACCTTGCGGCAAAAGTTTGCGATCTGGGAAAAAATGGTACACCTCTTCATGACTTCAAATTGACGGGAGGCCAAAAAATAGCGGCCTATCATAGCTCAGCCTTGACCAAATGAAAAACCATGTGGTCGGGGGCTAGCAGCCCGGTGCCGGTTGCGGCTGTTTGGGCACCCTGTCCAGCCGCCAGTGAGCGATGGCCCACTGGATTATCTCAGTGATGGAACAGGCTGCCAGCTCATCTGGTGGCCCTTGGCCGAGAAAGTGCAACGCCTGCAGCAGAGTGGGGCGTACCTCGGTCAGGCTCAGGGCTGGCGCATGGTTCTGCTTGGAGAGCTTGTTGCCATCGGCCAACACCGCCAGGGGCAGATGAACCCAGGCGGGAGGCTCACTGCCCAGCGCTCTGTGGAGCGCCACCTGGCGCACCGTTGGCTCGAGCAAGTCGGCCCCACGCACTATCTCGGTAATACCCGCATCCATGTCATCGACCACCACCGCCAGATTGTAGGCATAGAGACCATCGCGGCGGTGGATGATGAAATCCTCCTCCGCCAGGGCCGGGGTCACTGTGATGGCGCCGAGCAGGCCATCCTCAAAGCCGTATACCGGATGACGCTGGCGGAGCCGGGCGGCGCAGCCCGCAGGGGTCAGCCCCAATGTGCGGCAGTGGCCATTGTAGAGGCCGCCGCTGGCTGCTATCTCGCGTCGGGTGCAGCGGCACCAGTAGAGATCTCCCGCCTGGTAGAGCGCGGCGATGACCTCATCATAGCGAGCATGACGCCGACTCTGATATACCACTTCCCCATCCCAGTGCAGGCCATAGGCCTCCAGGGCGTGCAGGATCAGGCTCGTTGCCCCGGCCATCTCCCGCGGTGGATCGATGTCTTCGATGCGCAGCAGCCAGCGTCCCCCCCGGGAACGAGCCTGCAGCACGCTGCCCAGGGCCGCAATCAGGGAGCCAAAGTGCAGCGGACCGGACGGGGAGGGGGCAAAGCGTCCCACATAAGGGGAGGGCGTAGGGCTGTTCAGGGGCATGACGGCAGAGACGAGATGGACATGGAAGCGCCATTCTCGCCCTGGGCCCGCCAAAGCTCAATAAAAAAGGGAGCTGAGTGCTCCCTTTTCTACCAATTCGGGGGAATGGCCCCGAGTGGTTCAAATGGCGGATTAACCGGCCATCTGTTTCTCTTTGATCTCGGCCAGCGTCTTGCAGTCCACACAGAGATCGGCGGTGGGACGTGCTTCGAGGCGGCGGATGCCGATCTCGATGCCGCAATGTTCGCAATAACCGAAGTCATCGTCGTCCAGCAGCAGCAAGGTCTTCTCGATCTTCTTGATCAGCTTGCGCTCACGGTCGCGAGTACGCAGTTCGAGGGCAAATTCCTCTTCCTGTGCTGCGCGGTCCACGGGATCCGGGAAGTTGGCTGCCTCGTCCTTCATGTGATCAACTGTGCGGTCGACTTCCTGCATCAATTGATTGCGCCAGGCTCCCAGGATTTTGCGGAAATGAGCCTTTTGTTGGTCATTCATGTACTCCTCACCGGGTTTTTCCTGGTAAGGCGCAACTCCCGCAACGGCCAGGGGGCCCAGAGATTTCCTGATTTCGCCTGTTGGCATGCCCTGTCTCCTATTTAGCACCTAATGGTGCCATCCATAAATTGAGGGCGACATCTATAGCAGAAGGGTAACGGCTAGGCAAACAAGCAGTGCCAAATATGTTATCCAATCCCACTTTTATCAGCCGCAGTCGGGTCGCATGAGCAGGATTCAAACGGGATGAATCCTTGTGGCTCCATGCGCTGCACCCCAAGATGGGGGCGATAGCATAATATTTCAACCCCTGCCAGCTGTGCCTGTTCAATAAGCTGACTATAGTGCGGATCTATGTGGGCTGCTGCTGCAACGCTGGCAATACCGGAGTGCAACACCATAAATAGCAGCACTGCCCTGTGTCCTGCCGCCCTCATGGCGATTAATTCACGCAAATGCTTGGCGCCGCGCGCCGTGACCGCATCGGGAAAATACCCCATGCCAGCACCCGCTCGCTCATCGAGCAGGGTGACCGATTTTACCTCGACGTAACAATCTGCCTTGGCGGCATCTTGCAGCAAGAAATCGATCCGGCTGTTCTCTTCGCCATATTTCACCTCGGGTCTGAGGGTGTCATAGCCCGAGAGGGGAGAAATGGCGCCCCCTTCGATCAGCTCCCGCGCTATCTGATTAGCCCGTACCGTGTTGACGCAGATGAAGTGGCCCGCCGGACTCTGGGCGATTTCCCAGCTGTGGGGGAGCTTGCGTTTGGGGTTGCTTGATGTGGAGTACCAGACCCGGGTGCCGGGATCGGCGCAGCCGGTCATGGCGCCGGTATTGGCGCAGTGGATGGTGAGTTCGCTGCCATCATCGAGCTGGATGTCGGTGAGAAAGCGCTTGTAGCGGCGCAGCAGCAGGCCCGATTGCAGGGGCGGGTTAAATTCCATCAGTGGTTTTCACTCTCGGTGTCAGGGGCCAGCAGGCCAGGGGCTGGTAGCTAACCCCTTGCTCAGTGCTGACCGATTGATAGAGGCAGAACCTTGTGGCCTGCAAGAGAAAGGCGGGGGCCGGGGTGGCGGCAGGTGCCTCGCTCGCCTTGCGCGACATTGTGATATGGGGGGTATACCCCTGTTCACCATTACCCAGACCGATACGTTCACCATGGCGACGCAGCGCCCGTGCCAGCACGGTCAGTTCGTTGGGCCAGGCGCCAGGGCCGACCCAGGCGGCCTTGGCGCGCCCGAACCAGCCGGTACGATCCAGGGTGATGCTCAGGGGCGGGCAGTGTTGACGTTCGGCCATGGCCAGCAAGTGGGCGCATTGCTGCTCATCGGCCTCGCCGAGGAAGGCCAGGGTCAGGTGCAGATTGGCCTGTGGCACGGCCTGGCCGGGCCAGGGACGCCCGTCACGCCAGGTGATGAGCCGGGGTGCCAGTTCATCCAGGGGCAGGGCAAAGAAGAGTCGGGACATGCATTTGGGTTTCACGCTGATGCCAGGGCCCCATTCTATGGCAGAATAGGCGGCGTTTTTAAGCCAGTTACAGAAGGTTTTCGTCGCTTTGTCTCAACTCCCCATCGTTTCAGTGTTGCCCGCGCTCTTTGCCGCCCTTGGCGAGCACAACAGCGTGATACTGCAGGCCCCTCCCGGTGCGGGCAAGTCGGCCCTGTTGCCCCTGGAGCTGGTGCGCCAGGATCGGCTGCCCGGGCGCATCATCATGCTCGAACCCAGGCGCCTGGCTGCGCGCAACATCGCCAGTTTCCTCGCCGCCCAGCTCGGCGAGCAGGTTGGTGAGCGTATCGGCCTGCGGGTGCGGGGAGAGAGCCGGGTCAGCAAGCAGACCCGGTTGGAGATAGTGACCGAGGGGGTATTGACGCGCATGTTGCAGCAGGATCCCGAGCTGACGGGGATCTCGCTGGTCATCTTCGATGAGTTCCACGAGCGCAGTCTGCATGCCGACACCGCCCTGGCGTTTGCCATCGAGAGTCAGCAAGGGCTCAGGGAGGATCTCAAGCTGCTGGTGATGTCGGCCACCCTGGATGGGTTGGCACTGGAGACCCTGCTGCCGGATGCCCCTGTCATTCGCTCTGAGGGACGGGGTTTTCCCATCGAGTATCACTACCGACCCATCAGCCGTCAGCAGTGGCTGGCACCCCAGGTTGGCACCGTGGTGCTGGAAGCCCTGGCGACCCATCCCGGCAGCGCCCTGGTGTTCCTGCCGGGACAGGGGGAGATAGAGCGACTGGCGCTCTGGCTCGCCGAGAGGGTGCCAGATGGGGTGCGTCTTGCCCCCCTCTATGGTCGGCTCGATATGGCGGCGCAGCAGGCGGCGATTGCCCCGGCCCCGGCTGGTCAGCGCAAGCTGGTGCTCACCACCAATGTGGCCGAGACCTCCCTGACCATAGAGGGTATCCAGATGGTCATCGACAGCGGACTGGAGCGGCGCGCCTCCTTCGACCTGAGAAGTGGCGTCACCCGCCTCGAGACCCGCCAGATAGCCAAGGCATCGGCCACCCAGCGGGCGGGCCGGGCCGGCCGGCTCGGCCCCGGGATCTGCTACCGACTGTGGAGCAGCGAAGGGCAGGAGCGTCTCCCCGAGCAGAGCCCCCCGGACATCTTGACCCAGGAGCTGACCGGTTTGCTGCTGGATGCGGCCCAGTGGGGAGCCAGGGTCGAAGCCCTGCCGCTGCTGGATGTGCCGCAGCCTTCGGCATTGGCGGCAGCCCAGCGGTTGCTGGAGACCCTGGGCGCACTCAAACCGGGTGAGCAACAGCTCACCCCGGCAGGGCGCGCCATGGCCGCCCTGGGCTGCCATCCTCGTCTGGCTCGGATGCTGCTCGCCGCCAAGGCATTGGCGGCGGATGGTCTGTCAGGGATTGTCGCCGATGCGGTATATCTGGTAGCGCTGCTGGAGGAAGATCTGCGAGGATCCGAACGCCTGTCCGTACTGTTCGCGCGCCGCCAGGGGGGACTGAGATCCCAGGCCGAGCGCTGGTTCAAGCGACTGGAGCTGAGGTCCGCCAGCGCCCAGGGCCAATGGCTGGGTCTGCTCTGCGCCCTGGCCTGGCCGGATCGCATCGGTAAATTGCGATCCGGCAGTCGCTATCAATTAAGTGGTGGCCTGAGCTGCGATCTGGTCGAGGGACACTCCTGCCAGGGGCAAGCGGCGCTCGTTGCCGTCGAGCTGGGTCAGAACGAGCGGGGCAGTCGTATTTTCATTGCCGAGCCGGTCAATCTGGATGAGCTGGCGCGCCAACTGCCCGAGCTGGTCTCGACCCGGGACTGGTTCGACTGGGATGAGCGTGAGGAGCGGGTGCGAGCCGAGCGGCAACAGGTGATCGGTGAGCTGGTACTCGGCCAGCGACCGCTGACCGAGCTGTCCGATGAGCAGAAGGGGCGCTGCCTGCTGCAGGGGATCCGGCGCAAGGGGCTGCATGTATTGCCCTGGAATGAGGCGAGTGAAGGCCTGCTGGCCCGGCTGCGCTGCGCCGCCGACTGGTTGCCCGAAGCGGGTTGGCCCGCGATGGACGAGGCCAGTTTGCTGGCCGGGCTGGAGCTGTGGTTGCTGCCAGCCCTCAATGGTATGACGCGGCTTGAGCAACTCAAGAAATTGGATTTGAACGATATTTTACGTCAGGCTCTGCCCTGGCCCCTGCCCAAGCGATTGGATGATGCGCTACCCAGCCACTTCACCGCCCCGACCGGCAGCCGGGTGCGCATTCGCTATGAGCCGGGTCAGGCGCCCGTCATACCGGTGCGGATCCAGGAGATGTTTGGCCAGGCCAGCACGCCCCGGGTCGCCGAGGGGCGGGTAACCCTGGTGGTGGAACTGCTCTCCCCGGCGCGTCGCCCACTGCAGATCACCGCCGATCTGGCGGCGTTCTGGGTGGGTTCCTATGGGGAGGTGAAGAAAGAGATGAAGGGCCGTTACCCGCGCCATTACTGGCCGGATAACCCGCTGGAGGCGATGCCGACCAGCGTCACCAAGAAGCGAATGCAGCAGTAGCCCCTCCGATGAGAGAGGAGGCTGGTAACACAATCTCAACGCGGCCCGCCCAGCGGGCCTGTGACAGACAGGCGCCATACCCCGGATGTGAGGGCTGGTGATAAGAAGAATGAGGATTCATGGCAACCCAAAAACGCAAGCGTAGCCCGAAGAAGGCCGCGCCCAAAAGCACCCTGTGGCGCACCCTGTTCTGGCTGGGAGTCAAACTCTCGCTGGTGGCCGCCGCCTTCCTGGTGGTGTTTGGCATCTATCTGGACACCAAGGTGCGCGATCGCTTCGATGGCGAGAAGTGGCAACTGCCGGTCATGGTCTATAGCCGTCCCCTGGAGCTCTACCCGGGGCAGCGACTCTCCCGTGATCAGATGATGCGCGAGCTCAAGATGCTGAGTTACAAGCCGGTGCGCCAACCTCACTCCCCTGGTGAATATCGGGTGGATGGCAGCAGCATAGAGCTGGTGCGTCGTCCGTTTGACTTCTATGACGGTGCCGACAAGGCCCGGGCCATGCGGCTCACCTTCAACGGACCGCGCCTGGACAAGATCCAGTCCATGGAGAATCAGCGTCAGCTAGGTTATGCCCAGATGGACCCCGTATTGCTGGACAGACTCAATCCCGAGGGGCGCGAGGATCGCCTGCTGGTGCGGATTGCCGAGGTGCCGGACAGCCTGCTGGTGACGCTGCTGACCACAGAGGATCGCGACTTCTATCAGCATGGCGGCGTCAGCCCGGTGGCCATCATGCGCGCCATGGCGGCGAACGTGCTGGCCGGGCGCACTGTGCAGGGGGGCAGTACCCTCACCCAGCAGCTCGCCAAGAACTTCTTCCTGACCCGGGAGCGCAGCCTGTGGCGTAAGTTGCAAGAGGCTTACATGGCGGTGCTCATCGACTATCGCTACAGCAAGGATGAGATCCTGGAGGCCTATCTCAACGAGGTCTACCTCGGTCAGAACTTCTCGCAAGGGGTCTATGGCTTCGGGCTCGCCTCCTATTTCTACTTTGGCGTGCCGGTCAACGAGCTGGAGATAGATCAGGTTGCCCTGCTGGTCGGTCTGGTGAAAGGGCCCTCCTATTATGATCCCTGGCGTTACCCGGAGCGGGCCAAGACGCGCCGGGATCTGGTGCTCAAGCTGCTCAGCGAGCACGGCAGCCTGACCCAGGCGGAATTCGAGCTGGCCAGCAAGCAGCCGCTCGGCATCATCACCCGGGGCAAGATGAGTTATGGCCGTACCCCGGCCTTCATGAATCTGCTCAAGCGCGAGGTGCAGACCCGCTTTGGTGCCGACTTGCTCAGCCAGTCCGGTCTCAAGATCTTCACCAGCCTGGATCCTATCGCCCAGCACGCCGCCGAGCAGTCGGTGGAGTCGGGTCTGACCCAGATAGAGAAGCAGCGTGGCAAGAAGCGGCTGGAGGCCGCCATGGTGGTTTCCGACTGGCACAAGGGCGAAGTGGTTGCCCTGGTGGGCGGGCGAGATCCCCGTTTTGCCGGCTTCAACCGGGCGATCGATGCCCGTCGCCAGATAGGATCCCTGGTCAAGCCTGCGGTCTACCTCACCGGTCTCTCCAATGGCCTGACCCTGGGGACGCCGCTCAAGGATCAGCCGATCCGCATTCGTGGCCAGGATGGCCAACTGTGGACGCCGCAAAACTATGACCGCAAATTCCGCCAGAGCGTGCCGCTGATGGAGGCGCTGGCCCACTCCCTCAACGTCCCGACCGTCAATCTGGGGTTGCAGGTGGGGCTGGACAAGGTGGTCGACACCTTGCACAAGCTTGGCGTCGAGCAGGAGATCCAGCCCTATCCCTCCCTGGTGCTGGGGGCGGTGGCTCTCTCCCCTCTGGAGGTGAACCAGATGTATCTGCCGATCGCCAACCAGGGCATGACCCAGCCGTTATCGGCTATCCGGGCCGTGGTCGGGGGCGATGGCAAACTGATCTATCAGCATGGCCAGAGCGCCAAACGGGTTGCGGATCAGTATGCCAGCTGGCTGACGCTGTTCGCCATGACCAAGACGGTCAGCGAGGGCACGGCGCGCTCCCTGAGTGCGCGTTTCCCGGGTATCGTCATGGCGGGCAAGACGGGGACCACCAACGAGCTGCGTGACTCCTGGTTTGCTGGCATGGACAACAGTGAACTGGTCAGCATCTGGGTCGGCCGCGATGACAACACCTCGGCTGGCCTGACCGGTTCGAGCGGCGCACTCCAGCTGTTCAGCGGCTATCTGAACCAGCGTGGTGTCAACAGCCTGACCCTCAATATGCCCAAAGGGGTGAGCTGGGCCAGCTTCGCCCGTACCAGCGGCACCCGGGTATCTGCCAACTGTCCCGGCAGCTTGCAGGTGCCAGCTAAAACGGCTGGCCTGCCTCCCCCCGCCAGCTGTGGCGGCGGCAACCCGGCCAATGCCCTGGATCAGTGGTTCAGCGGTTTCTTCAACTAACCTGTGATGGGCTGCAATGGCAGCCCATTTTTTTCGGAGTGCTCATGACATCTGCCCTGCTTGGCGGTATCCATCATCTGGCCATCATCGCCAGTGACTATCAGGTTTCCCGGCGTTTCTATCATGAGATCCTGGGGTTGCCCATCATCGCGGAGACCCTGCGGGAGGCGCGCCAATCCTGGAAGCTGGATCTGGCATTGCCGGATGGCAGCCAGATTGAGCTGTTCAGTTTCCCGGCGCCGCCAGCCAGACCGAACCGCCCCGAGGCATGCGGCCTGCGCCATCTGGCGTTCAGGGTGGCGGCGCTCGATCCCGTCATCGCCCATCTGGAGCAGCACGGGGTGGCCGTGGAGCCGGTGCGGGTGGACGAGCTGACCGGCAGTCGCTTCACCTTCTTCGCAGACCCCGATGGCCTGCCCCTCGAACTGGTTGAACCGCGCTGACAATGCAATGAGCCTTGAGCCAATGCTTGGGGCGAATGGGCGAGGGACCCCCACACTGGAGTAACAATGGTGCCGTAGCTCGGGAGGAGCGGATGATGAGATGGACATCAAGAGATGGAGTGGGTGCCTTGTTGCTGCTTCTGCTGAGCGGCGCTGCCTGCGCCGAGCCTGACTGGGCGCTACAGCGGGAGCAGGGGGGCGTCACGCTCTGGAGCCGCCCCAATCCACCGGGCCCCTTCCTGGCATTCAAGCTGGACATGCAGGTTCAAGCCAGACCCGTGGCGTTGCTGGCGGTGCTCCGTGACACGGCGCGCCACACACTCTGGTTGCCGGGCAGTCGCGAGGTGCGGCTGCTTGCTCAGCCCAGTCCGGAGGAGGATCTGGTCTACACCCGATTGGCGGCGCCCTGGCCTGCCGAGGACAGAGAGCTCATCACCCGTTCCCGACTGAGCTGGTTGTCCGGGTGCGGCTTCACCCTGCGGGTATGGGCCGAACCCGATGCTCTGCCGCCGAACAAGGGGCTGATGCGGATCCGCGCCAGCCATGGGGTGTGGCGGGCCGAATCGCTCAAGCAGGGAGAGAGTCGAATTAGTCTCGAAACTTACACCCATCCCGGTGGCAATTTGCCGGGCTGGGTGGTCAACCGGGTTGCCGCCCAGGCCGCCTTTGACAGTTTCACGGCGATCAAGGGGTTGATGGAGGCAGGTCGTTCGCCTGTGCCCACTGACATTGGGCCCTGCTCGAACTGATGGGGATCACGTCCAGATGAGTCAGAGATTGAAAAGCGAGTCGGCATAGACCGACTCGCTTTGGGTTTAGCGCTCATCGGTGACATTGGTCGTCGCGAAATGACCAGGGCTAAGCCGATGAGACGAGGGACGGGCCCCCGACAACAAGTAATAGCAGAGCCGTTCGGATTCTTCTCTGCATTATGTTCCCCAAGGAAAGGGGAATGGCCTCTCTGCTAGGGGTCGTGGCGGCGCGCCTCATGGCGTTGGACAAAGCGCCTGCCGTCAGAGGTTTCATGGGGGGGAGAGGGACGCTGGCTGGCCTGAACCAGGGCCGCTTCGGCGCGAGCACCGAGAAAGACATACAAGCCAAGGCCCACCAGTAGCCCCACCGCGCAGACCATCACGCCCACCGCAGGCCAGAGCAGTTCTGTCTGGCCGAGGGAGCCCTTGAACAGCAGCAAGAGCCCCTCGATGGAGACGGCGATCAAGATGGCGGCAATGAAGCGGGTGATGGTGCGGCGAATGGCGCTGTGGCGAAAGATGTCCTTATGGAGCAGCACCTCCTCCTCCAAGATGGTTTTACCCAGATCGAATACCGCCAGGGCCAGGGTCAGGAAGATGATGGCGCTGAAGGCCCCAAGCCGGTTGCTGCTCTCGCCGCAGGCGAGCAGGTAGAGCTCATGCAATCCATGCCAGATCAGGCTGGCGACGATGAGAAACAGCGCCAGGCTCAGCAATACATAGACTCCCTTGAACCATGGCGTGAGTTTGCGGCGCTGTTTGTCCCCCATCAACCAGGCGATCAGCTCCTGCAAGCTAAGGGTGATGAGGATGCCTTCCCCCTGTACGTGCAGGTGCAACTCCCCCTGTGCGGTGGGGTAGGGAGGGAAAATGGCAATGGGGCCGCTCTGCGGCCGGGTGCTCAGCACGAAGGGGTAGCGTGCCAGCGCCTTGTCCGAATGCTGGATCAAGCCCAGCAACAGCAGGCGCAGTTCGGGCTCGTACTCCTGATAGCGGCGGATGAGATCGATAGGGCTCATGTTAGCCATGGGGACCTCCAGGGTGATGCCGAATGGATGGCGCATATTGCCAGCTAGTCTTGCAAGTTATGGGCCCAGACTGACGGGTAGAAATGACCCCCTGGTGGCAGTTTGATGATGAAATCGTGAGGCAACTTGGGGCAAGGGGCGGCTTTGGCACCAGATTGGTGCGAAGAGGGCAGGCGCAGGGCCGGGGATGTGCTGCTTGGGTCTTGGGCCATCAAAGAGAAAGGGGCCCGGTGGGCCCCTTGCATCATGTGGCCGGATTTATGCCTGCGCCAGCTTGGCGAAGCTGCGATCCGCCGCCGCCAACGTGTGTGCTATCTCCTGCTCACCGTGAGCCATGGAGAGGAAGCCAGCCTCATAGGCGCTGGGCGCCAGATAGACGCCCTCATCCAGCATGAGGTGATAGAAGCGCTTGAAGCGGGCCATGTCGCAGCGGGTCACCTGTTCAAAACGGCTGATCTCGGTCTCTTCGGTGAAGAAGAAACCGAACATGCCGCCGACATAGGTGATGGCGAGGGGGATACCGTGTTTGGCCGCTGCGGCTTTGAGGCCCTCGGCGACGGCGGCTGTCTTCTCTGCCAGCTGCTGATGCAGGCCAGGGGCTTGCAGCAGATCCAGCATGGCGAGACCGGCGGCCATGGCAACCGGGTTGCCAGACAGGGTGCCAGCCTGGTAGACAGGGCCGGTCGGTGCTATGTGCTGCATCACCTTCTTCTTGCCACCGAAGGCGCCCACCGGCATACCCGCGCCGATGATCTTGCCAAGGGTGGTCAGGTCCGGATCTATGCCGTAGTGGGCCTGGGCACCGCCGAGGGCGACACGGAACCCTGTCATCACCTCATCGAGGATCAGCAAGGCGCCAAACTCGTTACAGATGGCGCGCAGCCCCTGCAGGAAACCGGGCAGGGGCGGAATGCAGTTCATGTTGCCCGCCACTGGCTCCACGATGATGCAGGCAATCTCGCTGCCGTACTGGTTGAAGGCTTCGCGAACCGAGTCCAGATCGTTGAACACGCAGGTGAGGGTGTGCTTGGCGAAATCGGCAGGGACGCCCGGGCTGTTGGGTTGGCCCAGGGTGAGGGCGCCGGAACCGGCCTTGACCAGCAGAGAGTCGGCGTGCCCGTGGTAGCAACCTTCGAACTTCACAATCTTGTCGCGGCCGGTATAGCCACGGGCCAGACGGATGGCGCTCATGGTCGCTTCGGTGCCGGAGTTGACCATGCGCACCTGCTCCATGGAGGGCACCAGCTCGCGTACCTTCTGGGCCATCAGCACTTCAATCTCGGTGGGCGCGCCGTAGCTGAGCCCCTTCTCGACGGCCTTGATGACCGCAGCCTTGATGGTCGGATGATTGTGGCCGAGCAGCATGGGGCCCCAGGAACCTATGTAGTCGACATAGGATTGACCATCCACGTCATAGAGATAGGCACCGTCGGCGCGTTCGATAAAACGGGGGGTGCCGCCTACGCCGTTGAAGGCGCGCACCGGTGAATTGACGCCGCCCGGGATGGTTTGGCAGGCCTGTTCAAACAGCTGATCTGATTTTGACATGGATCATCCTTAATGGGATTTTGACCGTCACTGAGGGGGGGGAGGCGGATCCAGACTCGGCAGTCTGCCCTTGGCAAGGTATGCTCATGACTCTCGTACCCGGCGCACTTGGCGGCCCAGTGACATTTAAACGGGCCGACTATAGCAGAAAGCCCCATTGGTGGGCAGCAGCCCCGGGTTTCATCTAACGGCTGACGATGGTTTCTCTCATGGCACAAGACACTCATTCTGCGGCGGGTTCGGCAGGGGCATCTTCCCATAGCTGGATGGTGCGACGACTCATTCAACAAGACAAGATGCCGCTCTGGGTACTCTTGCTGGCGGCCGTGGTCGGCATATTGGCCGGATTGGTGTGTGGCCTGTTCGAAAGCGGTGTGAATTGGGTGGTCATGCAGCGCGGCACCTTTCTGGCCGATCGCCCCTGGTGGCAACTGTTGTTCATGGGGTTTGGCATCAGCGCGCTGCTTGGCATGGTGGGTTACTTCCTGACCCATGCCTTCGCCCCCGAAGCGGGCGGATCCGGCATTCCCGAGATAGAGGGGGCCATGGACGATCTGCGCCCCGTGCGCTGGTGGCGAGTGCTGCCGGTCAAGTTTTTCGGCGGCATCTGTACCCTGAGTTCCGGCATGGTGCTTGGCCGCGAAGGTCCCTCGGTACAGATCGGGGGCAACCTCGGCAAGATGGTGGCCGACATCTTCCGCCTCCCCAAGGAGCATGGTCACGCCTTGCTGGCCGCAGGTGCCGCAGGTGGACTGGCGGCCGCCTTCAATGCGCCGCTGGCCGGCATACTCTTCGTGATGGAAGAGATGCGCCCCCAGTTTCGCTACTCCTTTCTTGCCATCAAGGCGGTCAGCATCTCGGCCGTGATGGCGACCCTGACCCTGCAAAACATGAAGGGGCAGCACCCTGTCATCGCCCTGCCGCACTATGATGCGCCGGATCTGAAGGCACTCTGGTTGTTTCTCTTCATGGGGGCGGCGTTTGGGGTGCTGGGTTTCGTGTTCAACAAGCTGGTACTGGCCTGCCAGGATGGCTATCTGGCCCTGCATCAAAACAAGCGCCATCGTTTCGTGGCGATCGGCATGCTGGTAGCGGGTACCTTCGGGGTGCTGGCGATTTTCGTGCCATCGGTCACGGGGGGCGGCACAGAGCTTATCCCTCATCTGCTGTCAGGGGACTATGCCATGGCCACCCTGTTTCTCATCTTCTCGGTGCGATTGGTGGCAACCCTGATCTGCTTCTGCTCAGGGGCTCCTGGGGGGGTGTTTGCACCGACCCTGGCTCTAGGGACTCTCTTTGGCCTGGTATTTGGCTATATCTTCCACGCCGCCTTCCCCGAGCTAGGCATAGAACCAGGGGCCTTCGCCATCGCTGGCATGGGGGCACTATTCGCCGCGACCGTGCGAGCCCCCGTGACGGGGATAGTGTTGGTTACCGAGATGACCGACAACTATCAGCTCATCCTGCCGATGATGATCACCACCATAGGGGCGACGATAGTGGCTCAGTGGTTGGGCGGCCGCCCCATCTATTCACAAATTCTGGAGCGGACCTTGCGTCTGGCGGCACGACAACGCCGTGGTGAAAACAGTGCGGCGGCCTGAATATCTCTATATATAGTCAGAACATGAATCAACTGGGCGAGGTGGTGCGCGCATGAAACAGAAATGGATACTGCTCGCCGTCTTGGCTCTGGGAGCGCTGGCGGGATACGTTGTTGGCAATCGTCAGGAGCTGGCTCAGGGCAGCTTGCTCGAGGTACAGCAACAGACCCTGGCACGTCAGGCCGAGGCCATTGGCAAACTCGAATCTGAACTTGGGGTCAAGCAGACCCAGATTGCCACTCAGCAAGCGGCTTTTGAACAGTTGCAGCAACAGCTCAAGTCCCAGGAGGCACAATCTCAGGAGTTGAAACGCCAGCTCGCCTTCTTTGAGCGGATCATGCGCCCTGAAGGGGAGCAGAGTGGTGTGGTCATCGACAATCTTACGGTACAGGAGAGCAGCGTTCCAAACCGTTATCACTATCGACTGGCGCTGACTCAGCCAGCCAAACAGCGCGAGCTGTTTCGCGGCCAGGTACAGATCCGGGTTGAAGGAAGCCAGAATGACAAACCGAAGATCCTGAACGGACGGGATCTGCAGATGAAGGCCGGCGCGGGCCGCTACTCCTTGCGCTACTTCCAGCTTCTGGAGGGCGATTGGCAACTGCCGGATGGGTTTGTGCCCGACCGGATCCGGGTCACCATCTCCAAGGAGGGGCGTCAGCCTGCACAGGAGCTGTTGGTTGAATGGAACGAGGTCCTGAAACCCATGTTGGCGCCTCCGACTGAGCTGGCGCCGTCCGCCACATCCGGGTAGCCTAGCTTGGTGAATACTTGAACTAAATGGTCGGGTATTAGATAATTTCGCAGTTCCAATGGTTGTGAGGTCAGTGATGAGTGCAGTAGCAGAGGCCCAGTTGCCAATCCAGATGACGGATGCGGCAGCAAACAAGGTGAAGACCCTGATCACCGAAGAAGAGAATCCCGAGCTCAAGCTGCGGGTGTATATCACGGGCGGTGGCTGCTCCGGTTTCCAGTATGGGTTTACCTTCGATGAGAAGATCAATGATGGCGATACCGTGGTTGAGAAGAGCGGTGTCACTATGGTGATCGATCCCATGAGCCTGCAATACCTGGTCGGCGGCAGCGTCGATTACAGCGAAGGTCTGGAAGGTTCTCGCTTCCTGGTGACCAACCCTAACGCCACCACCACTTGTGGTTGCGGCTCCAGTTTCTCTATATAAGCATTAAGCATGATGATAAGGGCCCTCAAGGGCCCTTTTCTATTGCGGCTCTTCAATAGAGGGGAAAACTTAAGGAGGAGTAAGAAGGAGTAGCGCTGTAGCGCTCTCTCGACAATGATGGTCACAGCCCCAACAATGGTGCTCTATTGACACCCAGTGGCGTAAATGCAGACACTGATAGGTGATGATTTAAACGATTTTAGGCTTTATCAAAAAAACATGTAAATTATGCTTGTCATCACAGATTGGCCCCCTATAATGCGACCCCATCAGCACGGCGCAGTGCGCGGCTGGTTCGGCTTGCAAAGCAATCCGGTGAGGGTTATAGTTTCAGACCCTGCTCTTTAACAATTTGAATCAAGCAATCTGTGTGGGCACTCACAGCATCGAGCATCAAAATTAATTTTTGATTTTCAATGTCTGGTGAAGTGACC
>NZ_JANUES010000014.1:0-77301 GCF_024809075.1 Aeromonas sp. BIGb0445
CAAAAATTAATTTTGATGCTCGATGCTGTGAGTGCCCACACAGATTGCTTGATTCAAATTGTTAAAGAGCGTTGCAACGTTTCGTCGCTGCGGGATTGGCATTCTACTCAACCGCCTTCTCGAGTCAAGCCTTATTTGGTAAGGCTTTTTTCGAGGCACCGACCAGCTTGTTTGCGTTGCCGCTTGCCCTGTCGATGTGGCGCATTATAGAGAGATTGATCGCGCTGGCAAGGGGCCAACTGCAATAAAACTGTAAAAATCGGCACTTTATGAGTTATTCATAACCAACCACAGCTTTTATACAAACTTATCCACAGAATCCGCACCGAATTGCTAGAATGGCCGAAAACAAGGAGGCCGAGATGGACCTGAGACTGAGACCTTACAAGGGAAAAAGCCCACAACTGGGAGCCCGAAGCTATGTAGACCCCTGCGCCACCCTGGTGGGAGACATCCAGCTCGGTGACGATGCCAGCATCTGGCCCATGGTGGCCGCTCGGGGGGACGTGAACCACATCCGCATCGGCGCCCGCAGCAATATTCAAGATGGCACCATATTGCACCTCAGCCGCAGGAGTGCCAGCAACCCCGATGGCTATCCCCTGCTGATCGGCGAGGATGTCACCGTCGGTCACAAGGCCATGTTGCATGGTTGCACCATAGGTAATCGGGTGCTGATCGGCATGGGCGCCATCATTCTCGATGGGGTCGTGGTCGAAGATGAGGTGATGGTGGGTGCTGGCAGTCTGGTGCCGCCAGGCAAGCGACTAGCGTCGGGCTTCCTTTATATGGGCAATCCGGTGAAGCAGGCTCGCCCCCTCAAACCCGCCGAGATAGCCTTCCTCAAGACGTCGGCCGATAACTATGTCCTACTCAAGGATGAATACCTGCAAGAAGCCTGATAATGAAAGACCCGGCCCTGATGTGATCTCGGGCCGGGTCTGCATTCACAATGTGTCCTCTATATAAGGAGGAGAGCTACGCCCTTGCTATTAATGGGCCTGATCCCAGTTGTCACCCGTTCCGGCTTCCACGACCAGGGGGACATGCAATTCGGCCGCCCCCGACATCAGTGCCTTGATGAGGGGCACATACTCTTCAACCTTGTCCGCCCGGACTTCGAACACCAGTTCATCGTGAACCTGCATCATCATGTGGATGGAGTCATCCTCAATGCCGTTCAGCCATGCCTCGACCTGGATCATGGCGCGCTTGATGATATCCGCCGCAGTCCCCTGCATGGGGGCATTGATAGCCGCGCGCTCGGCACCTTTGCGCAGCCCCGCGTTACGGGACTTGATGTCAGGCAGATAGAGGCGACGGCCGAACAGGGTCTCGACATAGCCCTGCGCCTCGGCCTGCTGGCGAGTGCGCTCCATGTAGTCGAGCACCCCCGGGTAGCGTTCGAAATAGAGATCCATGTATTTCTGCGCTTCGGCACGGCCGATCCCCAGCTGCTTGGCAAGGCCAAAGGCGCTCATGCCATAGATCAGGCCGAAGTTGATCGCCTTGGCACTGCGGCGCATGTCGGTGGTCACCGCATCCAGTGCAACGCCAAATACCTCGGCGGCGGTCGCCTTGTGGATATCCTTGCCCTCGGCAAAGGCGGTCAACAGCCCCTTGTCTCCGGAGAGGTGCGCCATGATGCGCAGCTCAATCTGGGAGTAATCCGCCGCCACCAGTTTGTAACCCGAAATGGGCACGAAGGCCTGACGAATACGGCGTCCCTGTTCGTTGCGGATGGGAATATTCTGCAGGTTGGGATCGGTGGACGAGAGTCGGCCGGTCGCCGCCACCGCCTGATGATAGGAGGTGTGCACCCGTCCGGTCTGGGACTTGATCATCAGCGGCAGCTTGTCGGTATAAGTCGACTTGAGCTTGGCTAACGTGCGGTGTTCCATCAGAAGCCGTGGCAACTCATAGTTCTCGGCCAGCTCGGCCAGCACCTCTTCCGCCGTGGAAGGCGCCCCCTTGGGAGTCTTCTTGATGATGGGCAGTGCCAGCTTGGTGAAGAGTATCTCTCCAAGCTGTTTCGGGGAGGAGAGGTTGAACTCCTGACCCGCCAGCTCGTGAGCCTGACCCTCCAGCTCTTTGAGACGCTGCTCTATCTCCTGGCTCTGTTGATGCAGCAGCTTGGGATCTATGGTGGTGCCCAGCAGTTCCATGCGTGCCAGCACCGGCAACAAGGGCAGCTCTATCTCCTGGAACACCTTGACCAGGGAAGGCTCCTGAGCAAGCTGGCCCCAGAGAGCGTGATGCAGGCGCAGGGTAATGTCGGCATCTTCCGCCGCATAGGGGGCGGCTTGTTCCAGCTCAATCTGGTTGAAGGTAAGCTGCTTGGCGCCCTTGCCGGCGATCGCCTCGAACGAGATGGTGTCCACCCCCAGATACTTCTTGGCCAGGGAGTCCATGTCGTGACGGCTGGCAGTGGAGTTGAACACATAGGATTCGAGCATGGTGTCGAAGGCGATACCCTGCAGGTCGATGCCATGATTGAGCAGCACGTTACGGTCGTATTTGAGATTCTGACCCACCTTGAGGCGGGTGCTATCTTCCAGCAGCGGCTTGAGCTTGCCCAGTACCACCGCCTCGGTCAGCTGAACCGGCGCCCCCAGATAATCATGGCCAAAGGGCACGTAGGCGGCTTTGCCTGGCTCGATGGCGAACGAGACGCCGACGACGCGCGCCTCCATGTAATCGAGACTGGTGGTCTCGGTGTCGAAGGCAAACAGCTCGGCCGTGGCCAGCTTGCCCAACCAGCTGTCAAATTCAGCCTCGGTCAAGACACACTGATAGTCGGTCTCGATGACAGCGGCCTTGTCTGACTCGGCCTGTACGTCTTCATTAGCAGTGGCATCGTCACTCCCCTCCAGCTCCTTGACCAGGTTGCGCAGCTCATATTCCCGGTAGACGGCCAGCAGTGACTCCTTGTCGATAGGGCCCAGCACCAGCTGCTCAAGGGATTGCTCCAGCTCAACGTCGGTCTTGATGGTCGCCAGCTCATAGGAGAGCCGCACTTGCGGCTCCTGCTCGCGGAACTTGTCGGCAAATGCTTTGGAGCCACGAAAACCCAGGGCGGCGACCTTGTCCAGATTGGCGGCGATCTGGTCGATGCTGCCGATCCCCTGCAGCAGGGCCAGCGCCGTCTTCTCACCGACGCCCGTCATGCCGGGGATGTTGTCGACCTTGTCCCCCATCAGGGCCAGATAGTCGATGATGAGTTCCGGCGGCACGCCAAACTTCTCGATGACACCCTCCCTATCGGTCTTCACATCCTTCATGGTGTCGATCAGGGTGACATGGTCAGAGACCAGCTGCGCCATGTCCTTGTCACCGGTGCTGATAAGCACCGGCAACTGCTTCTCGGTCGCCTGGCAAGCCAGGGTCCCTATCACATCGTCGGCTTCGACCCCCTCGATCATCAGAAAGGGGAAACCCATTGCCTTGATCATCTTGTGGATGGGGGCAACCTGACTGCGCAGATCATCCGGCATGGGCGGGCGCTGAGCCTTGTAGTCCGGATAGATGTCATCGCGGAAGGTCTTGCCTTTGGCATCGAACACCACAGCCACATGACTGTCGGGGTACTGTTTGCGCAGGCTGCGCATCATGTTGGCCATCACCCGCACGGCGCCACTTGGCAATCCGGTCGAGGTACGAAGGTCAGCCTGTTGGGAGGCGAAGAAGGCGCGATACAGGTATGAAGAACCGTCGACCAGAATGAGGGGATTGCTAGGGGCCATGAAGTCGTCCTGCCAGAGAAATAAACAGCCGCTAGGATGCCACAGGGGCACGGCAGCACCAAGGGGGCTGGTCTAGCCGATTACTGGCTGAATGCCAACCAAAATCTGTGGATAACTCTGTGTCTAAAATAGCAATGCAGCAGCCAACCCTGTGATAAAACACAGAGACAAACAAAAAAAACATTTAAAACCAAAGACATACAAAGCAACAGCGATGTGATGTTGCAGCTTTGATGATCTAGGCAAATGTGGAAAAAATTTTAAGGGGATTGGTAAGGCAGGATCCAAAACGAAACAATCCTAGCACAGCACTGTGACTTGACCAGTCGGGGGTGAACGATAACCATACCAAAGTGCCAGTTTCCATCCTGGCTCACATTTTCGACAACCAGGAGTATCCCCATGAAAAAAGTGGCCGTGATCTTGAGTGGCTGTGGTGTGTTTGATGGCAGTGAAATCCATGAAGCGGTGATCAGCCTGCTGGCCCTGGCACGCCAAGGCGCAACGTATCAGTGCTTTGCCCCCGATGTTCCCCAGCTGCATGTCATCAATCATCTGACCGGAACGGTCAGTGAGGGAGAGAGCAGAAACGTGCTGGTCGAGGCGGCCCGCCTCTGCCGCGGCCAGATCCGTGATGTGGCCGAGCTAGATGGCGCCGACTTTGACGCCCTGTTGCTGCCAGGAGGCTTTGGTGCGGCCAAAAATCTCTGTGATTTTGCCGTCAAGGGCGCGCAATGCCAGATCCAGCCGGACGTGCTCAAGGCGTGTCGAAGCTTTGCCAATGCCCGTAAGCCCGCCGCCTATATCTGCATCTCCCCCGCCATGATCCCCCTGGTTTATGGCGCTGGCACCCTGGCCACCATAGGCAATGACCCAGATACTGCCACCGCCATGGAGACCATGGGCGCCAGCCACCTCGACTGCCCGGTCAACGAATGCGTGGTCGATGAGGAACGCCGGGTTATCTCGACCCCGGCTTACATGCTGGCCAATAACATAGTCGACGCCGCCGATGGGATAGAGAAGACGGTCAAGCGGCTGCTCGCTATGTGTTGAACGCTACTCCAGAGAGTCAGGGACTGGTTGAGGGTCTGCGAGCTGCATCACACACCTTGGCACTCTGATGTCAGCAAAGAAAAGGCCGCTCCATGAGCGGCCTTTCAGCGTGCAGCGGCGGATCGTTTAGATGGCTTCGTCCATCTGATCGATCTTGCCGAGCAGGGCGCGCAGACGCTCTTGCCAGGCAACGTGCTCATTGCGCAGTTGATGGTTCTCATCTTGCAGCTGATTGTTCTGCTGCTTCAGATCGTCCAGTTCCATCTTCAGCAAAGAGATGTTGTCGACGGCGGATTGGACTTTGGATTCGAGTTGTTCAAGGACTTCTAATGACATGATGCCTACCTATTTGTTCAATTGCGATGCCCCACAGAGGGCGATTCCAGCGCGTGAGGCCAGCATACCCTGAGCCGCTCGGCACAAACAAGCCGGAGCGAGGGAAAATGGGGTCTCAACGCCCTCCCAGCTCAAATCTGCGTCTATTTCCTTCACATCAGCCTCTGCCTCAGCCAGACCAGGCCAGGTAACCCCCAATCAACAGGCAGGCGACCAGATACATGAGGGCTCCGTAGAGCAGATTCCAACGCAGCAGCAGGGCAGCACTCAGGTTGTAGCGAGCGGCCAGCGCCAGGTTGGACCCGGACAGCGGGCTGGTCCCCGTCGCCAGTCCCCAGCCAAGCAGGAAGCACATGCCGAGCAGGCTGGGATCCGGGTTCAGGGGCCAGATCAGGGGAGCCAGACCCGAGATGCTGATCAACGGATGCACCCCGAAGATGGCGACCACCAGCATGAACAACAGGGTCAAACAGGCTTCGAGCCAGCCGAAGTGATTGAACAACGGCAGACCGTGATCGCCGAAGGCAAAGGTGGAGAGAGCGCTGTTGATGCTGGCCGCCAGCAGACCCGCCCCGAGGAACAACACCAGCTGGCCACCAATGGCGGGGAAACGCTCCACCACCTGGCGCTTGAGCGCCATGGCACGCCCCTGAGACGGCATGAATACCAGGGCAAGGGCGGGTGCCACCAGGGCGATCACCGCCAGAATGCTGAGTGCAGGCCAGAGCTGCTTGACCACTACCACCACCACGGCCAGGGCCACCGGCAGGAGCAGGGTCTGCAAGCGCAGCGGGTAGCCTTGAAATTCCGCTATGGCTCCCAGCCTCTCCACCTGCCAGGCGGTGATCCCCATGGCCAGCAAGGCACCGACGATACCGAACGGCATGATGCTTGCGAGCTGCATCCCTGGGGCATAGGTCAGGGCAACGGCCATGGCCACGAAGAAGGGTGACCAGAAGGCGGCAGCGCAGAAGATACGGCTGAGCACCATCACCTGACGCCGCTCCAGGCTGTTATTGCGCTCCAGGCGATCACCGATGATGAAGAGCACAGACAGGTTGATGACGGCGCCGAGCAAATTCAGGCTCGCCATCGTGCTCCACAGTCCTTTGCGCCCCGACCATGCGTTAGTGCCGCCCTGCAGGCCGGCACTGGCCAGGTTGAGGGTACTCACGGCGGCAAACATGGTCAGCATATTGATGTTGGGTAGCAGCCAGTCCCCGAGGGAGAGACTGGCGCCGCGCCAGAGGGAGAACAGCAGTAGCAACAATGCGGCGCCATAGAGTGCCATGGCTTGCCGTTTTGCCGCCCCCGCCAGCCTGGGCCAGGTCAGCAATGAGGCGAGCCAGGCAGCCAGCGCCGCTGGCCAGGGCGAGACCCCCCCGTAAAGATGCAGCAGGTTGAGCAGCCACATTGCCAGGATCAAGTATCCCGACCACAACTTGGCCATGAGCCCGCCTTAATGAGAGTTCAGAGACACTGGTCCATGTCCAGCGAGGGTTTGTCACAGTCGGGATGGCCCACTATCTTGGCGGGCACGCCGGCGACGGTCGTATGGGGGGGCACCGGGTTGATCACCACGCTGCCCGCCCCTATCTTGGCGCCCATGCCGACCTCGATATTGCCGAGCACCTTGGCGCCCGCCCCTATCATGACCCCTTCACGGATCTTGGGATGGCGATCGCCACCCGCCTTGCCGGTCCCGCCCAGGGTGACGCTCTGCAAGATGGAGACATCATCCTCGATCACCGCCGTCTCGCCGACCACAATGCCGGTGGCATGGTCGAACATGATGCCCTTGCCGATCCGGGCCGCGGGATGCACATCCACCCCGAACACCACGGATATCTGGTTTTGCAGATAGAGCGCCAGTGGCCTGCGCCCTTGCATCCATAGCCAGTTGGCAACCCGATAGCCCTGCAGGGCATGGAAGCCCTTGAGATAGAGCAGTGGCGTGGAGAAAAACTCGACCGCAGGATCGCGCTCCTGCACGGCGCAAATATCCGCAGCCACCACGGCCAGCAGGCCAGGATCGCTACGCAGCGCCAGTTCTATTACTTCGCGCAGGACGATGGCGGGCATGGTGGCGCTGTCGAGCTTGTTCGCCAACTGGAAGCTCAAGGCCGAGCGCAGCGTCTCATGATTGAGAATGGTGGAGTGGAAAAAGCTGGCCAGCATGGGCTCTTCCGCCGCCATCCTGCCCGCTTCCTGCTGAATTTTTTGCCACGTGTGGGCAACCAGATCATCCATGTTACTGCCTACTGTTGTTCGATTGGAGGGCCTTGCTGTTCCTTGAGCACCACTGAGATGGGGTCCATATGTATGATGACATCCATCCGCTCAAACCCTTGGCGCACCGCCATTTCCGCCTCATCGGCGATCTGGTGGGCCTTGACCAGGGGGAGCTGATCATCCAGCTCAAGGTGCAACTGTACAAACCGGGTGGGGCCGGATTGGCGAGTACGCAGGTCGTGGACCCCATGTACGCCTGGGACCTGACAGCAAAGAGTTATTATTCTCGCTTGTTCCTCCTCTGGCAACTGGCGATCCAGCAGCGCCTGTACCGATTCATAGCCAATCTGGATGGCACCCCATACCAGGAACAAGCCAATCACTATGGCAAAGAGACCATCCGCCCAGAACCAACCCTGCCCCGCCAACACCAGGGCGAGCAAGACGCCCGCGTTGAGCAGCAGATCGGATCGGTAGTGCAGCATGTCCGCCTTGATGGCCACACTGCCGGTGCGCGCCACCACCCATCGCTGGAAAGTCACCAGTGCCAGGGTCAACACTATGGATCCCGCGCTCACCCATATCCCCGCCTCCAGCCGCACTATGGGATCCTGCTTGAGGAGAGAAGAGATGCCGTGCATCACCAGCAGCAGGGCAGAGCCCGAGATGAAGGCTGACTGGACCAGCCCGGCCAGAGACTCTGCCTTGCCGTGACCGAATTTGTGCTCTTCATCGGCGGGTACCAGGGCATAGCGGATGGCAAACAAGTTGATGAGGGAGGCACTGACGTCCATAAAAGAGTCGGTCAGTGAGGCCAACAGGCTGGAGGAGTCGGTCATCAACCAGGCAATCAGCTTGGCGGTGATAAGCAGGCTCGCGGTGCCGACGGCAGCCACGCTGGCCAGGGTGACCCAGCGGGAATATTGTTGATGGCTCACAACCGGCTTTCCTCTTGCGGTTAAAAAACTATTATACCCTGACCCTGCCTTCTCTTTGGCGCGAAAAATGATCGGAACTGGCGACAGATGAACAGAATCCTGCTGGTCGATGACGACCTGGACCTCACCCAACTACTGCACGAGATCCTGACCCTGGAAGGCTTTCAGGTCACCGTGGCCGACGACGGTGAACAGGGGCTGCAACGCCTGGCAGAGCAGGCGTTCGACCTGATATTGCTGGATGTCATGATGCCCAGACTCAACGGGTTCGCCATGCTGGCCCGCCTGCGCGAGCACCTCGACACCCCTGTGTTGATGCTGACCGCCCGGGGAGACAGTCAGGACAGAGTCAATGGCCTTGAAGCGGGCGCCGATGACTACCTGGCCAAGCCATTCGACGACCGGGAATTGCTCGCCCGCATTCGCGCCATACTGCGCCGTACTCAGCACTCCAGCACGCAAAAGCTGGGTGCCGATGAAGTGTCGTTTATGGACATTCAGCTACAACCCGGCTTGCAGCAAGCTCGCTGTGCCGGAAGAGAGCTGGATCTGACCGCAACCGAATTTGGCTTGCTCGAATGCCTGCTGCGCAGCCCGGGCCAGATCATCAGCAAGAAACTGCTGTCCGAGCAAGTACTTGGCAAGAAGCTCGAACCCTTTGATCGCGCCATCGACATGCATCTGAGCAACCTGCGCAAGAAGCTGCCGGAGCGGCCCGATGGCCAGCCCCGCTTCAAGACAGTGCGGGGCCGCGGCTATCTCTGGCTGGAAGCAACATGAAACCCCACAACATCCACGGCCTCTCCAGCCAGATCTTTCTCTGGTTCTGGAGCATGTTGCTGCTGATCCTGGCAGTCGTGATCAGCCTGCCATCCCTGGATCCCCGCAACACCATCCCCCTGCCCCCCAAAGAGCAGCTCTACATGAAGCAGCACGTCAGTGCCCTGCTGCAGGGGACCCCCCCCGACCAGGCGTTCGACTTGCAGCAGGCACTGCAGGTCGCCGGTTTGATGCAGGTGGGCAGCATCTATGTGCGGGACCAGGATGGTCAGGTGCAGTCCACCACGCCACCGGACAAGTTCGTGATGCGCTTCATGTTGGAGGTGGACCAGCTGACCAGCCCCATGATGGGCCGGGACCATGATGACGCCATCGCCGGCCCCTTCCTGCTCGAGCACAATGGCCACAGCTACCATGTCTACTTCGGGCTCAATGTCGATAACCCTTATCTGTTTCTGGTGATCCAGATCCTGGATCACCCCGTGCTGATCCTGCTGGTCGCCATGTTGATCAGCACGCCGCTCTGCCTGCTGCTCGCCATGCGGCTGACCCGCCCCATCCAGCAATTGCAGCAGTCTGTCTCCCAAATTGCGGCCGGTGAGCTGGAAACGCGCATCCCCAATCTCGAGAGGCGGGATGAGATAGGCCAGTTGGCCGATAACGTCAGCCACATGGTGGAGACGCTCAAGCTGATGATCCAGAAGCAGAAGCAACTGCTCTCCGATATCTCCCACGAGCTGCGCAGCCCGCTCACCCGCATCCAGCTCGCCCAAGCCCTGATCCGCCGCAAGCAGGGTGACAGCAACGAGCTGGCAAGGATCGAGTCTGAGATTGGTCGGCTCGACAAGCTGATCGGCGACCTGCTCGATCTCTCCCGTGCCCAGCAACACGTGGAAGCGCCGGGCCACCATCAGCTCGCCGACCTGCTCGATCCCATACTGGATGACGCGCTGTTCGAGGCTCACCAGAGCGGCAAACAGCTCAGAGTGCCTCCCTTGCCCGATATTGCCCTGCGGATGTGGCCGGAGCTGCTGGCTCGCGCCCTGGAAAACCCGCTGCGCAACGCTCTCAAATACGCCACTGACTTGATCGAAGTTGACTGGAGCAGCACGGATCAGCACTGGATCATGACCATACGCGATGATGGCGCCGGGGTACCCGCCGATCAGCTGGCACTGCTGTTCCAGCCTTTCTACCGGGTCGATGATGCTCGTAACAGTCAGACCGGGGGCACAGGATTGGGACTCGCCATCGCCGCCGAGGCGGTGCGCCGCCACTGCGGCACCATCACGGCCGGCCATAACGAGCCCCATGGCCTGCTCATCACCATCACCTTGCCGTTGACCTGAGTCTCTTTTCATTGCCGCGGGTGCTGGGTATGCTGGCGCCCCTTCAGGCCCCTATCAGGATGTTGTCATGCTCGACATAGTGCTCTACCAACCGGAAATTCCCCCCAATACCGGCAATATCATCCGACTCTGTGCCAATACCGGCTATCGGCTGCATCTGATAGAACCCCTGGGTTTTGAGTGGGACGACAAACGGGTAAAGCGCGCCGGACTGGACTACCACGAGTTTGCCGAGGTGAAGCGTTGGCCCAGCTTCGAGGCTTTCATGACCGGGATAGCCCCTGCCCGCGTGTTTGCCTGTACCACCAAGGGCAGCCGAGCGCACTCGGCCGTCCACTTCGCCCTCGGTGATGCCCTGCTATTTGGCCCGGAGAGCCGTGGCCTGCCCATGGAGATCATCGAGAGTCTGCCCCCCGAGCAACGGTTGCGCATCCCCATGGTGCCCCAGAGTCGCAGCATGAATCTCGCCAATGCGGTGTCCGTGTTTGTCTACGAGAGCTGGCGTCAACTGGGCTACCAAGGCGCCCAGTAATCGACCCGGAAAGGGTATGCCCTAAACAAGAAGAGCCCCTTTGCTAGCAAAGGGGCTCTCTCATTCTGGCGGAACGGGGCAACTGTGCGGCCACTTAGCCGCAGGAGGCAAGCAGTCGACCATCGCGCTCCATGCGCCAGCAGAGCAGGCCAAGACTTAAGCCCCGGCCGACCATGAGCGCCGCCATCGCCGCCCAGAGCGCACTGCTGCCCAGCGGCTGACATAGCCACCAGACCGGGAAGAAGCCAGCAAATACGGCGATCAACATGCTGTTACGCATCTCTCTAGCCCGGGTTGCACCGATGAAGATCCCATCGAACAGGAAGCACCAGACCGCCAGCAGCGGCATGACTACCAGCCAGGGCAAGTTGCGCTGCGCCTCCAGTATCACCTCTGGCAGAGAGGTGATACTGGCGATCAGGGCCTGGCCCGCCAAGCCAAATATCAGGGTGAAGCCCGCGGCTACCAGCAGGGCCCACCCCAGATTGAGCACTATCACCTCCCGCAGCCCCTGCCTGTCACGACGACCGATGGCACGCCCCACCATGGCCTCGGCGCCATAGGCAAAACCATCCAGCCCGTAAGAGATCAACATCAGCAGATTGAGCAGGACAGCATTGGCCGCCACCGTCACATCACCGAGCCGGGCCCCTTGCAGCGTCATGAAGGCAAAACAGAGTTGCAGGCAGAGAGAACGGATGAAAATATCCCGATTCAGTCCCAGCAAGCGCAACAAGGCTGGCCACTGCCGCCAACGGCTCAAGGCACCTTGCCAGACATCTGGCGCAAGGGATCGCAGGCGGCGACTCACCAGCCAGATGCCCACCCCGAGTGCACAGTAATCGGCGATGAGGGAGGCTGCCGCCGCCCCCTTGACTTCCCAACCCAGCCCCAACACGAATAGCGCATCCAGCACCATGTTGATGAGATTGCTCAGGATCAACAGTGCCATTGGGCTGCGCGCATCCTGCAATCCCAACAGCCAGCCCATGATCACCAGGTTGCACAGCGCCGCAGGCGCACTCCAGATGCGCACGGCCACATACTGACCCGCATAGTGTTGCACTTCGGCCGAGCCCCCGCTCAAGCCGATGATATGTGGCAGCAGCGGCAACACCAGCGCCATGACCAACACTCCCATGACCAGGGCCAACCCCATGGCTCGGGCCAGGGTATCGAGCAGATCCCGGCCGCTGGCCGCGCCATGGGCTTGCGCCGTCAGCCCTGTGGTCGACATGCGCAGGAAGCCGAGCAGCCAGAAAATCAGGTTGATCAGGGTCGCACCGACCGAGACACCGCCAAGAAACCAGGCCTGGCTCAGATGACCGATGACCCAGGTATCCACCAGGCCGAGCAGCGGGGTAGTGATGTTGGAAAAGACCATGGGTAGCGCCAGGGCGAACACGGCGCCATGGCGGGCGGGGTCCCGTAACCAGGCTGGCAAAAGAGACATGAACTCAGCTGCCGGACAGGGTCAGAATGCGGGAAAAATCCGATACCAGCGTTTTCATCACCACATGAGGCACCTGACCCGGGGCCGAGTCGGGCCGGAAGATGGCCTGCAACTGCCCCTGCGGATTGACCAACACTATGGAGGCTGAGTGATCGATCAGGTAGTCCTTCTCGCCCTGATCGGCGATGGAGTAAATGAGGCCGAGGTTGCGCACGAAAGGGAACAGGTTCGCGTGGGGGGCAGTCGCCGCCTTGAATTCAGGCTGGAAGAAAGCGACATAGCTCTTCAGACGCTCTGCGGTATCCCGCTGGGGGTCCGCCGAGATAAATACCACTTGGCTACGGGCATCCAGCGCCTTCAAATCGGGATAGATGGACCTCAGATCAGCTAGCGTGGTAGGGCAGACATCGGGGCAGAAGGTATAGCCAACAAACAGGAAACTCCAATGCTCCTGCAGACTGGCGGGTGTGAAGGGTTGGCCATCAGCATCGGTCAGGGCGAAGGCGCCGAGATCGCGTCCGACCGGATAATAGGTCGCCTCCTCAGGCTCTTTGGGTTTATGGATAAACCAGGCGGTGGAAACACCCGCAACAAATACCAGCAACAACAGGGAAAAACGCCACTTAACCATAATCAATCCAGTGATCCGCCAACAAGACAATGAAGAGTACCATCAGGTGTGTGATGGAAAATTTGAAGCAGTGTATCGCAGTCTGTGCATCCGGCGAGAACTTGAGGCGCCAGGCCCACTGAATGAACCTCAGGTTGAGGCAGACACTTCCGAGCAGATAACCCCACCCAGCCATGCCAACCACCCAGGGCAACAGGCAGATCAGGGTCAGCAACAGGGTATAGAGCAACACACAGGTCTTGGTAAATTCGATGCCATGGGTCACCGGCAACATGGGGACATTCGCCCGCGCATATTCATCGCGCCTGTGAATGGCCAAGGCCCAGAAATGGGGGGGGGTCCAGGTAAAGATGATGGCCACCAGCAGCAGGGCGTGGGGATCCAGGGAGCCCGTTACCGCCGTCCAGCCAAGCAGAGGGGGCATGGCGCCCGCCAAGCCGCCGATCACTATGTTCTGCGGTGTCGCTCGCTTGAGCCAGACGGTGTAGACGACGGCATACCCGATCAAGGAGCAGGCCGTCAGCCAGGCGGTAAGCCCGTTAACCCCCAGCCAAAGCGTGCCTATACCGCCAACACACAACAAGAGAGCGAAGGCCATCGCCTGCTGCGTCTCTATCCGGCCCCGCGCAACCGGTCTGTGATGGGTACGCGCCATGCGCAAGTCTATGTGCCTGTCCAGCACATGATTGATGGCGGCCGCCCCTCCCGCCGCCAGGCCAATCCCGGTCAGCGTCAAAAACACCCGACCGAGACTAGGCACCTGACCGGTGAGGTACATACCCACCAGCGCGGTCAGTAACAGGAGAGCAACCACCTTGGGTTTGGTAAGCATCAGATAATCTTGCCAACGCGACCAGGCCGTGGCGTACAACCCATGGGTTCGAATCATGTCATATCTCCCTTATCCGGCCTGACTGGCGACCGAGCGCAAACCAGATGGTCACCATGGTGAGTAGCAGCAAGGCAGCAACCCCATGATGGGCCAGTGCCACCGGAAGCGGCAGCAACAAACCTATGTTGCTCACCCCCAAGACTATTTGCAGCAATACCAGGCTCGCCAGCACCAATCCCAAACCCAACCGGCCCTCTCGACCTAGTCGCCAAGCCAGCAGCAGCAGGGTAAGCCCGGTGACGACGGCCCAACTTCTATGGGTTAGCTGTATCGTCATGCGAGCACCATATGGCAATACGCCGAATTGATAACTATCGCTAGGCGGCGGTATGGGGTCGAAGGCCTGGATAAAATCGAGCCAGCGCCACCAGGGCCCATCACACCAGGGCAGTTGATGGCAGGTGAGCGCCGCATAGTTGGCCGAAGTCCAGCCGCCTAATGCGATCTGCAGCACCAAGACCCCTAAACCGATGCGGGTCAGCCAGAGAGTGCGGAGGGGATAGGGCGTCGAGGGCGTTGACTCGGTGCCCGCCGACCAATGCCTCAAGTTAGCCAGCCAGAGCAGCGCCAATATGGTCATCCCCCCCAATAAATGGCCCATCACCACCAAGGGGAAGAGATTCATGGTCACCGTCAGCATACCCAGTGAGGCCTGGCCCAGTACCAATCCAAACGTCAGGCAGGCGAGCAGTCGGCCCTGTCGCCGGAGGAGGGAAACCAGTGTCATGGCAAGGATGATGAGACCAAGCACCCCGGCACAATAGCGATGGAGCATCTCATTCCAGGCGAGGTGCGGCTGCAATGGGGTATCAGGGAAACGATGCTCGGCCAATGTCAGCTCATGGCTCTGACTGGGAACCATGTGAAAACCATAGCATCCTGGCCAGTCCGGACAGCCGAGGCCCGCCTCCGTCAGACGGGTATAGGCCCCAAGTACGACTACCACGGCCGTGAGCAACAAGGCACACAGACTGATCCAGCGCATATCACCCCCAAGGCCCATGAGGCCAGATGGTTTATTGTTTTTATCCGATTCTTGATAATTTCAATAACTTGCGAAGGTCTGCCAACAGAGCCTCCCCGGCCGACAGTTCATTTCCTGCGGTAAGGGCAATGGGATAACGCAAGACCAACTGTCCTCTGGGGTCGGCGATATAGATGTAACCCTCCGCCAGCCCGGTCTGATTCACCGCAGTCTTGATCAGTGGATCCAAACTCTCGCTGCCCAGGCGCATGGGAACCACCCGGTCCCGCTCCTGGCCCAGTGCTAACCAGCTCTGGTGCAACAGATAGACGCCCGCCGAGCAGCGGGCATCGCAAACGGTATCGGTTGGCAACAGCAGATGCCAGCGGCCCTGTTGGGGCACCTGGCCCTGCACCCATTCTCCCTGGGCGGTTGCCCCCCCCTGAAACCAATGCTGGCTAAGCACCAGCCAGGCAATAGCAGGAGACGCCAAAAACACCAGCACCAGGACCAATAGTGGTGTCGCCTTCATTTCGCCTCCTTATCTCTGTGCGCATGTTCAGCCTCAACCTCGTGGGCTGTCTTGCGCCACCACCAAACAGTCAGGCCAATCAGGGTCAACGTCATGACAAACCACTGCACGGCATAACCTATATGCCGGGATGGTGCCATCGGCATCTCAGGCTGGCGATGTACCAACTCAGGCCAGGCCCCTCCTTCCTCTAGCACCAGTACGAAGGGCAATACCGGCTGATGCCACTGCTTAGCCAGCCAGGGAACATCTATCGCCTGGAGCCGATGTGGCCACTCTTCCTCCGCGTCGCCGAGGTGCAGAGGGGGACGATAGGGGCGAGCCACCCGTCCTCGAACTCGGTACTCTCCTGCCGGTTGTGAAACAGCTGGTATAACCTGACGATCTTGTCCTTGGGGCAGCCAACCCAGATCGACCAGCAATAACCCCTGTGCCGTAACCATAGGGCGTAAAACCTGGTAACCCGGCCGCCCTTGATAAACCTGGTTATCGAGGAAGAGGGTGATCCCTGGGGCAAATCCCCCTTCCATTGAGAGTTGATAGCCATACCTGTCCTCCTTGACCAACAGGTCCTGCAGACTCAGTTCGACTTGGCCACGCTGATGCATCTGGTCAAGCAACTGGCGCTTTTGCGCTGCACGAGTCAGCTGCCAACTGCCTAGCCAGACCATGAGCAACGCCATGGCAAAGGCCAGCACTAGCAGACCAACTCTTCCTTTTGCCCCTGCAAAGCCACCTATAATCACGTCATCGCCCGGAGAGTAACGACCATGATCATCAAATTGCTCCTGTTATCACTGCTCGCCATGGTACTGATTTCCCTGTTCAGGGCCCTGTTCCAACTGGTCAAGGGCCAGACTCACCTGCCAGCAAGCCACTACCTGGGACGCAGAGTGCTCTTCTCCGTGCTACTCGTCGCCCTGTTACTGCTGGCCATGCTGAGCGGCATGTTGACCCTCAACCCTTCGCCTTTATGAGCGCTCTCTAAAGGATATAGACGAAAACAAACAGGCAGAGCCAGACCACATCAACAAAATGCCAGTACCAGGCGCTTGCCAGAAAGGCAAAGTGTTGATGAGCATTGAAATGTCCCTTCATCACCCTGAGCCACATGATGAAGAGCATGAGGGAGCCGAGGAATACGTGCATGCCGTGGAAGCCGGTCAGCATGAAGAAAGTATTGCCATAGATGCCGGATTTGAGGGTCAGCCCCATCTCTGTATAGGCGTGGTAGTACTCGAAAACCTGCAATGAAAGGAAAAGAAGACCGAGCAGGACAGTGCTGCCGAGCAATACCTTGACCCTATTCCTATGTCCCTGTTCCAGGGCCTGGTGGGCAAACTGCAAGGTCACCGAGGAGCTGAGCAGTAACAGCGTGTTGGCCAGTGGCAATCCCTGCCAGGGCATGGCTTCAGTACGGGTGCCGCCGGGAGTGGTCACCAATGGCCAGATGGCCTTGAAATCAGGCCAGAGCACTTCGTGAGTACTGAGGTGATGAAAATGTTCCCCACCCAGCCAGGGAACAGATAGCACCCTTGCATAGAACAGCGCACCGAAGAAAGCGCCGAAGAACATCACCTCGGAGAAGATGAACCAGCTCATTCCCTGACGAAAAGATCTGTCCATCTGCTCGCTGTAGAGCCCGCTCATGGACTCATTGATGACGTGACCAAACCAGCCAAACAGCATGACTATGATGGTCAAGATGCCCGCCAATAACAGCCATCCTCCCGGGCTGCCATGACTTATCAGGGTACCGGCTCCGGATGCCATCAGGAACAGACCCACAGCCCCCATGATGGGCCAGGGACTCTGCGCCGGGACATAGTAGCTATTCGCCATACTCGCCTCCGATACGGGGCTCGAGGCCTCGTCATGTGGGATCTCTTCAGCCATTCTGACCACCCTGCCCCATCGCCTTGGTCACGTCATACAGGGTGTAGGAGAGTGTCAGGGTATGCATCTCGGCTGGCAGGGCCTGATCGATATAGAAACGCAGCGGCAGCTCCGCTCTCTCCCCGATGGCCAAGTGCTGCTGCTGAAAACAGAAGCACTCTGTCTTGTGCAGATAACGGGCCCCCAGCCCGGGGGTCACTGAGGGTACGGCTTGCAAGACCCTGGCACTATCCGCCAGATTCTCGACCATGAAATGGGTGCTACTCAGCTCGCCAGGATGCACTTCTATCCGTTGTACGATCGGGGCAAATTTGCCCTCGAAGCCCGGGAAGGGATAGGCAACCAGTTCCAATGTCACTGTGCGGGATCGGTCAACCTCTCCGCTGGCGGCCGCAGCCGCCACCGGCTCAGTCTTGCCGTTTATCCCCGTGATCTGGCACAGAACGTCATACAAAGGCACAAGCGCATAACCAAACCCGAACATCAGTAGCGTGATCAGCACCAGTTTGAGGGTGAGCTTTGCATGCATGTCACTTCACCTCGGGAGGAGTTGTGAAGGTGTGGTATGGCGCTGGCGATGGCACTTCCCACTCCAGACCCTGGGCACCATCCCAGGGTTTGGCTGGTGCGGCGGCGCCACCTCGGATGCATTTGATCACCACGTAGAGAAAGATGAATTGGGACAGACCGAATGCGAATCCCCCCAGGCTGACGATGCTGTTCACATCGGCAAACTGGATTGAATAATCAGGGATCCGCCGTGGCATGCCTGCCAGACCGAGGAAATGCATCGGGAAGAACAAGACATTGACCGAGATGACGGAACACCAGAAATGCCACTGGCCGAGCCGCTCGTCATACATGTGCCCTGTCCATTTAGGGAGCCAGTAATACGCCGCAGCCATGATGGAGAAAATGGCCCCCGTCACCAGTACATAATGAAAATGTGCCACCACGAAGTAGGTATCGTGATACTGAAAGTCCGCCGGTGTGATGGCCAGCATCAGCCCGGAGAATCCCCCCATGGTAAACAGCACTATGAAGGCAATGGCGAACAGCATGGGCACCTCAAAGCTGAGCGACCCGCGCCACATGGTAGCCACCCAGTTGAATACCTTCACGCCAGTTGGCACCGAAATGAGCATGGTGCAATACATGACGAAGAGTTCGGCGAACACCGGCATGCCAGTGGTGAACATATGATGAGCCCACACCAGGAAGCTCAGCCCGGCAATCGAGGCGGTGGCATAGACCATGGAACTATAGCCAAACAGTGGCTTGCGAGAGAAGGTGGGGACTATGGCCGAGATGATGCCAAAACTCGGCAATATCATGATGTAGACCTCGGGGTGACCGAAGAACCAGAAGATATGCTGGAACATGACGGGATCCCCACCGCCGGCGGCATCAAAGAAGCTGGTACCGAAATATTTGTCGGTCAACACCATGGTCACCACGCCGGCCAGCACGGGCATGACGGCGATCAGTAAGAAGGCAGTCACTAGCCAGGTCCAGACGAACAGAGGCAGCTTCATCCAAGTCATGCCTGGCGCCCTCAGGTTACAGATGGTCACTATGACGTTAATGGCCCCCATGATGGAGCTGATCCCCATGATATGGATGGAAAAGACAAACAGTGCCGTGCTGTCAGGGGAGTAGTGGGTAGAGAGCGGCGCATAGAAGGTCCAACCGAAATTGGGGCCCCCACCCTCGGTGAACAGTGACCCCAGCAGGATCAGGAAAGCGAATGGCAGTATCCAGAAGCTCCAGTTGTTCATGCGCGGCAATGCCATGTCTGGTGCCCCAATCATCATGGGGATCATCCAGTTGGCCAATCCGGTGAACGCGGGCATGACGGCGCCAAATACCATCACCAGACCGTGAACCGTGGTCATCTGGTTGAAAAAGGCGGGCTCAACCAGTTGCAATCCCGGCTGGAACAGCTCGGCCCGGATCACCATGGCCATGGCTCCCCCGGTTAAAAACATGGCGAAACTAAACCAGAGATAGAGGGTTCCAATGTCCTTGTGGTTGGTGGTCAGCAACCAACGCAGCAAGCCTCTGGGCTTATGGCCATGTTCTGCCTGATGATCGACATCCGTGACGACACTCATCTTGCTCTCTCCTACCTGGTTTTTCCCTTGAGGAAGGCATCTACATCCTTGGCCTGCACTTCATCGCCCTTGTTATTACCCCAGGCATTGCGCTCATAGGTGATCACGGCTGACAGCTCCTGCAGACTTAGCTGATTGGCGAAGGCCTGCATGGCCGTCCCTGGTTTTCCGTGCAGTACCCGCTCCAGGTGATCCGCCTTGGGGCCCATCGCAATGGGGCTGCCTTTGAGAGCGGGGAAAGCACCAGGCACCCCTGCTCCATTCGCCATATGACAGGCGGCGCAGTGGCCCAGATAGATCTTCTCGCCAAGTTTCATCAATTCGTCCCGACTCATGGTCATGGCCAGCAGTTTCTGCTCCTGCTCCTTGGCCGCCAGCTGCTCGGTTCGGGTCTTGCTCAACCACTGATTAAACTCGTCCTCAGACTTGGCGATCACCACTATGGGCATGAAACCATGTCCCTTGCCGCACAACTCGGCACATTGGCCGCGATAGATACCGGGTTGATCGATACGGGTCCATGCCTCGTTGATGAAGCCTGGGTTGGCATCCTTCTTCACCGCGAAAGCGGGCACCCACCAGGAGTGGATCACATCTTGGGAGGTGATGAGAAAACGTACCTTCTTGCCAGTGGGCAGCACCAAGGGGCGATCCACCTCGAGCAGGTAGTTCTCTCCTTTGTTGCGCTTGTTATCGATCTGCGCCTGAGGCGTCGCCAGCAGGCTGTAGTATTCGACGCCATCATCGAAGTAGCGGTAATGCCACTTCCACTGCGACCCCGTTATCTGCACAGTCAGGTCGGCATCGGTTGTATCTTCCATGGCGATCAGGGTACGAGTGGCCGGAATGGCCATGCCAATGAGGATGAGGAAAGGGATCAGGGTCCAGAGGATCTCGACTCTGGTACTCTCGTGGAAATGGGCGGCTTTCGCTCCCTTATCCTGCCGATGGTGCCAGATGGCCCAGAACATGACCCCGAACACCACCAGACCTATCAAGGCGCAGATGATGAGAATGGTCATGTGCAAGTCATAAACGTTACGACTGACGGCGCTGACACCCTCCGTCATGTTGAAGCGCATACCATTGCCGAGCGCAACACCGCTCCAGGCACACAGGAATATTGAGAGAGTAATCAGGACTCTTTTCACTCTGCCCCCATTTTTAGCGCTGCCCTGTCGGGCATTTCTTCCCTGAGATTGGTCTTTGGTGCCAATCGACAGGTTAAGTAAAGCAGCAAATGAGAATGTGTGAAAAAAGTGTTAAAAAAGAATTTGAAAAAACAGGCGGGAATAACAAGGCCCCTCAACGGGGCCTGGGGTTACATCCAGTCAGCGTTGCGGATCACGCCAACCGCCAACCCCTCAATGGTGAGATGCTGACTCGCCAGATCGACGGCGATGGGTTGTAACTCTTCGTTTTCGGGTAGCAGCCACACTTGGCTACCTTTACGCTGGAAGCGTTTGACAGTCACATCCTCATCGAGGCGCGCCACCACGACTTGACCGTTGCGAACCTCTTGGGTCTTGTGTACCGCGAGCAGATCACCATCCATGATACCGATGTTCTTCATACTCATGCCCTGCACGCGCAGCAGGAAGTCGGCTCTCGGGTGAAACAGAGCGGGATCGACTTTATAGTGGCTCTCGATATGTTCCTGGGCCAGGATGGGCTCGCCGGCCGCGACCTTGCCGATGAGCGGTAAACCCTGATCTTCGTTCGCTGCCGCCTCGACATCGTCGAGCAAGAGACGAATGCCACGGGAAGTGCCTGGTAGTATCTCTATGGCCCCTTTCTTGGCCAGGGCTTTTAGATGTTCTTCAGCAGCATTGGCCGACTTGAAGCCGAGTTTCTGGGCGATCTCGGCACGCGTCGGCGGCATACCGGTCTCGCTCATGTTGGCCTTGATAAGATCCAGCACCTGAGCCTGGCGGGGAGTAAGGGGTTTCATAAGATTGGCACCTGTTTTTTTATACAGCACACTGGCAGTATATACAGTGTGTTGACCAAGGCAAGGTTCGACTGACAATTGTCGCGCTCTGAGCTCAAATAACCCGGATCCCGTCCCCTAACGCGGACTCATCGTACCTCTCGGCGACAAGCACGGCATGATTTGCTATGCTCACGCCGCCTTTTTTTGGAGAGCAGACGCATATGTCCCTTGGGCAGAGAATTTCCAGAGCCATACTGCAGTGGCCGGTCAGTGGCTTGGTCAATCACAAGAGCCTGCCGGAAAATCCCATCGCAGAGCTCGACCTGGACCCGGCCAGACCCATAGTCTATGCCCTGAAAACCAGTTCAATCACCGATCTGCTGACCCTTCAGCAGTGCTGTGAAGATCTCGACCTGCCGGGCCCTTTCACCCCCCTGACACTGGGAGGAGAAACCGTCCCTCGCTACGTCTGCCTCGACCGCCCCCCCCCCCTGTTTGGTGCTCGCAGCAAGCCACTCCCCTTCCTGCAAGAGTTTCAGCAGTTACTGGATCTGCATAAGCGTGATGCCGGGCTGGACGTACAGATAGTGCCCATCACTCTGTTCTGGGGCCGCGCCCCGGGCCGTGAAGGAGAAGAAGCCTCCGGCTGGAACATCATCAGTAGCCTGGCCCCCAACCGGCTCAAGAAAGCGCTGATCGTGATCCTCAAGGGCCGGGAAAACCTGGTGCGCTTCTCGCCGCCGCTCTCCCTGCGCCAGATGGCTGACAAACATGGCACAGATCAGGCCATCGCCCACAAGCTGGCGCGAGTCGCTCGCATCCACTTCAGTCGCCAGCAGCTGGCCGCGACCGGCCCCAAGCTGCCTAATCGCACCCTGTTATTCAGGCAGCTTCTGGACTCCGGGGTGATTCAGCAGGCCATAGAGGAAGAGGCTGAGCGCGATAATATCAGCCTCGACAAGGCCCAGAAGCGCGCCCATGACTACATGGATGAGATCGCGTCTGACTTCTCCTATCGGCTGATCCGGCTAGGGGAGAGCTTCCTCGGCTGGCTCTGGAACAAACTCTACCGCGGCCTCTCGGTCAATGGCGCCGAGAAGGTACGGCAACTGGCCCAGGAGGGCCACGAGATCGTCTATGTGCCCTGCCATCGCAGCCACATGGACTATCTGCTGCTCTCCTACGTCATCTACCACCAGGGCATGGTGCCGCCTCATATCGCCGCGGGCATCAACCTCAACTTCTGGCCGGCCGGTCCCCTGTTCCGCCGTGGCGGTGCTTTCTTCATTCGCCGCACCTTCAAGGGCAATCCCCTCTACAGCACTGTGTTCCGTGAATACCTCAACCTGCTGTTTGCCAAGGGTTATTCGGTGGAGTTCTTCACCGAGGGCGGACGTTCGCGCACCGGTCGCCTGCTCCCCCCCAAGACCGGCATGCTGGCCATGACGCTGCAGGCCATGATGCGTGGCCTGGACAGGCCGGTGACTCTGGTTCCCGTCTATCTGGGCTACGAACACGTGATGGAGGTCAACACCTACCATAACGAGCTCAAGGGCAGCCGCAAGGAGAAAGAGAGCTTCCTGCAGGTGCTGGGCATACTGCGCAAGCTGCGCAACTATGGCCGTGGCTTCGTCAACTTCGGTGAGCCACTGACCCTCAATGGTTATCTCAACGAGCATGTGCCCGAATGGAAGGCTGATATTGGTCGGGACGAACGCCCGGAGTGGATGGCGCCCACCGTCACCCGGCTGGCCGAGCTGCTGATGACCCGCATCAATGACGCCGCCGCCGTCAACGGCCTGACCCTGAGCGCCCTGGCACTGCTGGCCGCCGAGCGTCATGCCTTGACCCGCGACGAGTTGCAGGCCCAGCTCAATACCTATCTGGATTTGCTCAAACAGGTACCCTACAGCGAGCACAGCACCTTGCCGGAAGCGGATGCCAAGGATCTGCTGGATCAGGCCATGGAGCTCAACAAGTTTCAGGTCAGCGAAGACAAGCTGGGGCAGATCATCAGCCTGGACCGCTATCAGGCGATCCTGCTGACCTACTACCGCAACAATATCTTGCACCTGTTCGCCCTGCCCTCCCTGGTGGCGGCGTTGATCGAGCGTTGCGAGGGGATCTCTCGCAACGAGATTGTGGCTCGCTGCATCGACATCTATCCCCTGCTCAAGACGGAGCTGTTCCTGCGTTATGAAGAGGATGAGCTGCCCAGTCTGATCGATGCCCTGCTGGCCGAGCTGCAACGCCAGCAACTGATCGAGTCCCGAGATGGCGGTCACTGGGTCAACCTCGGTAACCAGATGCGCCTGCTGTTGCTGGCCGAGAGTATCCAGGAGACGCTGCAGCGCTATGCCATAGTGCTGACTCGCATGCTTGCCCAGCCTCGCATAGAAGCTGAACAGCTGGAGGCTGACGGCCTGATGATGGCGGAGCGACTCGGTACTCTGCATGGCATCAATGCCCCCGAGTTCTTCGACCAGAAGCTGTTTAGCACCCTGATCCATACCCTGCGCAGCGAAGGGTATCTGGACTCGGGCAGCAAGCCCGACCTCGGGCGCTTCCAGGCCCTGGCCGACAACATACTGCCCCTGCTCAGCAACAAGATCCGCCGCACCATACGGGCGGGCAACCAGTAAGCCAGACCCGCTGATTGAATGGGAGTGCAAAGCAAGAACCAAGGGGCCCCAGCACGGGGCCCCTTGTCTATGCCGCGCCCCCATGACGCGGCCCACACCAATGCAATGAAGGCCGCACGGGCGGCCTTCATTGCACTCAATCGTCCAGGGTTTACCAGTAGTGCAACACCAGACCTGCAAACACCAGGGCGCCGGCATAGTTGTTGTTCAAAAAAGCCTGAAAGCAGGCCGCGCGATCTCGCTCGCGAATGAGTCGCTGCTGGTAGACAAACAGGATGGCGGCACCGAGCAGGCACCAGTAATAGCTGGCGCCTAGCGCCATCATTTGGCCGATCCCCAGCAGGATCAGCAGGGTCGCCAGTTGCAGTACTCCGATGATCAACTTGTCGAAGCGACCAAACAGTATGGCGCTCGACTTGATGCCGAGTCGCAGGTCATCATCTCTGTCCACCATGGCGTACTGGGTGTCATAGGCGATGGTCCACAGCAAGTTGGCCAGGAAGATGAGCCAGGCTACCGGCGGCAGCGCATCGGCCGCCGCCGCATAGGCCATGGGAATGGACCAGGAGAAGGCCAGGCCGAGCACCAGCTGGGGAATGGAGATAAAACGCTTCATGAAGGGGTAGCAGACAGCCAGCAGCAGACCGGCAAACGACAAACCTATGGTAAGCGCATTCTGGGTCAGCACCAAGGCAAACGAGAGCAGAGCCAGCACAGCAAACAGCAACAGCGCCTCTCTCGGGCTCACCTTGCCCATGGGCAGAGGTCGCCCCGCGGTACGCTTCACATGGCCATCGAAATGGCGGTCCGCATAGTCGTTGATGACACAACCCGCCGAACGCATGGAGAAGACCCCGATCACGAACACCAGCAAGGTACCAAGATTGGGCAGGCCGTCGGCCGCCAGCCAGAGCGCCCACAGGGTCGGCCAGAGTAGCAACAGCGTGCCGATCGGCTTGTCGAGCCGGGCCAGCTGGGCATAGGCCAGGCCACGCTCCTTGGTCAATACAGTCACAGCAACTCCTTGTATAAATTCGGGAAAATCAAGGCTGACAGAGAAAGCAGCCTGAGGGCTGACGCCCCCGCCCTGGGGCAACCGGAGCCTCTCCATCACCCCAGTTGTCGAGGGGAGGATTGCATCGCGCATCCCAATCCGGGCAGCAATACCTCATGCACCAAGAGGGGCCAGCCGTTGAGATAGAGCCGTGAGCGTCGCCCCCAGACCACGCCAGCATCACCCGCCTCATCCATCAGCTCGAAACGGGCCAGCTGCAGGCAGTCACGCTGAGCGGGGGCCACCCCGAAAATGCGATCGCCCAAAGGCTGTTCGCCCAGCTGGTCGAGTGCGGCTCCGCTCAGGGCCGCATCGGCAAACAGAGTCCAACCTAGGACGGCAGGCCCGCCATCCCCATGCAGGATCACCTCCCGCCGCAGTCCGGTCACGACGCCGAGCAGATCCTGTTCATCCGGCGTCAGTGCCTGATGGTGGTGACCGAGCAGCTCCAGAGAGAAGTGAGCATTGTGGCGGCGCAGACGCGCCGTCATGGACCCGGTATCGAGTAGCCAGGGGGTCAGTTCGGCTGGCGGCATGGCACTGGCTGGCGCCAGCCAGTCGCTTATCCGCATGAGGGGAACAGTCAGCTCGGATTTCACCGCATCACCATCCAGAGAGTTCCGTTATCAGGTTAAAATCCGGTTTATTATCCGTAAATCGATCGAAAAATGTAAGGAAATCCGTGCTTGACGCCCCAGCAGGCAACATCAAAAATGGGACATCTCACCAGTCTGAGTCCCCTACCATGCCCTATGTACTGAAACACGCTCGCCAGCTCGTCATGTTGCTGCTTGTTCTGCTGGCCAACCCGGCTTGGGCAGAAGAGTCCACCACCGATGCCGCCGCCCAACAGGATGGGGTTGCCTACCATCCCCTGGAGCCGGATATCATCACCAACTACCTGAGCGAGGGCAAGACCCTGGGCTATGTGCGGGTCACCGTCGAGCTCATGGCCGAAAACCATGGGGATCTCAAGTTGCTGGAGACCCATGATCCCTTGATCCGTGACGCCATCATACGGCTGATGGGCAGCAAGACCGCCGAACAGATCAAGTCTCTCCCTAGCCGCGAAGAGCTGCGCAAGGAGTGCGAGGCCAGAGTCAATGAACTGCTGGTGCGTGAGACGGGCAAGAAAGCGGTCAAGGAGCTGATCTTCACCAAATTCCTCTACCAGTGAACCCGTTGCGGGCCCACTGTATTAGTAATGCAAATCGATTAGAATACGGCGATACATTAGCCAAGGTGGTCGGATCCTATGGGCAACAAGACCCTCTGTGAGTGGCGCCGCCACGAGATCCCCTTCGATCTCAAGGCCCTGCGCAAGATAGTGCGCAAACCCAAGTTCATCTGCGGAAAATGCGCCCGCAGCGCCAATGACAAGAGCTACCTCTGCCAGCCGCTGCGCCTCAAGGAGTAGTCACCCGGCCTCCTTCCTGTCACACGGATCGGCAGGAGGCGGTGGCTATCCTCGTCAGCACCATCATGGGCAGGGTGAACTCACCATGCCCCCTGAACCTCTACTGATCTGTCCAGCTCTGGCGCCCCTGAGCAAACAGCTTGCGCGCTTGCGCATCATTGGGGCAGACCCCGCGATACTCCTCGCCTGAGCGCCCCGCCAGATAGAGGTGCTCGGGGCGACAATACCAGGCCAATCCCCTCTTGCGGCCCTGTTCCCAGAGAGCTTCATCGACCTTGATACCGCACTGGGTCTGATGGAACTCGACCCTCTGTTCGGTAAACCCCAGCTTGCCATCGGCTTCGCCAACCTGATCCCACTGCTTTTCACAGGGGTCATCCGAGTTGGAAACACAGCCGCCAAGCAGGGCGGCGCAGAGTATGAGTAATGGGCGCATCTTCATCCTTGAGCGTCATTCGGGCTTTCATTCTAACGAGCCGATGCCCCACCACCAAGCCCGCTTTGCGGGTGCCAAACAAATCAGGCGGGCCCTTGGCCCGCCTGAACTTTTACTACCCGGTATCATTGGTCGTCTAGGTCGTCGTCAAACTGCCAACTGTCGTCGTCCAACTCCTCCAACTGCTCTTCCCAGGATTCCGGCTCCCAGTCATCGTCGAGCTCGTAATCCGGCTTGTGTCCACCCATGCTCATTCTCCTTGGATAGTGCACCCGCCCTCAAAGTCTATCCAGAAAAATGGAGGCTGCCAGTCAGGCAGGTTCTAGCCTTGCAGCTTAATCACCGTCCAGGCTGGCTAAACAGCGGGAGAGCGTGCGCGCCAGTGCCCCTTGATTGCGCAGCACCACGGCACGGGCCTGCTCACCCATGGTGCGGCGGGCGCCTCCATCGGCGAGCAGTGCGCTCACCCGGTTTCCCAGCTCGTGCTCATCGGCCACCACCAGGCCCCCGCCCTGAGCCACTAGCTGACGGGTGATATCACTGAAGTTGAAGTAAGCGGGTCCGGTCAGGCAGGGCTTGCCCAGGGCCGCCGGTTCCAGCAGGTTGTGACCGCCGACCTTCACCAGACTGCCGCCGACGAAGGTCAGATCGGCCGCCGCCAGCATCAGTGGCAACTCCCCCATGGTATCGCCGAGATAGACCTTGTCACCCTCTTCGACCCGTTCAGCCTGACGCTGATGCTGAGAGCGACGCACGCAGCCATAGGAGGCACACAGCGCCGCCACGCTGTCGAACCGCTCCGGATGGCGCGGCACCAGGATCAGCAGGGCAGACGGATGTGCCCTGAGCACCCGATCGAAGGCGGCCAGCACCTGCTCGTCTTCCCCCTGATGGGTGCTGGCGGCGATCCAGACCGGCCGTTCCTGTCCAAGCTGCTGGCGCAGGGCGTGGCCCTTGCTCTGCACCTCATCACCAAACTGGATATCGAACTTGATGGAGCCCGTCACCGCCAACCTCTCTTTGCCTATGCCGAGCCGATGAAAGCGGTCCGCATCATCCTGATGCTGACAGAGCAGCAGACTGAGCGGACGACTCAATGCATCAAAGGCCCCCTGAAAGCGGCCATAACGCTGGCAGGAGCGCTCGGAGAGACGCCCATTGATGATGGTCACAGGCAAGTGATGATGGGCGCAGGCGTGCAGCCAGTTCGGCCACAGCTCGGTCTCCATTATCCAGAGGGCACGAGGCTGGAAGCGCTTGAGGAAGGCGGCGATCGCCCAGGGATAATCGAGGGGCGCATAGCGGTGCACCACCAGATCCCCGAGCTTGGCCGCCTGTTCGGCGCCGGTACGGGTGGTGGTGGTGAGCAGAATGGGCAAATCCGGCCGCTCGGCCTTGAGGGCGCGAATGAAAGGGCTGATGGCCAGGGTCTCACCCACGCTGACCGCGTGGATCCAGAGTGGCGCCTCCTGGCCGGTCGGCGGTACGCGGCCCAGATGCTCGGCCCAGCGCGCACCAAACCCCGGCTTGCCTCGCTTCGGCTTGTAGAGCGCCAGCAGCGCCAACGGCAAGCCCAGATGGATCAGCAGGTTGTAGAGCAGCCGATAGAGCATGCTATTCCGGCTCCGACCGCTTGCCCGCATTGGCAACAAAATGCGGTGGGTCAACCAGCTGTAGCGCTATCGGCTGAGCCGCCGACTCGCCGCACTCCAACCGCTTGCCCGCCTCTATCACCTGTTCCGGCATCAGCTCGATCAGGCACTTGAGGTGACCAAACTTGCAGGTGCGCTTGAAGCAGGGACGGCATTCGATGTCGGTGTGCACTATCTCGACCCTGTCTGCCAGCGGTGGCGTATAGAGTGGCGAGGTGGAGCCATAGACCCCGATCAACGGCCGGTTGAGGGCGGCGGCGATGTGCATCAGGCCGGAGTCATTAGAGATGACCCGCCCGGCCAGCGCCATCAGATCGATCGCCTCATACAGGCTGGTCTTGCCCGCCAGTACATGGCAGTTGGGCCGTGACAGGGGATTGATCCGCTCGCGGATGGTATTGGCCACAGGCACATCCTTACCCGAGCCGAAGATCCATACCTGCCAACCTTCATCCAGATGCTTCTGCGCCACCACAGCATAGTGCCCTTCCGGCCAGCGCTTGGCCGGACCGAACTCGGCGCCTGGGCAGAGCACCAGTACGGGACGAGCACTGCTGAGCCCCAATCGCTCCAGCGCCTTGCCCTGATTGACCAGATCGACATTGAGCGACGGATGGGGAATGACGGGAATATCGGCCCGGCTCTTCATCTGCGTCTTGGGATAGGCCAGCGCCAGATAGGCCTCTACCATCAGCGGAAAGGCAGACTTGTTGCTGCGCATGTCGTTGAGCAGGCCGAAGCGGTGCTCCCCCTTCCAGCCGGTGCGCACCGGTATCCTGGCGAACCAGGGGATCAGTGCCGACTTCATGGAGTTGGGCTGGATGATGGCCTGATCGTACTTCTCGGCAGCCAGCAGCTTGCCGAGCCGACGCCGCTCCCCCAACTTGAAATCACCGTGACCAAGGGGCATGGCGACCGCCTTGTCCACCTCGGGCATGCGTTCGAGCAGAGCCCTGCACCAGGCCGGCGCCATCACATGCAGCTCACAGTCCGGGTGGTTGGCCTTGATCGCCTTGTAGAGGCTCTGGGACATCACCATGTCGCCGACCCAGGAGGGGCCGATCACCAATATCTTCATGCTTGTTCTGTTCCTGCGTCTTGCAACATGCCGCTCACGAAGTCGTCGCCAGATACCCAGCTGAACACCTCATGGGCCTTTATGTGAGTCTGAAAATAGCTGTGCAGACCATAGTGATGATAACCATCTCGTCTGACAGTACGGCCCCACCAGCGTTTGAACCGCTTCTCCAGCCGGTCCTTGGCATGCAGATCGTGCATCGTCTCCATGGCGACCACTTTCTCTTTTTGGCGCGCCAGCGTCAGGGGGTGGCTGTAACAGTGCCAAGGCCCCAGCCTGGAGTGTTCACTCTGCCAGGGGGGCAAGGTGGTGCCCGCATGCTCGGGGCCATAAGGGAAATCATGGACCTTGCGCAGGTGATTCGCATAGAGCAGCACCCGGGACGGGCAGTGCCCGCTCTGCTGGATAGCCAGCGCCAAGGCTTGGGCAGTGGCAACGTGGTCGCCATGGGGATCCACCTCGGGGTGGGTCACCAGGACGCTGCTCGGACGCACCCGCATCAGCAGCGCCGCGAGATCGGCCACCAGCAACCGTCCGCGGTTGGCAGCCTGCTCGTCACCCGGCAAGGGTTGGGGATTCCAGCGCCGAAACGGCGCCGGTGTCAGTTCGGGTAACTGAGCATGGGCGACCAGGCTGTCCGGGTCAGCTACCAGCTTTGCCAGGCTGTCATTGAAGTAACCCAGGCAAAACAGGCGAGCGGCGCTCACCCCAGTCAGCAGAGGCGTGGTCACACTGTTCCAGGCCCGGATCATCCCCTTGCGCGCCGAGGCGCTCGCCAAGTCGCCATCCAGGCCGGGGATATATTGGCGATCCAGCCGGCCAAGCTTCTCCCCCGCACTCAGGGTCACTATCCAGCTTCGTTCGGCATGGTCGCTGTAGAGGCCAAAGGCGGCCAGCTCGGCATCGTCCGGATGAGGGGAGAGAATAAGCACGGCCCCATCTTCCAGTGCCGGATTGGCAAAGGCCAACAGGCGGGCTTCTGCTTGCCAGCGACAATCCCGTCCCTGCAGCGCTATCTCGTCCAGCCGGGTCAAGCCGGTCAGATTGAGGAAACGCCGGCCACGCTGGTTCGCCTCGAAGAACTGCTGCTGGCCAGACGCTGCCCCGGCGATGCCGATGCGCCCCTGGCGCCGTTTGTGGGTCGCTTCATAACCAAACTCCAGCAACAGGGTGTGATTGACCAGCTCACCCACGGCGCTCGCATCCAGTTTGCCATCCGGCGACAGCGTGACGGGGGAAACCCAGCTTGGGGCCAGGGGGTAACTGTGATCCAGCATCGTCATGATTTAATCCTCAATGAGGGCGAGGAAACGGCGGGCAATCTCGCCATCGTCGAACCGGTCAACCCAGTGGGGCTGGATCTGGACAGGGTCAGCCAGGGCTTCACGCATCTTGGCGGCCAGGGCGGCCTCATCATGGGCGGCCAACAAGCGGGTCTGTTCTTCGATCAGCACCTCGCGAATGCCACCCGGTACATCGGTGGCAACGGCCTGGGTGCCGCAGGCCAGGGCTTCAATAAGCACCAGCCCAAGTCCCTCGGTCCTGGAGCTGAGTATGAAGGCCTCGGCCCCTGCAACCCAGGGATAGGGATTGGCTTGATGGCCGAGCAGTATCACTCGCCCATCCAGCGCCAGAGTCTGTATCAGCCGCTCCAGCGAGGCTCGCTCGCTACCCTCTCCGATAATCACCAGCTTGCAATCGAGTTCGGCCCGCTTGAAGGCCCGCAGCAGCAGGGCCTGATCCTTCACAGGTACCAGGCGTGCCACGTGCACCAGGAAAGGTCCCGTAATGGGGGGATCTTGAGCGAGCTGCGCCAGCCGACGCACCCGCGCCAGCGGGACACCATTGTGGATCACCGCCTGTCGTGCCGGCCGGACCGAGAAGTGTGACAGCATCTGTTGCAGCACCTCGGCGATACCCTGGGAAACGCAGATCACCTGCTTGTCCTGGAACAGCTTGGCGGCGAGCCAGCCGCCGAATCGATAGTGGCGCAGCTTGGAAGAAGGTCCCTCCACCAGTTGCCAGCAGCGTGGGTCATGCAAGTCCCACAACAATTCGAATGCCCCCTGGCCCCGGATCAGGATCTGATCGAAGGCACCATATTGCGCCTCCCACTCGGCGATCCTGCGTCTGGCCAGCGCGCTGGTGCGCCAGCCCGTCCAGACGAAGCCCGAGCCAGGCAGCAGATGCTTGAGCAGACCCCGCCCGAGCAGATCGCAACTCAGCCCCAACAAGCCGCGCCGGGCTTCCCGCTCGATATCACCGCCCGCATGGAGATGCACCGCGGGATCCGGCATCAGTCTGGCCTCGCCACGCAGCACCCAGACATGCACCTCATGACCCTGGGCTACCATGGCGTTGGCCAGCGTGATAGTGGCCTGCTCTATGCCTCCTGCCTGCAAGCGACGCAATATGATCAGAATGCGCTTCATCTGACTTGATCCGTACAACCCTGCGGATAGCGGCGGCGCCAGCAGAGAGTGATCAGACCCCCGAGGATGATGTTGAACACGAAGGTACCGGTACCAAACGACATATAGGACTCAAAGTTGTTCACAATGACCCAGAAGACGAAGAAGCAGAAACCGAACACCAGTACATCGGTCGGCATCAGCCGTGCTCGCCAGGTAAGCCAGCAGTCACGGCCGATGACAATGGCCAGGGCGAGCAACATGAGCGAACCAGCCAAGCCATAGCTGAGCTGAACTTCGAGGAAGTAGTTGTGCAGATGACCAAACTGCTGTTTGACCCAGTCGGGCAACACATCGGAATGACTGATGACCCGACTGCGGGCCTGGGAGCCCCACCCAAACCAGGGACGCTCAGCTATCTTGTCGGCAGCCACTTTCCAGGTGTTGGCCCGTATTCCAACGCTGGTATAGGGGATATCGTCCCAGTCACCATGCAATAGCTGCTGAATGACAGGGGCCTCCTGCTCATACCGCTTCTCGACATGGGAGAGACCCCGTTGTCCCAAGCTGACAAATAACAGGGCTGTGCCCATCAGCAGCAACGCCAGCACCCAGCAGCGCGGTCGCTTGAGCCAGATCCAGAACACCAGAGCCAGCAGCAGAGCCGCGAAAATCGCGATGAAAATGGCCCGGGTCTGGGTCACGATGATCCCCAGTACCGCCACCCCCAGCACCCCAGCCCAGAGCGGCAGCCGCCACCAGCGCTGTGCGCCGACCGATAACCAACGCTGGCTAAAACAGAGGCAACCCAGCATCAGGGTACCGAAATACATGGCGATATGCTGGGCGTTGCGGATGCCAAAATCGACTCTCTGCCCTGACAAGCCTTGCTGCCAGGTGCTCCAGTCGGCTGGCGAACCCAGCACACTAAACAGCAATCCCAAGGCGGCGATGCCCCACAGCCAGAAGACATTGCGCAGCCTGCCCGCCAGCAACACGGCGGTGGCAAAGAAGAAGAAGATCTTGGTCAGCCGATCGAGATGGGGGTTTGAGCTGGTAATGACGGTCGGTTCCAGCAGGCCCAGTAGCCAGGGGATGAGCTGGACCAGCAACGCCAGCCACACAAACTTGAAGTAGACGTCCAGACCCATGCGCCTGTGGGAGCTCAGCATCAGCAGCAGCGTCATGGCAAGGAACCCGACTTCCATCGCCTTGCCTATGCCACCGAACCAGATACGACAGAGCGCATAGATAAGCAGGCAGGCCACCCCCAGCATTCTCAAATAGGGGGTCATCCCTTCCCCAGGGACGCTGCTCCATTGCCCATCCAGACTTTTTATTATGTTTTTATCCAATTTATGGTGCTCGGTCAGGCAGGGACAGGGCCTCAAACTGAGGCAATACGCTCTCGGCGAGGAAAGCCTGGTAATAGTCGGCAGTGATAGTCACAGGAGAGGCATCCATCCGGCCGATGGCATCGGCCAGCGCCACCTCATCTTGCAATGGCACCAGGAAGGCGGCCAACTCGCCGGTCAGTATCTCTTTCGGGCCAGAGGGGCAATCGACACTGACGATAGGAGTACCCAGAAACAGCGACTCGATCAATACCCTGGGTAACCCCTCCCCATCCGAGGTGAGGATCAGCGCCTTGGCATGCTTGATATAAGGATAGGGATTGGTCTGATAGCCGGGCAGGATCACCTGCGCCTCCAGATCCAGCTCACGAATGAGCGCTCGCAATCGCGCCTCCTCTTCCGGCTTGCCCTTGCCAAGCAGCAGTAGGGGAGTGCTCACCCCGCTGGCTTTATAGGCTCGCAACAGCCGATCATGACGCTTGCGATGCTCAAAGGTGCCCACGTTGATCAGATAGTCCCCGGTCGGCACAGCGGCAGGTTCGGCAGCCATGCGCACGAAGCCATCTCGCTCATAGGGGTTATAGATGGCCAGGATCCGCTCAGGTTTGAGCTCGGCATCCTGCAGCAAACCGTCGACCACCCCCTGAGAGCAGCCGATCACCTTGCGGCCATTGTAGAAGCGCTGCAGCTTGGCCTTGGCTTTCGCCTTGCTCTTGGCGGTATAGCGGGAGGCGAGCATGTTGCTCTTCACCCAGAACCAGAGGTTGGGGTGTTTGATATGGCGAGTGATCTTGTCACAGGAGCAGGAGAGCACCACATGGGGATCGAGACGGCGAATGGCCCGGGCGATGAACCAGGCTTGCCACTTTTCAACCAGCACATTGGAGATGGCCTTGGTGATGCCATTGACCAGCGCCAGGTTGATCACCTCGAGGCCGGGGGGAAGACGATGCTCGATCAGGTCACGCAGTATGAAGACAGTCACCTGATGACCGCGTTGACGCAGCCCTTCCGCCGTGTTGATGAGAGACTTCTGCGCGCCGCCACCATACAAATCTTCAATCACGAATACGAAACGCTTGGAGTTCATGCATCATCTCATCAAGGAATAACATCGATAACCGAGTCGGCTGCTGGCCGACCCGTCAGCCGTGCTCCTATAGCCAGTCACACCCGCGGATGGGCTGCTTGCGACAGGGGTGAATAACACCCTGGTCCGGGTGAATATTCATCCTGGCTGCCAAAAAATTAATTGCCACAGCCATAAATCTGCGCAACTCATGCTTGGCGAGCAAATCATATCCGGCGATTTTCCGTGACCCCCTGCGGCAAGTCAAACTTTGCCCACCAAACTTGAATCAGGATAGAATGGGGCTCACCTCCCTTTGCCGGTTATTTCCATGGAACAACAAGAAGCTGTCACCCTGGCGGTGGCCCTGACCACCTTTAACAGCATGCGCTGCCTGCCAATGGTACTGGACAGTGTGCAAGGGCTGGCGCAGCGTATCGTGGTCGTCGATTCAGGCTCCACCGATGGCACCCGCGAGTATGCAACCGAGCGCGGCTGCATCGTCATCGAACGTCCCTGGCCCGGCCCGCTCAAGCAGAAAGTCTTCGCCATGGAACAGTGTGCTCCGGCCAAGTGGATCCTGCTGCTCGATTCCGACGAATCCCTCGAGCCCGAGCTCAGAAGCGACATGGAACGGGTACTGCAAGAAGACGATCTGACCATCAGTGCCTGGGAATTCCAGCGCAAGATCTGGTTCCTCGGCGGCTGGCTGCATCACATGTATCAGCCGGAATGGCGTCTGCGCCTGGTGCGCAGCGATCAGTGGCGCATGGAGGGCAAGATGGACCTCTATCACGACAAGCTGGTCACGGACGGCAAGGTCGGCAAACTCAAAGGCATCTGCCGCCATGACTCCTATGCCGACATCAAAGATGCGGTGATGCGGGCCCAACGCTACGCCGAACGCGCCGTTGGCCGGGAAATGAAAGGGGGCCGCTGGTATGACTTCGCCTGGTGCATCGTCGATGTGCTATGGCGTCACGGTATTCGTCAGCGCGCCTTCCTCGATGGCAAACGCGGCCTCATCATGCTCGGCATTACCATGGCCTCCAAGCTGATCCGTCAGGCCTACTTCTGCCAGCAGCGTCTGCAACCGCCCAAGAAAGATTGGGAAAACCCGGTCGTCTAACCGACCCACTTGACCAACAGGTTATCATCAGGGCCCATAATGGGCCCTGAATCATTTCTGTCACCGGTCAGCTCGCCTGCCAGAGCGGCTTGCCCCATTGGGCGATGGCACTGGCCATGGTCTTGGGATCGAGCTGACTCATGTCCTCCGGATGATCGCTGTCCTCCGGCGGGCTGAAGGCCAGGTGGCGTCCCTCTTGATTGAGGGGGCGCCAGCGCAGCGGCGTGGCAGAGCGATGGGCCGGGAAGAAGCCCACCGTCGGCACATCCAGGGCGGCGGCAATGTGCAGAGGGCCTGTGCTACCGGCCATAAACAGAGCGGCATTGGCCAGCACCTGGCAAAACTTGGGCAAGCCTTCATCCGAGCGATAGATCCAGCCATTGCCGCCATGGGCCAGCAATTCGGCCGCCAACTGCTCCGCCTTGCTCTCTTCCCCCGGACCTGCCGTCAGCACACACTGCAACTCGGGACAAGCCTGGTTGAGTTTGATAATGAGCCGGGCGTACTGCTCGATGGAGAGGTTATTGGCCGAGCCGCCACTGCCGGCATGGACCATCAACCAGGGACGCGTCACATCGAGGCCCAGCTTTTGCGCCGTCTGACTGCGTACCTCCACAAGGGACTGGCCATCGAAGCGCAAGTAGGGCGCTTGTGGCTCAATCACCTTCGCCTGTTGATCGGTCAGGAAGTGACGGATCAAGTCGAGATTGTATTCATACTCCGGCTTCTGGGAGCGAGAGCGGCGCTGCACCAGCCGCTGATTGTAGAGCACTTGCGCCAGCTTGGTCGCCGGCGCCAGCCGGTAAGGGATATGGGCTTTCCACACCAATTTTGCATTGCGGGTATTGGAGAAGAGGCAGATAGAGGCATCGAAGGCGGCGGCCTTGATGCGTGCCAGCAGAGCACGCTGCTGCTCCTTGTCGGCCTGGGCGCCCGGATCCAGGATCACCTCGTCAATCCAGGGACAGAGCCGGGCCAGCGGTGCCGTGTAGCCGGGAACCAGGGCCGTCACATGGCAGTTCATGGAGTGCTTGAGCATGGCAAAACTTGGCCAGGCCAGCATAAAGTCACCAATCTTGTCATTGCGAACGACCAGAATGCGTTTCATAAGAGATCCCTTTGCTCCCCACACCCAAAGCGGGGAGGCTGAATGCGCGATGGGGGTATTCTTGCCTGATGCACTGCTATTCTCAAGCGACGACCTTATAATGCGACCAATTTTCCGGTTGCAGGACGCCAACACATGAGCACCAGGGTTATCTATCCGGGGACTTTTGATCCCATCACCAATGGCCACACCGATCTGGTGGGCCGTGCCGCCCAGTTGTTTGACGAGGTCGTGGTCGGCGTCGCCAACAGCCCCAGCAAGCGGCCGCTGTTCGATCTGGCCGAGCGGGTCGCCCTCGCCCGTGAAGTCACGTCTCATCTGGGCAACGTCACCGTGGTCGGCTTCTCCGGCCTGCTGGTCAATTTTGCCCGGGAGCAACATGCCAATGTGCTGATCCGTGGCTTGCGTGCCGTCTCCGACTTCGAATACGAATTCCAGCTGGCCAACATGAATCGCCGGCTGATGCCGGAGTTGGAAAGCGTCTTCCTGACCCCGGCCGAGGAGAACTCCTTCATCTCCTCCAGCCTGGTCAAAGAAGTCGCCCTGCACGGCGGCGACATTCATCAATTTGTCGATCCCAGAGTCTGCCAGGCAATCGCCGCCAAGCTCGCCAAGTCGTGACCCAGGCCCCCTAAACCACAAGATTCATCGCAAAAGAGCAGGCCAGGCCTGCTCTTTTTCATTCACCCCGGTAAAACAGCGCCCGGCCGGATAGCGCCAGGGTATCCAGCCACTCATAACGGCGCCGATACATGGCCCGCTTCTTCGAGGCTATCTCCTGCAGCGACTTGCGCCCAGCGGGCATCAGGGTCACGAAGTTGCTATCCAGCTCCTGCGCACCAAACTCCTGCCACAACTCGTCATAATCCGCCTGCAGGTTTGCCTTCTGTTTGCTGCTGTAGCGCCTGGCCTGAAACACATGAGCCCGCTTGCACACCGCATCGACTCGCACTGCTCCCATCGCCTCGGCCAACCCCAGCACCAGCATCACCACCAGGGACTTGGGTCTCAGACCATGACCCTCCTTGGTCAGCTCCCGCACCCTGTCCTGTGCCTGCGCAACCCCGGGTTCGGGGCCCTGCACCGAGCCAATCACCAGACGCAGGGCATCAGGCTGTCCGGCAAAGGAGAAGGCGCAGCTATAGAGCCGCCGCCCCTGCTTATCAATGATGGAGACGGCCAGCTCGGCCTCGCGCCTGAAGGTACCATCGTGACGCAACAGGATGCGGCAGCCACTCTGGGGATAGAGACCCAATTCGATTCCCTCCGCCAGATAGAGAGGGGCTATCAACGCCGGGTAGCAGAGTTGCAATAGGCGATAGTGCTCGACCAGCATGGCTGCCCGCTGGCGAGCATTGGAGCAGGCAAAACGATAGGGGCGCAGCGGCTTGTCGAGCAGCTCTGGATATTGACCTGGCAGGGCCTTGAGTGGCTCGCTGCGAAACAGTTCAAACACCTGGCTCATGGATTTGCGGTAAAACAGACTGCGCAGCACGAATTTGCCACGCTTGAAGTGCAAGCGACTGCCACCATCCGGGTAGAGGTAACGCGCCATGGCGAGCGCGCCGTAATGGGGCTGACGGGATAGTTGCTCCCAACCGAACGAGTTGCTGGTCATACCTTGCTCTCCAACTGCCTGAATGGAGGGCGATCCTAGGGATGACGCTCTGGCACTTCAATCGACTGGCAACACTTGCTTACAACTTCCCCAAATAAGTCCTAGTGCTGGCAGTGGCTGCAGAACACGGTGGTGCGCTGACCGATCCGGATCTCGGTCAGTGGCAGCTGACACTGATAACAGGGTTGGCCGCCCCGGCCATACACTTGCAACTGCTGCACGAAATAACCGGGTTTGCCATCGGCACTGGTGAAGTCCTTGAGGGTGGTGCCCCCCTGCACGATGGCGGCGGCCAACACCCGCTTGATCTCGGCGACCAAGGTTGCCAAGCGCTCGCCGCTCACCTCACCTGCCGCCCGCCTGGGGCTAATGCCAGAGGCAAACAACGCCTCGTTGGCGTAGATGTTGCCAACACCGACCACCACATGGTTATCCATCAAGAAAGTCTTGATCGCTATGCTGCGTCCCTTGGCCCGGCTCTGCAGATAATCGGCATTGAAGGCATCGGTGAGGGGCTCAGGGCCAAGTTTGGCGAGCAGGGCATGGGCCTCGGCGGGCTCGCGGGTCCAGAGCAGGGCACCGAAGCGGCGCGGGTCGTTGAGGCGCAGCAGCTTGCCGTTGGCCAGCTCGATATCCACATGATCGTGCTTCTCGGCCGGGGTGCCGATGTTGAGCACTCGCAGGCTGCCGGACATGCCCAGATGCAGGATGGCGGTGCCAAAATCGGTCTCCAGCAACAGGTATTTGGCGCGGCGACTGACCCTGCGGATGGTGAGACTGACCAACTCCTGGATCTCCCCCGGTATTGGCCAGCGCAGCCGACCATCGTGCACCACCACGCGGGTCACTTCGATGCCGGTAAGCCAGGGAGAGATGCCCTGGCGGCTCACTTCAACTTCGGGTAATTCGGGCATCTTATCCTCGCAGACTCAGGGTGTGGGTTTGAGCAGGGCGCGATACTGCTCCGCGCTAAGCGCCAGCCAGCGCTCCTCACCCAGGCGAACGGCATAACGGCCATTGTCCTGATAAAGGGCCAGCCTCAGAGGTTCTCCCTGTCCGGCCAACCAGAGCCTGAACTCGACCGGGCTGCCACGCAGCGGCTCACTCGGCGGCAACTGCCAGCCTTGCCATTGTTCAATCTGGCGGGTCAGAGCCAGGTTATCCAGCCCCAGATCCGGCACAGTGCGCCAGCCTTGACCCAATCGCTCCAGGGTCCAGCTCGGCCCTTGCCAGGTCAACACCACGGCACCCTCGGGCAACAGGTTGTGCAAGCGCTGGGCGCTGTTCTCCTGCTGGGCCTGCTCAAGGCGATGCAGCAGCACTATCACCACCAATACCGCGATGATGATGACGTTGTTCCAGCCTTTACGACTCAATTTCAACATGGCAAGCCTCCGTTCTAGTCGGCAGTGTACTGAATTTGAGCCATAAAAAAACCCGGCACGAAGCCGGGTTTTTGAGACAAATTCAAGTGGTTACTTGATTTTGCCTTCTTTGTAGATCACATGCTGACGAATAACGGGATCAAATTTCTTGATCTCCATTTTTTCGGGCATGGTGCGCTTGTTCTTGGTAGTGGTATAGAAGTGACCAGTACCGGCGCTGGAGTTCAGACGAATTTTATCGCGAATACCTTTAGCCATGATCTAATTCCTTATACCTTAACGCCGCTGGCACGCAGTTCAGCCAGAACCACTTCAACGCCGCGCTTGTCGATGATACGCATGCCTTTTGCGGATACGCGCAGGCTCACGAAGCGTTTTTCACCCTCAACCCAAAAACGGTGAGTGTGCAGGTTCGGCAGGAAACGACGCTTGGTAGCGTTGTTAGCGTGCGAACGGTTGTTACCAACTGCCGGGCGCTTGCCGGTTACTTGGCATACTCTAGACATGTCAGTCTCTCCAAATCTTACTTCATTGCTCGAGCAAATATCTGCCCCGCTGGCCTTCGATTGCGGGGCAAACAGAAGGCGGCATTTTATACAGCATCCGTGATCAAAGATCAACTAATACAGAGCCAGAGCCCGGTTATAACCAACCACGCTCTGCAAAAGAAACCGTGATGCCGTCACCGATCACCAAGTGATCCAGCACTCTGATATCGATCAGGGCCAAGGCGGCCATGATGCGATCTGTGATCTGACGGTCGGCCCGACTGGGCTCGGCCACGCCAGACGGGTGATTATGCGCCAGAATCACGGCCGCTGCATTATGTTTGAGTGCTATCTGCACGATTTCTCTGGGCCAGACGCTCGCAGAATCCAGCGTACCGTAGAAAAGTTCGACAAACTTGATCACCCTGTGCTGATTGTCGAGCAGCAACAACGCAAACACCTCCCGCGCCCTGTCCCTAAGCTGAGCCTGCAAATAGTCCCGAGTCAGCTGGGGCGAGGTGAGCGCATCACCCCGCTGCAATTGCTCGGCCAGATGGCGCTTGCTCATCTCCAGCACCGCCTGCAACTGGGCATATTTTGCCGGCCCCAGGCCATGGGCGGCGCAGAAAGTCTGTTGATCTGCACCGAGCAGCGCTCGCAATGAACCAAACGCCCACAATAATTGCCGGGCCAGATCCACGGCGCTCTGACCATTGACCCCGGTTCGCAGGAAGATGGCGAGCAATTCGGCATCGGACAGACCCGCCGCCCCCTGCAGCAACAGTTTCTCGCGGGGACGCTCCTCCGCTGGCCACTCTTTGATACTCATATGTTTCCCCACCTGCACTGTTGACAGAAAACATAGCAAAGATTGACGAGAGCCTGACCACAAGTCCCCCATGTCAGCCTCTGTCGTCACCCTCAGGCTGTGCTATCTTAGCCGACCAGTCAGAACGAGCCGGAAGCAAAGCAGATGAGATTGGCCGACAAACGCATCCTGTTGGGTGTCAGCGGTGGCATCGCCGCCTACAAGAGCGCCGAATTGATACGTCGCCTGAAGGATCAGGGGGCCGAGGTACGGGTGGTGATGACCCGTTCCGCCAAGGAGTTTATTACCCCGCTGACCCTGCAAGCGGTCTCCGGCAATCCTGTCGCCGATAGTCTGCTCGACCCCGCCGCCGAGGCGGGCATGGGCCATATCGAACTGGCCAAGTGGGCGGATCTGGTGCTGATCGCACCGGCCAGCGCCAATCTGATGGCGCGCATGGCCGCCGGCATGGCCGACGAGCTGCTGACCACCCTCTGCCTGGCAACCCCCGCCCAGGTGGTCGTCGCCCCCGCCATGAATCAGCAGATGTATCGCAACCCGGCCACCCAGGCCAATCTCCAGACCCTCGCCAGTCGAGGCATTCTGCTATGGGGGCCGGACTCCGGTAGCCAGGCCTGTGGCGATGTAGGTCCGGGCCGCATGCTGGACCCTCTCGATCTGGTAGAGCGCTGCTGCCAACAGTTGACCGTCGATCCCCTGCTCGCAGGCGTCAGACTGCTGCTCACCGCCGGACCGACCCGCGAGGCCCTGGATCCGGTGCGCTACATCAGCAACCACAGCTCCGGCAAGATGGGTTACGCCATCGCCCGCGCCGCCCGTGAGGCGGGTGCAGAAGTGACGCTGGTGAGCGGCCCGGTCGCCCTGGCCACCCCAAGCGGGGTAGCGCGGGTCGATGTGGAGAGCGCCCTGCAGATGCATCAGGCGGTGATGAGCCGGGTTCATGAGTGCGATCTCTTCATTGGCTGCGCCGCCGTGGCCGACTACCGCCCCGAACAGGTGGCCAGCCAGAAAATCAAGAAGACCGGCGACAACAACCAGATAGTGCTGACCCTGGTCAAGAATCCCGACATCATCGCCGCCGTGGGGGCGCTGCCGAACAAGCCCTTCACCGTCGGATTTGCCGCCGAAACCGTGGATGTGGAACAATATGCCCTCGGCAAATTGCAGCGAAAGCGGTTGGACATGATAGCCGCCAACGATGTGTCCCAGTCCGGGCAAGGCTTCAACGCCGATGACAACGCCCTCACCGTCTTCTGGCAAGGGGGTCAAGCCACCCTGCCGCTGGCCGATAAGCTGACGCTGGCTCGTCATCTTGTCGCCCTTATTGCGCGTCACTATCGACCCTGAGTCCCCAGCCTTGGGGCCATTCCAACTGACGAACGATCCATGACGACCCGGATAGCCTTGAAGATCCTGGATGTCCATACAAGAACCCATTGAAAGCTAACGATTCATGACAACACAAATAGAACTGAAGATCCTGGATGCCCGCATCGGCACCGAATTCCCCCTGCCTGCCTATGCCACACCAGGTTCTGCCGGTATGGATCTGCGCGCCCTGCTCGACCAGGCCATCACGCTGGCACCGGGTGATACCACACTCGTCCCTACCGGTCTGGCGATCCATATCCAGGATCCGGGCTTGTGTGCCACTATCTTGCCCCGCTCCGGCCTCGGTCATAAGCACGGCATCGTATTGGGCAACTTAGTCGGCCTTATCGACTCCGACTATCAGGGCCAGTTGATGATCTCGGTCTGGAACCGTGGCAATGACAGTTTCACCGTTCAGCCAGGGGAGCGCATCGCCCAGCTAGTGATCATGCCCGTGGTGCAGGCCAGCTTCCAGCTCGTCGAAGAGTTTGATCAGAGCGAACGAGGTGAAGGTGGGTTTGGTTCTTCCGGTCGCCAATAACAGGACCCAACGCAGCCTTGGTTGCGTGGCTAACAATAGAACCAAGCCATTGTTTTTTTAGGGGAATCCATGGCAAGCAGTAATCAGAAACAGAGTCGGCGCGACCAGATCCTGCAGGCGCTCGCCCACATGCTGGAAACCAGCCCGGGTCAGCGTATTACCACGGCCCGGCTCGCGGCCGAGGTCGGCGTTTCGGAAGCGGCCCTCTATCGTCACTTCCCCAGCAAGGCACGGATGTTCGAGGGGCTGATCGACTTTATCGAGGATTCCCTGCTGTCACGGGTCAACATGATCCTGGCCGACGAGAAGGACACCATGACCCGCTGCCATCACATTTTGCAGCTGCTGCTGGTGTTTGCGGAGCGCAATCCCGGCATCACCCGCATCCTCAACGGCGATGCGCTGCTGGGTGAGCATGACCGGCTGCGGGATCGGATCAGCATCCTGTTCGACAAGCTGGAGACCCAGCTCAAACAGGTGCTGCGAGAGAAGCGGCTGCGAGAAGGTCAGGGTTTCCAGCTCGACGAGACCATGTTGGCCAACCTGCTGCTGGCCTATGCCGAGGGGCGGATCAGCCAGTTCGTTCGCTCCGAGTTCAAGCTCAAACCGACCGCGGACTTCGAAGATCAATGGCAGTTCATCCGCAGCCAGTTGCTGCAGAGTTGACCCAAACGATGAGGAGGCACTTGGCCTCCTCAGCTTTTTATGGCAAAAATTAACATCTTGCGAACCACAACGACCCAAACTGTCGCAATGCGCTGTTATAGTCCGTGGTTTTGATTAATTAGCCCAACAGGAAGTGTTATGGAACCCGAAATGCTCACCAGTGCTCAGACCTGGCTCGTCAACAATCAGGGCCTGCTGCTCGAGTATGGCGTCAACATCACCGCAGCACTGATCACCCTGCTGCTCGGTTATATTGCCACCAACCTTATCAGTGGCGGTGTCGAGAAGGTCATGAAGGCCCGCAACCTCGATGCCACCATTACCCACTTCGTCGGCAGCGTGCTCAAATATGGTCTGCTGGTGTTCGTGGTGCTCGCCGCCCTGGGCCGCGTTGGGGTCCAGACGACCTCCTTCATTGCCATCATTGGTGCCGCCGGTCTGGCCATCGGTCTGGCGCTGCAAGGCTCACTCTCCAACTTTGCGGCCGGTTTCCTGCTGATTATCTTCCGCCCCATCAAGTCCGGTGAGTTCATCGAAGTGGCGGGTACTGCGGGTATGGTGCAGTCGGTACAGCTGTTCACCACCACCCTCACCTCCGCTGACAACAAGATGGTGGTGGTGCCCAACTCCGCCATCCTCAACGGCAACATCATCAACTACTCGCGCATGGACACCCGTCGGGTCGACATGACCTTCGGCATCGGCTACGGCTCAGATCTTCGCAAAGCCAAGTTGGTACTGGAGCGTCTGGTCAACGAAGAGCCACGCATCCTGAAAGAGCCGGCGGTCACCATTGCCGTTGCCGCCCTGCTCGACTCCTCGGTCAGCATAGTCGTGCGTCCCTGGGTCAAGACCGGCGACTACTGGGGTGTCTGGTTTGACTTCCACGAGCGGGTCAAGCTCGCCTTCGACGCCGAGGGCATCGAGATCCCCTTCCCGCAGATGGCATTGCACATGCACAAACCGCAAGCCTGACAGGCTGGCAACAAAAAAGCCGCTCACTGAGCGGCTTTTTTTATGGTGCTGTCCCGTCCTGAATATGGTTTACACCTTTCCCCCGAATAAATGGAGAGCCCGATGGGACAAGCTGTGAAACGAACCCAGCGCGATGACTCGCTGACTTTTAAACTGGCCCTGGTCGAGCAGATTGAAAAAGGCGAGCTCACCTACAAACAGGCTCAGGCCCGTTAGACAGAAAAAGTGACCGACCGGGAGGCGGTAGCGGCCGCCATGGCACGGCCAGAAATTGTGTCATTAAACCCCGAACTGGGCGCGGTAGGCCTGCATGGCGGCCAGTTGCTCGGCCAGCGCGGGCTGCTCTGCCTGCTTCTCTTCCAGCTTTTCTTCCAGATAAGCGATCAGGTCGCTCATCTGGATGATGGCGATGATGTGGGCGCCGTAGTCACGCCCCACTTCCTGGATGGCGGAGAGCTCGCCCTTGCCCTTCTCCTGGCGATCCAGGGCGATCAGCACCCCGGCCAGGGAGGCACCGTTGGCCTGGATAAGATCCATGGACTCGCGGATGGCGGTGCCGGCGGTGATGACGTCGTCCACCAGCATGATGCGCCCCTTGAGCGGGCTGCCCACCAGATTGCCGCCCTCGCCGTGATCCTTGGCCTCCTTGCGGTTGAAGCACCAGGGCACGTCCACGTCGTGCTGCTCTACCAGCTGCACCGCGGTGGCGGAGGCGATGGGGATCCCCTTGTAGGCCGGGCCAAACAGCACGTCGAATTCGATGCCGGCATCCATCAGGGCGGCGGCATAGAAGCGGCCGAGGCGGGCCAGATCGCGGCCGCTGTTGAACAGGCCGGCGTTGAAGAAGTAGGGGCTCTTGCGGCCGGATTTCAGGGTGAACTCACCGAATTTGAGGACCTGTTTCTCCAGGGCGAACTCGATAAATTGACGCTGGTAGGCTTTCATTCTGGCTCCTTGCTTGGCTTGTCGTTGACTGGTGTGGGGGTATAAAAAAACGCGGTCAATGCCGCGTTTTTCAAATCAGAAATTCAGGAGAGCGCCTGCTTCTGCAGCGCGATGATGTCGTCGATGCCGCCCTTGGCCAGCGCCAGCATCGCCAGCAGCTCCTCGTGGGTGAAGGGCTCGGCCTCGGCGGTGCCCTGCACCTCTATGATGCGACCGTCTTCGGTCATCACCACGTTCATGTCGGTCTCGGCGGCGGAATCTTCCACGTACTCCAGGTCGCAGATAGCCTCGCCCTGATACATGCCGACGGAGACGGCGGCGATCATCTGCTTGAGCGGGCTCTGCTTGAGCATGCCTTTCTCGACCATCCAGTTCAGCGCGTCCACCAGGGCCACGCAGGCACCGGTGATGGCGGCGGTGCGGGTGCCGCCGTCGGCCTGCAGCACGTCACAATCCACCGTGATGGAGTGCTCGCCGAGGGCGGTCAAATCCACGGCGGCGCGCAGGGAGCGGGCGATCAGTCGGGAGATCTCCAGGGTGCGACCACTCTGCTTGCCGGCGGCGGCCTCGCGGTTCATGCGCGAATGGGTGGAGCGCGGCAACATGCCGTACTCGGCGGTGACCCAGCCCTGACCCTTGCCTTTCAGGAAGCGCGGCACGCTGGTGTCGACGCTGGCGGTGCACAGCACGCGGGTGTGGCCGAACTCCACCAGCACAGATCCTTCCGCATGCTTGGTGAAGTTGCGGGTGATGGTAACCGGGCGTACTTGCGCGGCACTGCGATCGCTGGGACGTGACATGGAACTGACCTCTGGGCTGGCTCAAATTGGCGAAGGAGTATAAGCGATTGCGCCCCAAATATCAGCCGCTAAGAAACCGTCATGCTTGGTCGCGAGCCATCATCTCAACGGTGAGGAGCCGCATCGAAACCGGCGTCCATCACCCACAAGAGCCGGGGCCGTGGCGGACCTGGGCCCCGCCACAGCCGGAACAGGTTCTAAAGCCACCGCTATGGCTGACGGGGCAAGCCTGGCTGAGTATACTGGCCGCACACTTCATCAAGCCCGGAACAATCAATGATTCACAGCATGACCGCCTACGCCCGCAAGGAATTCAAGGGCGACTGGGGCACAGCCGTTTGGGAAATTCGTTCGGTCAACCAGCGCTATCTGGAAACCTACATCCGCCTGCCGGAGCAGCTGCGCAGCCTGGAGCCGGTCCTGCGTGAGCGTTTCCGTGCCAAGCTGCAGCGCGGCAAGGTGGAGTGCAACCTGAGGTTCGAAGCCGCTCAAGCCGCCGCCAGCCAGCTGCACATCAATGAGGAGCTGGCCAAGCTCATCATCGACAGCGCCAACTGGGTAATGAAAGAAGCGGGCCAGGGCCAGCTCAACCCGGTGGACGTGCTGCGCTGGCCGGGTGTCATGGCCGCTGCCGAGCAGGATATGGATGCGGTAGGAACCGAGCTGATGGGTGGTTTCGATCTGACCATGGAAGATTTCCTCGCCTCCCGTGCCAGCGAAGGGGCCAACCTCAAGGCCTTGATCCAGCAGCGTCTGGACGGCATCCAGGTGGAAGTGAAGAAGGTGCGCGTACACCTGCCCTTGATCCTCGAGTGGCAGCGCCAGAAGCTCACCGACCGCCTGACCGAGGCCAAGGTGGAGCTGGATCCGGCCCGCATCGAGCAGGAAATCGTGCTGCTGGCCCAGAAGATCGACGTGGCCGAAGAGCTGGATCGCCTGGAGATGCACATCAGCGAAACCATCAAGATCATGAAGAAGGGTGGCGCCTGCGGCCGTCGTCTCGACTTCATGATGCAGGAGTTCAACCGCGAGTCGAACACGCTGGGTTCGAAATCCATCAACGCCGAAGTGACCCAGTCCGCCGTCGAGCTGAAGGTGCTCATCGAGCAGATGCGCGAGCAGATCCAGAACATCGAGTGAGTACCATTTTCTATCTGTATGCCCCAGCCCCCTCATGATGAGGGGGTTTTCGTATCCACAGCACTACCGCTTGCATGGCCCCCCAGATCCAGTCCCACTCACCGAGATCTACCTCACGCGAGGTTCTCCGCTCACAATGGCGAAATCTCTCTTTGAATGGGCGCCCATGCAGAGAAATCAACTTTTCAGCGCAATGAGTTGCGCAAAAACAAGCATGAATAACCATTCTGCAAGTTATGCCAGTTATTATCACTACAATGCGCAACTAGTTGCGCACTCTGCACAGCACCACATCACCACTCTTATATAACATATTGTTAATTATCAATTTAATCTAAAAATAACCATTGGCACGCTTCTTGGTTTAGTGCTTGGCAGGTTGCGCATCAGGCGCCGCCACCATCCAATCAACTAGGAGCATTACCATGCCAACTCCGTGTTATATCAGCATCGAAGGTAAAACCCAGGGCAACATCACTGCCGGTGCCTTCACCTCAGATTCCGTCGGCAACATCTTCGTACAAGGTCACGAAGACGAGATGCTGGTGCAAGAGTTCCAGCACGTCGTCACCGTACCGACCGACCCGCAATCCGGTCAGCCTGCTGGCCAGCGTGTCCACAAGCCGTTCAAGTTCACCGTCGCCCTGAACAAAGCCGTGCCGCTGATGTACAACTCCCTGGCCTCCGGCGAGATGCTGCCGACCGTGACTCTGAAGTGGTATCGCACCTCAGTGGAAGGCAAGCAGGAGCACTTCTTCTCTACCGTGCTGACCGACGCCACCATAGTCGACATCGACTGCCAGATGCCCCATTGCCAGGACCCGGCCAACTCCGACTTCACCCAGCTGATCCAGGTCTCTCTGGCCTACCGCAAGATCGACTGGGAGCACACCGTCGCTGGCACCTCCGGTGCTGACGACTGGCGCGCACCGATCGAAGCCTAACTCTCTACTTGGGAGCCTGAATAGGCTCCCTCTTATCTCCCTTTAACGAGGATGCATGATGCCAAGAGAATCTTTCTACCCGGATGTCGGTGAACCCCACATCCATCTCCACAGAGGTGGCGCCACCTTCACCGATGTCGGCCATAACCACAGAACCCTGGTCAATGGCTCCCTGGTCTACCGAGGCGTTGTCCGGGAAGTGATCGCAGAGCTGGAAACCCGCGGCGATGCCCGCAGTCGACAGATAGCCAGCTACATCCAGACCAACCTTGCCTGATACCAGGGCCGGCTCTCCGGCCCTTTTCGCTTAACAACTGGCCTCTTTCTTCTGCCCGTTCGCCCCGAGAGCGAGCAACAGAAAGATAACCATTGCCCCCTGCCGCACGCTGTCACAAGCGTGCGGTAGCCATGGCGCCGAAAACCTGGCACCGATGGCGCATCTCTTACCCCTTCCCGGCTCACCCCGGGAATTTGACCCCAGAGGCTCACCGTCATGGCAGACAGCACAGGACTTCAGTTCACCATCAAGGTAGGGGCCTTGCCCGAATCCACCTTCGCCCTGGTCGAGTTCACCCTCGATGAGCAGCTGAGTCGCCCCTTCAGCCTGCGGCTCGATCTCGCCAGCCATCAGGCCGATCTCCCCTTCGCCGACCTGCTCGACCAGCCCTGCGAGCTGCTGGTCTGGTACAACGGCGAATTGCAGCGCCGGGTCAGCGGTGTGGTCAGCGACGCGGCCCAGGGAGACAGCGGCTTTCGCCGCACCCGTTACCAGCTGGAGGTCAAACCGGCCCTGTGGCGCCTTGGCCTTCGCCGCAACGCCCGCATCTTCCAGGCGCAAAAACCCGATGAAATCATCAGCATCTTGCTGCAGGAGGCGGGCATCACCGACTACGCCTTCGCCCTGAAAAATGACCATGGCCAGCGGGAATATTGCGTCCAGTACCGGGAATCCGACCTCGACTTCGTCAACCGCCTCGCCGCCGAGGAGGGCATCTTCTACTTCCACGAGTTTGAGCAGGGCAAGCACCGCATCGTCTTCGCCGACGATGCCGCCGCCCTTGTGGCGGGCCCCGAGCTGTTCTTCAATCTCGGCAACCGCTCCCTGGAGCAGGGTTCTTATGTGCGCCAGTTCCACTACCGCGAATCGGTGCGCACCAGCGATGTGGAGCTCAAGGACTACCATTTCCAGACCCCGGCCTATGGCCTCTCCCATCAGGCGGTGGGCAGCGCCCTCGACCATCAACGGGATGCCTATCAGCACTTCGATTACCCGGGCCGCTTCAAGGCCGACCCCAGCGGCAAGGCGTTCAGCCAGTACCGGCTCGATGCCCTGCGCAATGACGCCGTGACCGGCCGGGGCCAGTCCAACTGCGCCGCCCTGCAGCCAGGCCAGCGTTTTACCTTGAGCGAGCACCCCAACGCGGCCCTCAACGACGACTGGCAACTGGTCAGCATCCAGCACACCGGCAAACAGCCCCAGGCCCTGGAAGAGGAGGGGGGCAGCGAGCCCACCGTCTATTACAACCAGTTTGCCGTGGTGCGCGCCAAGCAGAGCTGGCGCCCCCAGATCCCCCACAAGCCCATGGTCGACGGCCCGCAAATCGCCTTCGTGGTGGGGCCGGCAGGCGAGGAGATTTACTGCGACCACCATGGCCGGGTGAAATTGCAGTTCCCCTGGGACCGCTATGGCAGCTCCAATGACATGAGCTCCTGCTGGGTGCGGGTCAGCCAGGGCTGGGCCGGTGGCCAGTACGGCCTCATGGCCATCCCGCGCATCGGCCACGAAGTCATCGTCAGCTTTTTGGAAGGGGATCCCGACCAGCCCATCGTCACCGGCCGCACCTTTCACGCCACCAACAGGCCCCCCTACGAGCTGCCTGCCCACAAGACCCGAACCGTGCTGCGCACCGAGACCCATCAGGGCGAGGGCTTCAACGAGCTGCGCTTCGAAGATCAGGCCGGGCAGGAGGAGATCTACATTCACGGTCAGAAAGACCTGAATGTGCTGATAGAGAACGATGCGACCTGGCACATCAAACACGACCAGCACAGCGACATCGACAATGAACGAGTCACCCGCATCAAGGCCAATGACCATCTCACTGTGAATGGTGAGAAACGCGATCACATCAAGGGCGATCTGTCGCTCAGCGTGGATGGCGCCATGCACCAGAAGCTGGGGCAGAGCTGGTTGAATCAGGCGGGTCAACAGATACATATCAAAGCGGGCGCCAAGGTGGTGCTGGAGGCGGGCAGCGAGATCACCGTCAAGGTCGGTGGCAGCTTTATCAAGGTGGACCCCAGCGGGGTAACAGTGGTCGGCCCCACCATCAAGATGAATTCGGGCGGCAGCCCGGGCGCTGGCGCTGGTTGGGCGGGCAAGACACCTATCCTACCCGGTGGTGTAGAGGTGCCGGCTTATACACCCCCTCCTCCGTTCAAAGGTGGGGAGTATTGTCCCATGCTGGCTGAACAAAATGCCGCCATGTCTATCAATGAGTGTGAATAACCATGATCCAGACACTGTTTGACACAACAGTCATACAAGATGGCGCCCTTCAGGATCCCATCATGGCCTATGCCATCCTTAATCCTTTGTCTGAGCCCAATCCACTTCTTACCTGGATTGAACAGGAGTGGGTAGGCGAATATCTGCCTCTCTATATTCAAACGCCCCTGGACACCGTACTCAAATCCAGCCCCTGGTTACTGCAACTCAACCCAAGAAAAGCAAGCGAGATCCAAGAATGGCTGATGGCGCAAGCACCGGATAGCTCCTGGGGCTGGCTCTATACCAGCAAGCAAGATTGGCAGGCCCAACGCCAACATTGGCAACAGTATCTACGTATCGTCATTGACGATGACCTTAAAGCGGTTCGCTTTCAAGATCCTAGGGTCGTTGGGCTCTGGTTGCCACACCACAGTGTGGCGCTCTGGCAAGGATTGCTTGCCCCACTAATAGATATTCGCCTGCCGAATCATGCTCTTTACCATAGACCCTGCGATCAGCAACTCATCAATGAGCAGTTTCCCTGGGTTCTTCCTGAAGTGCTGAGTGAGGCATGGCACCACAGCGACATCGGCATTCAGGCCAAGGTGTTCAACTTGCACACCGATCTCTGGGAGCAATCCCCAGAGCAGGCTGAGGCTTGGGAAGCCCAAGGCATAGCGCTGGCTGAGCAGTTGCGGGGCTGGTTAGTCCAAAGAATTGAACAGGGCCTCGGGGTAAAAGAGGTGAATGTGGCAGCGGCATTGGCCTGGCTGGCAAGCACCCACAATGCAGCAGAAAGGAATTCCGTATCATGAGCGCCGAAGGTTGCGTCGATTGTAAGAAACTCAAACACAGCGTTGATCTACTGCTAGTGGATGAATTGGATCAACCTATCGCCAATGTCCCCTACACCCTGCATCATTCGCTAAGCATGGCCAGCGACAGCATAGGCGGCAAGGTTGCCCCCCGTACTGGAGTCACTGGCAGCGATGGTAGTATCAAGGAGAAGGAGCTGCCAGCCGGGCCGGTCAAGCTGGTATTGGCGGCAGATCCGCTGGCAACCACCCTGCAAGAGCCGCATCGCTATCTGCGCCTGTCTCGCAAGGAGGAGGAGTCGGCGGTCAGGGCCAAAGCGCTCGGTCAGGGGCGGCAGTACCGCTATGCCCGCATGGGAGAACTGGTCGACGAGTCGCCAACCAATATCGCTGACTGGGAAGATGATCTTCCACCTGCTTACCACTTTCCCCATGCTGAGCAAGGCTTGCAAGGGATGAGGCTGGGGTTGCTGCCAACGGCGGGCGGCCCCCTCAAGCTGACCGTAGAGGTATGCCCGCTGCGGGCCTGGGTGCTGGCGCTTAACCATAGCCCGGATTATGACCTGGGCAATGCCCACAATCTGGCGCTGATGGCGGCGCTGGCCTATGCCGATGGCGAACAAAATGAAGCAGGGGTCTTTAGCGGTTCAATCCAGCATTTCTTTACCGAGCAGATGCAGGATCTGGCGCGCCAGCCCTATCAAGTCAATGGCCTGAAGGCCAACCCCCTGGTCAGGGATGTGCCCTTCGATGATCGTTATCGCCCCCCCGTATTTATCAATGCAGCGCAGGAGGAGAAGTCCTGGTTCAAGTTCAAATTTGATACCCAGTTCTTCTATGTGGAGCGGCCGGGGGAGCTGCTGGTCAGCTGGCGTGGCACGGCCAGTGGCTATGATGCGCTGACCGATCTGAATTATCAGCCCGTACCCTGTCCTGATATTACAAAAGTCGGGGAAATTCACGAAGGTTTCTACCGCCAATATAAAGCCGTGGAACAACACCCAGTCAAAGAAATCAGGGTAACTTACAATGATATTTCATTGAAACTTGGCGATGGCTTGAAATTATTTATTGCCGGCCATAGCCTCGGTGGTGCCCTGGCACTGATCCACGCAGTTAGTCTCAAAAAGTACTCCCCCTGCCTTTACACCTATGGTATGCCGCGCACCTTTACCAAAGCGGCGCTGGCCGAGATAGGGCCGGACAGTACCATTCACTATCGCCATATCAATGAGGCGGACCCTGTCCCTTCTGTCCCTCCTGGTAGGGAAATGGATAACCCTACCTTCGCCGTACCCGGCTTGGGTTATGTGCTGGCACCGATCACGGCCCCCCTGGCGCTGCTCAACCCCTTCGAGGGAGACCCTTATCAGCATCACGGCAAGGTGGTGCACTTCTATCGCTCCCATATTCGATACAGGGCGCCCAAGTTACCGGGGCAGGGCGGATCTCGTGGCGATCGGGATCAGGTGCAGGACTACCGACCCCTGCCCAAGCAGGTCAAGCTCTATCTGGTGCCAGCATTGGCCCGGCAGGAGAAAGCCGAGTTGCAAGAGCGGGAGCAAGCAGCCGAGCAGCGGGCAGAGGTGAAAGGGTTGTTTCCGGCGGGGGATAATCCGGAGACCAAGGTGGGGCTGGGCCCGGCGGCCCACTCCAGCCTCGAATATGCCGGTTATATTCGCAAACGAATCACTGGCTTGCTGGCCGAGCAGCACCAGCAGCCAGACCCCTTTGTAGAGCAGAAATCGGAGTATCTTGCTGCCCTGACAGCACATCAAAAACAGCTTTATTACAAGGTCGCCAAGCGGGAAAATGCGTTGCTCTGGCTGGATCAGCGACTGAACATTGCCCTGCCGGAGGCAGATGAATTACCGTTGCGCAATGGGTTGGAGCGTTTCTGGCTAAGTAATCAGGGAAAGTATTAAGGAGAAATATATGAATATTGTGAGAATGGTTTTTTTGGGTAGCGCTCTATTAACCAGCGGTTGCAGCAGTGCCTATGACTCTGCACCACTAGACCCACCGCAAGAGAATAATCAATGGATCACCATCAAGGGGGTTATTCCGCCAAATGTCACTGCAACTATTAATCCCAAATATCGCTCATCTGTTTGTAAGAAACCGAGAGCCATGTCGGATGGAACCGTGGGTGCTACGGATAACTTGGCCGGCTTCGAAGTAACGATTCAGCCCCAGGCAGATGGCTCCTATGAAAATAGAGTCGCGATACAGGGTGGAAGTCGCTGTGACTGGCAGCTGTACGACATACTTTTGTTTACTGAGCCTAAAAACGCAGCGCTATTTAAAGGTGGGTTGCCAAATAAATACAAAAGCACCACTTTTGATACATCGGCCAAATACGTAACAGTATCACTCAACACATCTTATCATCGTAATATTTCAAGCTCAAAAATAGATATTAATCCAAAATATTATCCAGTTTTTTTGTTAGAGCTCCCCGTTAAGGATAACACGAATGGAATGTTGTTTATTGAGCCAGCAGGCATAGTGAAAAAAAAATACACATTCAATAACACAAATAAAAATCCAACCTTAATTCACTTCTCCCCCAACATAGATAATAACTACACAGTATATGTTATCGACAGTGGTTCGTTGAGAGATAAAACGGCTAAGAGGGTAAAGTATTATCCAAATGGGGATGAATCCCAGGGTGAGTATGGGTTTAGACCTTATAAATACTATGAGAAAAATTAATATATTGACTCTGTTACATCACTAATTGACGTAAGTACCGATAGCATTATCCACTATCCCCATATCAACGAGGCGGACCCTGTCCCTTCTGTCCCTCCTGGTAGGGAAATGGATAACCCTACCTTCGCCGTACCCGGCTTGGGCTATGTGCTGGCACCGATCACGGCCCCCCTGGCGCTGCTTAATCCCTTCGAGGGAGACCCCTATCAACATCACGGCAAGGTGGTGCACTTCTATCGCTCCCATATTCGATACAGGGCGCCCAAGTTACCGGGGCAGGGCGGCTCTCGTGGCGATCGGGATCAGATGCAGGACTACCGACCCCTGCCCAAGCAGGTCAAGCTCTATCTGGTGCCAGCACTGGCCCGGCAGGAGAAAGCCGAGTTGCAAGAGCGGGAGCAAGCAGCCGAGCAGCGGAAAGAGGTGAAAGGGTTGTTTCCGGCGGGGGATGTTCCTCTAAAGGTTGCAAGCCAAGCCAATGACATGACCAATATTGGTAAAGCACATGTGCTCTATGACATTAGCACCACCGGGGTGTTAAGTGTCCCTGTCTATATAGATGGTATTGGTACTGAAAATGGGGAAGGAGACACTGGTGCTGGACAAGGTGCCGATACTGGGAGCACCTCAAGTCTGGCCAAAGTTGAGCAGGCCTGTAAAACCAAGATTGTCGAGGAACTCAAACTACAGCTAGGACCAACGCTCAATACCATCGACTGTATTCACAAGATCGACTTTGATGTATTTGGTTTTAGCCGAGGGGCTTCAGCGGCCCGTCAGTTTGTTAACATCATCGATCAGCAAGCAGAACACCTCTTGGCTGAGGCCGTCGGAAGTGAGAATGCGATTAGGCTTAAAGCCGGTTTTGACTGGGCTAGTCGTGAAGATTGTCGCATCAAGTTTGTTGGGTTGTTCGATACAGTGACAACCTCCGCAAAGAAGCGTCATGTGACCCTATCGCCAGACTGCGCTGAACGGGTAGTCCATCTCATTGCAGCCGATGAATGGCGCTATTTCTTTGCCCTGACCCGTATCAGCGATGATATTGCTGGCGCTAACATTGCACCCAACTTTACTGAGGTCATCATTCCGGGATCTCACTCTGATGTTGGTGGTGGTTATTACAGCCGCTGGAGTTTGAGCAATCCCAATAGCGATCCTGCTATCACCGAACAAATTGCTATCAAAGTTTGTCGGAGCGAGGAGTCGTCCATGTTCTTCGACCCCAAGAAAAGCCGAGCCTACCAAAGAGCCAAACTGTATGCCGAGGAACAGGTGATTAAGGGGTGGGGTAATGAGGTTGTTGATTTACCTAATGTGGCGAGTGCGCCAGTAAGGAATAAGCTCAGCCTTCGTGTGCGAGTCCGCCGACATCCCAAAACAGATAAAATGAGCGTCGAGGTTGAAGTGCTTCTCAATCGTGTAGTCGAAGGTGAATACTCACGAATTCCACTTCACATGATGGTCGTAGCAGCTCAGGATGTTGGTGTGCCATTCCGCGAGTGGGATCACGCCGATAGAGCGTTAATGCTCGATAGTGGTGCTAGCAAGCCTCCTTTAGTCAATTTGACCAAGATAGATTCGCTCTGGCTCGATGCCGCAAAGGAACGGGGTGTGGTCAAGAATTTAGCTCAAACACTCAAAGACGATTTTTACCGCCAACTGCGTTTTTCATACCTTCATCACAGCGCTGATACGGGGTTGGTGAATACGCCACATCATCACCGAGGCAAAGAAGCTCGTCATATTTACACTAACCAGGAGGGGGGATAATGAGATTCTGTTGGATAGGCTTGTCACTGCTGGCTATTGCTCTAATTGGGTGCAGCAGCAAGGGTATGGCCAATAGCCAAAATACTATGAACTGGCGTTATATGGTCGGAACTAACGCCGATAGAATTTGGAACAGTAAAACCAATTTTTACCGGGAAGGAAAGCCGATACATGGCGCAGAAAGCGGCGTGGTTACTGTGGTTAGCGAAGATTACTTGAAAGCAAAGGAATTTCGCTGGGGAATTGGTAAGGGAAGGGGTGTCACAAACCAACCTGTTCCAGATCAAGTGGAAATTGAGTGGGTCTCCTTTCATGATAAAAAGCGCTATGGCATTACCCTGAAACTACCAGCAGACATTGGCACTCAGATGGATCAGCGCTACCTCATCTCAAATGGCAAAGAACGCGAAGAAACGCAGCGTAATGTCATTGCCGTAGGGATGGCTCCGGGCGGTTATGTCGAGGTGTTCCTGACACAATACAACGTCAAGCCAGACATTTTACTTGTTAGGGGTTTAGCCCATGAAGTAACCGATGATTACTATGACTTAAAAGTTCCGCTTGCTAGGCAGTACCAAGAACGTTGGGCCGCTTTTGACAAAGATTTCAACGTAGCTTACCAGAAGTACCCGATCCCTATGGGCATGGACTGGGCCCCCATCATGGATGACTACCGCGCCAACCAACCCAAGACGGATCTTAAGCCAATCAACTAAACACCCTTGACCACAATGTTGGCCATCTGCATTCAGACGGCCAACATTCTCTCTCTACACCTTCATTACCATCCTGTGCTCCCTGGCTATAGGCACCACAGTGCCAGCAATCAAGGACTCGCCAATCCGGCCAACACCAATAAATTCGAGCCCACGGTAAGCAAGGAAAGACGTGAGCTGATAGGGAACAAGGAGTCATGATGTTAAAGCGATGGATGTTGATACTGGGACTGCTCTGCCCCTTGCTGGCTTGCGCTACGGAAGTGTCTATCAAACCCTTTGCCTGGCGTTACGGCACCGGCAGCAATATTGATATGACCAAGAACACCAAGACCGAGTTTTATCGTGGCGGCGAGTTGGTTTATTCCGATCGCTTGGCCGGGGGTGGGGCTGGTGGCTTGCTAGCCGATCGCATCAAGGGGCAGCGCTATTACTGGGCTGGTGGTGGTGGCTTGCCCACCGACGGCGTGCCCGTACCCGATAAAGCTATTGTCGAGATGGTTTCGTTCCATGATCGCAAACGCTACCGTATCAAGGTGGACCTGCCTGCCAATCTGGAGCAGCAGATGCGTCAGGTTTATTTAGTCGAAGGACGGTATGACAGACGAAATCGCCTCTACTTTGGCCTGGCACCCGGTGGTTATTTTGAGGTTGTGCTAACCGGAGGAGGATTACAGCTCAGCCCCGACCTCCTGCTTACCCACGGCATCGCCGAAGAGGTCGCCGATGACTGGTATGACAAGAAAGTACCGGTAGCGCGCCAATATGGCATGGATGATTTCGATAAAAAATATGGCGAGCTATTCAAGCAATACCCGGTGCCACTCGGTATGGACTGGGCACCCATCATGGATGACTACCGCGCCAAACAACCCAGGACAGATATAGAACCCGTCGACTAATCACCCCCAGCCTGCAACCTGGCCACCTGCACTTAAGGGGCCAGGTCCCCAAGATTCAGCGATAACCGAGCCTCACTCTTCCCCCTATGCCATACGGCGCGGGTGGAACACGCCAGTCGCCAACCTGGCCAGTACCAGCAGGGACGCTCCCACGTCAGCCAAGATAGATATCCACTGACAGGGAGCAAGGCGTCATGATGTTGAAGCTATGGGGGTGGACCTTGGGGTGTGTTGTCCCTTGCCGAGTCACAGCCATGGCTCCCGCAAAAAGTCTCTGCGACTTCTGGCCAGATAGAGATCCCCCTGACCCAATGCCAACATCTGGAAAATCTGGAAAATAAGCACAGGTCCAGAGGCATAGAACAACATGGATCCTCGATGCCAACATTATGCGAATAGTCTTGATACGAAAGCTCAATTTCCCAACCAGCCATTTGCCAACAGCCATTCATTAACAACCCTCGTGAACCCGACACCATGAAAAAACGCTCCCCCGTATTGCTTGTATTACTGCTCGCTGGCTGTGCCAGTCAGCCCAGCCATTTATCCGATGCCGAGTTGCAAACTGCCGCCCAGCAGGGCCAAGGTCAGGCGCAATATGAGCTGGCCGAGCGGCTGGCCGCCAAGCCCGACTACCCAGCCGCCATGCACTGGATGAAGCAAGCCAGCAAACTTGGCACCCTCAATAGCGATGGTGCACTGCGGGGCAAGGCTGCCCTGCAGGTCGGCAACTGGTATCACGCCGGTCTGGGTGAGCCCAGAAACCAGGCTCAGGCCAGAGAGTGGTGGCAAAGCGCCGCCAGGCTTGGCAATGATGACGCTGGTTATCAACTTGGTCTCGATTGCCAGAGCCGACATAAAGGCAAGCTGCCCCAAGAGTGTCTCGACTGGCTGACGCCGGCTGCTGAAGAGGGTCATGTTCAGGCCCAGCTGTTGTTGGGACAGTGGTATGCCGCCCAACCCGAGGGGGGAGAAGATGCCCTGCGCTGGCTGACGGCGTCTGCCAAGCAGGGGGATCGCCAGGCCCAGTACCAGCTGGGCCAGCGCTATGAGCAGGGCGTGGGGGTAACCAAGAGCCAGGCAACCGCCGATGAGTGGTATCGCAAGGCCGCCGCCCAGCAGCAGCCCGATGCCCTGCTGATCCTTGCCAAACGGGCCGATGCCAAACAGGCTACCCCACTCTATCAGCGCGCGGCAGAAGCGGGATCCGCCGAGGCCCAGCGCTGGCTCGGTCTGGCTTATATGAAGGGGGATCCCCTGCCGCTCAACCCGACCCAAGGCCAGTACTGGCTCACGCTGGCCGCGGGACAGGGCGATCACCAGGCCGAATATCAGCTCAGTTTGCAACAGAGCGAAGCAGCCCAGCGGCAACATTGGCTGACCCTGGCCGCCGATGGCGGGGTCGCCCGCGCCCAATATGAGCTGGGTCAGCTGCGCCAGCAGAGCGGGGATCTCGAGGCTGCACGGCGCGAGTATGCCAGGGCCGCAGCCCAGAACGAGGCGGATGCCCGCTATGCCTATGGCGAGATGCAGCGTCTTGGCCAGGGTGGCAAGGCGGACTACAGCGCCGCACTCAAGGAGTATCGACTCGCAGCCAATCAGGGCCACCAGCAGTCCCAATACCGCATGGGCATGATGCGTGAGCAGGGGTTGGGAGCACCGCGCAACCAGGTCCAGGCCTATGCCTGGTACCTGCTCGCCGCCACCAATGGTGAGCCCGAAGCCTCCCAGGCCCGGGATGAGCTGGAACAGGCCCTGCAACCCAAGGAGAAGCAGGCGGGTCAGAAGCTGGCGCAATACTGGTACACCAAGCTGGGCGGTCAGGATCAACCTTTCCAGGGTTGAATCCGGCCCGTCACAGCGCTGAGGCAAGAAACCATTCACGGCACGCCGCGAGTTTCCTTATCATAGGAGGCTGACGCCGCCCGCCTCCATGAGCAGGCGGGCTGTTACTCCAACCCGGGCCCCCGGGCGTCGGCGTCAAGGCATTCTATCGGCCCCCTGGGGCCGGTTTTATTGATAGTGAATGGACATGCTTATGTATCAAACTCGACTGCGCACCCTGCTGGGTACCCTGGGCTATCAGCTGATCTGGCTGGTGCTGATCCTGATGACAGCCCGTTATCTGATGTTGAGCCACTTCGTCGAACCCGGGCAATTGCAGAGCCGAGCCGACGATGTGCAGCGAATGTGGCTAACCGGGCTTCGCTTTGACTTGCGTATCGCCGGCATGGCGCTCTCCCCCTTCGCCCTGGCAGGGCTGGTGCTGGCCGCTGGCGAGCGTAGTTGGCACGCTGTACAGACCTGGGCCCCCCGCCTGCTGGGCGTGATTGCCTTCCTGATCGGTGCCGTCGCCATCGGCAACTATTACTACTACCAGACCTACCATACCCACATAGACGTGTTCGCCTTCGGCCTGATGGAGGATGACACTCAGGCCGTGCTCGGCAATATGTGGCAAGACTACCCCATCATTCAAAGCCTGTTGCTGAGCCTGCTGCTGGGCTGGCTGCCGGCTCGCTGGGCCAGACGCACCCTGGTGCAGCGGGAGCGCAAACCCTGGCCGTTGACTGTTTTCATCGTCTACCTGCTGGTCGCCCTGACCCTGCTGTTTGTCATCAGCCGTGGCAGCATAGGCACCTTCCCGCTGCGCCGTGGCAATGCCCAGGTCTCGGACCTGCTCTCTCTCAACAAGCTGACCCCGAACGGTTTTATGGCCATTGACTGGGCCATCAAGGACAGGGAGGAGGACATCGCCTTCAACCCGGTCAGCCATGCCGAAGGAGAGACCCTGCTCGCCGAGGTCGGCCTGGACTCCCTGATGGCGCGCACCCCGCACAACCCCTGGCTCGCCGAGCACAAACCCAATGTGGTGATGGCCTTGATGGAGAGCTTTGGCAGCAACATGCTGGCCTTCGATGAGCCGGGCAAGAATGACCTGCTCGGCAGCCTGCGGCCGCACTTCAAAGAGGATTTCGTATTCAAGCGCTTCCTGTCGGAGGACAACGGCACGGCCCCCTCCCTGGCGGCCCTCTTCTTCCACAGTCCGGCGCAAAACATCAGCCATAGCTCGGCCCAGCATCAGACCCTGAGCGGCACCCCCTTCGCCCTCTACAAGCAGGCGGGCTACAAGCTGATCTTCATCTCCCCCGGCAACATGATGTGGCGCAATCTGGTCAACTACCTGCCGGTACAGGGGGTCGATGAGGTCTATGACCAGAACGCCCTGATGAAACGCTATCCGCAGGCGGCCAAGGAGATCACCGCCTGGGGCGTGCCCGATGACTACGCCTACCGTCTGGCGCAGACCCTCTTGGAGGAGGCGACCCAGCCGCTGTTCATCAGCATTCTCACCATCACCAATCACCCGCCTTATGAGACGCCGGCCCGCTATCAGCCGCAACCCATCGCCACCACGGCAGCGGTCATGACCCATGCCGAGGATGGCAGCATAGAGCAGACCAATATCCTCAAGACCTATCAGTTCGCCACCGATGCCCTTGGCCGCTTCGTCAGCGCCATCAAGGGTTCATCCCTGGGTGACAAGACGCTGATCGCCGCCAGTGGCGATCACCAGATGCGCCGTCTCAGGGCCTTCTATCCCCGCGAACAGGTACTGGACCGGGCCGTGCCCTTCTACCTCTATGTGCCCAAGCCGATACTGGCCCACAGCCAGTGGCGCTTCGATCCGTTGCGTGTCGGCTCCCACAAGGACATTTTCCCGACGCTCTACAGCTTCAGCCTGTCGGATACCCCCTACCAGACCCTGGCCGGGCGCAACATGCTGGCACCGGTCGACGATCCCAGCCGGGCCTTTGGCTATAACGTCACCCTCTGGATCGATGACAAGGGCGCCTATCCCATGAGCGGCAAGCCGATGTTCTACCCCTGGCGAGATGACCGGCAGCTGACGGTCTCCGAGCAGGGAGAACCGGTCGACAAGGCTCAGCAGCAGCGTCAGCAAGCCCTGCCAGACCTGCTGCGCTGGCAGCTCAACAGCCGGGTCAAAGGCTTCCTGGACCCCGAGCCCGATGGGCAAAGCGCCCAGTGATAGTCCCACAGCAAAAAGGCTTCCCGAGGGAAGCCTTTTTCATGGGCGGCAATGGTCGCCAGCGCAGACGATGAACAGCACTCGGGAGGAGGCCCCCCATCATGCCAGGTAACGGCGAGCCAGCTCATCCAGATGATGGCTCATGCTGAACTCCCGCTCGGCGCGCGCTCTGGCCGCCTGACCGAGTTGCTGGCGCAGTGCCTCATCCATCAGCAGTCGCTCAATCTGGGCGGCCAGCGCGGCCGGATCCGTGGGCACCGCCAACAGACCAGCCTCCCCCAGTACCTCGGGCACGGCCCCCGTGCTGGCACCGACGATGGCCTTGCCCGCCGCCATCGCCTCTATCACCGTCAGACCGAACGCCTCGTTATGGGAGGGAATGGCGACCAGATCCATGACCCGCAGCATGCGCGGGGTATCGCGACGAAACCCGGTGAACAGCACCCGATCGCTCATGCCGGCCTCGGCGGCCCGCTGACGCAGCGCAGTGACCACCGCCTCGTCCGACCCTTCGCTCGCCGAGGTGCCCCCCACGATCAACAGATGCAGGTGCGGATGACGGGTTGCGAGCAGCAAGAAGGCCTCCAGCAGATCGCGCTGGCCCTTGCCACGGCCGATCCGGCCCAGTACCCCGAGCAGCAGCGCATCTTGCGCCACCCCCAGCTCGGCGCGGATCCCGGCTGGGAGCTCTTCGCTGGTGGCCAGATCGGTACCAAGCCAGAGCCGCTCGATACGCGAGGCGGGGAGCGGCAGCGCCTTGAGGTTGCGACGGCGGGTCTCGTCACTGATGGAGAGCACCAGATCCACCTTGCCATAGATCCAGCGATGAAGCAGATCCCGCTTAGGACCCGTTACCCCCATGTGCTCGGTGAACAGCAGCCGCAACGGCAGCAGACTCTTGAGCAGGGCCCCCAACAACAAATCTCCGGACTTGTGGCAATGCACCAGCCGGATCGCTCGCGCCTTGAGCCAGCGCCGCAGGCTGAGCAGCTGACACAAGGCCTGACCACGGGAGTCCACCTCGAACACCTCGAAGCCCCGCTCCTTCATGCCCTCGGCCACCTTGCTGCCACGCAGCGCCAGGCCATAGAGCCGCCAGCCACGTTCCATCATGCCGCTGCCGACCCGTAGCGGATACATCTCCAGGCCACCCCACCCTTTGGAGAGGCAAATATGCAGTAACTGTGTCATCTCACTCCTCACGTCATCACTCAGCTGTGCCTCAAACAGACAGGGCGCCCCATAAGGCGCCCTGTGATGGCATTGGCTCAGGCCGTGCAATTCATATCGGCTTAGCGGTTCAACCAGGCCATATAGTCAGCAACGCCTTCGGCAACCGTCTTGAACTCGCCGTCATAACCGGCGCCGCGCAACCTGAGCTCAGATCAGCTTAGCGGTTCAACCAGGCCATATAGTCGGCAACGCCTTCGGCAACCGTCTTGAACTCGCCGTCATAACCGGCGCCGCGCAGGCGGGTCAGATCGGCCTGGGTGAAGCTCTGGTAACGGCCTCTGAGGTGATCCGGGAAGGGGATGTACTCTATGCTGCCCTGCTGATGGTGCTTTATCACCGCCTCGGCCACGCTCTGGAACGGCTCGGCACGGCCGGTACCGCAGTTGAAGATGCCGGACTGTTGCGGGTTCTGCCAGAACCAGAGGTTCACCTTGCAGACATCATCCACATAGATGAAATCGCGCATCTGGCCGCCATCGGGGAAACCGTCGCAGCCTTCGAACAGCTTGGGATTCTCGCCCTTCTTCACCTGGGTGTTGAGGTGGAAGGCAACCGATGCCATGGCGTCCTTGTGCTGCTCACGGGGGCCATAGACGTTGAAGTACTTCAGACCGACGACCTGGGAGTTGATCTCCGGCAGCCAGCGGCGCACGTACTGGTCGAACAGCTGCTTGGAGTAGCCGTAGACGTTGAGGGGCTGCTCGAACCTGGGATCTTCGATGAAGTTGTCATTGCGGCCACCATAGGTCGCTGCGGACGAAGCATAGATGAAGGGCGTCTCGCGCTCGATGCAGTAGTGGAACAGATCCTTGGAGTACTCGTAGTTGACCTCCATGATGAACTTGCCGTTCCACTCGGTGGTCGCGGAGCAGGCGCCTTCATGGAAGATCACTTCGATGCCGCCGTCCCACTCCTCGAACTCATCCCCGGAGACGATACGCGCCTGGAACTCGTCCTTGTCCATGTAATCGGCAATGGTCAGGTCGACCAGGTTGACGAACTTGGTGCCATCGGTCAGATCGTCGATGACCACCACATCGGTCCGCCCCATGGCATTGAGTTGCTTGACCAGATTGCTACCGATAAAGCCTGCACCGCCAGTTACTACGATCATGGAGTTTGCCTCGCCTGCGTTGATGCCCACGTGTGACGGCCGATTAAAGCTGTGTATAGTGAGCCAATTTGAAATTGCCGAAAAGTTTATCACGGGCCGCCAGGGGATACGACCTCGACGCAAGGCGGGCCCGGCAGAGGGACCAGCGATGAAAACCAGAGACAGGATCATTCACAGCGCCACCGAACTGTTCAACGACCAGGGCGAGCGCAACATCACCACCAACCATATCGCCGCCCACCTCGGTATCAGCCCGGGCAACCTCTACTACCACTTTCGCAATAAAGAAGACATCATCCACTCCATCTTCGACCAGTATGCCCGCCACCTGAGCGAGAGCTTTACCCCGGCACGCAGCAAGGAGATCAAGCTCGATGAGCTGATGGGCTACCTGGATGCCATCTTCTATCTGATGTGGCAGTTCCGTTTCTTCTACGCCAACCTGCCGGATATCCTCAGTCGCGACGAACTGTTGCAGCAGAAATATCTCAAGGCCCAGGAGCAGCTGAGATCCGCCGTGGAGGCCCTGCTCAAGAGTCTGCGCGAGGGGGGCATCATAGAGGTCAGCGACCAGGATCTGCCGGATCTGGGCCAGACCATCAAGATGGTGGTCACCTGCTGGATCCCGTTCCAGATAGCCCAGGCCCCCCATACCCGCATCACCAAGCCGCTGCTCTATCAGGGGGTGCTGCGGGTGCTCTTCCTGCTGCGACCCTATGTCCAGCCCCAGATCAGCGAACAGATCCAGCAGCTCGAACAACACTACCGTCAGCTGGCGCAGATTGATGGCTGACGCGGCGTGACAGGCTCTGGATTAGCCCGCCGCGACGCAACATCTCCCGCTGACGCCGACAGGCGGCTGCGTCAGGGATCCGTCCCCCACCCGATCCCGTCAGCTGTGTCTCCATCGCCGACCAGGGTCGGCGATGGCCCTTCGCCAACCACAACCCAATTGACCCCTTTTTCCTCCGCAACCCTGACGCTGAGCCTCCTCGACTCAACTCGGCGGGTGATCTGTTTCACAGATGTTGAATATCAGCATAAAAATTTGAATTGATGCGGCGAAGTTGCAGTAAAATGTTGCCCAATATTGATACAAGGCTGTAATAGCCAATGAGGATCGAGGATGTCTAACGGATTCTATCGTCACCTGACCGAGCAGCTTGAGCAAGTGCAAGCTGAGGGCCTCTACAAGCAGGAACGCATCATCAGCTCGGCGCAACAGGCGAGCATCGCCGTGGGTCAGCAGCAGGTGTTGAACTTCTGCGCCAACAACTACCTCGGTCTGGCCAATCACCCCGAGCTGATTGCCGCCGCCAAGGCCGGCCTCGACAGCCACGGCTTCGGCATGGCCTCGGTACGCTTCATCTGCGGCACCCAGGACAGCCACAAGGTACTGGAGCAGCAGCTCTCCGCCTTCCTCGGCACCGAGGACACCATCCTCTACTCCTCCTGTTTCGATGCCAACGGAGGTCTGTTCGAGACCCTATTCGGGGCCGAAGACGCCATCATCTCCGATGCCCTCAACCACGCCTCCATCATCGACGGGGTCAGGTTGTGCAAGGCGAAACGCTACCGCTACGCCAACAACGACATGGCGGATCTGGAAGCCCAGCTCAAGCAGGCGCAAGCCGATGGCGCCCGCTTCAAGCTGATCGCCACCGACGGTGTCTTCTCCATGGATGGGGTCATCGCCGACCTCAAGTCCGTGTGCGATCTGGCGGACAAATATGATGCCATGGTCATGGTGGATGACTCCCACGCCGTCGGTTTCATCGGCGAAAACGGTCGTGGCACCCACGAATACTGCGACGTACTGGACAGAGTCGACATCATCACCGGCACCCTGGGCAAGGCCCTCGGTGGCGCCTCCGGTGGCTACACCTCAGGCAAGAAAGAGGTGATCGACTGGTTGCGTCAGCGCTCGCGCCCCTATCTGTTCTCCAACTCCCTGGCGCCCTCCATCGTCTCGGCCACCCTCAAGGTGCTCGAGCTGCTGGAAAGCGGCCATGCCCTGCGCGCCCAGCTCAAAGAGAACAGCGACTACTTCCGCGCGCGCATGAGTGCCGCTGGTTTCACCCTGGCGGGCGCCGATCACGCCATCATCCCGGTGATGCTGGGGGATGCCAAGCTGGCCTCCGAGATGGCGACCCGCATGCTGGCCGAAGGCATCTATGTGGTGGGCTTCTCCTTCCCCGTGGTGCCCAAGGGCCAGGCGCGCATCCGCACCCAGATGTCTGCCGCCCACACCCGTGAACAGCTGGACAAGGCCATCGATGCTTTCATCCGCATCGGCCGCGACCTGAACATCATCCAATAATATGAGGGGCCAGCAGGCCCCTTTTTAAAAGACCCATAGCTCCACCTCTGCACCGGGCTCGGCCCGTGAGGAACCGTCATGAAAGCACTCTCCAAACTCAAATCCGAACCCGGCATCTGGATGACGGATGTGCCCGCCCCCGAGCTCGGCCATAACGATCTGCTGATCAAGATCCGCAAGACCGCCATCTGCGGTACCGACATGCATATCTACAACTGGGACGAGTGGGCCCAGAAGACCATTCCCGTGCCCATGGTGGTCGGCCATGAATACGTGGGGGAAGTGGTCGCCATCGGCCAGGAAGTGCGTGGCTTCGCCATCGGCGACCGCGTCTCAGGCGAAGGCCACATCACCTGCGGACACTGCCGCAACTGCCGCGCCGGCCGCACCCACCTGTGCCGCAATACCGTCGGGGTCGGTGTCAACCGCCCGGGCAGCTTCGCCGAATATCTGGTGATCCCGGCCTTCAACGCCTTCAAGCTGCCGGACAACATCCCCGATGAACTGGCCGCCATCTTCGATCCCTTCGGCAATGCCGTGCACACCGCGCTCTCCTTCGATCTGGTCGGCGAAGACGTGCTCATCACCGGTGCCGGCCCCATCGGCATCATGGCCGCCGCCGTCTGCCGCCATGTGGGTGCCCGTCATGTAGTGATCACCGACGTCAACGAATACCGGCTCGAACTGGCCCGCAAGATGGGTGCCACCCGCGCCGTCAACGTCAGCAAGGAGTCCCTGGCCGATGTGATGGCAGATCTTGGCATGACCGAAGGCTTCGATGTCGGACTGGAGATGTCCGGTGTGCCCTCCGCCTTCCAGGACATGCTGGCCAAGATGAACCATGGCGGCAAGATAGCCATGCTCGGCATCCCCCCCTCCACCATGGCGATCGACTGGAATCAGGTCATCTTCAAGGGACTGTTTATCAAGGGTATCTACGGCCGGGAAATGTTTGAGACCTGGTACAAGATGGCGAGCCTCATCCAGTCAGGCCTGGATCTCAGCCCCATCATCACCCACCACTTCCATATCGATGACTTCCAGCAGGGCTTCGAAGCCATGGGGTCAGGCAAGTCTGGCAAAGTGATACTCAACTGGGATTAATGTTCTCCCAGGCCCCCTCTTATCCAGAAACCCGGCCCCGGCCGGGTTTCTGCTATAACCACCACAGGGAGCAGGGAGGCAGATCTGGCGCACAGACTGCTTAACACTTCACACACAAGCGTTTAAATGCTTGTAACTATTCGGTTATAATCCCGCCGTTTCTAGGGATAATAAGAGCCTGCTGGGAGTACATGAGCGTGTTGAGAAAACTGAGCTGTTTACTGGTCGCCGGCATTGCGGTTGCCAGCCTGTCCGGTGCCGCCCTTGCGGCAAAGAGTGCCGCCGACGAAATGTCGCCCGACGCTATCGCCGAACGGATCAAGCCCGTAGGTGATGTCTATACCGCCAAGGATCTGGAAGGGATAGCCCCGGCGGCCACCGCTAGTACCGCCTCGTCTGGTCCCCGTGATGGCGAGACTGTCTACAAGGGCGCCTGCTTCGCCTGTCACGATACCGGTGCCGCCGGTGCGCCCAAGCGCGGTGACAAGGCAGCCTGGGAACCCCGTGTGGCTCAGGGTTTCGACACCTTGCGCAAGCATGCCATCGAAGGCTTCACTGGCACCCATGGGGTCATGCCGCCACGCGGAACCTGTGCCAGCTGTAGTGATGAAGAGATTGAGAATGCCATTCACTTCATGACAGATAAAATCTAAGTCATTGAAAGGGCCGCAATTGCGGCCCTTTTATTATCATGGCTTGCGACTACCCTTGTAGGGTAGCGTCACCCGGGAGTCCATGATGTCCGCTAACCCTCTCGATCAGGATGCCCATCCCTTGCTGGCGCTGGTCAGCACCATCCTCGCCTTCCCGCCACCCGAACAAGCCAGCAGGGCGGATTACCATCAGCTGTTTGATGACCTTGAGCAACTCTGCCCTCTGCATCAGATAGGCCTGCTCGGTCTCGGTACCCAGGGCCCCGTCTGGCTGTTCGAGCGCAACCTTGATCCCATGTTCAAGGGGCAACTCGGCCGGGAAGAGCCTGCACTGAGCGAGCACCTGATGGCGCTGGATGCCGAGTTGGGCTGGTGTGTGCTGCCCATCAGCGAGGGGCGGGCACGCTGGTTGCTGGTGCAGGGCGACCCTCAGGACCAGGCCAGTCTCAGATTGCTGCTCGAGTGCCTGGCCAAGCGACTGGCGGAGGCCAATGCTCACGCCAGACTGGCCGAACCCGCCTCACCGCTGATCGGCCGGGATCCCGCCTGGCAACACAAGATAGAGCAGATCAACCGCATCCTGCGTCTGGCCAACAGCCTGCCAACCCAGGCATTGTTGACCCAGCTGGATGCCGCGTTGCAACGCATTCTGGGCGCCCATCAGCTGCGGCTGGTGCGCCTCGGGCGCAGCGAGATCAGTCACCTCTATCCAAGCCAGGACCCGGGAGATGATGATGTCATCCGCCAACTCTGCCACGAAACCAATCCGACCGAGCGGGAACTGGGCGGCCAACACTGGTGCAGTACGCCCCTGCGCTTGCAGCAGCACTACTTCGCCCACCTGCTGCTAGCGACCTCGGCGCCCCTGGGTACCGACGATCGCCTCTTCCTCGATTTCCTGCGTAACCAGCTCACCCTCTTGCTGGAGCTGGGCCAGATCCGTCAGCAACTGAACGAATTCAACTCCCCAGACCGGCTCAATCACCGCCTGCAGTTGCTACGTCAGGCCAATCTTCGCCTGCAAAAACAGCTGCGTCAGCACCAGGAGCTGGAACGCAAACTGCAATTCGATGCCCTGCATGATCCCCTCACCGGCCTGCCCAATCGCAGCCTGCTGATGAATCACCTCCATCACGCCATGAGCCACTATCAACGTCATGGTGGCGTCGGTTTCACGGTGATCTTCCTCGATATCGATCACTTCAAGCAGATCAATGACGAACTCGGTCACAACAACGGCGATCTGCTGCTCAGGGAGCTGGGCCGTCGCCTGCAAAGCTGCCTGCGCCAGAATGATCTGCTGGCGCGGCTCGGGGGTGACGAGTTCGTCATCTATCTGGATAACAGCATGGGAGAGGAGGGAACCAGCCCGGTGCTGAACCGCATCATCAGCCGGCTCGATTACCCTTTCAGGCTGGCGGGCAAAGAGGTCACGGTGACGGTGAGCATGGGAGTGACCAGCGTGTCCGAACAGAGTCAGGATGTGAGCGAGCTGCTCCATCAGGCGGATCTCGCCATGTACCAGGCCAAGCGCAATGGCCGCGCCCGGGTTGTCCACTACTCGGTCGAGTGCATGGAACAGGCCTGGTCTTCACCAGAAGCCCTGTTGAGTAACGCCCTGGCCGAGGGGCGCATCATCCCCTACTTCCAGCCGGTGATCCGGCTCGAGGACAACTGTCTGGTGGGATTGGAGGTAATGGCACGCTGGATCACCCGGGAGGGTGAGCTCAAGGATGCCTTCGACTTCATCCCGCTGGCGAAGCAGTGCGGTCTGATTGAGGCCCTTGATCATAAAATACTGCGTCAGAGCTGCCAGCAACTGCGCCACTGGCTACCCCAGGCGGGCCTGCGCAAGTTCAAGCTGGCCGTCAACCTGTGTGGTCAGCATCTGGCCAGTCCCGCCGCCATACAGGCGCTGCTCGCCATCATAGAAGAAGAAGGTGTCTGTCCCAGCTACCTCATCTTCGAATTCAACGAGCGGGAGTTGTCGCGCCAGCATGCAGATATCATTACCAGCCTGCATGAGCTCAGGGCAAAGGGCATACAGATCAGTCTGGATGACTTCGGATCCGGTTTTTCCTCCCTCAGTGCCCTGTTCCACTACCCGGTGGACTACGTCAAGGTAGACGATGGCCTCACTCACCGCATGCTGCACTCCCCCAAGGACCTGGCGCTGATCCGTGCCATGCGCGACATCTGCCGCGACCTGGATCTCAGCCTGGTGGTGGAGGGCATAGAGAGTCAGGCCCAGTTGCGTCAGCTGATCGAGCTGGCTTGCCCCTTCGGCCAGGGTCGCTACATATCGCCCCCCCTGCCGGGCAACGACATCACGCCGCTGCTGGGGCCAGAAACCAACCTGGAAGCGGATTGACTCCACGCGCGAGCAGGTTGTCAGGCGGTGGGGCGGATTAATCCTTCTTGAACATGGCGCGCAGATTGGCGACCCCGATCTGCCCCTTCTGCTGGCGCTCCTCCGCCGTCACCTGCTTCTGATTCTCCCACTCCAGATCGTCCTGGGGCAGCTCCAGCAGGAAACGGCTCGGTTCGGGGCGCACCGACTCCCCATATTGGCGCCGCTCCTTGCAGAGGGTGAAGGTCAGTTCGGTCTGGGCGCGGGTGATGCCCACGTAGGCGAGGCGGCGCTCCTCCTCCACGTTGTCTTCATCGATGCTGGTCTGGTGCGGCAGCAACCCCTCCTCCATGCCCACCATGAAGACATAGGGAAACTCCAACCCCTTGGAGGCGTGCAGCGTCATCAACTGCACCTGATCGGCCTCATCTTCCCCCTCGTTGCGCTCCATCATGTCCCGCAGAGTGAGTCGGGTGACCACTTGGGCGAGTGTCATCGACTCTTCCAACTCGTCCCCCTCCAGCATCTCGGTGATCCAGCGATAGAGGGTGGAGACGTTCTGCATCCGCATCTCGGCGGCCTTGGGGCTCGGAGAGGTCTCGTAGAGCCACTCTTCATAGTGGATCTCCTTGATCATGTCCCGCACCGCCTCCACCGGGTTGCCGCGCAGCGCCTGATCGCCAAGGCGCACCAGCCAGTTGGTGAAGGCCTGCAGGGCGACCAGCCCGCGACCGGAGAGATGCTGCTCCAGCCCCAGCTCGAAACTGGCGGCAAACAGGCTCTTGCCACGCTGGTTGGCATATTGGCCAAGCTTCTCCAGGGTGGTGGGGCCTATCTCCCGGCGCGGCAGGTTGACCACTCGCAAAAATGCTGTGTCCTCGTCCGGATTCACCAGCAGCTTGAGGTAGGCCATGATGTCCTTGATCTCGGTGCGCGAGAAAAACGAGGTGCCACCGGAGATGCGATAGGGGATGCGGTTGGTCATCAGCGCTTTTTCGAAGATGCGCGACTGATGGTTGCCCCGGTAGAGGATGGCGTAATCCTTGAAGCTGGTGCGATTCATGAACTTGTGGCCCATCAGCTCGGCGGCGATGCGCTCCGCTTCGTGTTCCTCGTTCTTGGCAAACAACACCTTGATTGGCACCCCGTTATCGAGCTCGGAGAACAGCGCCTTGTCGAACACGTGGGGGTTGTTGGCGATCAGGATGTTGGCGCATTTCAGAATGCGCCGCTTGGAGCGGTAGTTCTGCTCCAGCTTGATGAGCTTGAGACTGGGAAAATCCTCGTTGAGCAGCACCAGGTTCTGGGGCTTGGCGCCTCGCCAGGAGTAGATCGACTGGTCATCGTCCCCCACCACGGTGAAACGGGCCCGCTCGCCGACAATCTGCTTCACCAGCTCGTACTGGCTGGTGTTGGTGTCCTGATACTCATCGACCAACAGGTAGCGGATCTTGTTCTGCCAGCGGGTGCGCACCTCGTCGTTGCTCTTGAGCAGCAGGGTCGGCATCACGATGAGATCATCAAAATCCAGGGCGTTGTAGGCCACCATCTGGCGGTGATAACGCTCATAGAGCTGGGCCATCAGCACCTCTTCGGGCCCCTGGGCGATGCGCATGGCGCGAGGGGGCAAGATGAGGTCATTCTTCCAGTTGGAGATCTGGCTGATCAGGGCCGACAACTTGTCCTTGTCGTTATCGAGCTCGGCTTCAGTCAGCTCCTTGAGCAGGGCCAACTGGTCGGTGTCGTCGAACAGGGAGAAGTTCGCCTTGAGATTCAGCGTCTTGTGCTCACGGCGAATGATATCCAGACCCAGGGTATGGAAGGTGGAGACCATCAGCCCCCGCGCCTCCTTGCGGCCCAGGGTCTGACCGACCCGTGCCTTCATCTCCCGCGCCGCCTTGTTGGTGAAGGTGACGGCGGCGATATTGCGCGCGTCATAGCCGCACTGCTGCACCAGATAGGCAATCTTGTTGGTGATGACGCGGGTCTTGCCCGATCCGGCACCCGCCAGCACCAGGCAAGGGCCGGAAACAAACTTGACCGCTTCATTCTGATTGGGGTTGAGCTTCATGGGCCGGATCTCTTGGCTTATGATGAGGGGCAGCATTGTAGCAGAGATAGCCGCATCCACCGAAATGGGCACGACACTTCACCTTGTGTTTGCCCGCCTTTTTCCGGATCATGGCCGACTTTTCCAAGAGATGACGAGGGGAGCATGAACCTGCAAGAACACGCCCGGCTGCGCGACCAGTTTCCGGCCCTGGCCCAACAGGTCAATGGCCACCCTCTCGTCTATCTCGACAATGCCGCCACCACCCACAAGCCTCATGCCGTACTGGCCGCGATGGACGGCTTCTATCGTACCGACAATGCCAACGTGCATCGCGCCGCCCATGCCCTGAGCGGTCGCGCCACCCTCGCCTTCGAGGGGGCCCGCGAGACCCTGGCCCGCTTTATCAATGCCCCTCATCAGCGCGAGATCATCTGGACCCGTGGCGCCACTGAAGCTATCAACCTGGTCGCCCAAAGCTGGGGGGCCAGCGAACTTGAGGTGGGGGATGAGATAGTGCTCAGTACCCTGGAGCATCACGCCAACATCGTCCCCTGGCAGCTGGTTGCCGAGCGCACCGGCGCCATCATCAAGGTGATCCCCCTGAACGAGCGTGGCGATCTGGATATGGTGGCCTATCGGGCCCTGCTCACGCCGCGCACCCGGCTGGTGAGCGTCGCCCATGTCTCCAATGCTCTGGGCACCGTCAACCCGGTGAAGCAGATAGTCGCCGCCGCCAAGACAGTCGGTGCCCTTACCCTGATCGATGGCGCCCAGGCGGTGGCTCACCTTGAGGTGGATGTGCAAGCCATTGGCTGCGACTTCTACGTTTTCTCCGGCCACAAGCTCTATGGCCCGACCGGAATAGGTGTGCTCTGGGGTAAAGCGGCCCTGCTGGAACGGATACCGCCCTGGCAGGCGGGGGGCGAGATGATCGACAGGGTCAGCTTCGCCGGTACCAGTTTCAACAGCCTGCCCTTCAAGTTCGAGGCCGGTACCCCTCATATTGCTGGCGCTATCGGCCTCGCCAGTGCCATCGACTTTGTCACGGCGCAAGACAGAGCTGCCCTGGTACGCCATGAACAGGCACTCACCGACCATCTGGTGACAGGCTTGCGTCAGGTGCCGGGGCTGCGCCTCATCGGTGAGCCGCTGCAGCGATCCGGCGCCGTCTCTTTCCTGCTCGAAGAGATCCACCCGCAAGATGCCGCCACCCTGCTCGACATGCAGGGCATAGCGCTGCGGGTCGGCCATCACTGCGCCATGCCGTTGATGGAGAGCCTGGGACTGAGCGGCACAATGCGGGCCTCATTGGCCTGTTACAACAATCGGAACGATGTGGATGCCCTGCTGGCGGCGCTGCACAAGTTAAGTGACTTCTTTTAAGGCGGATGACCAGCATGCACACTCTCGAACGCTATACCGCCATCGGCATTGAGCCAAACGCCGACACCCTGCGTCAGCAGTTTGCAGCAGCCCATGGCTGGGAGAACCAATATCGACTCATCATCCAGCTCGGCAAGCAGCTGCCTGTATTGCCGCCCGAGTGGCAACAGGAAGATCATCGCCTCAAGGGTTGCGAGAGCCAGGCCTGGTTGAGAGGGGAGCGGAGTGAGGATGGTTGCTGGCACTTCGCCTGTGACTCCGATGCTCGCATCGTGCGCGGCCTCATTGTGCTGGTACTGGCAGCCTTCAATCACCAACGCGCAGAGGCAATCCAGGCTTTTGATATCGAAGCCTATTTCAGCGAGCTGGGGCTGGAGAAACACCTGAGCCCGTCGCGGGGCAACGGGCTCAGGGCCATAGTGCAGGGGATACGAGTCCTGGCCGCCAGCTGAGTCACAGCGCCAAGCACTGCTGATACAAAGAGAGCGCCCTGAGGCGCTCTCTTCATTGCTGCGAGTCTGCCACTATCCTGTCAGCCTTGGCACCTCGCTCGGCTATCTTCTTCAGCACCCGGGATGCGGCCACCAGACCGAAGGTAGCGGTCACTGGTGTCACGGCGCCAAAACCCGAGGCACAATCCATCTTCATGTTGCCGTCACTGGTCGCCTTGGCGTGACAGGTGCCGCCATGGCCATCGGGGTAACTCAGCTGCTCGGTGGAGAAGACGCACTCCACCCCGAACCTGCGCGCCGGGTTCTTGCTGAAATTGTGCAACCGGCGCAAGTCCGAGCGCACCTTGGCGGCCAGGGGATCCTGCACCGTCTTGGCCAGGTCTGCCACTGTGATTTGGGTCGGGTCCATCTGGCCGCCAGCGCCGCCTGCCACTATGACAGGGATCTTGTTGCGCTTGCAGAAGGCAATGAGCGCTACCTTGGCTTTGACCGAATCAATGGCATCGACCACATAGTCAAATTCCCGCTTGATATGCTCGGCCAGGTTGTCCGCCGTCACGAAGTCATCCACTTCCGTCACGGTGCAATCGGGGTTGATGGCCCGAATGCGTTCGGCCATCACTTCCGTCTTGAGACGGCCAACCGTGCCCTGCATGGCATGGATCTGGCGGTTGGTGTTGGTGATGCAGATGTCATCCATGTCGATCAGGGTGATCTGGTTGATGCCGGCCCGAGCCAGCGCCTCTGCCGCCCAGGAGCCAACCCCGCCGATCCCCACCACGCACACCCTGGCCTGGCTGAAGGCACCCAGTGCCTGCTGGCCATAGAGGCGGGCAATGCCCCCGAATCGCTGTAAATACTCTGCAGTCATACCATCACCTTGTTTGAAGGCCGTCATTATACCTGCCTGATCCCCAGGGTGCAGCCTGAACAGGGGGAAGACGACATTGCTCCAGCGTCAGTGTCTGATCCCTCTCATAATACTTCGACGAGATAGTCATTCAGACCTCGCAATGTGAGCCTGTGACTGATGCAGTCCGGTGCATCCTCCGGATGATGGGAGACAAACAGCAGTTGGCTGGGACTCTGACTCACCAGAAGGCTGATCCAGTGGCGCACCAGCTGACGATTGACCGCATCCAGCCCCTGCAGCGGCTCGTCGAGGATCAGCAAGGCAGGATGCTTGACCATGGCACGCACGATCAACAACAGACGCTGCTGACCCCAGGACAACTGCTGAAAGGAGCGATCCGCGTACTCCACCATGCCAAGCAGAGTCAGCCAAGCCAGCGCCAGTTTGCGCTGCCTGTCCGTTGGCCGCTCATACAACCCTATGCTGTCGTAGAAGCCGGACAACACCAGGGTCAGCGCCGAACAGTTGACCCTGTAATCCTGATGTAGACTCGAACTTACCAGGCCGATATGGCGCTTTATCTCCCAGATGGTCTCGCCACTGCCACGTCTGCGGCCAAACAGGGTCAGATCATTGGCATAACCCTGAGGATGATCCCCGCACACCAGGCTCAACAGCGTAGACTTGCCCGCCCCGTTGGCGCCACATAGGTGCCAGTGCTCCCCGGGTGCCACTCGCCAGTCCAGTCCCTCGATAACCGCCTCACCACCGTAGCTGACTCGCCCCTGACGCAGTATCACCAGAGGTTGCGACTCAGCCAGCGGCTCGGGGGAACTGTCGGCCTCCGGCAGAGGCAAGCTGGCCAGGGCCTGTTGCCGTGCAGCCGCCAGCAGTCGAGCCGATGCCAGCACCTCCTGACGTGACCCCCGAGTGAGCAAGGTTCCGTTCTCAAGCAAGCCCATGGATCCGATCCACTCCGGCGTCTCTTCGATGCGGTTCAAGATAAGGATCAGGGTGATACCGCTCTGCTTGAGTACCAGCAAGGCGTCGGCCAACTGCCGGCGGGAGGTTTGATCCAGTCCCTCAAAGGGCTCGTCGAGCACCAACAAGCGAGGTTGCGCCATCAAGGCCTGGCAGAGCATGACCTTGCGCGTCTCCCCCGTCGACAAGTAGTGGAAGGGTCTCTCAAGCAGATGGGCAATACCAAATTGCGCCGCCAGGGCCTCGCAACGTGCCGCATCCCTGTGCTCGGCCTGGATCAACTGCCGGGTGAGCCAGCCATCCTCCTCTTCGGTCAGCAACCAGTCACTATTGCGCTGCTGCCAGTCGGCCGCCAACAAGGCTTGTAACCGCTCAAGGGAGATGAGCGCCAAGGGAGCTAAATCATGCTCAAACACCCCCGCCTTGGGGATCAACTCGTCGGCCAGGATCCTGGCGAGGGTCGATTTTCCGCTGCCATTGCTGCCAATGAAAGCCCAGCACTCCCCTGCTGCAATCTCTAACGTCTTTAAGGTAAAAATCCGTCCCTTGCTCAGCAAAAACTGGGCATCAAGGCTGCTTATCCTTGCCATTACTTGCCATCCCCCCCTTTGATCCTAGAAACAGACTGCAGGCCAGCCATAAAAAATCCAAGTAAAAGCTGATGCAACCATCATCGGAAGCCCCTGGGCATAGCTGGGGGAAAGGAGATGGCGTGCCATGCAGGGGAGTGATAGTGCGGAAGAAGGGACTGGGCATGCAGCGGTGCGACAACGGAAAAGCAAAAAGGCCTTCCCGATTGGGAAGGCCTTCTCTATTTATTGGCGGAGCGGACGGGACTCGAACCCGCGACCCCCGGCGTGACAGGCCGGTATTCTAACCAACTGAACTACCGCTCCGCAATTTGG
>NZ_JANUES010000015.1:0-77262 GCF_024809075.1 Aeromonas sp. BIGb0445
CCTCGTAGTGACTTCCGTGATATTCAGGTAACAGGGGCTCATCACCGCCCAGGCGCCAAAGGTGAGCCTGTCCCGGGCGAGCTGACGCAGCGCCTTCTGGGTAATGGCCCACAGCCGCAGCCAACGGATCATGCCCTCACCTCCTGGCCCGTGCAGCTGACGAACACATCCTCCAGGCTGGGCCTGACCTGCACCAGCTCGGCCCCCATCAGGGCTGGGCAAGCCTGACGCAACCAGGCCACAGGGTCGGCCTGCTCCTTGTCCACCAGCACTCGTAGCCGCTGACCGAGCTGGGCCGCCGAACGCACCATGCCCAGGGCGAGCAACTGCTGCTTGAGGGCGCGTAAATCCGGTGCCTGCACCTCCACCACTCGGGTCGCCATGGCATCCATCAGCCCCTGGGGTGAACCCTGCGCCCGTACCTGGCCCGCCTCCATGATGGCCAGATGATGACAGCGCTCCGCCTCATCCATGTAGTGGGTGGTCACCAGAATACTGGTCCCCGCCTCGCTGAGATCGAATAACTTCTCCCAAAAATCGCGCCGGTTCTGGGGATCCACCGCCGAAGTCGGCTCGTCGAGCAACAGCAGATCCGGCCTGTGAATGACGGCGGCGGCCAGGGCGAGACGCTGCTTCTGGCCACCGCTCAGCCCCCCCGCCCGCCGCCGGGCCAGGGGGGTGAGTTCATAGGTGCTGAGCAGCTCTTGCTGGCGCAGCGTCAGGGCAGGCTTGGCCATGCCGTGGATGCGCCCCATGAACTCCAGGTTCTCCCACACCGTCAGCTCGTCATAGAGGGAGAACTTCTGCGTCATATAACCGATCCGTTGGCGCAGCGCCTCGGCTTGCCTCGGGATCTCCAGTCCCAGCACCCTCACCCGCCCCGCAGAAGGGGTAAGCAGGCCGGTCAACATGCGCAGGGTGGTGGACTTGCCACAACCGTTGGGACCGAGGAAGCCATGGATCTGCCCCCTGGGCAGGCAGAGTGCCAACTCCTTGACCGCGACCATGTCACCGAAACGCCTCGTCAGCCCCTCGGCCAGGATCGCCGGCTCGCCCATGCAGGCACTCTCCTGGCGAGCCGTCTCACTCATCGTTCGGCTCCACTCGGTTCGGCTCCACTCGCAGGGGTATGCCGCTTGGCAAGAGGTTGGCGGCGGCCGGCAGATCAATCTTGGCCAGATAGACCAGCCGCGCCCTGTCCAGCTCGTTGAGTCCGTAATAGGGAGTGAAGGCGGGATCCTTGGCAATCCAGCGCAGGCTGCCCGTCATGGGGTCGGCCACCCCGTCGACATAGACCGCCAGTCCCAGCCCCGGGCCGTAGCGGGCCAGGTCAGGCTCGGGCACATAGACCCTGGCATAGGGTCCATCCTCGGCCAGCAGGCGAGCCAGTACGGCGCCGGTCGCCACCCGCTCTCCCAACTGATAGGGCAGGCTGTCGAGCCGACCGCCACGGGGAGCCCGCACGCTCAAATCTGCCAGCCCCTGAGCGGCAAGGGCCACCCGGGCACGGGTCGCGGCCAGGTTGGCCTGGGCCTCTTCGATATCCTCGATACGCCCTCCGTGCACCAGCTTGGCGAGACGCTGCTCCGCCCCCTGCCAGGCGGCCAGGGCGCCATCACGCTCGGCGCGGGCCCGGTCCAGATCCGCCGGGCTCATCAGCTGCTGACGTACCAGCTGGGCAACGCGCGTGAAGTTGCGCTTCCCCTCGCGCAAGTTGGCCTGGGCCTGATCCCGATCGGCACGGGCTGCGGCTATGTCCTCGGGTCTCTCACCATTGATGAGCCTGGCCAGGGCCGCGCGGGCCGCCGCTTCAGCGGATCTGGCCTCGGCCAGCACACTCTGCTGGCGGCTATCATCGAGCTGCACCAAGAGATCCCCGGCCGCCACCTGACTGCCCTCTGCCAGTGGCAGGGCACGGATGATCTCGCTCGCGGTGGCCGTCAGTTCGACCCTGTCCCGCTCGAGGGTGCCAAGCGCCCCCGGCGCAGTCGTCGGCTGACAACCAACCAGCGTGAATGCCAGCAGACAGAGCCCGCCTCTGTGCCATGAGTCCATCTTGCCTCCCCCTTGCTTGCGACTGTGCCCTGAGCATATCCCCTCCCCCCGGGGATTTCTTCAGCCCTTGTCACCCATTTGGACATAGCTCATTGACCAATAAGAAGAATGTTCAGGATACTGGGCCATCACCCACCCCCATCAGGGTATCGACAGGGTGGGAACTCATGGAATTGGTAGATAAATCAGTCAGATGGACTGTGCAGGAGCCAGGGTGTTAAGCAAAGAGTGGTTACAGCTGTCCGCAGATATGGAGTTGGCCTGCCTGCGCATCCTGCCCGGATCAGAAAAACCAGTGCGCGAAGCCGATGTGCTCGCCCTGCTGCACGCCTCCAACTGTCGCCGCTACCAGCCCCTGCACGAAGGGATCAAGCAGGTGGTCACCCTGCTCAATACCCTGCAGAGCAGACCCGATGCCCCCATTCCCCCCAATCCTATCCCTATCGCCAAGCGCCAGGACGCCCGGCTGATGATACTGATCGACAGCGACAAGATGACGGCCCGGGCCCAGATCACCTGCGATTGGGGCGGAAGACCCCTGACCCTTGAACAGATGCAGCAAGCCCTGGCCGAGAGTGAGGTCAATAACGGCGTGCAGGGTACCCTGATAGAGCTGGCCATCAAGCTCGCCAAGGAGGGGGCGCCTGGCAGCCTGATCCAGCCCGCCATCGCCCACGGCACCCCCCCCATCCCCGGTCTGGATACCCACTTCGAGCGCCTGGTTGAGACCCCGTCCGATCGCATCCTCACCCCCCAGGAAACGGAACACGGCAAGGTAGACCTGCGCGATCTCGGCAGCCTGGTCACGGTGCGCACCGGGGAACCCTTGATGCGCCGCCACCCGGCGACCCAGGGCTCCCCCGGCCTGACCGTCACCGGTCAGAACCTGCCTGTCAAACCGGGCAAGGAGATAGCCATGGTGCCTGGGGAGGGAACTGAGATAGCCACCGATGATCCCAACCTGATCGTCGCCAGCCGCCCCGGCCTGCCCTGCCTGGAGAAACAGGGCATGCGGGTCGACGATGTGCTCAGCCTCAAACAGGTGGATGCGCGCAGCGGTCACGTGACCTTCGAGGGCGCCCTGGTCATCAGTGGGGATGTGTTCGCCGGCATGCGCGTCAAGGCCAGCGGCGACGTGGTGATTGGTGGCTTCGTCGAGGGCGCCGATATCGAATCAGGCGGCTCCATCACAGTCCGCCATGGCATCATAGGTCGCAAGACGGAGGAGAGCGAACTGCTCTGCCGACTCACGGCTCAGGGGGAGATCCACGCAGCTTATGCCCAGTACGCCAGGCTCGAAGCGGGCGGCAATATCCATATCCAGACTCAGCTCACCCACTGCCACAGCCGCAGCGGCCAGGATCTGCTGGTCGGCGACAGCGCCATGCGCAAGGGAACCCTGCTCGGCGGCATCAGCATTGCCAATCGCCAGATCCTCGCCCCCAGCATAGGGGCCTCCGCCGCCAACCATACCCGGTTGCAGATCCTCGGCGGGTATTTCACCCACAAGCAGCAGGAGCAGGAGCTCAGACAGCGCAAGCAGGCTTGCCGGGAACAGCTGCTCAAGGTGCAGGACTTGCTGCTCAAGCTGCTGCAATTGCCGAGTGATCGCCGCAACCCGAAAACTCTGGAGAACATCAAGACCCTGCGTCTGCAGTTCCTGACCCAGAGCAAGGGGCTGGACGCCAAGCTCGATGAGGCCCAGCAAGCCCTGCAGCAACTCCTCAGCGAGATGGACGTCACCGCGACCCAACGCCTCTGTGCCGGCGTCGAAGTGGAGCTGGCCAACAGCAGCTATCGGGTCGACATCGACCATGGCCCCATCAGGATCGCCATCAAGCAGGATCAGATAGTGTTGCAGCCCTTCGAGGGGCGCAGATAAGCCACGCAGCAATATACCGCGCGCATCGCCACCCAGCGGGAGCCGATAGTGTGACTCCCCTTCGAAGGACGCAGCCACGCCGCAATCGCCACTAAGCGGGAGCCGATAGTGTGACTCCCCTTCGAGGGGCGCAGATAGGCCACGCCGTGATCCCGTGCGGGATCTTGGGTACACTCGCAGCTTGCACTCCACACAGAGCAGGTAGAAGTCGATGTACAAACTGATCGCATTAGATATGGATGGCACGCTGCTGACCCCACAAGGGGAGATATCCCCCCGCACCCACGCTGCCATCCAGGCCGCCCGCGCCCGCGGCGTGACCGTGGTACTGGCCTCGGGTCGCCCCCTGGAGGGCATGACCCGCTATCTGGAGGAGCTGGGCATGACGGGCCCGGATGACTATGTGATCAGCTACAACGGCGCCATGGTGCAACGGGTGGCGTGTGGTAGTGTCATTCGCAGCCAACTACTGACCGGGGCCGACGCCAGCCTGATCGCCAGCCTTGCCGACCAGCAGGGTGTCAATGTCCATGGCTTCTCGGTATCCCAAGGGTTGATCGCCCCCCGCCTCAGCCACTACACGGAGCATGAATCCCGTCTGACCGGCATGCCCATCAAGCTGGTCGATTTCGCCGCCCTGCCCCCTGACGAGGCCATCCTCAAGGTGATGATGATCGATGAGCCCAGCCTGCTCAGCCGGGCCATAGCGGCGCTACCTGGCAGCCTCTATGAGGACTATACCGTGGTACAGAGCGCCCCCTACTTCCTGGAGATCATGAACAACCAGAGCCACAAAGGCAGTGGGGTTGCCGCCCTGGCGGAGCACCTTGGCCTCAACGCCAGCCAGGTGATTGCCGTGGGAGATGCCGGTAACGACAGCCACATGGTCGAGTACGCAGGGCTCGGGGTCGCCATGGGCAATGCAACCGAATCACTCAAGGCCCTGGCCCAGCACATCACCAGCCGCAATGATGAGGACGGGGTCGCCCGGGTCATCGAAGAGTTTGTGCTGGCCTGAGTCAGCCTCTTTGTCAGCAAAACGGGTGGCAGGCATGATCTGCCACCCGTTTAATATATCCACCGACCAAGCACTCCTATTTCTCATAGCCAACCATCAGTTAGCCCTGAATTTGCCCATCCTCTCTCTTTCTGCTCACTGTTCAGTAACAAAATCAGCTCATTTCGTTTGACATATTTAACGGCCTTGGCAGACTGAAATCGGGGTCCAGGCCGTCATCTCTCTCTTCTCGCCCCTCGGCATAGCCCGATATGACGCCCCGGATCTCCTAGACTTGCCTTGAGGCAGGCCCTGATATTGGTCAGGGCGAGCCCAAGGCGCGAGACGTCCCCGCGGGACTGCAAAGGAATGCCAAGGTGATCTATGTCCGCACAAACACAAGCTGCCCCCACACGAAAGCCCCTGGTTCTGATGACGATGGGGATCCAGGCTCGCAATGGTCATGACTATCAGGTGATGACCCACAAATACATCAAACCGCTGGTCGAAATAGGTGGCTGTACCCCGCTACTGGTGCCCACCTGCTGCGGCATCGAGGATCTCGACAGCTATCTGGCCCTGGCCGATGGCGTCTATCTGAGTGGCGCCGGATCCAACATAGATCCGGCGCTCTACGGCGAGCCAAACCTGACCCCGGACAAGGCCCAGGACAGGGAGCGGGATCTGTTTGATATTGCACTGGTACGCGCCGCCATCGACAAGGGGCTGCCCATACTCGGCATCTGTCGCGGCATGCAGGAGATCAACGTTGCCCTCGGCGGTGACATCCATCAGAAGGTCTACTGCGAGCCGGGTTTTGAGGATCATCGCGAAGATCCCCAGACTCCGCCCGAGGTGCAGTATGGGGAGAGCCACATGGTCGAGCTGGTCGAAGACAGCTGGTTCGCCGAACTGATGGGCGCCACGCAAATACCGGTCAACTCACTGCATGGGCAAGCCATCAAGCGTCTGGGCAAAGGATTAGCGCCGCTGGCCTATGCCGAAGATGGCCTGGTCGAGGCGATCCATGCCCCAGCGCTGCCTCAGTTTACCCTGGCAGTGCAGTGGCATCCCGAATGGCATGCCAAGGACAACCCCCACTCGGTCAAGATCTTCACCGCCTTCGGCGAGGCCTGCCGTCAGCATGCGGCCCATGGCTAGCGTGCCGCGATACACATCACGAGAGAGGGGCCATGGGGCCCCTCTCTCGTGATGCACAGCGCCCAAGGCGAGACATGCTCAATCGCCAAATCCCCGCGCCTTGAGTTTGGGCAGGCCACCGCGCACCGGCCGCAAGCCACGGCAGGCATCGATGCCCTTCAGCCCCCGCTGTATGTGATCCGGCGAGTGACCAAATACCATGCCATTGCTGCGATACAGGCTGTCACCATCGAGTTCGAAGCGCTCGCCACCGATGAGCAGCGGCTGCTTGCCCTCCACCCTCTTGCCGCGTTTGAGGGGCAATACCAGATCGGTAAAGATCTCCCCCGTCGCACACCCCTCACGCCAATGGGCTTCATCGGAGAAAGAGGTGATGGCAATCTCTCGCCAGGAGCCATCGCTGAACTCGACCCGGTAGCTGTCAGTCAGCAGATCGCAGCCCCCCAGCCACAGCAGGCTTGCCAATAAACCGTAACGACTCAACACCGCCATCCACTCCTTTGTTCTCCAGGCGCTGCAGCATAAGAGCTGCACCGCAGGTACACACGCTCATTAGCCGCGGCCATCTTCATCATGCGGGTTCACTCATGGCCGAGCAGCAAAGGACCCAGTTCGTCCAAACGGTTGAGCATCAGATCCGGTAGCTGGGACAGGCGGCGCCAGTCCCCCCCTCCCTGATTGAGCCAGGCAGCGCGGTAGCCATGCAGGCGAGCACCCAGCACGTCGCTGCGCTCATGATCCCCCACGTGCAGTATCTCGGCGGGGGCCAGTCCCAACTCGGTCGCCGCCTGCACGAACAGGTCCGGCGCCGGCTTCATCCGCTGACCCTCCCCCGCCTTGTAGACCCCCTGGAAGTAACCGTCCAATCCGGCCCGCACCAGATCCAGATTGCCATTGGTGATCGCCACCAGAGGATAACGGCGTGCCAGGGCTGCCAGCAGCTCATGACTGGCGGCAGGCACAGTGATGGCGGAACGCTCGGCCATAAAGCCCTCGAACAGCTCGGCCGCAACCCCCTCGGCGGCCCCCGCCTCCATCCCCCCCTGGCACAAGGCCAGTTGCAGGCTGAGCTTGCGCGTCAGGCTGACGTCATGACAACGCTCAGGGTCCTGTTGCAGCACCTGACGCTTGCAGGCCAGCCAGCGATCGGCATCCATCATGGCGCCCGCCAGATAGTCGCTGCGCAGGCGTGCCAGCATCCAGGCATCGGCCCGCGCGATATGGGGGCCATTGTCATAGAGGGTGTCATCGAGATCGAACGAGATAGCCTTGACCGGCTGCCAGCGGCGGAAGAAAAGCATTGTCACTCCTGTTGTTCTGCATGCCCACCCGCCGCCATTTTTACCATGACGACCCGGGCTTACTCTTGTTCCTCATCCCCGGCGCCACGCCGCTTGGCCCTGGGGTGGGCACCGTCATAGACCTTGGCCAGATGCTGGAAGTCGAGGTGGGTATAGATCTGAGTGGTGGATAGATTGGCGTGGCCAAGCAGCTCCTGCACCGCCCGCAGATCGCCGGAAGACTCCAGCATATGCGTCGCGAAGCTGTGCCTGAGCTTGTGGGGGTGAACGTGGGCGTCGAGGGCCTGCTTGCTGCCCCAGCCATCGAGACGCATCTGCACCGAGCGCGCCGAGATGCGGCGCCGCTGTCTGGAGACGAACAAGGCAGGCTCCTCCCCCGAGGCAAGCAGAGGCCGCAGGGCCAGCCACTTGTGCAGCCACTCAAGGGCCATGCGCCCTATGGGCAGCACCCGCTCCCGGGAGCCCTTGCCCACCACCCGCAGCTGGCGATCGTCCAGCCGCAGATCGGTCAGGTCCAGCCCCACCAGCTCGGCAAGGCGCAGGCCGGAGGAGTACATCAGCTCCATGATGGCGCGATCCCGCACCGCCAGCGGATCCTGCTCATCGGTGATATTGAGCAGCTGATACATCTCATCCACGTCCAGGTTCTTGGGCAGGGGCCGCCCCTGCTTGGGTGTGCTGATACCCCGCGCCGGATTGGCAATCAAGCGCCCCTGACGCACCTGCCAGTCGCAGAAACTGCGCAAGGCCGAGAGCTTGGTGGCCAGGGAGCGCGGGGCCAGTCCGCCCTTGTGCATCCTGCTCATCAGGCTGCGCACCTGACTCGCCTCCAGCCCAGGCCAATGGCTCAGGCCCAGATCCACCAGCTGGCTGGTCATCGCGATGAGGTGAGACAGGTAGTTGCTGCGGGTATGGCCACTCAGCTGGCGCTCCACCCGCAAGTATTCGATGAAGTCAGCCAGATCCTGCGCAAGCGCAGGAGGCAGGCAGGCAAGTCCGTCAGCGCTGACTGTCACGGATGAGTTCCGGCAGACGCAGTTGCAGCAGGCGCCCGAGCTGACCGAGCAGCAAGGGATCGCTGTGGGGGGAGAAATGGCCGGGATCCGAGCTGGCAAAGGCCAGCAGCCCCAGCTCGCCTAGCCGCATCAAGGCCACGGAGCCGACCAGGGTGTCGCTGCCAAAGAGTTGCTGCTGTTCGCTCTGGCTGAGGCGCCCAAAGTAGAATCCCTGACCTGGCAGACGCTGGCCCATGATCTGCTCTATCCCCTTGCTCAGCACGAGGAAGCGTTGCCCCTCCCCCGGTTGATACTGCTTGGGGCTGAGCCAGAGCCGCACGCCAGAGAGGCGCAGCTGCTCAACGAAGGCATTTTGCAGGGCGCTCACCAGCTTGCTCAGGGTCTGGCAGCCATAGAGTTCGCCATAGAGATCCGCGTAGATGCGAAAGATCCGTTCGTTCGCGCTGGCCAGGCTCATCAGCTCGGTGATCTCGAGCTCCAATCCCTCGATACGCTCCCGCTGGCGCTCGAGCTGACGCTCCACCAGCGAGACGGTGCCCTTGCGCTCATGGGGAATGCGCACGCGATCCAGCATGCTCGCATGCTGCTGGAAAAATTCGGGGTAACGGCTCAGGTACGCCAGCACCATGGCCTCGTCGGCCTCATGCTCCTGCCGTTTAACTTCACTCATGTTGATCAATCCCGTCTTGATGACCCTGTGCGACACGCGTCCGGGTGGCGCCTGCACAGGGAACACTGGTAGCCAGGCCTCTATTAGAGCGCTATCGGGGCATCAAATACAGTCGCGTTTGCACATCAATGCATTGAGGCGGCCGCCCCCAGCCCCCTCCGCCTGCCGGGCGGCCCCACATAGAGAAAAGGCGGCCTAAGCCGCCAGCATCTCACAGCTCGATTTGCCCATCGAACACATGCTCGGCAGGGCCCGTCATATAGACAGGCTGGCCCGGCCCCTTCCAGGCGATGGTCAGCTTGCCACCGGGCAGGGAGACGGTCACCCGCTCCTTGAGCTTGCCCTGGCTCATGCCGATCACGGCGGCGGCGCAGGCACCGGTGCCGCAGGCCAGGGTCTCCCCTACTCCCCGTTCAAAGACCCGCAGCCGGATCTGAGTGGCATCGACCAGCTCCATGAAGCCGACGTTGACCCGCTCGGGGAAACGTTCGTGGCGCTCCACTATGGGGCCCAGGGTCTCGACCGGCGCGGCATCGACCGAGGGCACCTCTATCACGCAATGAGGGTTGCCCATGGAGACGGCGCCGCACATGACGGTGTGATCCTGTGCCCGCAACAGATATGTCTGCTCCGCCTTCTGGGCGCGAAACGGGATCTTGCCCGGCTCGAACTGGGGAACTCCCATGTTGACCGTGACCTGATTCTCCCCTTCCAGCTGCAAGATGATGCGGCCACGGGCCGTGCTGACCGAGATGCGATCCCGGTTGATCAGCCCCTTGAGCCGCACGAAGCGAGCGAAACAGCGAGCACCGTTGCCGCACTGCTCCACCTCGCTGCCGTCGGCATTGAAGATACGGTAGTGAAAATCGAGCTCGGGATCATAGGGGGGTTCGACCAGCAACAGCTGATCAAACCCTATTCCGAAGTGGCGATCCGCCAGCTTCTTGATGACGTCACTGCTGAAGAACAGCTTCTGGGTGACACCATCGACCACCATGAAGTCGTTACCCAAGCCATGCATCTTGGAAAATTCAATTAACATCTTTTTTCCCTGCGCTGTTCAGGCCGCAACAGCAGGTCGTCCACCACCATGAAGCCGTTATCCGACACCCCATGCATCCTGGATAATTCAATTAACATCTTTTTTCCCTGCGCTGTTCAGGCCACAACAAAAGATCGTCCACCATCATGGGAGCGTTATCCAACGCCCCATGCATCCTGGAGATATCAATCAACATCCTGCGTTCCTGTCCCCGTCATCACCCGCTCAAATAGCCCAGAGGAGCCTTGAGAGTCAGAAAAGAGACCCTCTCGCGCTCCTCCAAGCCGGTCAAGGCAGCAGATGCTCGCCCTGCCAGAGTGACTCCAGCGGCTCACGTTCCCGGATGAGAAACGCCTGGTCACCGTCGACCAGTACTTCGGCGGCGCGAGGGCGGGTGTTGTAGTTTGAAGACATGGTAAAGCCATAGGCACCGGCCGAACGCACCGCCAGCAGGGAGCCTTCGCCAATCGCCAGGGTGCGCTCCTTGCCGAGGAAGTCACCGGTTTCGCACACCGGGCCCACCACATCGTAGAGGGCTGGCTCATGCAGGGCCTTGCTGTCGACCTCGATGATGTTCATCCAGGCGCCATACAGAGAGGGACGCAGCAGATCGTTCATGCCGGCGTCGATCAGCGCGAAGTTGCGGGTCTCCCCCGGCTTGAGGTATTCAACCCGGGTCAAGAGCACACCGGCATTGGCGACGATGGCGCGGCCCGGCTCGAACAACAGGGTCAGTTCGCGACCGGCCAGCTTGGCTTTGAGGGCCTCGGCATACTCGGTCGGGTGTGGCGGCTGCTCGGCGCCATAGTTGACTCCCAGGCCACCACCTACATCCAGGTGATGGATGTGGATCCCCTCCAGCGCCAACTCGTCGATCAGCCGCAGCAGCTTGTCCGCCGCCTCCATGAAGGGGTTCAACTCAGTGAGCTGGGAACCGATATGGCAATCCACCCCCTTGATCTCGATGTTGCTCATGGCCGCCGCCTTGCGATAGATGGCGGGGGCCTGCTCGATGGGGATACCGAATTTATTCTGTTTGAGACCGGTCGAGATATAGGGGTGAGTACCGGCATCGATGTCCGGGTTGACCCGCACCGACACCCGCGCCACCTTGCCCATGCTGGCTGCGACCCGGTTGAGGCGCTCCAGCTCCGCTTCGGACTCAAGGTTGAAGCAGAGGATCTCTTTATCGAGCGCCAGGCGCATCTCGGCTTCGCTCTTGGCGACGCCGGAGAAGACCACCTTGGCCGGATCGCCCCCCGCCGCCAGCACCCGCGACAGCTCGCCGCCGGAGACGATGTCGAAGCCGGAGCCGAGGCGCGCCAGCAAGTTCAGCAGCGCTATGTTGGAGTTGGCCTTGACCGCATAGCAGACCAGGTGGGGGATGGCCCCCGCCGCCTGATCGAAGGCATGCCAGTGGCGCTCCAGGGTCGCGCGGGAGTAAACATAGAGCGGGGTGCCATGCTGATCGGCCAGCTGTTGCAGATCAATCTGTTCGGCCTGGAGCTGGCCAGCGGCGTTGTAATTAAAGTGATCCAAGGGGCGGTTCCTTCCAAATTATGACGAGTGCGGCGTAGCCTCTGGGGTCGCCTCGGCCGGGGTCTGGGGAGTGCTCTGCGAGTCTTTCGCCGGTTCGGCTTCAGACGGAGTCGACTGCTGGCTGTCCGGCTGTTCGGCCGGCGGCATATAGAGCGGGCCTTTCAGGCCACAAGCAACCAGGGTGAGCGACAGAAGAGCGGCAGACAGGCACCGGACGAGTTGAATGATCATAATGGTTCGCTGCGAAAAAAATTTTGGCCCTCTATAATCGCACTCACATTGTTAAAAGCAACAGGATAAACCGATGAAGGATCACGAGTATCACGCCCTGGTAGACACCTTTTTCCAGTATGTGGAAGACACCATCGATGCCAATTACCCGGATATCGATTGCGAGCGGGCTGGCGGCGTACTGAACCTGGCGTTCGAGAACAAGACCAAGGTCATCCTCAACAAGCAAGAACCCCTGCACCAGATCTGGGTCGCCACCCGCGAGAACGGCTTCCACTTCGAGCTGAGAGGGGACACCTGGATAGACAACCGCTTCGGCCATGAACTCAAGGCCCTGCTCACCCGCGCCTGCACCCTGCAATCTGGCGAGGACGTGACCTTCCCATGATAGATATCCACCCCGACGGGGCCCGTCATGCGGTGATCTGGCTGCATGGCCTGGGAGACTCAGGGGCCGGGCTGGCCCCCCTGGTGGAGGCGCTGGCCCTGCCCAGCGCACTGCCCATCCGCCATCTGCTGCCCGATGCCCCCGAACGTCCCATCACCATCAACATGGGCCACAAGATGCGCGGCTGGTACGACATCAAGGGCTTCGAGCGGCCGGAAGACAGGGCCGATGAGACCGAGGTGCGCGCGGCCTGCCGCCAGATTGCGACCCTGCTGGCGCAGCTCGAGCAAGAGGGCTTCACCCCCGAGCGCGTCGTCATCGCCGGCTTCTCCCAAGGGGGTGTCATCGCCTCCTTCACCGCCCTGCGCCATCCTGCCCCCTTGGCCGGTCTGCTCTGCATGTCCACCTATCTGGCGGCGCCGGATGCCCTGCTGGCAGAACTCAGTGATGGCGCTCGCAGCCTGCCAATCTGCTACATGCATGGCATCTATGACGACGTGGTTCACCTCTCCATGGGCTGGGACGCCAGGCAGCGCCTGGAGGCCGCGGGTCTGGCCCCCCAGTGGCACGAGTACCCCATGCGCCACGAGATCTGCCGCCCTCAGCTAGGGGATATCCGCGCCTGGCTGCTGGCCTGCTTCGCCCCCTGAGATCCAGCTCCCGCCCCCTATGACATGGGGCCGGGCAATCCCCGTAACAAGAAGAGGGCCTGCATTGCAGGCCCTCTTCACATCACCAGGGTGGCTTGGCTCAGCCCACGTCACGGGCCTGCACCTGAGGATCCCGCCCCAGCCCCTGGCTGCGGTAAGGAATAACGTCCAGCGTCTCCCCCCTCTCGACTATCTCGTAGTACTGGGGCAGGTTGAAGTTGACGAATTGGCCATCATCGCTGAACCGTTCGTGACTGGAGGTATAGAAGCGGTTCACCCCGGCCACCAGTTCATCTTTGTTGCCGGCGAAATGCTGGTAGATTTCGACCCTGTTCGCCTCGTCCAGTATGTAGATGTTGGTGCCCGCATTGCGGGTGTCGAAGAAGAACTGCACCAGGCCCTCGCTGGCATAGGTATCCACTATGCCCGGCAGATGCTGGCTGTGGGTCTTGTCGAGGCGCAGCGGCAGGTGATCCAGCTTGTTGTGGGAGATGTGCCGGTAGAAGTCGATGGCGTTTTCCAGCTTCTTGACCGAGACCCCGCGCCGCTCGAAGAAGATGCCGTACTTCTCCTTGCCAAGGGCGAGGGTCTTGACCAGTTGCTGCTTGTCCCGGGCCAGCCGCAGCTCGATGCACTCGGCCACCAGTTGCTGGAAGCGGGAGCGCACCAGGGAGCGGAAATGCTGGCTATAGCAGAATACGGCGATGGTTTCCGGGGCAGCCGCATCCTGGTGCATCTTGCCGAGAATGGTGGTGAGGGCATCGACCACCGCCTCGTCACCACGAAAATGCAGGGTGCGGATCTCGCTCCAGGAGTTGCGATAGACCAGATCCACCGAGCCCACCAGACACTCCATATTGCGGCCAAACGAGAAGACATCGGCGCTGTTGGCATCAAACTCTATCACCTGGCCGACCCAGTGACTGCTCGGATCCACCTCCAGATTGAGGTAGATGGAGAGCTGATGAATTTCGCAAGGGCGGCTCAGGGCCACGTTGGTGGCGCGCGGGTACTTGACCGGGAAAGTGCCGGAGAGATCGCGGCAAAACTGGTGCAAGTTGTCGATGTGCAGATCCGAGCCCTGATTGAACAGGTGCACCCGCGACTGGGGGGTGAGCAGATCGTTGAAATAGGCCCAGGCCACCAGCTTGCTGATGTAGCTGTTATGTTCGAGGGGCGCCCGGCCAATGATGTCAGACGGCTCAAGGGAGTGCTTGTAGAGATACCAGCCGGCGCGATTGAGGCGGCCATTGGGCACCTGCACCAGGCTCAGATCCGGCTCGCTCAGATCCGGCGCTATCTTGAGGTTGATGCGCTGCACCTTGCCCGGCAGGCTCTCGAAGGCCGCATAGAGCTTGCGCGACAAGATACCGATATCTTCCGGGTTGATGGATTCACTGATGTTATTACGCCGGGCGAACTGGATCAGATTGCGATAACTGTGCATCAGGGCTTCGAGCAGCTCGGCATGGGCCACCTTGACCTGCTCCACTTTCCACTCCTGGCGATGATCCAGATGATGGAGCCGCTCCGGGCTCCAGCCCCAGTAAGCGACCAGCTGCTCCATCTGCTCCCGCCGCCACAGGGGCGAGCCCTCCTCGTTGGGATGGCTCAGGCCGTCACACACCTTCAGGTAGAAGCAGCGGCGCACCAGATCCAGACGCTGCATGTCGCCGATGGACTTGAGGTAGTTGGTCACCTTGTCCAGCATCAGGCAGTAGTTATCCTGGCGAAAACTCATGCCCTCATGCTGCTGGAACCAGTCGCGGCTGATGAAGGAGAGCAGCCGGGTGTTCGGGTACTCGTGGGAGTAAGCCTCCATCAGCACCGACTTGAGCACCGCCTTGTAGGGCGAGTCGATCCCCTTGTAGAGCTGCCAGAGCGCAGAGCCGAAGTACTCCTCGGCCGGAATGCGGTTGAAGCTGCCCAGATCGAGCCAGTCATCCTGACTGAGCTGACCGCTCGCAAACAGGCCTGCCACATAGTCATCATACTGCTCGTCATAGGCGCGGGGCACCAGATACCAGAGCAGGCGCTTGCCCGCGATGTGCATGGCGCTGCGATAGAACTCGTCGAGCAGCAGCAGATGCTGGGCGCTGCCACAGTTCTCGCCCTGCATCTCGGCATCATTGTGTTGACGGAACTTGTCTTCGGGGATCAGGAAGAAATTGAGATCCACGCCGCGCTGCTCGGCCCACTTGGAGAGCTGCTGGCACTTGAGATCGAGCAGGGCCAGGCGATCGGGAGAGAGGCCCGCCACGTGACAGACCCAGATATCGAGATCCGAATGACAGCACTGGCCGATGGAGGAGGTGCTGCCCATGGAGTAGAGACCCTGAATGGCTCTCTCCTGGGTGCTAAGCCCACTCTGGCAGTTGGCGTTCTGGCACAGGTCTTCGATGAAGGCCTGCTGGGTCTCGTTGGCGTTGAAACTCCAGATCCCGTGAGGCACATCCCCACCCACATAACCGGGCAGCAGGGGATGATTGAAGTGCAGCATGACGGGCAGCAGTTGGAATACCTGTTGCCCATAGCGACTCATGAGACCTAGCGCTCGCTGCGTCTTGAGACGATTGATCTCGTCATAACGCGATACGAGTGCATCGAGTTGTACCAGCAATGACCTGCCTATTTGGGGGTTGCAATTGACGCACCAAAACGGGGAGGCGTCAAAAAAGTGTGATCATGTTAACAATGCAAACTGCGGTGGTAAACAAGCCCACAGCGAATAGCAGGATTATTTATGACAGCCAGATGAACGGTATCATAGGAAAGCAAATAAGGTATTTATAATCAGATAGTTGCCATTCAAGCACTCCCCAGTGAAAATCATTTCCTCCCCTTCCTTTTTCGGCCAGATCCCGCTTTTGCAGCCAGCGCCATGAAAGCCCCTGTAAAGGGTGGTAAGATCATTTTCCTTTAAATATGAAACAACTGATTGATATGGCAGCCCGTACCCTGAGAATCGCCACACGCAAGAGCCCGCTGGCCCTGTGGCAGGCCAATTTTGTCAAAGACAGGCTCGAAGCCCTGCATCCGCAACTCACCGTCGAGCTGGTGCCCATGAGCACTCAGGGTGACAAGATATTGGATACTCCGCTGGCCAAGGTTGGCGGAAAAGGGTTGTTCGTCAAAGAGTTGGAAACTGCCATGTTGGAAGGGCGGGCAGATATCGCCGTTCACTCCATGAAGGACGTTCCGGTTGAGTTTCCCGAAGGACTCGGTCTGCACACCATCTGCGAGCGGGAAGATCCCCGCGATGCCTTCGTGTCCAACCGCTTCGCCAACATTGCCGAGCTGCCCCAGGGGGCCGTGGTCGGCACCTCCAGTCTGCGCCGCCAGTGCCAGCTGCGCGCCGCGCGCCCGGATCTGGTGGTGCGAGATCTGCGTGGCAACGTCAACACCCGCCTCGCCAAGCTCGATGGCGGTGAGTACGACGCCATCATATTGGCCGCCGCGGGTCTGCTGCGTCTGGAGATGGCGGACAGGATCCGCGCCTTCATCGAGCCGGAGCAGAGCCTGCCCGCCAACGGTCAGGGGGCGGTCGGTATCGAGTGTCGCAACGACGACATGGAGCTGCATGCCCTGCTGGCGCCGCTGGAGCACGCCGAGACCCGCATCCGGGTGTTGACCGAGCGCGCAATGAACCGCGCCCTGCAGGGTGGCTGTCAGGTACCTATCGGAGCCTATGCCCTGGTGGAAGGGGATCAGATCTGGCTGCGTGGCCTGGTTGGCCAACCCGATGGCAGCCAGGTGCTGCGTGACGAGATCCGCGGCCCCCTCGCCCAGGGTGAAGCCCTGGGTCAGCAACTGGCCGAGCGCCTGCTGGCCGCCGGTGCCGATACCATACTCGCCCAGGTCTATCAGGCATGATGGTTCAGGGTCGTCATGGAGAGCCTCGGCAGGTCCGTGTCCCTCATGCTGACCCTGTCGTGCGAGTGGTCAGGCTGACTCCTTGCCCCTTCATCACCACTCGGGAGTCACCTCAATGACTCCTCTGGTGGTACGCCCCGCCGAACAGGGTACCGAGCTCAGCACGCTGCTTCGTCAGCATGGCCATGACCCCCAGCCCTGTACCCTGCTCACGCTGGGGCCGGGCAGTGAGCTGGATAAGCTGGCCACCCTGCTGGCCGAGGCGGATGTGGTTATCGCCGTAAGCGTCCATGCCATTCTTTTTGCTGATCATTTTATGTTGCAAACTGGTCAGACCTGGCCAAATATTGACTACTTTGCCGTCGGTGCCGCCAGCGCGGCAGCCTTTGCCGATCTCGGCATCGCCGCCATGAGTCCGACGGATCCCCGCAGTGAGGGGCTGATCGCACTGCCCGAACTGCAGCAGCTCGCTGGCAAGCGGGTACTGATCCTGCGCGGCAACGGTGGCCGGGATCTCATCGCCCGAACGCTGGCCTCGAGAGGGGCTCTGGTGCACTATTGTTGCACCTATGAGCGCCACTACCCCGAATTGGATGGCCCAGCGCTGACCCGTGACTGGCAAGAGGCCGGGATCGACAGCCTGCTTATCACCAGCGGGGAGTTGTTGCAGCGTCTGCAGACGCTGGTACCCGATGATGCACACCCCTGGCTCCATGGTTGCCAGTTGGTGGTCCCCAGTCCCCGCGTGGCCGAGATGGCCGAAGGGTTGGGTTTTCTCCATATCACGATTGCCCAGGGGGCAGCCAATCAGGCCCTGCTGGCCGCCCTGGAACAGAGGAAGACGCGATGACAGAACAGCAAGAAGCCCAGGCCACTTCGCAAGAGGGGGCCGAGCCACGCCAGAGTGCGGCGAGCCAAACGACCCAGGCCAGCCCTGCGCCAACCAGGCAGAGCAAGGGGCGCGCTGGCGTACTCATGGGGGCCGTCGCCATACTGGTCGCCCTTGGGCTGACCGGCGGCCTCTACTACCACGGCCATCAGGGCGCCCTGGCCCAGCAGGCAGAGCTTGCTCAGCTCAAGCAGCAGCTGGGGGATGTCATGGGTCGGGTCGAGCGGGGTAACAGTCAGGAGCAGCAGAAGCTGGGTGAACTTGGCAAGAGCCAGCAGGCCCTGCAAGAGGAGCTGAAGGGCCTGCAGAACCGGGTGCTGGATCTCAACGACAAGCGTCCCAACGACTGGATGCTGGCCGAATCTGAATACCTGGTACGGATGGCGGGCCGCAAGCTGTGGCTCGAGCATGATCTCATCTCCGCCATCACCCTGCTCGGCAACGCCGACGAACGCATCAAGGCGCTCAACGATCCCAGCCTGATGCCGATCCGCAAGGCCCTGGCCGAAGACATCACCAAGCTCAAGGCCATGCCCAGGGTCGATCGTGAAGGGCTCACCCTCAAACTCGCAGCCCTCGAAGATCAGATAGATCAGCTGCCCCTCTCCAACGTCACCATGCCCACCGCCGAGGAGCAGGCCAATCAGGCGGTCAGCAGCAACCCGGATGAGTGGGAGAGCAATCTGAAGAAGAACTGGGTCAAGTTTACCGAGAACTTCATCACCATTCGCCGCCGGGATGGCGCTGTCGAGGCACTCATCTCGCCCCAGCAGGAGATCTACCTGCGCGAGAACCTCAAAACCAAGCTGCTCCAGGCCCAGCTCGCCGTGTATCGCGAGCAGCAAGCCCTGTACGAAGACAGCATCGACAAGGCCTCCCGCTGGCTGGCGCAGTACTTCGATACCGACAACAGCGCGACCCACTACCTGCAAGGAGAGCTCGACAAGCTCAAGGGCGAACAGATCCAGTTCGACTATCCGGACAAGTTCAGCACCCAGGCCCTGCTCGAGCAGGTTCTGACCGAGCGCCTGCAACGCATCGCGACCGGTAACTGAGGAGAGCCCCATGATCCGTTTGATTATTCTGGTTGCCGTCATGGTTGCAGGGCTGGCCTTCGGCCCCGAAGCCTCGGGCAACAAGGGTTATGTGATGATCTCCCTGGGTAATTACACCCTGGAGTCCTCGGTCACCAGCGCGGTGATCCTGGCCATCCTGTTTTATGGTCTGCTGCTCATCGTCGAGTGGCTGCTGGCCCGGGTATTTGGCCTGCGCCGCAAGACCCTCGGCTGGTACGGCTACCGCCGTCGCCGCAAGGCCAACCAGCAGACGGTGGCCGCGACCCTGGCCTTCGCCGAGGGGCACTATAGCCAGGCCGAGAAGCTGATGGTCAAGGGCGCTCGCAACAGCGAAACTCCCCTGCTCAACTACCTCTCCGCCGCCAAGGCGGCCCAGGCCCGTGGCGATGACAGCCGCCGGGATCAGTATCTGCAGCAGGCCCAGGAAGAGCACCCCAAGGCCGAGCTGGCCCTGACCCTGACCCAGACCCAGTTGCAGATAGAGCAGGGCCAGTACGAGAGCGCCCTCGCAACCCTGGAGTCCCTGCAGGCCCTCAACCCTCGCCATCCCATGGTGCTGGATCAGCTGCGTCAGGTGCGACTGGCACGCCAGGATTGGGCCGCCCTGCTGGAGCTGATCCCGGTGCTGCACAAGGTCGGCAAGCTCAATCCCAAGCAGGAAGAGGAGCTGACCCGCCAGGCCTGGGTTGGTCGCCTGCAACAAGGGGCCGACGAGGCCGACACGCTGGCTGCCATCTGGCAGGCCATGCCCAAGAAGCTGCGCCAGGATCCCGAGTTGCTGCTCGGCTATGGCCGCCAGTTGCGCAGCCTGCAAGGAGACAAGGCCGCCGCCGATCTCTGGCTCGATGCCCTGCGCCGGGATGCCTCGCCGCAACTGCTGGCCGAGTTGCCTCGTCTGCGCCTGGATGACTACCAGCCGCTGCTGACCCTGCTTGGCAAGATGCAGGACAAACCGGGTGCCCAGGCGGCCCTCGCCCAAGTCAACCTGCTGGCAGGCCATCTGGACGAGGCACAGCGACTGCTGGAGATCGAGTTGGCCAAGGCGCCAAGCGCCGCCCTCTGCCATGCCATGGGCCAGCTGATGGACAAGCGCCGACTCACCAACAAGGCCAACGAGTACTATCGTCAGGCCCTGCAGCTCGCCGGCGTCTAGCCAGCCCCTGAGCCGAACCTGCAAAAAGAGGCCGCAATTGCGGCCTCTTTTCTATGGTGGTCGAACAACACCAGGCAGAGGATGCCTGGCGCTACCCGCCTCATGCAAGCCAAGGCTCAGGAGGTCTGCCGCTCCCACTCCCCAAGCAACCAGATTGCCTCGCTCCGGTGAGTGCCGCAGACATCCATCATGGGGCGAAAACCACCGCATACCACGGGACGCTCGGGCAAGCCAAACAGGCGGCAACCCAGCCGCTCATCGAGCTGGACGCAGGGCACACCAGCGGGTTTCCCCAGGGGCATGCCGGGAATGGCACTGCTGATACTGGGGGCGATACAACAAGCGGCACAGCCGGCACGACATTCCATGACGATATCCATCCAAGGGGAGCGCCAGTCTATCCCAGGCCCGGACAACCTCTTATCACTATCGGTGTCAAGGCGCGGCATACAGCAAAGCCGTCATTGGGCCGGGCTTGGATTGCAATGCACATTGCCACTGCGGATCAGAGGATGATGTCGCGGATGACGTCATCTTTGCGATTCAGACAGTGGATCGACTTGATACGGCGAAGTGGATAAACGTGGCTCGTCACGTTCCGGTCGCCCTGAATACAACAAGCCCGGCACTGGGCCGGGCTTGGATTGCAATGCACATTGCCACTGCGGATCAGAGGATGATGCCGCGGATGACGTCATCTTTGCGATTCAGACAGTGGATCGGCTTGATACGGCGAAGTGGATAGGCGTGACGCGTCACGTTCCGGTCACCCTCAATACAACAAGCCCGGCACTGGGCCGGGCTTGGATTGCAATAGAAAGCACAGCTACCTATCAGAGGATGATGTCGCGGATGACGTCATCTTTGCGATTCAGACAGTGGATCGACTTGATACGACGAAGTGGATAGGCGTGACTCGTCACGTTCCGGTCGCCCTCAATACAACAAGCCCGGCACTGGGCCGGGCTTGGATTGCACAGCTACCTATCAGAGGATGATGTCGCGGATGACGTCATCTTTGCGATTCAGACAGTGGATCGACTTGATACGACGAAGTGGATAGGCGTGGCTCGTCACGTTCCGGTCGCCCTCAATACAACAAGCCCGGCACTGGGCCGGGCTTGGATTGCAATGCACATTGCCACTGCGGATCAGAGGATGATGTCGCGGATGACTTCATCTTTGCGATTCAGATAATGGATCGACTTGATACGACGGATGGTGCGTGACTTGCCACGGATGAGCAGCGTCTCCGTGGTCGCCATGACCCCATCGCTGCTGATCCCTTCCAGCAGATCACCCTTGGTGATGCCGGTCGCCGAGAAGATGACGTTGTCATTCTTGGCCAGGTCTTCGAGCTTGAGCACCTTGGTGACATCGATACCCAGTGCGATGCAGCGGGCTATCTCCTGCTCACCCAGGGCACGGGCATTGGCATCGTCACCCTTGACCTGATGGCGAGGAATGAGGCGCGCCTGCATGTCACCATCCAGGGCACGGATCACCGCCGCCGAGATGACGCCTTCCGGCGCGCCGCCGATGCCGTAAAGCATATCGACTTCACTGTCCGGCAGACAGGTGAGGATGGAGGCGGCCACATCGCCATCGGGAATGGCGAAGACGCGCACTCCCAGTCCCTGCATCTCCTTGATCGCCTTGTCATGACGCGGCTTGGCCAGGGTGATGACGGTCAGACGCGACAACGGCTTGCCGAGCGCCTTGGCAACCGCCTTGAGGTTGAGCTCAAGGGCTACATCCAGGTCGATCACCCCCTTGGCTTTGGGGCCGACGATGATCTTCTCCATATACATGTCGGGGGCCTTGAGGAAGGATCCCTTGTCACCCACGGCCAGCACGGCCAGGGCATTGGATTGGCCCATGGCCGTCATGCGGGTGCCTTCGATCGGGTCGACGGCGATGTCCACCGCATCCCCCTGACCCGTGCCCACATGCTCGCCGATATAGAGCATGGGCGCTTCGTCGATCTCGCCCTCGCCGATCACTATCTCACCATCGATATCGATCTGATTGAGGATATGACGCATGGCTGCCACGGCCGCGCCATCGGCGATATTCTTGTCGCCACGTCCGAGCCACTTGTAGCCAGCCAGTGCAGCCGCTTCCGTCACTCGGGAAAATTCGATTGCCAGTTCACGTCTCATCGCTAATCCAACCTATAGGAGCTCGAAAAACGGGCGGCATTCTACCACAAGGGCAAACCTTTGCGCGCAAAACTGCATGCTCACCGTATTTTTACCATTTTGCACAACCAATGACCGATACAGACCCGCTCAGGCTCAAGCACACAGATCCTGACGCAGCCCTCTTCATCGAACTGACATCAAATCACCACTCACTCTTCATCTGTCAGTAACCGAACCGTCATTTCACACCCCTAGCATAGCCCCGTCTTTTACAACAAAAGCTTGCAACACAAGGGATTAAGATGAAAAAGCTGACAGTAGTAGCGCTCGCGCTGAGCTCCGCTTTCCAGGTACAGGCCGTCGAAGTCTTCAAGAATGACACCACCAAGCTCGACCTCTATGGCCGTATCTATGCCGGTCAGTTCTTCGGTGACAAGAAGAAGCTCGATGACAATGGCGACATCGTGGATGACTACAGCGCCAAGCAAGGCGCCAACCAGTTTGTTCGCTTCGGTGCCAAGGTCGACAGCCAGATCAACAGCAATCTCAAGGCCCTGGCTCAATACGAGCTGCAGCTGTACGTCAATGACAGCGAGAAGACCATCAGCGAGAACTCGGACAACATGCGCACCCGCCTGGCCTTCGCCGGGGTCGGTGCCGACTGGGGCACTGTCACCTTCGGCCGCCAGAAAGGCGCCCCCGGCTTCCTGGCCGACTGGACCGACGTCTCCCTCTCCGACGGCTATGGCAACGAGGCCCTCGGCGCCACCACCGATAACTTCGCCGTCAACCGCGCCGGTTCCGTGCTCAAATACTCTGGCCTGTTCAACGGCTTCCAGGTCGACACCAGCTACAAGTTCGATGGCGGTGACACCGAAGAGACCACCAACAAGAACAGCGATGCCGCCTACGGTGCCGCCGTGGCCTATACCTTCCCGTTCAACCTCTCCCTGGGTACCGCTTACAACGTGGGCCTGCGTGACAAGAGCGGTGAAGCCGACGCCAAACTGTGGCTGCTCTCTGCCAAATATGATGACAAGAGCATCTACGCGGCCCTGAGTTACGCCGATGGCAACGACTTCCTGGCTACCGACAAGGATCACAACGGTTGGGAAGCCGCGCTGGGTTACAACTTCAGCAACGGCATCGGCCTGATGGCCTTGTGGAACAAGCAGGAGGTCCAGCAGAAAGGCAAGGATGACGTCGACTCTATCGACTACTACACCCTGGGCGCCCAGTACAAGTTCAACAGCAACTTCCGGGTGATAGGTGAATACCGTATCAACAATCTGGATAGCCAGCCGGATCAGGCCGTCGCCAACCAGGATGACTTCCAGCTGGCCGCTCGCTACGACTTCTAAGTAGCCCTTCCCCAGCGACCCAACAGGCGATGAGCGATCATCGCCTGTTTTATTTTCTGGCAACCAAATAGGGGATGCATCTACCTCAGGCAAGTTTTTGCGCCATTTGATAGCAATAAACGCTGCAATAGCAATGATTTGCAGACCAATCGGGTGGCGGCGCGCAACTTATTGCTCAACTGGTTCCATTTATAACGATGTATACAGTTAAGCAGTTGAAAACTAACTAATTTAACTTATGGCACGCTCCCTGCTACCTCTTGCTGAATCTTACTACTATTCGCAAAGGAGCATTTCCATGCCAACACCGTGTTATATCAGCATTGAAGGTAAAACCCAGGGCAACATCACTGCCGGTGCCTTCACCTCAGATTCCGTCGGCAACATCTTCGTACAAGGTCACGAAGACGAGATGCTGGTGCAAGAGTTCCAGCACATCGTCACCGTACCGACCGACCCGCAATCCGGTCAGCCGGCTGGCCAGCGTGTCCACAAGCCGTTCAAGTTCACCGTCGCCCTGAACAAGGCCGTGCCGCTGATGTACAACTCCCTGGCCTCCGGCGAGATGCTGCCGAAAGTGACTCTGAAGTGGTACCGCACTTCCGTGGAAGGCAAGCAGGAGCACTTCTTCTCTACCGTGCTGACCGATGCCACCGTCGTCGATATCGACTGCCAGATGCCCCATTGCCAGGATCCGGCAAAATCCGACTTCACCCAGCTGATCCAGGTCTCTCTGGCCTACCGCAAGATCGACTGGGAGCACACCGTCGCTGGTACCTCGGGTGCTGACGACTGGCGCGCCCCGATCGAAGCTTAATCTCTTCGATGTCCTTTCTTATCCGCCTGCGTGGCAACAGGCTTTGGATTTCGTGTTGAGATCTGTGCAGTTTACCCCGGCTCTTCCCGCAAGGGATGGCGCCGGGGCTTTTGTGTTTTCTCATCCGGCCTGGCGACAGGCCCGATCATAAAATACAAGGGGAGTCTAAGTTCCTATGGCCAATCAGACCGGATTACAGTTCACCGCCCGGGTGGGGACCTTGCCCGAATCCACCTTCGCCCTGGTCGAGTTCAACCTCGATGAGCAGCTGAGTCGCCCCTTCAGCCTGCGGCTCGATCTCGCCAGCCATCAGGCCGATCTCCCCTTCGCCGACCTGCTCGACCAGCCCTGCGAGCTGCTGGTCTGGTACAACGGCGAATTGCAGCGCCGGGTCAGCGGTGTGGTCAGCGACGCGGCCCAGGGAGACAGCGGCTTTCGCCGCACCCGCTACCAGCTGGAGGTCAAACCGGCCCTGTGGCGCCTTGGTCTTCGCCGCAACGCCCGCATCTTCCAGGCGCAAAAACCCGATGAAATCATCAGCATCTTGCTGCAGGAGGCGGGCATCACCGACTACGCCTTCGCCCTGAAAAACGACCATGGCCAGCGGGAATATTGCGTCCAGTACCGGGAATCCGACCTCGACTTCGTCAACCGCCTCGCCGCCGAAGAGGGCATCTTCTACTTCCACGAGTTCGAGCAGGGCAAGCACCGCATCGTCTTCGCCGACGATGCCGCCGCCCTTGTGGCGGGCCCCGAGCTGTTCTTCAATCTCGGCAACCGCTCCCTGGAGCAGGGTCCTTATGTGCGCCAGTTCCACTATCGCGAATCGGTGCGCACCAGCGATGTGGAGCTCAAGGATTACAGCTTCCAGACCCCGGCCTATGGCCTCTCCCATCAGGCGGTGGGCAGCGCCCTCGACCATCAACGGGATGCCTATCAGCATTTTGACTACCCGGGCCGCTTCAAGGCCGACCCCAGCGGCAAGGCGTTCAGCCAGTACCGGCTCGATGCCCTGCGCAATGACGCCGTGACCGGCCGGGGTCAGTCCAACTGCGCCGCCCTGCAGCCGGGCCAGCGCTTCGCCTTGAGCGAACACCCCAACGCGGCTCTCAACGACGACTGGCAACTGGTCAGCATCCAGCACACCGGCAAGCAGCCCCAGGCCCTGGAAGAGGAGGGCGGCAGCGAGCCCACCGTCTATTACAACCAGTTTGCCGTGGTGCGCGCCAAGCAGAGCTGGCGCCCCCGCCTCGGCCTGGATACCGACCCCAAGCCCATGGTCGACGGCCCGCAAATCGCCTTCGTGGTGGGGCCGGAGGGCGAGGAGATTTACTGCGACCAGCATGGCCGGGTGAAATTGCAGTTCCCCTGGGACCGCTATGGCAGCTCCAATGACATGAGCTCCTGCTGGGTGCGAGTCAGCCAGGGCTGGGCCGGTGGCCAGTACGGCATGATGGCCATCCCGCGCATCGGCCACGAAGTCATCGTCAGCTTTTTGGAAGGGGACCCCGACCAGCCCATCGTCACCGGTCGCACCTTCCACGCCACCAACCGGCCCCCCTACGAGCTGCCTGCCCACAAGACCCGCACCGTGCTGCGCACCGAGACCCATCAGGGGGAGGGGTTCAACGAGCTGCGCTTCGAAGACCAGGCCGGGCAGGAGGAGATCTACATTCACGGTCAGAAAGACCTCAATGTGCTGATAGAGAACGATGCGGCCTGGCACATCAAGCACGACCAGCACAGCGACATCGACAATGAACGAGTCACCCGCATCAAGGCCAATGACCATCTCACTGTGAATGGTGAGAAGCGCGACCACATCAAGGGCGATCTGTCGCTCAGCGTCGATGGCGCCATGCATCAGAAGCTGGGGCAATCCCTGCTGGTCGAGGCGGGCTCCGAGGTGCATATCAAGGTCGGCGACAAGCTGGTGCTGGAGGCGGGCAGCGAGATCACCCTCAAAGGGGGTGGCAGCTTCATCAAGGTGGATCCCAGTGCAGTGACCCTCTCAGGCCCCGGCATCAAGCTCAATGCCGGTGGCAGTCCCGGATCAGGTTCTGGCTGGGCGGGCAAGACTCCCGTGGTGCCCAAGCCGGTTGCCGCTGTTCCCGCACCTGCGGAAGCCGAGTTTACCCCCCCTCCTCCCAGTCAGCTTGGCATGGAAGCCCTGCTCAAGGAGCAGGAGCTGGTTCCACCTAAGCCCAAGGCTTTCTTCTTGTTTTCTGAATAGTGGAGCTCGCCCCCATGAAGTACGTATTTCCCATACTGACCCAGGACGGCAAGGAGTTTGCCGATAGCAAGGCGCTCAATGGCCTGCTCAAGGGTGAATCGGGTGGTCACTATCTGCTGGGTGGCCACAGCAAATGGCATGGCGGCATTCACATCAGTGAACAGACGGCGCCCTGGTGCAAGGACAAACATCCGGTGCGCTGCATCGCCGATGGCAGGGTCGTCGCCTTTCGCATGATGCCGGACTACCTCAGCTCCACCTTTCAGGATCAGACGCTCAAATATTCCAACTGTTTCTGTCTGGTCGAGCACGCTTATTGTGAAACCAACCCTGATACGAAGGAGAAAAACGAATTTACGTTTTACTCCCTCTATATGCATCTGTTGCCCTGGGATCACCATCAGCAAGGGGACAAGCTGGTCCTGAAAGTGGGGCGTAATGTGCGCAACTCTGTGCCTCATCTGCATCCAACGCCAGAGGAGCTGTTGTCTGACGAGCAGCTGCCCTCCCTGACCCTGCCCGCAGGTACAGAATTCGAACGGGTGGCAGGCACGCCAACCAAACGGGGAACCCTGGGAAAAACGGATTACGACTTTGTCCTGGTCAAGGTGCTGAGCCCGGGCAGGCAGAGTCAGCAGATGTTGGCGGCTCAGGGTGATAATGTCTGGCTTGCCATGGATGAGAAGACGGTGGCAACCATCAAACCTCAGCTACCCAACTGGCTCTATGACCAGGTGGAGGCCGAGCTGGCCACCGCCATGGCAGGTCGCGCCGATCCCATACCGGGTGAAGCTGGCGAGTTGCCCAAGTCAGGGGCACACTCCGTCTCTCTGCCCGCTGGCACCCGCATCCGCTTCGATGCGCATCAACAGGAGTTCCAGCAGAGCAACGGCAAATCACGCAAGATGGCGCGCTGCTCCTTCGAGACCCCAGCGATTCAAGGCGGCTCAGCCGCTCTGTGCGGCATGGCTTGGGTCTGCGTCGAAGATGAATATATCAAGGTGCAAAACAAGTCGGCCAGCCACCTGGGTGAGCTCTATGTGCTGCCCAGTCCGCTGCCCATAGCGGCTGGTGACACCATTGGCTATCTGGGTCTGGTCGAAACCCCAACCAGCCTGGTAGAAAGAGATGCAAAAAAGAGCATCCATCAGCTGCATCTGGAAGTCTTCAGCCAGGATCCCAAGCTGGCCGATGTACTCGCCAACAAGGCCCAGACCAAAGGTGGCGCCAGTTATGCCAAGGTGCCCGCAGGCCTCACTCTCGCCAAAAAATCGCAGCAAGCCAATGCTGTCAGCTTCACCCCGACCGAAACCCTGAGTCAGGAAGTTCTGCTCGACTCCCCCAAGCAAGCAAAAGATAATGCCGATATCGACTGGATAGAGGTGACGACAGGGCTATTTGTGCAACAGAGCAAGGTGGAGATGCTGAGTCAGCATGACTGGCTCAAAATTGGCTTTCAGCAGGTTGATGGCAGCGGCTCGGACGGCCACCTGGCTCCTGAGGCCCCCTCCCCCTTTTTCCTGACACTGGCAAAGGCGATTGATCCCAAGCGCGAGGGGGAATGGACTAGCGCCGATGTCCATAAGATCCTGCACGACAAGGCCAAGGCGGAGACTATCCAGAAGCTGATCGTCAAACATCCGAGCGAGTGGTACGAGAAATCAGCCTCGCCCAGCTACCAGTGGCTGGATAAATTGATGGCGGAAGTGGGTCTGCCGGAATTCGACAAGCTGGTTGATCATGAGAAACAACGCATCGATAGCCTGGAATGGATGCAGAGTGCCGCCAAATTAAAGCTCGGCCCGGATCTGTGGCATATTTACCCACTGCTTCCTATTATGAAAAGTGAACATGCTTTAGCAATTTCATATGACCAACTTAAAGCCATTTTCCCATTAGCTAATAAAAGTGACATTGAGTCTGTGATATATGAAGTAAATGGCAGGCTTGATGAGTTTGAACTGAATACTAGGACGAAACAAAGACATTTCTTCTCTCAAATTAAAGGCGAAGTTGGTGAGGATATGCTTGGTGAAACTGAAAGTTGGGAGTATTCCCCTGCAGTACTTCGTTCATTCAGTAGCTACTACAAAGTACATGTAAAAGAATCAGAGGAAGATGGTTATGAAAAGAATTCGAAAGGAATAATAACTCGAAGAGCAGATCAACATGCTATTGGCAGAAAACACTTTCAAAAACTAAATGGAAATAGAGCATCTCACCCCGATGATGGTTATAACTTTAGGGGGCGAGGCCTTATTCAGATCACTGGTTATGAAAAATACAATGGATTCAAAACTGATTATAACAACTATTGGTCTGGCCCAATACCAGACACGGTAAACAACCCTTCTTTAATAAATGCCATGCCAACAGCAATTAGAAGCGCACTTTGGTTCTGGCTAAAATACAAGGTATATTTACGTGATAATAGTAAGGGACTTTCTGATGTGCCTGGTGTAACCCAAAGAGTCAATGGCGGCGATATGGGTTTATCTGAAAGAAAAGAAGCCTATAAATTAATTGAGAAGATTTTAAAATGAAAAAAACTCATATTTTAATACTTGCATCGTCTGTACTATTATCTTCCCATGTAAATGGTACAGAGGCTAATCTGTGTTCCTCCGACGAAATTGAAATTGCTGCATGTCAATTAAATGAGCCCAAGAAAAGATTGTTTTCATTTTGTACTAAAAAAAATAGCGATGTTGTATCCTACAGGTTTGGAACAGCAAGAAATATTGAACTAGAGCTTGATTTCAATAAAGATAATAAAATCCAACGTTGGACGGACTTGGCTACTTATACTGTGTACCTTGGTTTTAAGCGTGGCGATTACGCTTATTCGTTTGGGATTCCACAAGAAACATTGAATGCAAAGGCATTTCTTACAGTAAAAAAAGGAAACGAAAAAATAGATCATAACAAAATATGTACAAGCAACTCTTTTGGGGAAAAAAACATACCTAGCAATGCCATTTTGGATGTTAATGATGAAGCAATAAGGAATAACAGATTTAATTTCCCATATTGATGGTATGTGCAGGTCTAGTTATCACCTGACACTGGCAAAGGCGATTGATCCCAAGCGCGAGGGAGAATGGACTAGCGCCGATGTCCATAAGATCCTGCAAGACAAGGCCAAGGCGGAGACTATCCAGAAGCTGGTCGTCAAACATCCGAGCGAGTGGTACGAGAAATCAGCCTCGCCCAGCTACCAGTGGCTGGATAAATTGATGGCGGAAGTGGGTCTACCGGAATTCGACAAGCTGGTTGATAATGAGAAACAACGCATCGACAGCCTGGAATGGATGCAGAGTGCAGCCAAATTAAAGCTCGGCCCGGATCTGTGGCACTTTCACTCACTAACATTCTCTCCTCAGAAAGGCAATCAGTATTTGTGTGGACGAGATATTGAGCTGAAACACCTGGAAATTGCAATCGAAGGAAAATCTTCAGTGAAAAACTTGTTTTCCAGGTCAGGATATACCGGTGTCATTGGTATTTCTGCAGAAATCCTTCTCAAAGAACTTAATTCTTCAATGAATTTCTTTGGTGTCTCTACATGTCTTGATAAAATAAATTTCTTGGCTCAATGCCTTGTCGAGACTGACTTTTTCAAGACCACAGAAGAATATAAAAACAAAGATGGTTCAATTGTTAGGAAAGCAAAAAAGATCTGGAGTCAGTTGATGAATAACTTATCGAAGTGTTTTCTGTTGGCGTTTTATGGTCTCGTACCTGCATGGGCATATGCTGATGAGGTATGTCTGAGTGAGCTCTCTCATCAAGTTGACACCAAGTTAGAAAATGGTGAACCCATTAGTGTTCTCTCAATAAAATATCACAGTAGTAAGCTGGCGCTCACAGTTCCGTTTAGCGCAGAGAACAGCTCATGCAAGAGAATAAACAATAAGGGACTTATAAAGATAACTGTCCCTGCCGATAGACCAAGACTAAAAACAATCTACTATTTCAAAAGCGGTGATGAATTCCGTTACATTGGTAATGCATCTATTACAACAAGCTCTGGTGAGGAGAGAGTAAGTGGTGTAGGTGAAATTAATAAAGGTGATAAACTTTCCAACATAAATTTGGAAGGGGTAGCAAGTGAGGACGCCGCAGTAATAAGCAGAATAATCAATCTTCCTTTTAATGTGGCAAGTGATAATGTGCCAGATTTATATCATGATATGAGATACATCGAAATTGATGCACTATCAGAGAGTACTGGAAACAAAATTTGTGATAGTACAGAAAGTGTATTCTATTATTGCAAAACAAAATCAGGAAAAAACCTTAATTTATGTTACTCCCCTTTTTCAGGGGATATAACATATAATTATGGAAGACAGGGGCGGGAACTATCTATTAATAACTTTTCATTGATGGGCGATATATTTAGCTTTAAAAATAAAAATACGACATACAATGTATCGCCTAGTAAAGATGAGATATCGGTCATTCAGAATGGTAAACAATTATCTGTCATTTCATGCACATGAAACGACTCTTTTTGTACAGATTTCGCTATTCCCCGACACCGGCATCAGCCGGTGTTTTTGATCACGCCTCTCCTGTGCGCCAAAACGCCATGTTGGCGTAGGCATCTCCTCATCATTACTGCTCTCCCCGCTAGTCCTCCGACACCCGATGACGGACGCTAGCCAAATGATTTTCCCCGGATCAGGCACCAGCCTTTATCATTGACCAATCCGCCATGGCCCATGGCGGATTGGTCCCCGTCGGCAAACGCCGCCCTGAGATGAGAATTACCGCCTATGAAGTCATTTATCCGACAAGAGATTGCCCTGCCCGCTGGTCTGCTCACCCTGGTTTTCTTCAAGACGTTAGGCAGCGACCTGCTGACAGAAGCGACTCCGCTCGCGATCTACCTGCCGGTGTCACTAGCCCTGCTCGCCATCGTCACCTGGGCCATCTTCTCGGTGGTGCGCCACTCGGATGCCCTGGCCATCAAGCTGGGTGAGCCCTTCGGCACCCTGATCCTGACCCTGTCGGTCATCTCTCTGGAAGTGGTGATGATCTCCTCCGTGATGCTGACCGGCGATCCCAACCCTGTGATGGCCCGCGACACCATGTTTGCCGTGGTGATGCTGGTGATAAACGGCCTGGTGGGCTTCACCCTGCTGTTTGGCGGCTGGCGCTATCACACCCAGAATTTCAATCTGGATGGAGTGAAATCCTATCTGGTCGCCATCATACCGCTGGCGCTGCTCTGTCTGGTGCTGCCCAACTTTACCCAAGGCGGCACCCAAGGCAGCATGTCCAGCGCCATGTCCTGGATGCTAATCATCATCTCCATCCTGCTCTACGGCGTCTTCCTGCTGATCCAGACCCGCAGCCATAGCCACTTCTTCGTCGACAGCGATCATGAAGATCATGAGGAGCACCACGGCATACTGCGCAGCAACGTCTATCACACCCTGCTGCTGCTCGCCTACCTGGTGGTGGTGATCCTGCTGGCCAAGACCCTGGCCATTCCCATCAACCATGGGGTACAGGTGATGTCGGCTCCGCCCGCCCTCGGCGGTTTTATCGTCGCCTGTATCGTGCTCTCCCCCGAGGCGGTCGGTGCCATCAAGGCGGCCTTCAACAACCAGCTGCAACGCGCCATGAACCTCTATTTCGGATCCGTGCTGGCCACCATCGCCCTGACGGTACCCGCCGTGCTGTTTATCGGCGCCCTGATGGGGCAGGAGGTGCGCCTGGGCCTCTCCGGCGCCAACATGGTGCTGCTCGCCACCACGCTCATGGTCTGCAAAGTGACCTTCAGCAGCGGTCGCACCAATGTGTTGCACGGTGCCACTCACTTGGTGCTCTTTGTGGTCTATCTGTTCTTGATGTTCGAGCCCTCCTGACAGGCACTGTTTTTGAGACGAAAAAAGAGCGCCTGGTGGCGCTCTTTTTGCTTTCTTGACGAAAGTTCTCTTGCGGAAATAGCAGCTTACAGGCTCGGCAAAATACCGGCCGGGATCAGATCGTTGTAGCTGGCGGCCCCCAGCAGGGCGGCGGCGGCTTCGATGTCCGGCGAGAAGTATCTGTCCTTGTCATAGAAGCTGACCTGGCTGCGCAGGCGACCCTTGGCCAGCTCGATGAGCTCTGTGCTGCGCAGGGGGGCGCGGAAGTCCAGCCCCTGGGCGGCGGCGAGCAGCTCGACCGCCAGGATGCCGCGGGTGTTCTCCGCCATGTCGGTCAGGCGTCGCGCGGCGAAGGTGGCCATGGAGACGTGATCTTCCTGGTTGGCGGAGGTGGGCAGGCTGTCCACCGAGGCAGGATGAGCCAGGCTCTTGTTCTCGGAGGCGAGCGCCGCCGAGGTGACCTGGGCGATCATGAAGCCGGAGTTGACGCCGCCGTTGTTGACCAAAAACGCCGGCAGACCCGACATGCGCGAATCGATCAGCAGCGCCATCCGGCGCTCGGAGAGCGACCCGATCTCGGCGATGGCCAGGGCCAGGTTGTCGGCGGCAAAAGCCACGGGTTCTGCGTGGAAGTTGCCGCCGGAGAGGATCTCCTCATCCTCGGCGAACACCAGCGGGTTGTCGGAGACCGCATTGGCCTCGCACACCAGTACCTCGGCGGCCTGACGGATCTGGGTCAGGCAGGCACCCATCACCTGAGGCTGACAGCGCAGGGAGTAAGGATCCTGCACCTTCTCGCAGTTGTGATGGGACATGCCGATCTCGCTGCCGTCCACCAGCAGCTGGCGATAACAGCTGGCCGCATCGATCTGGCCGCGCTGACCGCGCACCGCATGGATGCGGGCATCAAACGGACGACGACTGCCCAGCGCCGCTTCGACGCTCATGGCGCCGATAGTGATGGCACCGGCAAACAGATCCTCGGCGTGGAACAGCCCCTCCAGCGCGAAGGCCGTGCTGGCCTGGGTGCCATTGAGCAGCGCCAGCCCCTCTTTTGGCGCCAATGAAATAGGCTCGAGACCGGCAATGTTCAGGGCCGTGGCGGCATCCATCAGCTCACCCTTGTGGCGTGCCTTGCCCTCACCGATGAGCAAGCAGCTCATGTGGGCCAGGGGGGCCAGATCGCCGGAGGCGCCGACGGAGCCTTTTTTGGGCACCACAGGATAGACTTCGGCATTGATCAGGGTGATCAGGGCATTGAGCACCTCCAGCCGGATGCCGGAGAAGCCGCGGGCCAGGGAGTTCACCTTGAGCACCATCATCAATCGCACCGTGGCGTCATCCATGTAGGTGCCGATACCGGCTGCATGGGAGAGCACTATGGAGCGTTGCAGCTCGTCGAGCTGCTCCACCGGAATGCGGGTATTGGCCAGCAGGCCAAAGCCGGTGTTGATGCCGTAGACGACGCGGTTTTGCTCTATCACCCGGGTCACCACCTCGGCGGAGGCGCGAATGCCAGGAATGGCGCTCTCATCCAACGAGAGGCACACCGGCTCGCGGCTGACGCGGCGCAGGGTGGCGAGATCCAGTTCGCCCGGTTTCACAGTCAATGCAAACATCTTATTTCACCTCACCAGTGTGGGAACCCTGCGACTCGAGCATGGGCAGATCCAGTTTCGCATCGAAGGCACAATCGATGGCAATCTCGTAGCCCGCGTCCGCATGACGCATCACGCCGGTGGCCGGGTCGTTGCGCAGCACGCGGCCAACCCGCTTGGCGGCATCATCCGTGCCATCACAGACGATGACCACCCCGGAGTGCTGGGAGAAGCCCATGCCGACCCCGCCACCGTGGTGCAGGGAGACCCAGGTCGCGCCACCGGCGGTGTTGAGCAGGGCGTTGAGCAGCGGCCAGTCGGAGACAGCGTCCGAGCCATCCATCATGGATTCGGTCTCCCGGTTCGGGCTCGCCACCGAGCCGGAATCCAGGTGATCGCGACCGATGACGATGGGGGCTTTCAGCTCACCATTTTTCACCATCTCGTTGAAGGCCAGACCGAGTCGCACCCGATCCTTGACCCCAACCCAGCAGATCCGCGCCGGCAGGCCCTGGAAGGCGATGCGCTCACGGGCCATGTCGAGCCAGTTGTGCAGGTGCGCATCGTCCGGGATCAACTCTTTGACCTTCTGGTCGGTTTTGTAGATGTCCTCCGGATCGCCAGACAGCGCCACCCAGCGGAAGGGGCCTATGCCCTGGCAGAACAGCGGGCGAATGTAAGCTGGCACGAAGCCGGGGAAGTCGAAGGCGCTCGATACCCCTTCATCCAGCGCCACCTGGCGGATGTTGTTGCCGTAATCGAGGGTGGCGGCGCCACGGCTTTGCAGGGTCAGCATGGCCTCCACCTGGCGGGCCATGGAGTGGCGGGCGGCCTGGTTCACTTCCTGAGGCGCGGATTTTTGCAGCTCACGCCACTGGGCGACGCTCCAGCCCTGGGGCAGATAACCGTGAATGGGGTCGTGAGCCGAGGTCTGGTCGGTCACCACGTCCGGGGTGATGCCACGGGCCACCAGCTCGGCGAACACATCGGCGGCATTGCCGAGCAGGCCGACGGAGACGGCGGTGCCGCTGCGTTTGGCGGCCTCGACCATGGCCAGCGCCTCGTCCAGGCTGTGGGCCTTCTTGTCGACGTAGCGGGTCTTCAAGCGGAAATCGATGCGGGTCTCGTCACACTCCACGGCGATCATCGAGAAGCCGGCCATGGTAGCGGCCAGGGGCTGGGCACCGCCCATGCCACCCAGACCACCGGTCAGGATCCAGCGCCCCGCAGGCTCGCCGTTGAAGTGCTGATTGGCCACCGCGAAGAAGGTCTCGTAGGTGCCCTGCACTATCCCCTGGGTGCCGATGTAGATCCAGGAGCCGGCCGTCATCTGGCCGTACATCATCAGCCCCTTCCTATCGAGCTCGTTGAAGTGCTCCCAGTTGGCCCAATGGGGCACCAGGTTGGAGTTGGCGATCAGCACCCGGGGCGCGTCCTTGTGGGTCTGGAACACCCCGACCGGCTTGCCCGATTGCACCAGCAGCGTTTGATCGTCCTCGAGCCGGGTCAGCACCTCGACAATCTTGTCGTAGCAGGCCCAGTTGCGGGCGGCGCGGCCGATACCGCCATAGACCACCAGGGACTGGGGGTGCTCGGCCACTTCCGGATCCAGGTTGTTCATCAGCATCCGCAGGGGCGCCTCGGTCAACCAGCTCTTGGCGGTCAACTGGGTACCACGGGCGGCGCGGATGACCCGGCTGGGATCATGGCGGGGATCCTGCTTCTGCTGCGGTTCTTGCTGCTGATTGTGCTCAGACATTTGACTCTCCTTGTTCACTGTGGGGCTCGGCCCGCTTATCTTGTTAATTGGTGAATGAGACGGGCGGCCACACGGGCGCTGATGCCGTCCCTATCCAGGCTCGGGTTCAGTTCGGCCAGATCGGCGAGACGCAGCTTGCCGCTGGCACGGATCTCGGCGATCAGGGGTTCTATCAGATTCAGGGCCACCCCATGGGCGGCCGGGGCACTGACCCCAGGCATCTGGCCTGCGGGCAGCACGTCGAGATCTATGGTCAGATAGAGGTGATCCACCTCGGCGATAAAGGCCTCCAGGCCCAGGATCACGCCAGGTAGCTCCCGCTCCGTCATCTCTTCATCCTTGACGATCCAGACATTCAAATCGTCGGCGCGGGCGAACAGCGCCTGGGTGTTGGCCGTCTCGGCCACCCCCAGGCAGGCATAGCGAAATGCCGTGCCCTGCAGTTGGCACTGCTCGGCGATCTGGAAGAAGGGGGTGCCTGAGCTCGCCTGAGGCGCCTTGCGGCGCAAGTCCAGGTGAGCATCGAAGTTGATGATGCCGACGCGGCCACGGCCAGCCAGATGGCGGTTGAGGCCACTCCAGCTGCCGAACGCCACTTCATGGCCGCCGCCCAGTACCAGGGGGAATTGGCCATCGGCCAGCAAGGCCGCAACCCGTTCGGCCAACTGCTCGTGGGCCAGCTCAAGCTCGCCATCCAGACACGCGACATCCCCCGCATCCCAGGCCGGGCGGCGACCATGCCAGGCGGTATTGGCCAGCGCCTTGCGGATATGCAGGGGCCCCTCGGCGGCGCCGACGCGGCCCTTGTTGCGGCGCACCCCCTCGTCACAGGCAAAGCCGATCAACGCGACGCCCTTGGGGGATCCTGGCTGCCAGGGTTGGACCCGGTCGTGCCAACGCAGGGCCAGCTCACCATCTTCCGGATCCTGACGACCCTGCCAGACGCTCATATCAACCATGAATAGTCTCCTTGCCATTGACGACGCGGCACACCGGCTGCTCGACACCGACCAGATAACTGAGCTCGGCGGGATGGGTGCAGCTCCAGACCACGAAGTCCGCCAGCATGCCGACCCGCAACTGACCGAGCCGCTCCTGCTCCCCCAAGGCACGGGCGGCGTGACGGGTCACTCCGGCCAGGGCCTCGGGGGGGGTCAGGCCAAACAGGGTGCAGGCCATGTTCATGGCCATGCGCAGGGAAACAATCGGAGCCGTACCCGGATTGATGTCGGAGGAGACCGCCATGGGCACATGGGCCCGGCGCAGCGCCTCGATCGGCGGCAACTTGGTCTCCTTGAGGAAATAGAAGGCGGTGGGCAGCAGGGTAGCGACCACGCCGCGATGGGCCAGGGCATGGATGCCGTCGGCATCCAGGTGCTCGAGGTGATCCACCGACAGGGCACCGAAGTTGGCGGCGAGGGTGCTGCCCCCCAGGTTGGAGAGCTGATCCATGTGCCCCTTCACCGGCAGGCCGTACTGGGCGGCGGCGAGATAGACCTGCTCTGTCTGGGCCAAGGTGAAGCCGATGTGCTCACAGAACACATCCACCGCATCGGCCAGGCCCGCCTGCGCGGCAGCCGGGATGATCTCCTGGCAGATGGTCTCGACCCAGGAGTCAGGATCATCCTTGCATTCGGGGGGCACGGCATGGGCCGCCAGCAGTGTGGTCTTGACCCGGATAGGCAGAGACTGACCGAGGCGGCGGGCGACTCGCAGCATCTTGAGTTCATCCACCAGAGTCAGGCCATAGCCGGATTTGATCTCGACCGTGGTCACCCCTTCACGCATCAGCGCCTTCACCCGTGGCAGGGCGAGATCGTAGAGCTGATCCTCGCTAGCGGCACGGGTCGCCTTGACGGTGGAGAGGATACCGCCGCCACGCTTGGCGATCTCGGCATAGGGCACCCCTTTGAGGCGCTGTTCGAACTCTTCGGCCCGGCTGCCGGCGAACACCAGGTGGGTATGGCAATCGATAAGGCCCGGCGTCACCAGCTTGCCCTTCATGTCCTGCCAGTGAGCGGGGAAACTGCCCTTGAGTTCATGCATGGGCACCAGCGCCTGGATGACGCCATCCCGCACGCCGATGGCATGAGGCTCCAGCAGGCCATAATCGGCCAGATCGGGCCGCATGGTGGCTGGTAATACGTTGAGCCAGACCCGCTCGCAGTTCAACAGTTCCTTGTTCATATCGCCCCCACAAATGTATATACAATACGTTATAGCCGATCTCTAACAGAAAATACAGCGACGAGATCACATCTTGATAACAGTGGATTTACTTGAGTATAGCCATGAAAAAGCCCACCTGAGGGTGGGCTGATATCACACAGATATGTATATACAATTAAAATCAGGCGAGCCAACCCATGGCGATGGCCAGATGGCCCACGCCCCCGGCCAGCAGCAGGCCCAGCAAGGTACGAATGAGCCAGATCGCCAGCAACTGACCCACCCCGAGCGGGATCTTGGTGGCGAGGATGCAAGGGATGGAGGCAGACAGGAACAGCACTGAGCTGACCGACACCACGGCCGCCACGAAGCGCACCAGCAGATCCGCATCCTTGAGCAGGATGGCAGGCAGGAACATCTCCGCCAGCCCAGCAGCCAGGGATCGCGCCGCCACCATGGGTTCATTCATGTCGAGCAGCCAGGTGATGGGCAGGAAGATCCAGCCGATCACATCGAACAAGGGGGTGTGCTGAGCCAGCAACAGCCCCATCAGCCCCACCGAAAGGATGGAGGGCACCACGGCCGCCGCCATCTGCACCCCATCACGCAGGTTATCCAGCAACTGTCGCCAGGTGGCTGGCGCTTGCCGGGACTGGTTCAGACCCGCGGCCATGGCCGCCTGCCAGCGATTCATGCCGACGGGCAGAGGATCGTCCTGGCTACCGGCATCATCGAGGCGCGAGATGGGGGGAATGCGGGCCGTGATGGCGGTGATCAGGAAGGTGATGACCAGGGTCGACCAGAAGTAGAAGTTCCAGTAGGGCATCAAGTTGAGGGTCTTGGCGACGATGATCATGAAGGCCGCCGACACCGTCGAGAAACCGGTCGCGATGATGGCCGCTTCGCGCAGGCTGTACTTGCCCGCCAGATAGACCCGGTTGGTGATGAGCAGACCGACCGAGTAGCTGCCGACGAAGGAAGCGACCGCATCGATGGCGGAGTGACCGGGGGTGCGCCAGAGGGGACGCATGATGGGCTGCATCAAGACGCCAATCAGCTCCAGCAGGCCGAAGCCAAGCAGGAAGGTGAGCGCGAGGGCACCGATGGGGACGATCAATCCCACCGTCATCGCCAGCTTGTCGAACAGGAAGGGCAGACGATCCGGGGTCATCAGCCAGGCCGGGCCCACCCCGGTCAGGTAGAGCACCGCCAGTCCCAATCCAAGCAGCTTGAAGACGGTCAGCACCCTGTCGATGGGGCGGGCACGCCAGCTGCCATTAAACAGAGGCGCGCAGGCGCCGTAGAGGATAAGCGCCATCACCAGGCTGACCGCCAGGGTGCGCTGCGCCACGAGCTGACTCGCCAGATGATCCACCAATATGGTGCTCTTGCCCCCCAGCTCGAAGGGCACGAAGAAGCTGCCGATGCCGATGATAGCGGTGATGATCAGCTTGAGGGCCGCACCGGCCCCCGTGCTGGGTGCCATGACCTGTTCCCTTTCCATCTTGTCTCTCCCTGTTGTCTTGACTCAGTGTTGACTCACCCTGGTGGGTCGTCTGCGTGGACGACCTTAAATGTATATACATATCTACACCAGTTCACCGAGAAGGACAAAACAAAAAATTAACAGGTTTGAAACATTGGGATCCCCGTTGGATCCCGGCAGGATCCCAGGCCAAAAACAACAAAGGCCCACGAGGGGCCTTGTTGTCGAGCCTTGGGCTCAGGACATGCGGGTCTGGGATCTCAGCTTGTAACGGGATCCCGGCGACAGCAACCGGGCGTAGGAGACCAGTGCCCCTTCCGACCAGGTACGCCTGTGGAGCAGCAGACAGGGAATATCGACCCGGATCTGCAAGAGCCCCGCCTCCCCCGCACTCGGCAACACCGCCTCGACCACGTGCTCCATCTCGGAGAGCGGGCAGGCCTCCATCAGGTAACGGTTCGGGGTCTGGCGCGTGAAGTCCTGCTCCCCGTAACCGGGCAACTGCCGGGCATCGACGAAACGCTCCTCAAGCTGCAGCGGCTCCCCATCGGCCTGATGGACGATCAGGCTGTGAAAAATGGGGGCACCGACTCGCAGACCCAGCTGCACCGCCACCTTCTCATCGGCGGCCTGACGTTCGAGGCGGATCACCCTGGCGCTGTACTCGGCACCCTGCTCCGCTATCTCGTCCGCTATGTTGCGAATGGCGAGCAGGGTCGACTCGGTACGCCTGTCTGCCACGAAGCTGCCGGAGCCTGCGGTGCGGTTGAGCCAACCCTCGGCCACCAGTTCGCGCAGCGCCTTGTTGACCGTCATCCGGCTCACGGCAAACTGCTCGCACAAGGCGGCCTCGGTCGGGATCCTGTCTCCCGCCTCGTAGTGGCGCGAGCGAATGCCGTCGAGCACGTGTTGCTTGATCTGCAAATAGAGCGCGGGGGCCAACGGCAGCGTCCTCAGCGACGGCGATGGGGCGGACGCTTGTCCGGCCAGGCGCGATAGACATCGGGGATCTGATCCGGCCCGCTGATGCAGAGATCGAGATCGTGCAGCAGACCATCCTTGATGCCGTAGATCCAGCCATGCACCGCCAGCTCCTGACCCTTGCGCCAGGCGTTCTGGATGATGGTGGTGTAGCAGACGTTGGCGACCTGCTCGGCCACGTTCAGCTCGCACAGGTAGTCGAACCGCTCGTGCTCATCCTCGATGGCCTCGAGCTCTTCGCCGTACTTGAAGTAGACGTCTTTGATGTTGCGCAGCCAGTTGTCGATGAGGCCCAGCTCCTGGTTCTGCATCGCCGCCTTGACGCCACCGCAGCCATAGTGGCCGCAGATGATGATGTGCTTCACCTTGAGCACCTCGACCGCATATTGCAGCACCGAGAGGCAGTTGAAGTCGGTGTGCACCACCAGGTTGGCGACGTTGCGGTGGACGAAGACGTCTCCCGGCAGCAGTCCCATCAGCTGGTTGGCGGGTACCCGGCTGTCGGAGCAACCGATCCAGAGGTATTCGGGGGCCTGCTGGGCGGAGAGGGTAGCGAAGAAATTCGGATCCTCGGCCTTGATCCGCTCCGCCCACTCGCGGTTGTTGGTAAACAGGTCGTTCAACAGTTTCACTATCTGCTCTCCCTACTGTGGCAGTGGCGGCAACATAACATACACAAGGGTAACCAAGGCAAGGCCGACCAGATGCTCTCGAAACAAAAACAGGGCCATCAGGCCCTGTTTTGTCGATGAAGCATCACGCCACCATGGCGTCTTTCAGCTTCTTGAGGGCGTTCTTCTCAAGCTGACGGATCCGCTCGGCGGAAACACCATAGCTGTCGGCCAGCTCTTGCAGCGTGGTCTTGTTGTCATCATCCAGCCAGCGTGCACGAATGATGTGCTGGCTACGCTCGTCCAGGGTCGCCATGGCCGCACTCAGACGACGGGTGGCATGTTTGTCCCAGTTGTCGTTCTCTATGGTCGCGGCCAAGTCGGAGGACTTGTCTTCCAGATAGTGAACGGGGGCGAAGCCAGCTTCGTCATCTTCGTCACCGACCAGGTCAAACGCCTGATCGTAGTTGCTCATCCGCGCTTCCATCTCGGTCACGTCGCTGACCGAGACACCCAGCTCATCGGCGACAACCCGCGCCTCATCATGACTGAACCAGCCCAGACGCTTCTTGGATTTGCGCAGGTTGAAGAACAGCTTGCGCTGGGCCTTGGTGGTGGCCACCTTGACCATGCGCCAGTTACGCAGCACGTATTCGTGAATTTCGGCCTTGATCCAATGCACGGCGAAAGAGACCAGGCGCACGCCGACACTGGGGTCGAAGCGCTTGACCGCCTTCATCAGACCTATGTTGCCTTCCTGTACCAGGTCTGCCTGGGGCAGACCGTAGCCGGCATAACTCTTGGCAACGTGAACAACAAAGCGCAGATGCGACATGACCAGCTGACGGGCAGCCTCGAGATCGCCACCCTGCTGCAACCGCATCGCCAGCTCACGCTCCTCTTCCGCGCTGAGCACGGGGATAGCGTTAACGGCCTGGACATAACCTTCCAGACTGCCTTGGGGGATAAGGGCCATAGTGCGTTGCAATGAAGTTCCCATCTTTTACCTCTTACTCTTCAGTCGCGCCAGTCTAGCATCCTCACCGAGGCTGTCTAGAAAGCGACGACTATTCTGCGGCCTGAATCAAGTACTGAACCAAGTCAGAACCCGACACATATTAGGAATGCGGGATGAATCAAAAATGAACAGCCAAAAAAAGGGGGTCACAGTGAAGGACCCCCGAAAAGTAGCATGCTAAGTCCATTGTTGCGGAGCTCGCAACCTTCACATGCTTGCCAAGTCTGACGAGCGGGGGTCTTACGCCACACCCGTATAAGTTCGATTTTAAGACTGCGTCACTTCAAAAAGGTTCCACGGATCTTGAGAAGATCCTGGCGATCATTGACGTCCAGATTACTCGCTGAACGCCTCCTGTGCCAGAAAGGGTCACTTTTTTACTTGATCCAGCTCGCAAAATCCAGCGAGTCTTGTCTAAAAATGGGTCAAGAAGGCTCGATATCACGAATGTGACGGTGGACCGAAAACCAGGAAGCGATGAGTCCAAGCAGTGCCCCGAGCAGTATCAGGTTGATACCGTCTACCCCGCCCATGCCGACCAGGCGGAAATGGCTGTTGTAGAGACCGGCCAGCTCCTTGACCACCCCCTCGCTCCAGATCACCATCACCTCGGTCAGCCACCAGGCCAGCATGCCGCCGATGACGCCGTACCAGATGCCGGTATAGAGGAAGGGTCTGTGGATGAAGGCATCGGTCGCCCCCACCAGCTTGAGCACTTCGATCTCGGATCGCTGGTTGAGGATATTCAACCGCAAGGTGTTGCCGACGATGAGCAGCACGGCGGAGAGCAGCAGCACCGCAATGCCGGTGATGGTGTGGCGCAGCAGGTTCATGATGCCCTGCAAGCGGGTCAGCCACTGCAAGTCCAGCTTGCCCTGTTCGATACCGGGTTCATTCTCCAGCTTGGCGAGCAGCTCGGCCGCCCCGTCCGGGTTCTGCCAGCGCGGATCCGGGATCACGCTCAAGACAGGTGGCAGCGGGTTGCTGTCCAGATAGTCGAGGGCATCGCCAAAGCCCGAGATCTCGCGAAACTCCTTGAGCGCCTCATCCCGGTTCATGTAGGTCACCGACTCCACCTCGGGGTAGAGCTGAATGCGCTGCTTGAGCTCCTGAATGTTCTGCTCCGGCAACTCTTTGCGCAGGTAAAGGGAGATCTGCGAGCTGTTCTGCCAATTGCCCTCCACCAGCTCGGCATTCTTGAGCAGCACATGGAAGCAGGAGGGCAGCGCCAGGCTCACACCAAGCACGGCCAGGGTCATCAGGGAGGCGAGCGGGTTACGCCACAGCTCGCCCAGACTCGCTAACGCCTGGCGCAGGTGATCGACCCAATACATGACGAAGCGGCGCAGCAGGGGCTGCTTGTGACGCACGATAGCCATCAGTAATCCTCCTGCTGGGAGTGCATTCGTCCCGCCTTGAGCGTGAAGGTGCGATAACGCATGCGGGCGATGAGCCCGAGATCATGGGTGGCGATGAGCACAGAGACCCCGAAGCTGTTGAACTCCTCGAACAGGCGCATGATGTCCATGGAGAGTTGCGGATCCAGGTTGCCGGTCGGTTCATCGGCCAGCAGCAGCGGTGGTTTGTTGACGATGGCGCGAGCGATACCGACCCGTTGCTGCTCCCCCCCGGAGAGCATGCGCGGCTGGTAGCGCTCCTTGCCGAGCAGCCCCACCTTGTCCAGGGCCGCCGCGACCCGCTTGTTGATGTCCCCATGGCTGTAGCCATCGATCACCAGCGGCAGCGCCACGTTGTCGAACACGGTTCTGTCCATCAACAGTCGGTGATCCTGGAAGATCATGCCTATTTGACGGCGCACATAGGGGATCTGGCGGCGCTGGATCCGGCTCACATCCTCCCCATGAAAGAAGACGCGGCCATCTGTGGGCCGCTCCATCACGCTGATGAGTTTGAGCAAGGTGCTCTTGCCTGCCCCGGAGTGACCGGTCAGAAAGCCCATCTCCCCTTTGCGCAGGTGAAAGTTCACCTTCTGCAGCGCCTGATGGCCACCGCTGTATACCTTGCTGACCTGATCAAAACGAATCATCTCTAGCCCCTGAAGCTGATCTGGCCCCTTCTGCGGGGCACTGGAGAGAGCAAGAGGCCGCCCAAGGCGGCCCGGCTTGCTTATTCGTCGCGGCTAAACAGCGCCTCGATGAAGTCATTGGCAACGAAGGGACGCAGATCGTCTATCCCCTCACCCACCCCGATGAAACGGATGGGGATCTGGAACTTGTCCGCCACCGCGAAGATGACGCCACCCTTGGCGGTACCATCGAGCTTGGTGAGGGTGATACCGGTCAAGCCCACCGCCTCTTTGAACAGCTTGGCCTGGCTCAGGGCGTTCTGGCCCGTGCCCGCGTCCAGGGTCAGCATGATCTCGTGAGGGGCCTCCTCGTCGAGCTTCTTCATGACCCGCACCACCTTCTTGAGCTCCTCCATCAGGTTGCTCTTGTTCTGCAAGCGACCGGCGGTGTCGGCGATCAACACATCGGCGCCACGGGAACGGGCGGCCTCGATGGCATCATAGATGACGGAGGCAGAGTCGGCGCCGGTGTGCTGGGCGATGACCGGCAGGTTGTTGCGCTGGCCCCACACCTGCAACTGCTCGACGGCGGCGGCGCGGAAGGTATCACCGGCAGCCAGCATGACGCTCTTGCCTTCGGCCTGGAACTGCTTGGCCAGCTTGCCGATGGTGGTGGTCTTGCCCACCCCATTCACGCCCACCATGAGGATCACATAAGGCTTCTTGCTGGTATCGATCACCAGGGGCTGCTCGACCTTGGCCAGCATCTCGCCCATGTCCTGCTTGAGCAGGCCATAGAGGGCTTCGCCATCCTTGAGTTGCTTGCGGCTGGCGTGCTGGGTCAGGCTGTTGATGATGCGGGTGGTGGTATCGACCCCGAGATCCGCGGTAAGCAACTGGGTCTCCAGCTCCTCGAACAGCTCATCATCTATCTGCTTGCCACTGAACAGGCTGAAGAAACCAGAGCCTATGTTCTCCCTGGTACGCACCAGGCTGCGCTTGAGACGGGCAAAGAAGCCCTCCCGCTGCGGCTTGGCCTGAGTATCATCGGCCACATCCGCCGCCAGAGGGAGCGCGGCCAGGGCGGCGGCCTCCTGCTCGGCGGCAACCCGGGCCGCTTCCTGCTCGGCAGCAACGCGGGCAGCCTCCTGCTCGGCGGCAACGCGGGCGGCCTCCTGCTCGGCGGCAATGCGAGCCGCTTCCTGCTCGGCGGCAACGCGGGCAGCCTCCTGCTCGGCGGCAACGCGGGCGGCCTCCTGCTCGGCGGCAATGCGAGCCGCTTCCTGCTCGGCGACAACGCGGGCAGCTTCCTGCTCGGCGGCAATGCGGGCGGCCTCCTGCTCGGCGGCAACACGAGCCGCTTCCTGCTCGGCGGCAACGCGAGCCGCTTCCTGCTCGGCGGCAACGCGAGCGACTTCCTGCTCGGCGGCAACCCGGGCGGCCTCCTGCCCGGCGGCAATCCGAGCCGCTTCCTGCTCGGCAGTAACGCGGGCAGCCTCCTGCTCGGCGGCAACGCGGGCAGCTTCCTGCTCGGCGGTAACGCGAGCGGCTTCCTGCTCGGCAGCAACCCGGGCGGCCTCCTGCTCGGCGGCAACCTTGGCCGCGTCTTCCTCCGGGCTCAGCAGCTCAGGATTGACGATGACGGGCTCCAGGGAGCTGGCGCACTCTTCGATCACCAGAGGCGCTGTGTTGAGATCCTCAGCCAAAGGATCGAGCAGGGGGTCTGCGTGCGGCAGGGAAGTCTCGCCGGACTCAGCGGAGATGATGTCGGTCGATGGGGAAGACGTGGCGCTGACGCCATCTTGGGTGCTGACAGTCTCGGATTGGGGTGTCTGTGGTTGGACAACCTCAGCCTCTTCTTTCTTGCGGCCGAACCCCAGCCAGGAAAACAAACCTTTTGCCATTTTTAAAAATACTCACTTCGTTGGCTGACTGCTAAGATAGCCGTCCCTCGGTGGGTCGGCATAAAAATGAACCGCCTTATACTATCACTTTATTTTCTGACGACGAAACGCGATGCCCAGAGTGAAATCCAGTCAAAACAGCCCGGCCCAGCGCCCGGGAGCCAAGGGTAAATCCGGCTTTGTCCGTATCATCAGTGGCCAATGGCGTGGTCGCAAGCTGCCGGTGCAGGATGTGGAGGGACTCAGACCCACCACGGACAGAGTCAAGGAGACCATCTTCAACTGGTTGGCCGCCCATGTCCGCGGCAGCCGCTGTCTCGACCTGTTCGCCGGTAGCGGGGGTCTGGGCCTGGAGGCGCTGTCGCGCTACGCCGAGCAGGTCACGCTGGTCGAGATGGACAAGGGTGCCGCCGATCAGCTCAAGAAGAACCTGGCGGCGCTGGGCAGCAGCCAGGGTGCGGTGATCCAGTCCGACGCCATCCACTGGCTGCAAGGCCCCGTCACCCCTTTCAATCTGGTGTTTCTCGATCCGCCCTTTCGCCGTGAGCTGCTGCCGCAAGTGTGCGAGCTGCTGGAGCAACGGGGTTGGCTGGCAGCGGATGCGCTCATCTATCTGGAGCGGGAGAAGGAGTTCGACGATCTGGTGCTGCCCGGCAACTGGCAATGTCTCAAGGACAAGCAGGCCGGTCAGGTCTGCTATCAGCTCTATGCAAGGAGCACCCCGGAGGCCTCTGCCTAAACGGTGTCTCATTTGGCGCGAGTGACTATGGTTGAACCACTGGGCCGCCTCTGCGTAAGATCTGTTCGATATTGGTGCTATTCAAGGGAGTTATACGATGGGACGTCTGCTTAATCTGCTGGCCATGGGCCTCACCCTCTTCTTCTGGTTTGGAGTCATCGTCAGCCTGGTGGTGACCCTGCCCGGCAAGCTGAGCAGCTTCTTGCCCATCTGCGGCGTCATAGTGGCGCTGATGCACTGGGTACAGGCCAGCATGATCCGCGCCGCCTGCAAGCCCCACTTCTTCGTGACCAACGGTGAATTTGTGCAGGTGCTGATCTTCGGCGTCTTCGGCATGCGCGACATCCGCGCTCGGCTCAAGGCCATTGTGGAGGCGGGCAGCAAACCGCAGTCATAAAAAAACCGGGTTGCCCCGGTCATCAATCTTGTCTGGAAGGCCTGCTTGTCAGGCCTTCTCTTTTTTACCGACGCTGAGACCCAGCTTGATGGAGAGCGCGGCCAGCAACAGCAGCATCATGATCAGCGAGAAGAAGTTGCTGCCAAGCTCGGGGTACTGCACTTTTTGCAGCGCCGCATGACCAAAACCGCCGATAAAGAAGCTGAGCCAGACGCAGACCGGCGTATTGCCTTCCATGGGTTCGCTCACATAGCAGCGATAGAGCTGATGGGCCGCCAGCAGGAAGGCGATGATGGGGAAGAAGGAGAAGGGCACGGGATCCGATACCAGCACAGCGAGGCTGGCGTCACCACAGATGCCGACCAGAAGGGCCAGCAGCAGGGGGCGTTTGGGAATGGTGTTGATGTCATGCATGGGGAAACTCCTGTTGGCTCCTGACGGTTGACTCAAGACATGGCCTCGCGGCGGCGCTGATGCTGCAGTTCGGCGCCCATGGCGATCATCCGCAGCTGGCGCACGGTGCGATCGGCCAGGGCCCGGCACTCTTCACTGCTCATATCCAACGCATCGGCACCGGCGCTGAAGACGATGGTCACCATGGCCTCGGCCTGGATATAGGCCTCCTCCCGTGGCGCCCCCGACGTGGCTTCCAGATAGTCGGTCAGCTCGGCGATGAAGTGCTGTATCTCCCGGGCGACCGCCTGACGAAACGCAGCCGACGTGCCGGAGCGCTCGCGCAGCAGCAATCGGAAGATATTGGGATTGTTTTCGACAAATTCCATGAAGGTCGAGACAGAGGTGATGATCACGCCACCGCCACCGGCGATCCGTTGTCGCGCCTGACGCATCAGTTGGCGCAGGGTCAAACCCCCCTCATCGACCAGGGTCAGCCCCAGCTCTTCCATGTCACGGAAGTGACGATAGAAGGAGGTTGGCGCTATGCCTGCCTCCCGCGCGACTTCTCGCAGACTCAGGTTGGAGAAGCTGCGGTTGGCACACAGCTGGCTGAACGCAGCGTCGATCAGCGTACGCCGGGTCTTTTCTTTTTGCTCTGCGCGAATACCCACGAAAACAGTCACCTTCCACGTATCGAGGCCAAATGATAACCCGAAGGCGGGTCAGGCTGTCACTTTTTTACCATTGACCCGCCGCCGGGTTGCACAGAGAATAGCGCACAGCTGTTAGCTGAAAAGGACACTCCGAATGGAACGCCCACCCATTATCATCTCCAACACCCTGCTGTTTGCCCTGACCGGGCTGACGGCTCTGATTGCCGTGCCCTGGTACGGTCTGACCCATGGCTTCGATGGCTGGCAATGGGCCAGCTTCCTGGTGCTGTTTTGCTATTGCGGCATCTCAATCACCGCGGGCTATCACAGACTCTGGTCCCACAAGACCTACAAGGCGCACCCGGCGCTGCAGTGGCTGTTCGCCATCGGCGGCGCCCTCGCCCTGCAGAACTCGGCCCTGCACTGGTCCTCGGATCACCGCCGCCATCACCGCAACGTAGATGACGATCATCAGGATCCCTACTCCGCCAGCCGCGGCTTCTGGTACTCCCACATCGGCTGGATGCTGCGGGAATACCAGGGGGATCGCTATCACGACTACAGCAATGTGCGGGATCTGCAGAACAACCCCGTCGTTGCCTGGCAGCACAAACACTATCTGGCGCTGACCCTGGCCACCAACATCGGCATCCCGCTGCTGCTGGGGCTTATCCACGGCGATCTGCTCGGCATGTTGTTGCTGGCCGGGGTGCTGCGCATGGTGATGACCCACCACACCACCTTCTTCATCAACTCCCTGGCCCACATCTGGGGCAGCCAGCCGTTCACGGATCGCAACAGCGCCCGCGACAACGGCATCCTCGCCTTCTTCACCTTCGGTGAGGGCTATCACAACTACCACCACCTGTTCGAGAACGACTACCGCAACGGCATCCACTGGTGGCAGTTCGATCCGACCAAGTGGTTGATCCGCTGCTCCGCCTGGCTGGGGCTGGCCAGGGATCTGCGTACCTGCCCGGAGGAGCGCATCGAGCAGGCACGGCTGCAGATGCAGCTCAAACGCGCCCATGCCAAGCTGCAAAAACGCGACGACATGGAGATGTGGCAGACGCTGCTGCAGGAGGAGTACGACAAGCTGAGCCAGCAGTTGCAGCACTACTACGCCAGCCGCAAGCGCCTGCTCGAAGAGCGTAAACGCAAGGCTCTGGCCCGCTACGATGCCCTCAAGCTGCAGCTCGAATACCGCAGCCTCAAGGGCGGCTTCCGGGTCAGTCGCCGCAACTGGAATCGCCTGCTGGCCAACCTGACCTGAGCGCGCAATCGACAATAAAAAGAGCAGGCCCCAACACGGGGCCTGCTCTTTTTCATGGCATGGATGACTGCCGGGCAGCCTGCCCCCAGCTATCGACGAGAGGCTCAGCTCGGGTCAATGGCCAACGGTGGCGGGAAAGTCCCATAAAAAATGGGGCGACATCTGCATGTCACCCCCTCGCAAATAGCATGTTCCATATTGGAATCCAATTCATCAATCACGCACCTGACTCCCGGGTTTCCGCTCCCTCGAGACGAGTGCCCACAGGAGCGATCCCATGGGTTGAATTGACGTTTCTTCTTCCACAACCCGGCGAACCGGGCTGTTTGTCCTTGCGATTGAAATCTTACTCAGTTCGTCATCGAAAAAACGTTTCGCCAGCGTCCCGCCCCCCCGCATGTCCCCACACTCATCCGCTCCATGTTTTTATTTATGTTTAAAAACAGATGGTTGAAATCTAGCCTATGGCGTTATTGCTGGCTGCCTCGCCAAATGGCTTACAAGGCTTTGCGAGATCTCGCACAAGGGAGGGGCGAAAGCGCTACAGCCAGGGACGCAGCGGCAGCCAATGGCTCAGGCGGGCGATCAGGCGCCGCCACCAGGAGGAGACGGGATCGGGCTCGGCAGTCACCCCTTGCCAATGGGTCAGCCAGGCCTGCAGCTCGGCGCAGAGCGGCCCGCTATTGAGCCGCAGCATCAGTTCGGTGTTGAGGTGAAAGGAGCGTGGATCCAGATTGAAGCTGCCGAGCAGGGCCTCCCGCTCCCCCAGCAAGATCAGCTTGGCATGCAGGCTGAGGCCGCTGCTGGCCGGCAGCTCGGCCAGTCCGATACCCTGGCGCAACAACCAGGGTCTGTGGCGATAATAGGCACCATGCACCAGGGGCACGTCCGTGCTGGCCAGGGAGTTGGTGAGCAGCCTGATGGCGATCCCCTGTCGGCGCAGACGCTGCAATTCACGGCGCAGGCCCCGGGTCAGGATGAGGTAGGGGCTCACCAGTTGCAGCATGCCCTGACACTCCCCCAGCCGTCGCCACAGGTAGCGGGCCGTGCCAGGCCGGGAGACCAGCCCCTTGCCAGGCCGGTCGAACAGCACCTCGGCCCGGCCCGGATGCCAGGTCAGCGGAGCCGGCGCCTCAAACAGATCAGCGGGCAGGTCGTAGATGGCAGCAACGGTGGGCTCGGTGAGGCTGAGCAGGAAATCGTTGATCACTCCCGCCACCATCCGACCGGGACGACGGCGCAGCAAGCGGCGAACAGGTTGGCTCCAGCGGCTACACCAGAACTGATCGAATCCCTGCTCCAGGGACTGGCAGAGGGGGCCCCGGCAGCCAATGTCCAGATCGAGGAAGTGGGGGCCGGCGCCCAGGCCGAAGTAGGCATCGCCGATGTTGCGCCCCCCCAGAATGCCGGTATTGCCATCCACCAGCAGCAGCTTGTTGTGCATGCGGTGGTTGAGGCGACGGAAGCTGAAACAGGCCTCCAGCAGCAGCGCCAATGGCCGCCAGCCCCTCAACCAGAACGGATTGAACAGCCGCACCTCGATGCCGGGCTCGCAGGCCACCATCTCCAGGAAGCGATTCTCCCCGGCGTAGAGATCGTCGATGAGCAGCTGCACGCGCACCCCGCGCCGGGCGGCGCACAGCAACTCGGCCAGCAGCAGCTTGCCGCTGCCATCCTCGGCCCAGCTGTAATACTGGGCCTGGACTCGGCTACGGGCGGCGCGGATCAGGGCCAGACGCTGTTTCAGGGCCAATGACGGCTCGGCCAATAGCACGAATTCCCCTTCCTTCACCCTGCCCCCTCGTCATCGCCTTGTCATGGTCATGGCCCATATAGTGACAGAACTGGTCGCCATAAGGAGCCCCCATGAACCTCAGCCAGCAGGCGTCACATCCTCCCGCTTGTCCGCCCCGCCATCAGCCTGAATGGCCATTGCCTCCCTGGTTCCTCCACCATCCGGATCCGGACCTCAGAGAGACCCGCATCAGTGCTGAGCGGTGGTGGCTTCAATCGCTGCGGCCTTGCCCTCTATCTGGGGCAGGCTGAACCGGTAGGCGACATAGTATTTGTAGATGGTGCCCACATAGTTGATGGGGCCCTGTCCCACCTCCTTGGCCACCAGCTGTTCGACGTTGCCAAACCAGACATCGGGATCCAGTCCCTGGCCTGCGGCCTTGTCCCGCAAGCTCTGCAACCGGTTAGGTCCGGCGTTGTAGGCGGCCAGCGCCAGCAGGTGACGGTTGAGCACATCTATCTTGGGATCCTGGAAATAGGTGTCGAGCAGGAAGCGCAGATAACGGCAGGCTGCCTCCACATTGCCCTCCAGGGTGGCCAGCCTGGCGCCATTGATGCCCACCTCTGCGCCAGCCACGGGCCGCAGTTGCATCAGGCCTATGGCCCCTCCCGGAGAGCGGGCGCCGGGATCCAGGCCAGACTCCTTATAGGCCAGCGCCGCCAGCATCAGCCAGTCCAGCTGATACTGCTTGGCATACTTCTCCAGCACGGTACGAATGCGGGTCAGACGGGAGAGCCGTTCGGTGGCAAGCAGGTTGCTCATGGGATCGCTCTGACTCAGCAGGCGCCGCAGCATGAGATCGCTGTAGAGGCGCCGGCTGTCGGTCTTTGCCAGGTAGCGGTTGGCGGCATCCAGCAGCCCGGTGCTGTGCTTGGGCAGCGCCCAGGCACTCTTGCCGTTGTCACGCAGGGGCACCAGCTTGTGCGCCTTGAGGCCGGGCAACATGTCGAGCCAGATCCGCCCCTTGAAGCTGTCGGTCACCGTCAGCGGCACCAGACCGGCGGCCACCATCTCCAGCAGATCGCCATCCTGCAGGTATTCGGGCACGGTCTCGATATAGACGGGGGGCAGGCCCAGCTCCCGCAGCAGACGATTGAGATGCTGCAGGCTCTCGTAATAGCTTGAGCTTTCGCGCACCCAGATGCGTCTGCCGGAGAGTTGGGTGATGCGGTTGAAGGCGGGCAGATCTTTCTGACTCACCACCCACTCCTCGATGGGCGCTATCACCGGCTGGGTAAAGCTGACCTGTTCCAGGCGCCCCTGGGTCACGGTGAGGTTGGCCGCCACCATGTCGCCACGCCCCTCGGCCAGATAATCGAGCAGCTTGTCCTGGCGCACCGGCACGTAGACCACCTTGAGCTTGATGGGATCCTTGGCCAGATAGGTTTGATTGAGCCAGCGTTCGAAGCCTTGCAGCTGATTGACCAGCACCCCGCGCTCCAGCCCCTTGTCAAAGAAGAAGAAGCCGCGCTCATAGACCACCAGGGCCCGCAACTCCTTGCGCTGCAAGATATTGTCGAGATCCCCTGGCTGAGGGAGCAGGTGCGGCTTGAGATCCGCCGCCAACAGGGGGAGAGAGAATAACCAGGCCAGCAGAGCCCATAACCATAGCCGCATCTATTCGCCTTCCTTGACCGGTGCACGCCGGATGGCCCCAATAATGATGAAAGATAGAACGAGACCCGGGGCAGAGGGGCCGACACGGCAGCATCCCGCTGCCGTGATCGAGGGGCATCCTAGAGTGAACGGGCCCGCAACTCGAAGATCAGCTTCTCGGCGGTGCAGGTAAATTGCAGACGCACCTTGAGCTCGACCCCGTCAGCCACCTGGCTCAGCTCGCAGCTCACGTCCGCCGCTTCGCTCACCTGCCTGGCAAGGGTCTCATAGCTGACCAGCTTGGCACGAGCAGCCTGCTCGGTCGGCGCCGCTATCACCAGATCCAGCACATCATCGCCTTCGCCAATGATGGTACCTATCTCGGCAAAACAGCCGCAGCTGTCACAGGTCTCTTGCACTTTATCTTCTACCGACATGATGACACTCCTACTTCAATAAGATGATTTCAAGCCCGAGGTATCGGGATGTCAGTTGTAACAGACGAGAGGGGATGACGGGTTGGGCGAAATCAAGAGTGAGCCAAATAAGGCGGCAACACCACCAAAAAATACGGCGACCCAGGGCCGCCGTATCAAGTTGGTGCTACTCGTCCCCTCAACCGTCACCTCCTGTGACAGCTAGCCTTCGGCCAGAGACGGGACTCAGGATAGGGGGATGGAGATATGAATACAAATGGTATAAATTCATCTTAGAATTGAGGGAGATTCATAACACATGTTTCTGGAACAGCTGGTCCGCACCGATCTCAACCTGCTCATCATCTTGCAAGTGCTGCTGGAGGAGCGCAACGGTAGCCGCGCCGCCCGTCGCCTGCACCTCAGCCAATCCGCTGTCAGCAAAGCCCTTGGCCGGTTGCGGGACGCCTTCGCCGATCCGCTGTTTATCCGATCCGCCTATGGTCTTGAGCCCACGCCGCGCGCCCTGGCCTTGCAGCAACAGTTACAGCCAATACTGCTCAGTCTGGACACCTTGCTGCAACCGCCCGCGTTCGACCCCTCGAGCTCGGAGCGCGAGTTCGTCATCGCCAGCATGGACAGCGCCTTCACCCTGTTTGCACCTCTCTACTTGCGCGAGCTCAAGCGTCGCGCCCCCAGGGTGCGGTTGCGCTACGAGGAGTGGACGGAGCACAGCCTGACCGAGATGGGTCAGGGCCAGGTCGATCTTGCCATCACGGTACGGGAGAACTGCCTCACCTCCGACTTTCGCCAGGACACCCTGCCCGGCACCATCTGCCAGCGGCTGCTCGCCATCGACAACCTCACCTGCCTGGTGCGGCTCGATCACCAGGCCCTGACCGAGCCCGACTGGGATCTGGCCCGCTACCTCACCTATCCCCATGTGCAAACCTATTGCGAGGGACGGGATCGCTGGATGCTGGATCACAAGCTGGCGGAGCAGGCGTTGCAACGCCGCATAGAGGCCACGGTGCCCTCCTTCGAAGCGGCCCTGCGCATGAGCATGCACTCGGACATGATAGTGACCCTGTCACGCCTCTATGCCCGCCACGCCACCCAGGTCTACCCCTTGACCCAGCTGCCGCTGCCCATCGCCCTGGACAGCATCTCCCATCTGCTGATCTGGCATCAGAGCCACGAGGCCGACCCTGGCCATCGCTGGCTGCGGGAGACCCTGCTCGAGCTGATCCTCGCCGGGTTGGCGGAGGAAGCGGCCTGAGCGCTGGCAAATAATGAGCAAGCCCCTCTCAGCCCGCCACAAACAAGGAGCCCGGCACTGGGCCGGGCTCCGTCTATCGTCCATGGGGTGGCGTACCCGGGCTTAGCTCACCCTTAGCCCACGACCAGCAAGTAGTGATGCACCCCATCGAGCAGCATCTGCACCGCGATCATCACCAGCAGCATGCCCATCAGCCGCTCCACCGCCGTGAGTCCTCGCTCACCCAGCAGCTTGTTGAATACCTCGTAGAACATCAGGATGACGGCGCTCGCCCCCCAGGCCATCAGCAGCGCCAGCGACCAGTCGGTCATGCGACCCGGCGCCTGGTTGGCAAGCAGCAGCAGGGAGGCCAGGATGGATGGCCCCGCAATCATGGGGATCGCCATGGGGACCAGGAAGGGCTCCTCCCCCGCGGCCAACCCGGTCACCCCGCCGGGGCCCGGGAAGATCATCTTGATGGCGATGAGGAAGAGAATGATGCCCCCCGCGATGCTCACCGCCTCCTGACGCAGATTGAGGAAGCTCAGGATCTGCTGACCGGCAAACAGGAAGCCCATCATGATGGCCAGGGAAAACAACAGCTCGCGCATCATCACCTTGCGGCGCCGCTTGGGATCGATATGGCGCAGGATCGAGAGGAACACCGGCAGGTTGCCGAGGGGATCCATGATCAGAAACAGCATGACGGCGGCGGAAAAAGTATCCATAGCGCTTCCAGGGGAACAAGAACGAAGAGAGGGGCGAATATAGCAAAGGGAGGGGGTCTCTGCGAGCCCATGAGCGGGCTCGCAGTCACGCAATCATCGAAGCGGGTTGCTAGCCGTGGCGGCAGATCTTGTCGGCACGGGTCTGAAAACCCTGCTCACTGTCGATGAACTTGCCTCGCTCGCGCAGGAAAGCGATGAGACCATCGGCATCCAGGTCGCTCATGCGGCAAGTGTGGTAACGGGCATCGACACCAAAGCGACTGGCCATTGCCTGCTTGAGGCTCCCTTCGCTGAACGGACCCCCCTCGGACAGCATCATCTCCATCACCGCATGACCATGGATAGACTCGGACATTTTTCACCTCCAAATGACCCTCATGAGCATCCATTACAACCTGCCCCAGGCGGGGACTCCTTGATATATGCCAATAAATGCGCAATTAACCGCACGTCAGGCTGGCCCCGCTGGTCTCTTTGTCGATAATGTGGCAACCGGATGAGGGGATGGCTACACTGGCGCCCTTTTCGCCACCACGACTGAAAATAAGGACATTGGCGTCATGCTGTTCCATGGACGGGCCTTCAAGCCCTGGCGGATCTGGACCCGCCGCCCCCTCTGGCTGAAGACCTTGATCGGCATGCTGACTGGCATCGCCATCGGTCTGGGCTGGAGTGAGCAAGCACTGCTGCTCAAACCCATAGGCACTCTGTTCGTCAACACCATACAGATGCTGATGGTGCCCCTCATTTTCTGCTCCATCATCGCCGGCCTCACCGGCCTGCTCAAGGGCCAGACCCTCGACCGCGTCGGGATGCGCGCCATCGGCTACTACCTCTGCTCCACCGCCCTGGCCATCTGTATCGGCCTGATGATGGGCTGGCTGCTCGAGCCCGGGGTCGGCGCCGATATGGGCCCCTACCAGCGGCCAGCGGCGATCCAGGATCTGACCCTGGCCACGGCGCTGACCCAGCTGGTGCCGCGCAACCCCATCCAGGCCATCGTCGATGGCAAAATACTGCAGGTCATCGTCTTTGCGGTGGCCCTGGCTCTGGCGCTCAATGCCAGCGGTCGCCGTGGTCGTCCGGCCATACGTGCCTTCACCTCCCTGGCCGATGGCATGTTCACCCTGACCCAGATGGTGATGTCCCTCGCCCCTTATGGGGTCTGCGCCCTGATGGCCTGGATGACGGGCAAGTATGGCGGGGCCATCATGCTGCCCCTGTTCAAGGTGATTGGCGCCGTCTATCTCGGCTGCCTGCTGCATGTGCTCGGTGTCTACAGCAGCCTGTTACTGCTGCTGGCACGGCTCAACCCGCTGCACTACTTCAAGAGCATCATCGATGCCCAGGCGGTGGCCTTTACCAGCAGTTCGAGCGAGATCACTCTGCCCATCAGCCAGAGCTGTGCCGAACGCAGGCTGGGGGTGTCGCCCCGTATCGCCGCCAAGGTGCTGCCCATAGGCGCCACCATCAACATGGATGGCACCGCCCTCTATCAGGGGGTCACGGCCCTGTTCGTCGCCCAGGCCTTTGGGGTGGATCTGCACCTGTTTGACTATCTAATCATTATCAGTATCGTCACCCTGGCCAGCATAGGCACCGCCGGCACCCCGGGCACGGGTCTGATGCTGCTGACCCTGACCCTGACTGCGGTGGGCTTGCCTCTGGAAGGGGTGGCGCTGATCGCCGGCATAGATCGCATCCTCGACATGGCCCGTACCACGGTCAACGTCTCGGGCGATCTGCTGGTCTCAGTGTTGATCGGCCGCCGTGAAGATGAGCTGGATCTGGCGATCTACCAGGATCCCAGGGCCGGGGAAGAGAGTGATTTCAGCGCCCGCTGAACCCGGCGCCGGATACCGCCAACCAACAGGGGCCCAATCAAGGGCCCCTGTTTATTGATGGATGCCTCGTCAGGCATCGTGGGGATCATGGTGGCAACGCCAGCAGATCTCGAAGTTGGCCTCGTTTTCCTCCCCGCACTGGCCACAGAGCCAGCCATTGCCCTGCCGCTGCTGGTAGCGCTCTATCACCCGCCCGGCCCGGCTGCGATCCTGCTCGCGTACCAGCAAGGTCACCTGCAACAAGTCCACCGGCAGCTCACCGATGGCCCCGGCCAGCCCCTCACCGCTGAGCCTGGCCGGGATCCCTTCCACTTCCAGCGCCCCCTTGAGGGCATGAGCCTCCAGAGTGTGAGAGGCGCGATACAGATTGAACCAGTTATCCATCTTGCTCCTTCATAACAGCTTGTCGATACCGAATTCTTCCCCGTGTTGCACCATGAAGTCGATGAAGACGCGCAACTTGCGCGGCATCAGCTGACGCTCAGGAAACAGCAGGTAGAGCGAAACTCTGGGTTGGCGCCACTCGGGCAACAGCGACACCAGACTGCCAGCCGCCAGTTCATCCTGACAGAGCATGGCGGGCAGAGAGGCCAGACCGAGCCCCACCTTGGCCGCCTCCCTGGCACAGGTAATATTGTTGACCACGAAGCGGGAGGGCGGATCCACCAGCACCTCCTCCTCCCCACGCTCGAAACTCCAATGGTTGGTGAGAAATCCGCTGCTGACCTTGATCCGCTCATGGTTCGCCAGATCCTCGGGCCGCAGAATGGCCCCATGACTCGCCAGATAAGCGGGACTGGCACAGAGGATCCGCTCCGTGCCCCACAGCCGGCGAGCTGCCAGATTGGAGTCTATCATGTCGCCGACCCGCACCACGGCATCCAGCCCCTCACTGATGGGATCCACCACCCGGTTGGTCAGCTCCAGCTCGACCTTGAGCGCGGGATAAGCCTGCAGAAAGCGGGCAACCATGCGGGCCACCACCATCTGCCCCGTCTCGATGGGCACCGCCAGCTTGAGCACTCCCGTCACCGCCTGCTGGCTGGCACTGAGCATCAGCTCGGCCTGGGCCAGCTCGTTCACCGCCTTGCTGCAGCGCAGGTAATACGCCTCCCCCGCCTCGGTCAGGGTGAGCTGACGGGTAGAGCGATAGAGCAGTCGCACCCCGAGTCGCAGCTCCAGCTCGGCGATGCGACGACTGACGGTCGCCTTGGTCATGCCCAGCTCTTGCGCGGCCGCGGTGAAGGAGCCCTTGTCGACAATCCGCACCAGAATGAGGGCTGCGTTCAAGTCCATTGTTGCACCAGTGAAACTGTATTTCTCATGGAACGATACTAATCGAAACAGTGACAGGATGTTAGCCTGTTCACCTTAAGTTCAGGAATAGACCTCATGAGTCAACAAAAGAAGATCCCCCTGCTGGTCGCCATGGTGCTGCTGCTCCTTGGCCTGCTGTTCGCCCTGTATTGGTACGGTTACGCCCGCTACTTCGAGCGCACCGACAACGCCTATCTGCAGAGCGAGATGACGGGCATTGCCACCAAGCTGCCCGGCTACATCAGCGAGGTGCTGGTCACCGACAACCAGACCGTCAAGGCGGGCCAGCTGATTGCCCGCCTCGATGACAGGGAGTACCGCGCCCAGTTAGCCGAGGCCGAGGCCAACGTCGCCCTCAACCGGGCGGATGCCGCCAATCTGGAGGCCAACCTCATCCAGCAGCACAGCGTGATCCGCCAGGCCGAAGCCAAGGTGAACGAATCCAGGGCCGAGGTGGTGCGGGCCCGGCAACAGGTCAGCCGAATTGGTCGGCTCAACACGGCTCACTACAGCTCCCAGGACAATCTGGATGAAGTGCGCGCCAACTTGCAGGTCAGCCAGGCCCAGCAGCAGGATGCCGAAGCCGGGGTACAAGCGGCGCGGGATCGCCTGGCCGTGCTCACCTCAGAGCGCGATCAGAGGCAGGCGCTGATCGATCTCAGCCTGGCTCAGCTCGCCAAGGCCAAGTTGAATCTGAGTTACACCGAGCTCAAGGCCCCCGCCGACGGGGTCATCGGCAGGCGCAGTCTGCGCGAGGGGCTCTATGTTCAGTCCGGCATGCAGATAGCCAGCCTGGTGCCCCTGAGCGGAGTCTGGGTCGAAGCCAACTTCAAGGAGACCCAGCTCGCCAACATGGTGCCTGGCCAGAAGGTGGAACTGATCCTCGATGCCTATCCGGACCAGCCGGTCGAGGGGATCATCGACAGCCTCTCCCCGGCCACCGGGGCCAAGTTCGCCCTGCTGCCGCCGGAGAACGCCACCGGCAACTTCACCAAGATAGTGCAGCGGGTACCGGTCAAGATCCGCATCCCGGCGCCGGGTGCCCTGACCGGCAAGCTGCTGCCCGGTCTCTCCACCGAGGTGATAGTGGATACCCGCAGCCCCGGTGACACCGAGTCCCAGCTGGCCGCCCACTGATGGAAGCCGTACCGCGTCGCAACTGGATCGCCGTCATGGGGGGCCTCATTGGCGCCTTCATGGCCATCCTCGATATCCAGATCACCAATGCCTCCCTCAAGGACATTCAGGGGGCCCTCTCGGCCACCCTGAGCGAGAGTTCCTGGATCTCTACCTCCTATCTGGTGGCGGAGATGATCGCCATACCGCTCAGCGGCTGGCTCAGCCGCGGCCTGAGTGTGCGCCGCTATCTGCTGTGGACCACCGGGGCCTTCATCTTCTCCTCCGTGCTCTGCTCGTTCAGCTGGAACCTCACCAGCATGATAGTGTTTCGCGCCATGCAGGGCTTCACCGGCGGCGCCCTCATTCCCATGGCCTTCTCGCTGATCATCAGCCTGCTGCCACTGCACAAGCGGGCCACCGGCATGGCGCTGTTTGGCCTCTGTGCCACCTTCGCCCCCGCCATAGGCCCAACCCTGGGGGGCTGGCTGACCGAGCAGCTCTCCTGGCACTACATCTTCTACCTCAACGTGCCGCCCGGTTTGCTGGTGATGGCCATGCTGGCCCATGGTCTGGACAGAAAAGCCATCGACTGGACCATCATGCGTCAGGTCGATCTGGTGGGCATCCTCACCATGGCCGTGGGACTCGGCCTGCTGGAAGTGGTGTTGGAAGAGGGCAACAGGGAGGACTGGTTCGGCTCTAGCTTCATCGTCAAGCTCACCCTCATCTCCGTGGTGGCGCTGATCTTCTTCGTGATGAGTCAGCTGCTGCGCCGCCACCCTCTGGTCAACCTGCGGCTGCTGCACAACCCGCGCTTCGCCCTGGCCTGCTTCGCCTATTTGGTGCTGGGTATGGCGCTGATGGGATCCATCTATGTGCTGCCGCTCTATATGGCCCAGATCCACAATTACAATGCCCTGGAGATTGGCGAGGTACTGATGTGGATGGGGCTGCCCCAGCTGCTGGTGCTGCCTCTGGTACCCAAGCTCATCCAGAAGATAGACCCGCGCTATCTGGTCAGCTTTGGCTTCCTCATCTTCGGTCTGAGTTGCTTCATGAACGTCAACATGAGCGCCGACTACGCCGGGCCCCAGCTGATCCAGTCCTTGATAGTGCGGGCGCTGGGTCAGCCTTTCGTCATGGTGCCCCTCTCCCTGATCGCCACCGCCAGCCTGACCCAGGATGAGATCCCCTCCTCCTCCACCCTGCTCAACGTGCTGCGCAACCTGGGGGGCGCCTTCGGCATCGCCATCATCGCCACCCTGCTCGACAACGACACCCGTGTGCATGTCAGCCAGATCACCAGCACCCTGGCCGCCAGCAGCATCGAGGGGCAGGCCTATCTGATGAACCTGGCCAGCGCCATGCAGGCCCAGGGCAGCGACCCCGCCATCGCCTATCAACAGGCCCAGGCCAGACTGGCTGGCACCATAGAGCGGGATGCCGCCATCATGGCCTACAACAAGGTGTTCTATGTGATGGGCATCTTCCTGCTCATCGCCAGCGCCCTCGTCTTGTTCCTCAAATCCCCCGCCCCCAGGGCGAGCAATGCCGAACCCCTGGAGGCGCATTGACGAGAAGAGAGAGCCTGAAGCCTGCACAGGCGATACACCGCCGTGCATTAACGACAGAGGGGCCCTTGGGGCCCCTTCTGCTATGTGCTGTGATAATGCGTGGATGGCTGGCTTAACTCGCCAGAGAAGCGGCAATCAGGAACTGGGCGGCAAAATAGCTGCTCATCACCCAGGCACTGGCATGGGGGAAGGGGCGGCGGAAGCGGTTGAGAGCCAGCAGAGCATCGGAGCAGAGGAACAAGAGTGCGCCGACCAAAGCGGCGGCACTGCCCGCCGTGAGAGAGGCGCGCCAGGCGGCGGCCGCGACCCAGACCAGACCTATCATCATCAGGGTGTAGCAGAGCATGGGCCAGCGCATCGACCCGAGGTGAGGGCGCAGCAAGCCGAAATAGAGCCCGGCCACCAGGATCAGCAGCAGGCCATCCACCAGGTTGAGCACCAGTGGCCCCTGAGCCAGCCCGACGATGTAACAGAGGTGTGCGACAAGAAATGCCGCCAACCCCTGCAAGAAACGATCGACCGGCAACATCAGCATGACGTCGCCAAGCAGGGAGAGACAGAGGCCGAGCAGGATCCAGGCGTGGGAGCCATTTTGATCGTCCCCGTGATAACCGAACGCCAGGGCCACGATCAACAGCATGGTCAGCGGCTTGCTCAGGTAGAACTGACGGGTATCTGTGCCGTAGGCGGCCTTGATATGCCACCAGGCGGACGCGATGATCAACACACTCAACCACATGCCGGATACCTCTTCCCCATGACGATGCTTGCCTGGCGAAGTGAAGACCCAGTGCCGCGCTAGGGTAGCAAATTCCCGCTCTCGGGGGCAGGGGTGAGACACGAATGAGCTGGCTACGCCTAAAGTCTAATTGCCCTCTCCCCTGCCGATCAGGCATAAGGGTGTCTCTGGAGGAACACCATGGAAGAGCCAATGAAAAACTATCTGCCCGCCATCGATATCATGATGTGCCACCTCGGCATCAGCTTCGAGCAAGCCTGTGAGCAGCTCGGCCTGACTCTGACCGAGCAGCAGACCCTGAGCTCAATGCAGAGCCGGGAGCTGCAGGACTGATGTTCCTGCCCTGTCCTGGAGAACCCAGGAGATGAATGCGACAAGGCGCCCGCGGGCGCCTTGTCCTTTCTGGCAAATCACTCGGGCCCTCACCTTCGCAATCCCTCATTCACCCCCTCGGGCCCCCGCTCCCCGTCACCCCCCTTGTCGCCATGGCCACAGCGCCATGCCCCATAAAAAAAACGGCGCCGAAGCGCCGTTATCATGATGGGGGTTGCTGCCTTGTTCAGACGGCCTTTTGCCGTCTGCGTTGCAGCATCACTATCAGGCCAAACAGCAGGAAACCTGGCAGCCACATCAGCTCCTTGCGCCAGCCTTCGGTCGGGGCACTGACGGCGACTATCTGCTGATCAAACTGCAGATTGGCATCGGCCGCCGGGCTGCCGAAGGCCACGTTGTCGATCAGCGTCTTGCCGTCCTGTTCATAGAGACTCAGCCCCAGCTTGGCCAGGCGCTCCTCGCCGGTGGCGCCCTGCGGCACCCCCAGCAGCAGGCTGTACTCTCTGTGCTTGCCGACCGCATCTTCCCCGGCGATACGCAGCCGCAGTGTGCTTTCGGCCGCCACGTCACCCAGGGTCTGGGTCAGCTGGGCCGGCGGCGTATCACGGTAGGGGTTATGCACCATGTCCATCCAGAAGCCGGGGCGGAACAGGGTAAAGGCTACCAGCAGCAGGGCCAGGCTCTCGTACCAGCGGCTCTTGACCAGGAAGTAACCCTGGGTCGCCGCGGCGAAGATGAGCATGGCGATGGTCGCCACCACGAAGATCAGCACCCCGTGGCTGAAGTCGACATCGATCAGCAGCAGATCCGTGTTGAAGATGAACAGGAAGGGCAGCGCCGCGGTGCGCAGGCTGTAGTAGAAGGCCGTGATCCCGGTCTTGATGGGATCGCCCTTGGAGACGGCCGCCGCCGCGAAGGAGGCCAGCCCCACCGGCGGGGTCACGTCCGCCATGATGCCGAAATAGAACACGAACAGGTGCACAGCGATGAGCGGCACTATCAGGCCGTTCTGCTGTCCGAGCGTCACCACCACGGGCGCCAGCAGGCTGGAGACCACTATGTAGTTGGCGGTGGTGGGTAGCCCCATACCGAGGATCAGGCTGAGCACGGCGGTCAGGATCAGCATCAGCAGCAGGTTGCCCATGGAGAGCACCTCCACCAGATCCGCCAGTACCAGGCCAACCCCGGTCTGGGAGACGGCACCCACTATGATGCCGGCCGTCGCCGTCGCGATGCCGATGCCAATCATGTTGCGGGCACCGGCGATCAGCCCCTCCCGCAGATCCACGACCCCATCCTGGACGCTGCCGTAGTCATGCTTGCCATCGGTGCGCAGCCAGTTGAGCAGTGGCCGCTGGGTGAGCAGTATGATCACCAGCATGACGGTGCCCCAGAAGGCGGACAGACCCGGCGAGAGCCGCTCTATCATCAGACACCACACCAGCACCACCACGGGCAGCAGGAAGTGCAGGCCGGAGAGCAGCACGGCGCGGGTCTGGGGCAGTTCGGTCAGGGGTTTGTCCGGATCTTCGGCCGGCAGGGGTTCATTGCTGGCGGCAATCTTGAGCAGACCCACATAGGCCAGTGCCAGCAGCAGACTGACCCCCTCGAGGGCATAGTCACCCAGGGCAGGTTTGAGCCAGCCCAGACCATAGTAGACCGCGAGCGACAAGCCGCTGATCAGGACGGTACCAAAGGCAAAACCGGTCAGGCGACGCAACCAGGTCTTGGGCTGCTGGCCACCGATAGGCTCCATGCCCAGCTTGAGCGCTTCCAGATGCACGATGTAGAGCAGCGCTATGTAGGAGATGGCTGCCGGCAGGAAGGCGTGCTTGATGATCTCCACATAAGGAATGCCTACGTACTCGACCATGAGGAAGGCCGCGGCCCCCATCACGGGCGGCATGATCTGGCCATTGACCGAGGAAGCGACCTCCACGGCCCCCGCCTTCTCCGCACTGAAGCCGACTCGCTTCATCATGGGGATGGTGAAGGTGCCGGTGGTGACCACGTTGGCGATGGAGGAGCCGGAGATGAGCCCGGTCAGGCCCGAGGCAACCACCGCCGCCTTGGCGGGGCCGCCGCGCAGGTGGCCGAGCATGCTGAAGGCGAGCTGGATGAAATAGTGACCGGCACCGGCTCGCTCGAGCAGGGCACCGAACAACACGAACAGGAACACGAAACTGGTGGAGACACCCAGGGCGATGCCGAATACCCCCTCAGTGGTGATCCACTGGTGGTTGGCCAGGGCGGTGAAGCTGACCCCGCGGTGGGCAAGCAAGCCCGGCATATAGGGGCCGGCCAGGCTGTAAATCAGGAAGACCAGCGCAATCACGGCCAGAGCCGGGCCCAGGGCGCGGCGAGCGGCTTCCAGCAAGAGCGGAATGCCGATACAGGCGGTGATCAGATCTGCCGTGGTGAGATTGCCAGGGCGCTGGGCCAGGTCCTGATACATCACAAACAGGTAGGAGGCGGCGCAGGCGGCAATGATGCCAAGCACTATGTCCGCGACCGGCACTCTCTCTCTGGGGGAGCTGCGAAAAGCCGGAAACACCAGATAGGCCAGCAGCAGTGCAAACGTCAGGTGAATGGCGCGAGTCTCGGTGTCATTCAGGACGCCGAAGCCGACCAGAAAAGGCAAGGGGGACGCTATCCAGAGCTGGAACAGCGACCAGGCCAGGGCCAGGGTAGTGATGAGCCAGCCCATGGGACCTATGGGCAGACGAGCCCCTACGTCCTGGGCGATGAGTTCTTCGGTAGAGAGTTGTTTTTCTTGCATAGGGTGTGTTTTTGCCAAGGGTTACAACAAGAGCAACACTCGTCAGCCCGCTGGTAAACCAGGCGCTGACGAGTGTCGATGTACAACTACAGTGACCCGGCAGGGTCCCTAATCACCGCAATTACAGCCAGCCACGCTCTTTGTAATAGCGAACTGCGCCTTCATGCAGCGGAGCAGACAGACCGACCTTGATCATGTCTTTCTCGTTCAGGTCGGCAAAAGCCGGGTGCAGGCGCTTGAAGCGGTCCAGGTTGTCAAACACGGACTTGACCAGCTGGTAGACCACTTCAGGATCGGCCTTGGCACTGGTAGAGAGCACGGCTTTGCCACCGATGGACGGGGTCGGCTTGTCGTTACCCTTGTAGAGACCACCGGGGATCTCGGCCTTGGTGTAGTAGCTCTTCTCGGCCAGCAGCTTGTCGATGTCAGCGCCGCTCACCGGTACCAGTACGGCATCGGTGGTGGTGGTCGCTTCCTGGATGGCACCGTTCGGGTGGCCCACAAAGTAGCTCATGGCGTCGATGTTGTTGTCGCCAAGGGCAGAGGCCTGCTCGGCGGGTTTCAACTCGGAGACCAGGCTGAAGGCAGACTTGTCCCAGCCCTTGACGGCCATGATCTCTTCCATAGTGTCACGCTGGCCGGAACCCGGGTTGCCGATGTTGACGCGCTTGCCTTTCAGATCGTCGAAGCTGGCAATCTTGGCGTCACGGCGGGCGAGAATGGTGAACACTTCGCTCTGCAGGGAGAAGACGGCGCGGATGTCATCCATGGCACCTTCGGCCTGGAAGGGGGGCAGACCTTTCATCGCCTTGTACTGGTGATCAGACTGCATGATGCCGAAGTTGAACTCACCGCTGCGAATACCGTTGACGTTAGCGACACCGCCGCCGCTGGCCGGGGCGTTGCACTTGATGTTGTGCTCGGCGGCGCCGCGGTTCAGGAAGCGGCAGATTGACTGACCCGCCACATAGTAGACGCCGGTCTGGCCGCCGGTGCCTATGGTCACGAAACGCTCTTGCGCCTGCACGGCACCACCGAAAGAGGCAGCAGCCAGCACGGCAGACATGGCGCACGCCAAGGATAATCCTTTCATGTTTTCCATCCTTTTTTTCATTGGTTTTTACATCACCCGACTCCCGGGTGAAATCAAAGGAGCGGCCCTCAGCACCAGGCTGGTCCGTCTCGACCCCGATTAGGAGATGGCGTCTGCCAGGCATGGCAGCACCAAGATTGTCGCAACCCTGCGAATAGACGCCAGCATCCTGCCGACCGAAGACGATTTACCTGTTTTATCAAGCAAATCAAAAATAACGCACTCAGATTTTAACCACACACCGTCAACATAAATCAAACAGGAGTGCAAAAATGGCGCTAGAAATAGCGTAATTTATGACAGAAGTCATCCTATTCTCTCGCTCAGTAGCGAACTTGGGATTCCCATGAGTCATAAAAATTAACAACTGTCGCGGCCCGACCCAATAGGGCCGCGACTGGCTATCCCTTAGCCCGGCTTGACGGTTTCCGGCTGAGACAGTTGCAGCAGGAAGGCAAACTCCAGGGCGATGTCCTCATAGGCTTTGAAACGACCGGATTTTCCACCATGGCCCGCCTCCATGTCGGTATGGAGCAGCAACTCGTTATGATCCGTCTTCATTTCCCGCAGCTTGGCCACCCACTTGGCGGGCTCCCAGTACTGTACCTGGGAGTCGTGCAGACCCGTGGTAACCAGCAGGTTGGGATAGGCCTGTGCCTTGACCTGATCGTAGGGGCTGTAGTCGAGCATGTAGTCGTAGTAGCGCTTCTTGTTGGGGTTGCCCCACTCGTCATACTCCCCGGTGGTGAGCGGGATGGATTCGTCGAGCATGGTGGTCACCACATCGACGAAGGGCACCTGGGCCACCACGCCGTGATAGAGCTCGGGCGCCTGATTGATGACGGCCCCCATCAGCAAGCCGCCTGCGCTGCCGCCCATGGCGTAGACCTGATCCTTGGCACCATAACCCTGCTCCACCAGCGCCTTGGTGACATCGATGAAGTCGTGGAAGCTGTTCTGTTTGTTGAGCAGCTTGCCATCCTCGTACCACTGGCGGCCCAGCTCCTCACCGCCCCGCACGTGGGCGATGGCGTAGACGAAGCCGCGATCCAGCAAAGAGAGCCGCGCCGAGCTGAAATCGGGATCCATGCTGGCGCCATAGGAGCCGTAGCCGTAGACCAGCAAGGGGGCCTTGCCCGCCTTGAACAGATCCGTGCGATAGACCAGGGAGACAGGTACCTTGACGCCGTCCCTGGCCTGCACCCAGAGCCGCTCGCTCTGGTAACGCTCTGCCTTGAAGCCCGCCACCGCCTGCTGCTTGAGCAGGGTACGCTTGCCGTTTGCCATGTTGAGCTCATAGGTGGAGGTCGGCGTGGTCATGGAGCTGTAGCCATAACGCAGCAGTTCGGTGTCCGGCTCCGGATTGTAAGAGAGGCCGGTGACATAGGCGGGATCGTCGAAGCTGATCTCCTTCTGCTCGCCGCTCTGCCAGTTGATCTGACGCAGTCGGGTCAGCCCCTGGCTACGCTCCTCCACCACCAGCCACTGCTTGAACAGGGCATAACCCTCGAGCAGCACATCCGCTTGCGGTGCCACCACGGGACGCCAGCGATCGACCGGGCTCTCCTTGGTTTCGTAGAGGCCGAAGTTCTTGCCGTCCTTGTTGGAGCGCACATAGAAGCGGCCCCGGTAATGATCCAGCGTGTATTCATGATCCGGCTGGCGCTTGAGGAAGAGCCGTGGCGCCTGCTGCGGATGCTCGGCATCGATGAGCCAGGCCTCGTCCGTGGTGGTGCTGGACAGAGAGATGACGATGAAGTCTTCCGAGGTGGTGGCCCCGATGCTGACGTAGAAGGTGTCATCCTTCTCCTCATAGACCAGCTGATCCTTGGCGGGATCCGAGCCCAGGGTATGGCGGTAAACCTGATAGGGCAGCAGGGTCTGCGGGTGCTTGCGCACATAGAAGAGCGTCTTGTTGTCCGCGGCCCAGACGATGTTGCCCGAGGTGTTGTCCAGCTTGTCGCTGGCCCACTGACCACTGTTCAAATCCAGGAATTGCACCTGATATTGGCGACGGGAGAGATAATCTTCCGCCACCGCCAGCCAGCGATTGTCCTGACTCACTTCCAGGGCCCCCAACTCGTAGAAATCATGGCCCTCGGCGCGCTCATTGCTGTCGAGCAGGGTCACCCTCTCCCCCTTCTCCACTCCCTGACGGGTATAGATGCCGTACTCCTTGCCCGGCTCATAGCGAGTCTGATAGCGATAGCCATTCTTGACATAGGGAACAGAGGCATCCTGCTGGGGAATGCGCGCCACCATCTCCTGGTAGAGCTGGGCCCGCAGGGGGGCACTCGGCGCCAGCCGCGCCGCCGTATAGGCATTCTCGGCATTGAGATAGGCCAGCACGGCCGGATCCTTGCGATCGTCATCGCGCAGCCAATAGTAGTTATCGGTGCGGCTCTGCCCGTGCTTCTTGAGGATCTTGGGGTGTTTGGCAGCCAGAGGCGGCTGGGGGGCGGCATCTGTCATCGGCGCGTCTTTCATCGGCATGGGGGACTCATCATTGGCATATGAAGCTGTGCCTGCGGCCAGCGCAGACAGCAACAGGAGGCAGCGAGAAAAGCTGAACATGTCGCATCCTTTGCGATTTATTTAAGGGTTAACACGGGGGACTGACGCCCCCTTAATCGGTCATCAATCTGCCCCTTGTGACGCCCGGTTGCAAGAGGCACCCATGAAAAAGGCCGTTCTGCGAAGAGAACGGCCTGATCCAGGTCCTGGGTGAGGCAAGATTCGCTCAGGTGTGCCTCACATGGGGGAAATCCTCACCCAGAGCCATTAGCCCGGGTAGCTGGCCCAGAGTGCGGTCTGACCCGCCTCATCGATGGCCAGCACCTGATAAGGCTGACCCGGGATATCCATGCCGGGGGCACTCTGCGGCATGCCAGGGACAGTCAATCCCCGGATGGCCGGTTTCTGTTCCAGCATGCGCTGCACGTCGGCGGCCGGCACATGACCTTCCACCACATATCCACCCACCAGGGCGGTATGGCAGGAGGCCAGCTGCGGCGTCACCCCATGTTGCTGCTTGAGGGGGGCTAGCTGCTCGGTGTCGACCACCTTGAGCTCGAAACCACTCTCCTGCATGTGCTTGACCCACTGCTCGCAGCAGCCGCAATACTGGGACTTGTAGACCGTCATCTGCTCGGCGGCCAGGGTAGACAGGCTGGTGAGACCCGCCATCAGCGCCAACCACAGGGCTGGGATCTTGTGTGTAGACATAACGACCTCGACTGATGTTATTTCAGCTGAATGGAAACAAAGGACCCCGGCTGGGGTTAACCATCATCAGGTCGCAGTGCGAGGTGGGCGTTCGAGTCGCGCCAGCGGCGGCGAAGGCATATAAAGGGAAGGCGCAATGAATTCGGGGTCGGCCGGACTCAACTCGGCCAGGGTCAGGCTGTCGCTACTGACCAGGCTCATGGCCAGTACGGCGGTGAAGCTGCCGCAGGGCATGGCTTTCTCCAGGCTGCGCTCGGCTTCACTGCAATGGGGCGTCAGGGTACAGAGATCCGCGGCGGCCCGGCTGCCAAACGACATCAACACCAGCAGCAGACCCCAGAGGGGCAGCCAGCGGCGGGCATGGTCGAATTGGCGAGGGGTCAGCAGCATGGTGCGGGTCAAGGTACGCTCTGGGAAAACAGGCCATCATGCTAACCCGCCCCCCTGGGGTAAGGTCAAGGGTGCCGGCGGGGCAACCCTTGATCGGGATCAGCTTGATGGCCGATCCGCTTGCTCGACGAGCGGTGCCTGTCGGTCACTGCGAGGCAGCTGGCCCTTCGCACCACTCAAGGCTGCTGACGGGTGGCGGCCAGCACTATCTCGCGCACGCAGACACCGGCGGGCTGACGCCAGGCATAGAGCACGGCCTCGGCGATCACCTCGGGGGCGATGACGCCACCCATGCTCTCCTTCCAGCCGTGATAACCGGCCTTGATGTCTTCATCCGTGGTGTGGCTGAGCAGCTCGGTCTCGACCGCCCCCGGCGCTATGGTCACCAGGCGCACCCCCAGATCGGCCACCTCTTCGCGGATATTTTCGGTCAGGGCATGTACCGCAAACTTGGTGGCGCAATAGGCTGCATGGTTGGGGAAGGTCTTGCGTCCCGCAATCGAACTGATGTTGATGATGGTGCCACTGCGCCGCGCCTTCATCCCGGCCAGCACCGCATGAATGCCATTGAGCACCCCCATCACATTGATGTTGAGCATCTGCTGCCACTCGGCGGGATCCTGGGCATCGGCCTGGCCGAGCAGCATGACGCCAGCATTGTTGACCAGACAGCCCACCGGGCCGAAGCGCGCCTCGGCCTGAACGATGGCGGCTTTAAATGCGGCACTGTCCGTCACATCGAGGGAGAGGCAGAGGCAATCGGGTAAATCGAGCGCCACCATGGGCTCGACCCGGCGGGCCAGCAGCAACAAGGGATGACCGGCCGCCGAGAAGGCGCGGGCAATGGCGGCACCTATGCCTGCGGAGGCACCGGTCACGACGACAAGGGAGTTGGACATGGTATTTTCCTTACCTTGATGGAAGAGAGGGGCTGGTCAGCACCGAGTCCAATCACTATAGTCGCGCTATCTATCAGCGATAAATATAGATTTCCGCTGGTTATCATCTGAAATAACTATGGTAATGCCATGTTGGACCTGAGACTGCTGCGGTTTTTCATCGCCATCTATGAGCAGAAGAACATCACGGCCGCCGCCGAACGCTGCCATGTCAGCCAGCCCTCCCTCTCCGCAGGCCTGCGCCAGCTGGAGGAGAGCCTGGGAGACACCTTGTTCCTGCGCGGCAAGAGAGGGGTCGAGGCCCTGCCCCCTGCCCACTATCTCTACCCCCATGCGGTGAAACTGGTTGAAGAGGCGCGCCGCCTGCCCGATCTGTTTCGCCAGAAGGCGAGCCGGGCCCGCCTCAACCTCGCCGTGATGCCGGATCTGAGCAAACGCCGTCTCGCTACCCTGCTGCAACGGATCCAGCGGCATCTGCCCTCCCTGGACCTGACCCTGTCAGACCCTGAGACGCCAGCCGACTGCCGCTTGACCCTGGATGTGCTGCGCCGGGAGGACGAAATCTTCCTGCCGCTCTGGGAAGAGGACTATGTATTGTGCGTGCCCATCGACCACCCCCTGGCCCTGCGCGAACGAGTCGAGCTCCATGAGCTGCAGGCCCATGACTTCATCGAGTGCCCCCCCTGCGAGGCCCATCAGCAGACCCTGGGGCTACTCGCCTGCGACAGGATCACCCTCAACCTGGTCGCCAAGGCCCAGAGCAAGGGGCTGGTGATGGCCCTGGTTCTGGCCGGGGCAGGCATCAGCTTCCTGCCCGATGGCCTGATCGAGGAAGAGCCGGCCCTGCGCGCAGTTCCCCTCGCCGGGCCGCGGATGTTTCGCCGTATCGGGCTCTGTTATCCGGCACGTCAGACCCTGAGCCCGGCCCTGTCCGCATTGATCCCCGAGCTGGCCGCAGGGCCCACTTCTTGATAAGTTTCCCGCTAACTCCATGCCCCAGGTCATGACCCTATGAAACGCATTCTGGTGATCTTCTCTCACCCCGCCCTGCAGCGCTCCAAGGCCAATCGCGAGCTGCTGCAAGCCATCTCGGATCTGGAGGGCGTGACCATTCACGACCTCTATCAGCACTATCCCGACCTGTTCATCGATGTGAAACAGGAGCAGACCCTGCTCGCGCAGCACGACATCATCGTCTTCCAGCACCCGCTCTACTGGTACTCCTGCCCCGCCATCATGAAGGAGTGGCTGGATCTGGTGCTCGAGTACGGGTATGCCTATGGCCCGGATGGCAACGGTCTGGGGGGCAAGCAGTGGTTGAGCGCCATCACCACCGGGGGGGCTCCCGAGTCCTATTGCCAGGAGGGTTACAACAAGAGCCCGCTGATCGACTTCCTGCGCCCCTTCAGCCAGACGGCCCGGTTGTGCGGCATGCAGTGGCTGCCGCCCTTTGTGTTGCACTCCTTCCACAAACTCAATGACCCCGAGGCGCTGCGCCGCTGCGGCCATGAATATCGCCAGCTGCTGCTCGCCTTGCGCGACGAACGGCTCAGCCCGACCCAGCTGGACGGGGTCGACTATCTGCGCGATCTGCTGGAGGTTATCTGATGGGACACGGCATTCTGTTTGACGCCTTTATTTACCTCTCGGCGGCGGTGATCGCCGTGCCGCTGGCCAAACGCTGGGGGCTGGGCTCAGTGCTCGGTTACCTGCTGGCGGGCATAGTGATAGGTCCCTTCCTGCTCGGTCTGGTCGGGGAGCGTCAGGATGTGATGCACTTCGCCGAGTTCGGGGTAGTCCTGATGCTGTTTCTGGTGGGCCTGGAACTCAAGCCCGCCCTGCTTTGGCAGCTAAAGGGACCCATACTGGGCACAGGCGGCCTCCAGGTCGCACTGTCAACCGCCGCCCTGACTGGCTTTGCCTGCCTCATGGGACTGCCCTGGCAGCAAGGGGTGGCCATTGGGCTCATCCTGGCACTCTCCTCCACCGCTATCGTCTTGCAGAGCCTGCAGGAGCGCAAACAGATGCAGAGCGAGAGCGGTCGTTCCGCCTTCGCCGTGCTCCTGTTCCAGGATATCGCCGTCATCCCCATACTGGCGCTGCTGCCCCTGCTCGCCATGGCGCCCGTGGCCCAGAGTGATCAGAGTGAGCTGGCAGGCTGGCAACACGGCCTGCTGGTCGCCGCCGCCATCGCGGGCATCATTTTCGGTGGCCGCTACCTGATGCGCCCTGTGTTTCGGGCCATTGCCCAGTCGCACATGCGGGAGATCTTCGTCGCCGCCGCCCTGTTGCTGGTCATCGGTATCGCCGTGCTGATGGAGTCGGTTGGTCTCTCCCCCGCCCTCGGTTCCTTCCTCGCGGGAGTGGTGCTGGCGGATAGCGAGTATCGCCATGAGCTGGAGGCGGACATTGATCCCTTCAAAGGATTGCTGCTCGGGCTCTTCTTCATGTCGGTGGGCGCCGGTATCAACTTCGGGCTCTTCGCCGAGCACCCGGTACTGATCCCGACCCTGGTGATAGGTCTGATGACACTCAAGTGGCTGGTGCTGATGGCGATTGGCCTGGTGCTACGGGTATCCCCCAGCCAACGCTGGACCTTCTCCCTCGCCCTGGCTCAGGGAGGGGAATTCGCCTTTGTGCTGTTCTCTTTCGCCAGCCAGAACCGGGTCTTGCCGGAACCCATGATAGGCCTGCTGACGCTGGTGGTGGCGCTCTCCATGGCACTCACCCCGCTGCTGCTGATCCTCAACGACAAGGTGATCCAGCCCTGGTTCGATTATCGCAGCCAGCCGGAACGCCCTGAACATGAACAGCCCCAGGCCCTGGACAATCCGGTGATCATTGCCGGTTTTGGCCGCTTCGGTCAGATAGTGGGCCGTCTGCTGCATGGACATGGCATAGGCACCACCATCCTGGAGCAGGATGCCAGCCAGATAGAGACGCTGCGCAAGTTTGGCTATCAGGTGTTCTATGGCGACGCCAGCCGCATCGATCTGCTCCATGCCGCCGGGGCGCACAAGGCCAAGCTGCTGGTCCTCTCCATCAATGACCCCGTCACCTCGCTGACCGTCATCGAGATGGTGAAGAAACACTTCCCGCACCTTAAGATACTGGCGCGCGCCCAGGACAGACCCCATGCCCACAACATATTGCGCCTGGGTGTCGATGGCGTGTTTCGTGAGACCCTGGGGTCGGCGGTGGATCTTGGGGTGGAAGCCCTCACTAACCTGGGATTTCGTGCCAATCAGGCCTGGCGTGCCGGCCAGATGTTCAAGCGTCATGACAACTGGCTGCTGCGCGAACAGATAAATTATCTGGATGACGAACACACCTATATCAACAAGAGCCTGCAATACAGGGACATACTCTCGGATCTGTTGCGAGACGATCAGCAGGGTCAGGAACATGTCCATGCCCATAACTGGGATAGCGGCCTCCCCAACCAAGACAAGGAAGCAAAATGATTGCCTATTATCCCCTGCTCAAACACCTGCACATGACCCTCGCCATCGTCAGCATACTGCTGTTCATCTATCGCTGGGCCCTCGCCATCAACGAGAGCCCTCGCCTGCAACAGCGTTGGCTCAAGATAGTGCCTCATCTCAACGACACCCTGTTGCTGCTGGCCGGCATCATGCTGGCCGTCACCCTGCAGATGAGCCCGGGTTCCCAACCTTGGTTGCTGGCCAAGCTGATTGCGCTGGTGGTCTATATTGGCCTCGGCGTGATGGCACTCAAGCGCCCCGACCGCAAACAGAAGGTGATCGCGGGCATCGCCGCCCTGCTGGTGTTCAACTACATCATCGGGGTCGCCGTCAGCAAGTCGCCCTGGGCCTGGTTCGCCTGACAATAGGGGAGGCATCGGCCTCCCCTTTCTTTGACAGTCCCCGCCTAGCCAGATTTTCCACGCCTTTTGCTCCCCCATAGCTGAGATCTCAGCGCCCGGTTTACCCTCATGCCCTCAAGTACGGCCGGTGAATGACCCCGTCTCTCCCCTCACCACCAACTAATTCTGAAGCAATAACAGCAATTTAAATTCAATTAATCACTCATAATCAACGACTTAATTGGAGCTGTATGAAAATGGCGACACTTGTCGCAGCAAAACTTGCGACATAGACTGTCGCAACTACTGACTAGGATAGACTCAACGTTAATCCAGTGAAGGCAAGCACCATGAGCAAGAAGCTGTTACGACAACTGACCTTGGCGCGTTGCATCCCGCACCGCCCTTACAAACTGACCGCCAGCCAACTGCAAGTTAAGTTGGAAGAAGAAGGCATACATGTCAGTCTGCGGACCGTGCAACGGGACCTGGAAGAGATGTCTGGCATGGGGTTGTTTGACTTGACCTCTGATGAGCGCAGCAAGCCTCACGGCTGGTGTTTCGAGCGCCATGGCCTCAACGACTTTGCCAATATCATGCCGCTCTCCCTCGCCGTCGCCCTCAAAACCTGGAGCGACCAGGCCAGCCAGCTACTGCCGGCGAGCGTCCTGACGGAATTGAACCCGCTGATCGACAAGGCCAGCCAGGTTATCCGCGACAGTCAGAGTGAACTGGCCGAACGCTGGCTCGAGAGCGTGCATCAGTCACCGCGTCCATTCGCCGGTAACCCGGAAATTCGCCGCAGCACCCTGATCCGCGATGCCCTCTGGCGAGGCCGCAAGTTCAGCGCCGAGATCCAGCGTGTCATCAAAGAGCGCACCGTGTGGCTCTGCTATGACCGTATCAATCCGCTCGGTATCTTGAACCAGGCCGATGGCCCTACCCTGCTCTGTACCTTGTCCGAGCTTGACCCCAAGGTGTATGGCATACCGTTCGACCACATCAAAGATGTGGAGCTGACCAACTTCAGCGCGACTCAGCCCAAGGACTTCAACGTTCAAAAACTGATCCGCGAGCAGTCTTACCAGGACGTCAGCGGTCCCATCCGCTTCGTTGGCCGCATAGATGCCAACAGCGCCACCCTGACGGATGGCCAGATCCCGGGCCACAACCCACGCATGACTCGCTATGACAAGCGCAGCGTGGTGGTTGAGACCGAAGTGCAGGACACCCCGGAGTTCCGCAACTGGCTCAATAACATGGAAGGCAATCTGGAAGTCTTGGCACCGGAATCCCTTCGCAAGGCCTACCCCACCAGTCGGGCCAACTGATAATAGAAAGCCGGGCCTAGCTCGGCTTTTTCAGGCATAAATAACAGAGAAGGTGGAATAACAAGCAGAAAGCTTCAAAAAATTTGATTACAGCTAGTGAATATTAAGTTCCTCTTGAAACCAAAAACACCCTTCTATCTGCTTGTGAGAGATCGTCCATACCCCCTGTAAGAGCCCGCTGTTTCGTATCGTAGGCCAGGCCACTTCTAGCACTACTCGCTTTCAGGGGAAACAAATTAACTACATGATTTATATGTGAAAAAATACAATAACGACGCTATGTAAAATCGTTTTCCAGATTTAACTCTCTCGCCCCCCTCTTGTAGCCACATCTCTATCCCTTATTATCTATCTCACAAGGACGGCGCGGGCATCTACAGGATGCATGCCCACAAGAATAAAGGACTAGCCACAGGACACCTCAGGATGAGGTTGGATGACCAGGAGGTTATCCGCCAGGACGGCCAGGAACACCACAGGATGTGGTTATGGACACCTCCAGGATGGAGAAGCATAACCCGGATGGTTATTAGTCTGGACGACCCAGGATCACCACAGGATGTGGTTAGGACGAGCTTCAGGATGAAGACGAGATAATCAGGATGATTGTCTGTCAGGATGACGCAGGAACACCACGGGATGTGGTAATGGACACCTCCAGGATGGAGACAGTGCAGCAATCAGGATGGATTGCTGGGTCAGGATGACATATGGACACCCCAACGGATTGGGAAGGGGAAATCCAACGGATTTGGATACAGTCAGGGAATGCAGGGAGCATTTGCAGTTCAAGGACTGGACGACACGACTTAAGGGGACGGCTCAGCCGTCCCCTTTTCTTATTCTCGCGCTTCATAACCTCTATCCCCCGATGTCCCCCCACATGCATCGTTCCCTGCAGAGTGGAACGCCTCATGGCGCTACACAGCTGACCCACTTGAGGCATCCAGGAGAGCATGAGAACCCAATAGCGCTGAGCACACCATCGCTCAACTCGTCATGCATAAAGCAGTCAATGCGCCTGGTGGGGATGGCTAGGAGCTGTGGCTTCTTACGAACCCTCTCTTAGGTCCAAGACGCAATCAGCTCAAGATCCTGACAAGCCCGGCTGACGCGCTTACGGATCCGCATCAATCCCCAAGCATTGGGCATTGGGCATTGGGCATTGGGCATTGGGCATTGGGCATTGGGCATTGGGCAACATAGAGAGTACAAAGACCAAAACGCAATTGCGCTGGATGATCGCAGCGATCAATTCGCCATGAGTTAATTTTCCTCCGCAAGCACGATCTCAATCACCTCCCCCTAGACACCTAGCAGCCCGACAGGCCTCAGCGATGAAGTCCCCCTACTCAAATGCTAGGCACTACACCGGCAGTGCGGCTTAAAAATGCACAAAAGCAAAAAGGCCTTCTCTATTTATTGGCGGAGCGGACGGGGAGACGGACACGGTCCGGCTCAAGCACAAGGTGCCACAGGCAGGGGCCGAGTTGCCAGTGGCAAGTCGCAGCCCTGTCTGTGGTCCCTTGTTTCCTTAATCCCGTTCGCGAATATCCAAAAGCAAAAAGGCCTTCCCGTGAGGGAAGGCCTTTTCTATTTATTGGCGGAGCGGACGGGACTCGAACCCGCGACC
>NZ_JANUES010000016.1:0-76335 GCF_024809075.1 Aeromonas sp. BIGb0445
CGGTTCCGGGTGCTGGAAAAGCACTACTGGCGGGGGCTCAACTTCCAGTTTCAGGCCCAGGAGATAGAGCGCATCGCCAAGAAGTTTCGGGTCACGTATCTGGGGGTCGATGTGTCCGGTATCGGTGCCGGGGTCTATGACCTCTTGAAGCCAGTCTTCAAAGGTGTGTGTCACCCCATCAACTACAGCATCGAGAGCAAGTCGCGGCTGGTACTCAAGATGATCGACGTAGTGGAGGCGAACCGCATCGAGTGGGACAGCTCGGACAGGGATATCCCGCTGGCGTTCTTGGCCATCAAGCGCAGTACCACCGGTGGTGGCCAGATGACGTTCCGCGCGGCGCGCGACAACGTGACCGGACACGCCGACGTGTTCTTTGCCATCGCCCACGCCGTGGCCAACGAGCCGCTCGATACCCACCGCAGACGCAAATCCACCTGGGCAACCAGTCAAGAGAAGAAGGCCGTATGACCAAACAACGCAAACAGCCACAGGCCCAGGTGGCCGCCTCATCCAACCGCGGCGCCGTGGCATTCAGCATGCCCGAAGCCATCGACCCCACGGCCTGGATGACCAATTACACCGGGGTGTTCTACAACCCCTATGGCGAGTATTACCAGCCACCCATCGACCGCAAGGGGCTGGCCAAGGTGGCCCGGGCCAATGCCCACCACGGGGCCATCCTGATGGCGCGGCGCAACATGGTGGCGGGGCGCTTTACCAACCAGCGCGCCACCATCACGGCGTTCGTGCACAACTACCTGCAGTTTGGCGATGCGGGGCTGCTTAAAATTCGCAATGGTTTTGGCCAGGTGGTGGGGCTGCACCCGCTCTCGAGTGTTTATCTACGCCGCCGGGAAGATGACTGCTTTGTCTACCTGCAGCAGGGCAAGCCGAACCTGATTTACCAACCGGAGGATGTCATCTGGCTGGCCCAGTACGACCCCGAGCAGCAGGTCTACGGAATGCCTGATTACCTGGGAGGCCTGCAGTCGGCCCTGCTCAACCAGGATGCCACCCTGTTTCGGCGCAAATACTTCCTTAACGGCGCCCACATGGGCTTCATCTTCTACGCCACCGACCCGAACATGGACGACGACACCGAGGCCGAGATGAAGGAGATGATCGCCAGTAGCAAGGGGGTGGGGAACTTCCGCTCCATGTTCGTGAACATCCCTGACGGCAAGCCGGATGGCATCAAGCTGATCCCGGTGGGGGACATAGCGACCAAGGATGAGTTTGCGGCCATCAAGGGGATCACCGCCCAGGACGTATTGACCAGCCACCGGTTTCCGGCGGCGCTGGCGGGTATCATCCCGACCAATGGCGGCGGTGGTTTGGGTGACCCCGAGAAGTACGACGCCACCTATGCCAGGAACGAGGTGTTGCCGTTGTGCGAGCTTATCCAGGATGCCATCAACAGCGCGGGACTCCCTCGCTCCCTTATGGTCGATTTTCGGGAAACAATGGGCGTGACTGTATAAACAAACAGTGTTTGATATGGCAAAATAGTACGTTGATTTTTATGGGGAAGGGGGACGTGATGCGGGTTTATTGCAAAGTGTGTGGCCAGCGGGGCCGCATAACCAAGACCAACAAGCTGAGCGATGATGTCTCCGATCTCTATTGCCAGTGCACAGATGCAGAATGTGGCCACAGCTGGGTGGCCACCTTGTCGTTCGCCCACACCTTGAGCCCCTCGGCCAAGACCACAAACCAGCTGGTGTTGAGCCTGATGGGGTCGCTGACGCCAGAGGGGCGGCAGATGGTATTGAAAGGTATTGGGGTTCAATAAAACTCATAGAGGAAGCATATGAGCATACAAGGCCACTCATATGCATCTCCACAATTCGAGTAATCTCGCTGTAGCGAAAGCCACAGGTTACAGGCGGATAAAATCTGGGCCGATTATCGCAATGGTGCGACTGGAGCTTGATCTATCCGTGACTCTTATTATGTGGCCATTTTCTAAATTGCGAAGAAGATGTTTAACACTGCGACGAGCGTTGAGTCGTTTTGGTATGTGTGTACGCCCGATAAAGCTTAGTAGTCCATGTTTCGTGGCTAGAGTCTCGAATCGCTTGTGGTGTCCTTCAGACAAAAACGCAGCGTGGCGTGTGGGACTAACCCAGCTCAACGCTTCTAGCATGTCGTCCCATGCTCTCTTAAGTAATCCCAATGAAGAGCTAAGACCATAAACTGGGTTTGTGTAATCAGGCTTTCCTGTAGCCGGATCCTCAAATTGAAACTTCCAGATAGCTTCATGGTGTGCCAAGCGGTTACGAATCTCACGAATACGCTCGAATTTTTTTTCGATCACATGTCGACCAGTCCCAGCAGGCAAGCCTGGGAAAACATATGGTAACAAATGGGGCCAAAGAAGGGAGTTGTTACGGGGCTCTTGATACGCCGGTGTTAACAGGTTTGACCAAAAGCCAAAGTCAAGCCCTGAGATAACCCTGGCTGCGTCAGGTGTTTTTCCTGCTTTTTTGATTCGCTGACTAACTTTACGGACAGAGTCTTCTTCCCATGCTGTTCTGTCGTAGTTTAAGCTGCGTCCACCTTTACCATCCAGTAGATTGCCATATCTGTCTTTCTTGTATCGTTTGTTCTGGCGAATGAAAGATTGATCTCCCATATACCGTGGAAGGTCAAAAATCCAGTTGCTATCAGTACGCCAGCCTGATACCCCTGAATGAGAGTTTGAGCGAACAGCATGGTCTATACTGTTACGTAAGGTAACTTCTAGGCAGTGCATCAGTGGTTGCATGGCGCTACATAGCGCTTTGTTCCAGTTGTAACCACCAAGTGCTTCGTCAGGTCTCAGCTTGAGAATATCAGTGTAGATTCTTAGCCGTTCAGTCGATATGTAGTCTTCCAGAATCACTTAAGCCTCACATTTATTAAAATTTTGCTGATCAGTTGACACCGGTGTCAACTATACAATATATTTATCCCATCAAGGCTCAGACTTCTTCGGACCTGAGCGCAAAAGTTAGTATGGAAAAGCCACCTTAGGGTGGCTTTTCTCATTGTGGTTATCTTGCTTTACATGCGTGAGTGACTCCCTATCCGTAGTTTGTCTCATTCCGCTCTTTTCTGACTTGACGATGGTCAGCCACCACTTGGTGCCGCGATGGCTTGTACAGTGGATTACGCTGGTCGGCAGCGCCCGGGTTTGCTCGGTCAATGAGGCTACCTGGTGCTATCCAGAGAGTGCGGCCCGAGCTGACACAGCGAATGGTGCCGTCGACGTCGATCACGACGGGGGTTAGGCCTGGTACAGCATGGACCTTGGTCAAGAGGCGGCCATCGGCAGAGGTGACCGGCACTGTCGGCCGGTTGACCTGAAACAGATCCGGAACCTCTTCACCGGCTGCCAGCAGGTTCAGTTGTGCGGGCCGTGGATGACGGCGGCGCAAGATGGAACAGGCTATCTGCTGCTGGTGACCCTGCAGCATCTGCACCCAGGCGCTGATTTCATGGGGTGGCCATGCCAGCAGGCAGGTGACGCGATTGTCCAGGGTTCGGTATTCCGTCTTGCTGATCGTGGCTTGTCGGTGGTTCAAAAGTACTCCTCCCTCGTCAGTTCGTCAGTGCGCAACTCGGCGATAAGTTGGTCCAGGCTGCGCAACAGTGGATCGTTGGCGTAGGTATCAGGTGCTCCTCTGGCCTCAGCCGTGAGTATTTTCTCCAATGTCTGCGTGGCCAGCGGCAGATCTGCATCCGCTATGCTGTCAAACCACTCATCGATGCCGACTTTTCCGCAGAGTAACCCCGCCTTGATGCTGGATTTCCAGTGAGTTAGCCGCTCTTGCAGGTTAGCCGCCTCTTCCCGTTGCCACTCCTGCTCTTGCCTGGCGCTCGCATCGTTGGGCCTGCCCTCTCTGCTCGCCTGCAGCTGGCCGTTCTCAAGCCAAAGAGTGAAGCCGTCTGCCGTGACGCTGGCACCGGCCCGCAGACGGTCGATGGAGAAGGGCGATAATCCCCATTGCTCTGCCATCAACTGATCCGCAAACGCCGCAGCGTCTGGCTGCGTACAGTTATTGTCAGAGCTCCAAGGAGCCGGGCTGTCGCCCGACTGAACACCTACACCCCAAGACGAACCCCCGGCGGCCTTGGCTGCCTCATAGGTGCCTGCTGGCACCACTTCCCAACCGGTAAGGCGAGTACGCACACCAAGGCGAGCTGAGTGCAGGCCCATCAGGCGTTTGATGTCCTCGCCGTAAACGTTGGCTTTCTCCTCGATGAGGTGGGCCAGTTTGATAGGATGTTCTATGCGGGTGGCCAGGGCTCCCCCCATGGCGTGGAGGTAGCAGCGAAAGATGCCGTTATCCGCAGCAAAGCGGGCGGCCTCAAAGACAGGGTCTTGCAGCACGGGTTTGGGGGGCCCCACCAGATCACCATTTTTCTTGGCGTTACTGATGCGGCGTAGCTCACGCCAGACGCCGACCGGGGCGCCACCGATCTGTTGGAAGGTGCGAATGCCCCACCAACTGGCCCAAGCGCAAGCATGTTGCGCACCCACATCTGCATCGGTTCCTGCCTCTTCGTCATCACCCACATAGGCGCCGTCGATGTTCTTGGCGATATATTTGGCGATGTAGCCGGTTGCATCGCCCTTGGCCGGGTCGATCAGCTTCCAGTCAAAGCGGGGGGTAAAATCGGTAAAGGTGGGGGCCGCGACTGGTGTTCTCACTAGCTCCTCACGGTCATGGCTCAGGGCGTAGTGCTGCATGATGCCGATCACCCGTGCCCTATCCTTTGGACGCATAAAGAGCAGCATGTGCCAGTGTGGTGTCCCGTCGTGGTGTGGTTCACACACCCGAAAGCCATAGACAGGGGCATCGTTGCGCTTGAGCGCAGCGCGAGTCAGGCTCCACAGTTTGGCCAGATAGGCGCACGTCTCTCGCGGAGTGGCGCCTTTATACCGCTTGTTTTCAATCGCTCGGCCATTACGCTTCTGTGCCCAGGCATGAAATTGGCTTGGTGCCGTCCAGGTGAAAAACACCCCCACATGGCCCTTTTCGATGGAGTAGTCCTCAAAGCCACGCATCCGGGTCATCATCTCATTGCGACGATTGACCGGGTTGGAGGTGCTGGCTTCCCAGCAGTCCTTCATCGAGACCACCAGGTCGTGCTGTTCGTTCATCACTTCCGATTCGGCTAACCAGCGCATCATGGCCCGCTTGCGCTCACGCACCACTTTCATGGTGGCGTTCGAGATGTAGGCAGAGACCCCCTTGCGCACCTTACCGAGCAGGATGTTGATGTGTTCCTGCAGACGATCCCAGGTGCGGTTGATGCGCTTTTCCCACCACTTGGCTGAGAGCAGGCGCACCATCACGCTCAAGATCCAGTTATCACGCACCTCGTCGGTCTTGAACTTGGGCATCACACCGACAAACCCCCACTGATCGGCAGGCTGGCGAATCGCCTCCCAGGTCTGCATCAGATCGGGTTCTTCCTCATCCTTGATACGCCGCTCGACGTGGCTCCAGATAGCGGCTGTCTGGTTGGCAAACTGATGAGCCACCCGCTTGCGGCCATCCTCATCACGGAGGTGATGGGTATCGACCGGGATCACCATGATCAAGCTGCGCACCCACTTGGTTCGCTCACGCAGCCAGATGTTGGCGCTGCGGCAGTTGCTGGCCGAGCCATCCTTGCGGCGACGTACATATGACTTGAACAGCGATTGGGTGAGTAAAGGTGACAAGCCATCGAGCAGCTGCACCGCCCACACCAGGTCATATTGACCGGGGGCACCAATGAATGCGGCGTCAAGATTGACGCCGGGCAGGGAGTTGGAGAGGGTGTCGATACGCTGCCGCAGTGTCCGTTTGGACAGCGGCAGCTTTGCTATGGTGCGGGTCATTGGGGGAACGTTCCGGACAAATCTCTGATGTTGCGTGTGCAGCTAATCACTGTGCTGGCGGCGTGACGTTTCATCTTGCGGGCTGCCGCGCACTGACGTAGCAGCAGCTTGATGCTGGCATGGGGGCGGGCAGGCAGTTGGCGCGTGTTGGCCAACTCCCGCTGGTAGAAGCGCAGCCGGGCTGCGTCTTCACGATGGGTGTCTTGCCAGCGATGAAGCCGGTGAGACATCTCCTGTTGCAGGCGATAGTTCATCGGATGTGCTCCCCCTGGCCATGTAGCGGGGCGCACTCTTGCCACCACTGCCCAATCTCCCGGGCCAGTGCAGTTTCTCCCTGGCCCAGAGCCAACCAGTAGACAGAGCGCACGGCGCCGAGTGCCAGCAGCTCCCGGGAAATATCCCGATCTCCTCTGGCCTCACCACCGGCAGTGATGAACTCGCCCCGGGCAGCCAGCCAGTGGGTGGTCAGTTGGTTGTTAGCGGGGGTCATCGCTGACCCCACGTTTTCTTCATCCTCCTCGTTACCGTCATCACCCAGCAGTGCCGCCGGGTTACTGGTGGCAACCAGCTGGATCTGAATGTATTGCTGACCGGAATAGACGCCGCCGAGACTGATGCGGTTATCCTCTGCGTTGGCGGCGAACATGTCGGCCAGCAGCCCTTCGACCAGCTTGGGAGCTTGGCGAGCAATGGTGATGGCGTCGCTCATTAGTGAGCCCTCCGGTTAAGGCGGATGAACAGCAGATGCCAGCGTTGATGCAGTTGGGCTTGAGCCCGCAAGCCCGGGGCTTCGTTACCGCGATAGGCATTAGCGCGGTGGGCTCTGGCTGCGAGCTGCTTGGGTAGGTCGGCGACTGCTTTTGCGGCCGCCTGCTGGCTGATGGGATGGAAGATTTTGCTCATGCCACCCCCTCGACAATGCGAACGCGGCCAGAGCAGAGGTTTTCCAGGCGAGCATAGTGGCGCTGGCCACGTAGCCAGGTGGTGCCGCAGTTGCTGTATCCCTGTTTGACCAGGTAAGCGCTTGCCTCGGCGATGCTGGGTACGGTATGACGAGTCAAAATGGCGGCCATGGTCATGCCTCCTCTTGGACGGTGGTCGCCGGGGCTTGCCCGGTCAGCAACCAGTCGGTGTGCTGTTTCAACTCGGGGTGCTGAGCCATCAGCAAGAACAGGCCGCCACCAATCTCGCGGTATCCCAGCTCGTAGTTCTTGAGTGTGGTGGGCGGGATCCCCAACTGATCGGCAAACTTCGGACGACTCAGGGCCAGCCGCTCCCGCAATTGGCGCAGACGCTTGGCGGCATGGTGGTTGAGCAGGTTGATCTGGGTAGGTTGTGCATTCATGGTCAGGCTCCTTGTTGAGGGCAGGGATTGATACGGCTGAACAGAGAGACCCAAGCCAACGCGGTGGGGCGCTCGGCGGCTGCAATCCAGTCAGGGTTTCGGATAAGACGGGCGCCATACCGGCCCGCCAGCTTGCGTTGTTGGATGCGAAGGTTGCGCAAGGCGCAGGGGATAGCTAAAGTTGTCATGTCGACTTCCTTGAGAGTTGTTGATACCGGCCCGCTTGGAGTTACCGCTCCTAATGCGGGCTTTTTTATTGCCCGATTGGCCGTGGGCCCTGGACATGACTGATGTTTCGCATGGTGCGGGCTTGTTGCCGCAGGCGCGCTGCAGAGAGCAGTTCACGTTTGTTCTTCTCCGGCGTGGCCTGATCAGCTGCACAGCGAAAGGCGGCTTGCCAGCTGATGGCATCACACCCACCTGAGAACAGGCTCTGCATCCCAAGCGCAATCACGCTTTGGCGAATGCTTTCTCGCTCTGCTGGCTGCATCTCCTCTAGGGTCATTTCGGCATAGGTAGAGGGGCGCAGCTGAGCATCGAAGCAGATGGCGCGGCGCTGGCGCACTGACACTGCCGACCACTCACGGCCAACACTCTTCTTACTGATCTCGAACTGTTCATGCAGATGGTCCAGCCAAGCTGTATTGCGGATGATCTGCTCTTCTTGCGGGGTTAATGGCATCTCGCTCTCCTCACATACTCATGGTTTGCAACAGGATGTCTGACGCGCAGGCCAGAGCCGGTACTGCCTGGAAGCGGGCTTCGACGTCATGGATCAGGATGGCCAGCGAACCCATGGCCGAGGTGGCCACGCTCACCAAAGTGTTGCGCTCGGAGCGGGTGATCCGGCCCCGGTCGGTCAGCTCCAGCGCCCGCTGGCCTATGTTGGCAATCTTGGCGTTCAGATCGATGGCCTGATGGGGCAGGGAAGGGGCCCGGTCTGCATGAGGGATCGCAACAGCCGTCAGGCCACAATCCAGCAGCATGCCGTCCAACAGGGTTTCGTCCCCTTCGGTGGCGTGATACAGCGCTATGAGGTCAGCTGCCGTCAGTTGATGCGGTTGGTCAGGGTTGAGCTTGTTCCTCAACACCTGGGCATCAATACCAGCAGATGGGGCAATCGCGCTTATTTCGTGATTGGATTTGAATCTGCTGCATGCAGATTCGAAGTGCGGATGTTTGCAGTCGCCACTAATAAACATGGTTCTCGCTCCGTGGAGTGCCATAGTAATCAGGAAGTTGCAGGGAGGTAGGCTGCGGTGGCGGCTTTGTGGTAGAGCGCGACCATGTTTATCAGGACGCGATGCTTGGGGCCGGGCTTCGGCATGATCTGCAGCTCACCGTTGGAGATCATCTTCTTAACGGTGCCAACAGGAATGCCGGTATCGGCGCTGTAGCGCTCGATGGTTTTGACTGGTGTGTCGATCTTGAGTGCAATCTCTGACATGATAGATCCCCTTAAACGTTGCTCAATACGGCTCGATATAGCTCTAAAGCTTCAATTCAATCTCACAAAGTGAATTGTTGATCTAAAAAGCTAACAGGTCAAGCGGTAGGGGGTTTAATAGCTTGATAAAGTTCTATGAGGTGCTTTATGACTACGGAGAAAGCTTTTAAGGTTGATTTTGATCAGTCATCCTTCTCAGAACGACTTAATAAGGTGATAGGCAACGAACCACTGCGCGCTTTTGCTCGACGAGCAGACATGAGCGATAGCGGCCTCAAGCGCTATTTGTATGAAGGAACCATTCCCCCTATTGATCGAGCTTTAAACTTGGCGCGCGCAGGAGGAGTCACCTTTGACTGGCTGGTGTTTGGCATCGACGAAGCTTCTAGCGGCACGCGAACGAATTGGCCAATTTCGCCCGCCTTTTATGCTCAAAGCGTTCAATTGACCGACGAGTTCACTACGATCCCCGCATATCAGGTTGAGGCCAGCGCTGGGCATGGCTCACAAATAACAGATGAGCCGATGGCCGAACCGATGGCATTCCGCTCTGACTGGTTGCGCCGTGAGGGGTTTGACCCGGCCAAGATGGTGGTCATCCGCGCTAAGGGTGACAGCATGGAGCCGACTATCAATGACGGCGATGTGATCCTGGTGCGTTTGAAGAATGGAGAAGCCCCACGCGATGGCCTCTATGTGCTGCGTCTCGATGGTGGCTTGTTCGTCAAGCGCCTGCAGTTTGACCTGGGCGGGGTGCGCATCATCTCTGACAACCCCCTGTATAAATCCCGTGACCTGAGCAAAGCCGAGCTGGCCGAACTGGATCTGGTTGGTCGGGTGGTCTGGGCTGGCAAGAAGTTCTGAGGAGTTCACATGCTTTCGTTGATGGCTGCTTTGGCGGCCCTTTTGTGTTTGTTGCTGACTGTGGCTGGTTTGTTTAAACCTGCGTTGCTTGGCCAGACACGCCGCCTGAATGCGTTTTTTATCGGCCTCTATGGAGCCCTCGGGTTCTTTATTCTCGGCATGGTACTGGATGGCAAAATCGAGCTGTCTGGCGGGCTGGTGTTGTTGGCCTTGCTGGCGGCTGCTCATAGCATCTTGCTGTTCATCAGCCATGCGCTGGCCGTGCTCAAGATGAGCAAAGAGGAACGGGCGCAGGTTCGCCCAGGCAAAGCAGCGGCTGGTGTAGTGCTGTTGTTCCTTGCTGCTGGCGCAGGCGCTTGGCTGTCCCGGCCTGCTCCGCTTGATGCCCCCATGCCGCCGATAGAGAGTGCTAAGGAGCAAAGCGTCCAACAACCAGCCCAGGCTATGCGGGTGCTTTCCCTCACTGAACAGTGCCGACTGGAGCAGGATATCTATCAGCAGATGAACCAGGTCACGGATGGAGTGATGGCGCGCTTTGGTGGCCTGCTCGATGGCCAGCAGATCGACTATCACCAGTTCGCAGAGTACCGGTTCAGCACTGTTAATCCGGCGATATCTGCGGTCAGCGATTCGATGAACGGCCTTCGCACCAGCCATATGGATGATGATGTGGTTATCCGGCAGGCGGCTAGCATGGTGCAACGCACTTATGCGTTTGTTGGCCAGCTCTATGCCGCCGCCAGAACTGGCGATGATGTAGCGTTGAAGTCTGCCCGTGATCTGTTGGCACAGGCTATTGCATCTCACAAGCAAGCCCGGGCGGTGTGTGATGACAGTCAAAAAGATTGATGGGCAAGCCAAGCCCTGGCGGGCAGACGTTCGTCCTGACGGAGTGACCGGTCCTCGACTGCGCAAATCCTTCATGACCAAGGGGGAGGCGTTGGCGTGGGAGCGGCACCAGCTGACGAACAAGCCCTGGCTAAAAGAACCTGAACCAGATAGTGAGCAGCAAGAGCAACAACGCCTGCTTGACCTGGTTCGACTCTGGTTTGGTCGCCATGGTCAGACGTTGGCTGATGGGGCGCGGCGGCGGGATAAGTTGATATGGCTATGTGAAGCACTGGATAACCCGGTTGCTACCGAGTTCACCTCTGAGCACTTCTCGGCCTATCGTGAACGTCGACTCGCGGGCGATCTCTATATCCCAGGTCGAAGCAAGCAGGTTACTCCGACCACTATCAACCGAGAGCAGCTTTATCTGCAGGCGGTATTCAACGAACTGGCCCGCCTTGGGGTGTGGAGTGGCGGCAACCCGCTGGCCGACCTGCGCCAGTACAAGGTACAGGAGAGCGAGCTGGCCTATCTCTCCCAGGATGAGATCGAGCAGTTGCTCGATACCTGCAAGGAGCAGCGGGATCTGTGGCTGATAGTGATGCTCTGTCTTTCTACTGGGGCCCGTTGGTCAGAGATCGAAAAAGTCAGCCGCTCCCAAGTCGGCTTGGGTCGGATCACGTTCACTCGTACCAAGGGAAAACGAAACCGGACAGTACCAGTAGCACCCTGGTTACTGGCCATGCTGCCCAAACGCCCTGGGCGTCTATTCAACGATTGCTATGCCGAGTTTGAGAAAGCTATCAAGCGGGCCAACATCACGTTGCCATCCGGGCAGAGCACCCACGTTCTGCGCCACACCTTCGCCAGTCACTTCATGATGAATGGCGGCAACATTCTAGTGCTGCAACGTATCCTCGGCCATACAGATATAAAGATGACAATGCGCTATGCCCACTTTGCCCCCGATCACCTGGAAGATGCCGTGCGGCTGAACCCCATCACGGCCTTGAAAGATGTCCACAAACAGTCCATCCAGCCGCTCCACATTGACTTATAAAGCGTGATATTGAACTTTTCCAACCCTTATGAATCAGTAACTTATTGATTTATAAGGTTGCTTTGCGGATTCAAAATCCGCCGTTGCAAGACGTGTCGGTTCGAGTCCGACCCCGGGCACCATTCCAGAATTCAGTGACAAAAGGCCATCCTCGCGGATGGCCTTTTGTTGTTCTGGATCCCGTTGCGGGGTCCTGGCGATGGGCATCGACAGCGGGATGTCTGGCGGCAGGCTGCCCTGACGCCAGGTTTGATCTTGTGTCTTCATCTGTGATGCCTCTTCTGGCTTACGCCATGCAACCACGCCAGAGGCGCTCTCTTTCGCAGTCAACAAACCCCCGGCAGTCAACAGAGCCTCCACGTCACAAGCGGACAGTGCCGCCTCCCCGCAGCCATGCCCCGTGGCTGCTGAGTGGGCGTCAAGCCCGCCTGGTCTTTTCCCCTCGTAGCCAGTGCGACTGGGTTCCCCTGGTCCTCCCGGCGCCCGTAGCCAAGGCTTGCGCCATTTAAGTGCATCCCCGGATGCTGCCCGGTCGAGGTGCAATCCTGAATGGGTTGGCGCGCCCAGCGCACCATCATGGTGCTAGTATTTCTCTTTATCTTTTTAATGCACTGATAGTAAAGAAGTTTATTAACTGGCCTGTTTTATGCTTCCGTCCATCAGCTTGCCATGTTGCCGCACCAATAAGGGCACAGCAGTCAAGACGGCGATGGAAGGGATGGCCGGGTATGTTTTATATGAGCCACCGGATCCACATGTTCATCAGCAAGGCGAACCGATCCGGTGCAGGAAAGACAGGGAAGGAGATGGCGATATGCTCAAGAGATTCATGATGACAGGCCCGCTGGCGTTGACCGCCTTGCTGGCCGCCCCAAGCTGGGCACAGGATGCGGTCGTGGCCACAGCCCCAGTCGCTGCCATGACCATCAACAAAGGGGATAATGTCTGGATGCTGCTGTCGGCGGCGCTGGTGATCCTGATGTCGATCCCGGGCCTGGCACTGTTTTACGGTGGATTGGTGCGCAGCAAGAACATGTTGAGCGTGTTGATGCAGGTATTTGCCCTGTTTTCCCTTATTTGTGTGCTGTGGGTGGTGTATGGCTACTCGCTCGCCTTCACCGAGGGCAACAGCTTCTATGGCTCCTTCGACAAACTGCTGCTCAAAGGGGTGACCCCTGACTCCATCGCTGCCACCTTCAGCAAGGGAGTGGGCATCAGCGAATTCATCTATGTCGTGTTCCAGGGGGCCTTCGCAGCCATCACCTGCGGTCTGATCGTGGGGGCCTTCGCCGAGCGCATCAAGTTTGCCGCGGTGCTGCTGTTTTCCGTGCTCTGGTTCACCTTCTCCTACATACCGCTGGCGCACATGGTGTGGTACTGGGCAGGTCCTGACGCTTATACCACTCTTGAAGCCGCCAGCGCTGCCACCGCCACCGCGGGTTACCTGTTCCAGCATGGGGACCTCGATTTCGCTGGCGGCACAGTGGTGCACATCAACGCGGCCGTGGCCGGGTTGGTCGGGGCCTTCATGGTCGGCAAACGCCTTGGTTATGGCCGTGACGCCATGACCCCCCATAGCCTCACCATGACCATGATCGGGGTCTCCCTGCTCTGGTTTGGCTGGTTTGGTTTCAACGCAGGCTCTGCCCTTGAGGCCAATGGCACGGCCGCCCTGGCCTTTATCAACACCTGGCTGGCCCCGGCGGCGGCGGCGCTCTCCTGGACCCTGGCCGAGTGGCTGATGAAGGGCCGTCCCTCCTTGCTGGGTGCGGCCTCTGGTGCCGTTGCCGGACTCGTCGTGATCACCCCGGCCGCCGGTTTTGTCGGTGTGGGCGGCGCCCTCATCATGGGGTTGCTGAGCGGGGTCGCTGGCCTCTGGGGTGTACATGGTCTCAAGCGACTGCTGGGTGCCGATGACAGCCTGGATGTGTTTGGCCTGCACGGGGTGTGCGGCATCCTGGGGGCGCTCTTGACCGGGGTCTTCGCCAGCCCGGATCTGGGCGGTACCGGGGTATGGGACTATGTCACCAATCAGGTGGCGCCAGATTACTCCATCCTGACCCAGGTCAAGATCCAGGCCATAGGCGTTGGCGTGACCATCCTCTGGTCCGGTGTCGTCGCCTTCCTGGCCTACAAGCTGGTGGATATGACCATCGGGCTGCGGGTAAAAGAGGATGCGGAGCGCGAAGGGCTGGATGTCACCAGCCATGGCGAGAAGGCCTACAGCCAGTAAAAACATCAAGCCACAGGATCTCCATGCCGCCGCCGGTCCTATCCGGCGGCTTTTTTATGGCCGCCAAGGGGCAGCAGCTCGGCCCAGCGTTTGCTGATGGCGCTGCTTTATGCCTGGCGATCTGCCCGGTTCACCGCTCAGCTATTTCCGCTATGGCAACGTTTTATGCCTGCAATTTGGCCGGATCTCCGCTAAACTCTGCCACCCTTTATTTGGGGTAGCCGGGCCAGCCCTGCTTCCACCCTTTCTTCTATGCCTTCGGAGCCGCTCATGCCGTTAGTGGGACACCAACATCAGATCGATATTCTGGAACTGACCGACAAAGGGGATGGCAAGGGTCGCCTGTTCGATCGCCCCCTGTTCGTCGAGGGTCTGCTGCCCGGTGAGCAGGCGCTGGTCGAGTTGACCGAGGTCAAGCCGAACTATCTGCACGGCAAGCTGGTCGAGCTGACCCAGGCTTCCGCCGACAGGGTTCCCGACTTCTGCCCCAATACCGAGTGCGGCGGCTGCCAGGTCAGACCGCTGGCCTATCCGGCCCAGCTCAAGCTGAAGCAATCCCTGGTGCAGAGCGCACTGGATCAGGCCGGGCTTGCTACCCAGGTCAACCCCATCCTCGGCATGGACAACCCCTTCGCCTATCGCAACAAGGCGCAGTACGCGGTGCGTGGCAGCGAGGCGGGGGCCGAGATCGGTTTCTATCGCAAGCACTCCCACACACTCATCACCGCCGACGACTGCGCGGTGCAGGACTCCCTGCACGTGGAACTCAATGCCCGGGTGCGTGGCTGGATGCGCGCGCACGATATCGCCGCCTATGACGAAGTGGCCCACACCGGCTGCGTGCGCAACCTGATGACCCGCAAGGGCTTCAAGAGCGGCGAGCTGATGGTGGTGCTGGTGACCCTGGGTGAGGCGCTGCCCTTCGAGGCCGAACTGCTGGCTATCTTAAGCGATCTGCCCATCACCACCCTGGTGCAGAACATCAATGACGAGCGCACCAACCGCATCCTGGGAACGAGCAACCGCGTGCTGCTGGGGGAAGGGGTGATCCGCGACAAGATCCACGAGCTCGCGTTCGAGATCTCGCCGCTCTCCTTCTTCCAGAACAACCCGAGCCAGACCGATGTGCTCTACTCCAAGGCGCTGGAATACAGCGAGTTGACCGGCAACGAGACTGTGTTCGACATCTATTGCGGCATCGGCACCATCTCCCTGTTCCTGGCAGCCAAGGCCGCCAAGGTAGTCGGCATCGAATCGGTGGAGAGCGCCATCAGCGATGCCCGTCGCAACGCCGCCCTGAACGGCATAGAGCACACCGAATTCCACGTGGGCAAGGCCGAGCAGCTGATGCCCGAGCTGCACGCCCAGGGCGTGAGCGCCGATGTGGTGGTGATGGATCCCCCCCGCAAGGGTTGTGACAAGGCGGTGCTGCAGACCCTGGTCGCCATGGCGCCGCGTCGCCTGGTGTATGTCTCCTGCAACCCGCAGACCCTGGCCCGGGATCTCGCCTATCTGGTCAAGCAGGGCTTCGTGCTGGACGAGGTGCAACCGGTGGACATGTTCCCGCACTCCATGCACGTGGAAGCGGTTGCCCGCCTGAGCCTGCCAGCCAAGGGCTGATCGGCGAAGGGTTGATAGCCCATCGGTACATGTTCCACCCATGGGCCATGCAGATGGATGCCGTCACACGCTTGAGCCTGCTGGCCAAGGCATGATTTGAATTAGCCAGATGGCTCTGATAAAAACGACTCCACATGGAGTCGTTTTTTATGGCCGCTCGCAAGCGGGTTAAAGGGCAGGGAGCCTGAGATGAGCATTCGTTTGGCCGAGGCGGAAGATGCCGCCGCCCTGGATCACTTCTTCCAGCAACTGGATCGGGAGACCCGTTTCATGCTGTTCGAGGCGGGGGAGCGCCCATCCGATATCGAGGGGCAGCGCCAGCGGCTCGAGGCCATGGCGGCGGCCCCCAATCAGGCCATGTGGCTGCTGGTGCTGGACGGGGAGGTGGAGGGATTTGCGCTGATGATCGGAGGCGGCTTGAGGCGCAATCGACACTGCGCCCTGGTGGTGATGGGGTTGCGGTCGAGTGCGCGCGGGCTGGGGTGGGGTGAGCGTTTGCTACGTACCCTGATCGCCGCCGCGCCAGGTTGTGGCATCAGCCGGCTGGAGTTGGGAGTGATGGCCCATAACGAGGCGGCTCATGGGCTCTATCGCAAATGCGGCTTTATCGACGAAGGCATTCGGCGCAACGCCTATCGACTGGATGATCGCGATGTCGACGAGATCAGCATGGGTCTTTTATTGCCGCCAGACGCGCCATGACGCCATCTATTTAGGAGCGCCAGGCGTTAAGCGCATGGCAACAGCGTGTTAAGAGTGGACAGAGACAAGGAATCGATCATGAAAGCTATCTTGTTGCGTTGGCTGGCCCGTTACGATGCCTGGAGCCAGCGCTGGGGCTTATCCCCTGAGTATCGCCGTTGCTGTACGCCTCAGCGCAGGGAGGCCAGAGCCGATTGTCCCAAGCCGCTGCCGGTTGAAAAGCAGTCAGCGCCATGAGTGGCCCAGGCTGAACGGCATGTGGCGGTTAATCGACTCCCCGGGGTCATGCGTTTGTGGCCTGCTGGGCCGGGGGGATCCCCCGAGCTAAGCTCAGATTAAGAGTGTTCCGTCCCTCACTGGGTCGGTAACCCGTCTCCTTTCTTCTCTTTATATAGCGAGCCCTGTTCTATGCGGTCGTTTGACAGCCACTGCCACCTGGATTTCCCCGACTTTGATCAGGATCGTGCCGCTCTGCTGGCTGAGTGTCGCCTGCGGGGTGTGGCGGGCTTCATCATCCCCGCTATCGGTGCCGGCAACTGGCGCCGGGTGATGGCGCTGGCGGCGAGCGAGCCCGACATCTTCTTCGCTCTCGGTGTGCACCCATGCTTCGTGGCCGATCAGCCAGAGGATGTGATGGCGCAGCTAGCTGCCCTGGCCGCTGCACGACCGGCGGGTCTGGTTGCCATAGGGGAGTGCGGTCTGGATGGGCGATCCCATCTGGTCCAGGAGGGGCAGTTAGCCCTGTTTGAGGCACAAATCAGGTTGGCCATGGGGATGGATCTCCCCCTCATCGTCCATTCGGTGCGAGCCAACGACGATGTGCTCAAGCTATTGCGCCGTCACAAGCCGGCCAGGGGAGGGGTCATTCATGCCTTCAGCGGCTCTTTGCATCAGGCGGAGCGTTTCTGGCAACTGGGTTTCAAGTTGGGTATTGGCGGTACCATCACCTATGAGCGGGCCAATAAAACCAGAGAGGCGGTAGCGGCCATGCCGCTTGAGTCTCTATTGCTGGAAACGGACTCCCCAGACATGCCACTGTCGGGGGCGCAAGGGGAGCGTAATTCGCCACTCTCTCTATTAAGGGTGCTTGATGAATTGGCAAATATAAAACGTTTGCCTGTCGAATATGTTGCAAGGGTGTTGTGTGAATCCACATCCCGCAGTTTTCATCTCCATAAATAAACCATTAACATTAATTCAACCTGGCAATGCTTGTGGGTGAAAAAGCACGAGGATAAAAATCGTTTGCGGTCTAATTTAGCGCCAGTTAGTCGATTTGATGCTTACAAAATGTGACCGCCCTTATACTTTGTCGCGAGCCAGTTAGTATAATGCGCACCCTTGATTGATAAGTTTGGGACACAACTTATTAACAAGTTGGAAGGTGCTACTACGAGGAAGATAACAATGAGTTTGATCATGGGTCTGGTAGGGATGGCGACGCTCATCCTTATCGCGGTGCTGTTCTCCAGCAACCGCAAGGCAATCAACATCCGTACCGTGGCAGGTGCGTTTGTTATTCAAGCCGGTCTGGGGGCATTCGTTCTGTATGTTCCGGTTGGCCGCGATATTCTGGTCGGCGTCTCCAGTGCCGTTTCCAGCGTCATTAGCTATGGCCAGGATGGTATTAATTTCCTGTTTGGTGGCCTGGTCAGCGATAAGATGTTTGAAGTATTTGGTGGTGGTGGCTTTGTATTTGCCTTCCGCGTTCTGCCAGTCATCATCTTCTTCTCTTCCCTGATTGCCGTTCTCTATTACCTCGGCATCATGCAACTTGTCATCAAGGTGCTGGGTGGCGGACTGCAAAAAGTGCTGGGTACGTCCCGTACTGAATCTCTGTCTGCGACTGCCAACATTTTCGTTGGTCAGACCGAGGCCCCGCTGGTGGTACGTCCCTTCATCGGCAAGATGACCGACTCCGAGCTGTTTGCCGTCATGTGTGGTGGCCTGGCCTCCGTAGCCGGTTCCGTACTGGCCGGTTACGCCGCCATGGGCGTCAAAATGGAATACCTGATTGCTGCCTCCTTCATGGCTGCCCCGGGTGGTCTGTTGTTCGCCAAGTTGATCGTGCCTGAGACCCAGAGCCCGAACTATGACGAGAACAGCGCCGATGGCGACCTGGATGACAAGCCAGCCAACGTGATCGATGCCGCCGCAGCCGGTGCTTCCTCCGGTATGCAACTGGCCCTGAACGTCGGCGCCATGCTGCTGGCCTTCATCGGCTTGATCGCCATGATCAACGGTATCTTCTCCGGGATCGGTGGCTGGTTCGGCTATCCTCAGCTCTCTCTGGAACTGCTGCTGGGCTGGTTGTTCTCCCCGCTGGCCTTCCTGATTGGTGTGCCTTGGAGCGAAGCGACCGTCGCCGGTTCCTTCATCGGTCAGAAGCTGGTGGTGAACGAGTTCGTGGCCTATCTGAACTTTGCTCCTTACCTGAAGGATGAAGTGCTGATCAATGGTGTGGCCATGTCCGACCACACCAAGGCGATCATCTCCTTCGCCCTGTGCGGTTTCGCGAACCTCTCCTCCGTGGCTATCTTGCTGGGTGGCCTGGGTTCCATGGCACCGAACCGTCGTGGTGACATTGCGCGCTTTGGTCTGAAAGCCGTGTTGGCAGGTTCCCTGTCCAACCTGATGTCTGCAACCATTGCAGGCTTCTTCCTGGCCCTGTCCGCGATCTAAGTACGGCTGACAAGCCTTAAGCCGAACGCCACAGCATATGCTGTGGCGTTCGCATTTGGGGAGCTGACAACCGTTTTCCTCCCTAAACTCATCACAAGAAGTGAGTCAAACCGGAGGTTCTATGAACGAAGTGTTACTGGCCATGGTTGCCGGCTTCATCGTCGGCCTGTTGTTTTCTTTCCTCAAATTGCCGATCCCGGCACCACCGGTATTATCCGGGGTGATGGGTATCGTAGGAGTCTACCTTGGTGGTGTCGCCTACTCTTGGGTGTTGACTCGCTTCTTCTCCTGAGAAGGAGAAAGTGATGGATTTGCCTGGTGTGAGATACCTCTGGAATTGGCAAATCCGGCTTGCAAACAGGGGGTATCTCGGCTGAAATAGGCATTGCCAGCAGGGTGCTGGCATTGACTAATGCCCGATGGGATCGGGTGTTGGCGGTCAAATGGAATTGATTGGGAATCAGGGTCTGATGTGCATGACCTTTCTCAAGTCTTCATGGAACCAAGTCCGCACTTTTGTAAGAAAGTGACAGGGCTCTTGCCTTATTTACAGTCTATTGCCCGTGCAGTCGCACTGTATTTCCATGCCCGCATGCTGGGTGGAACCTGTCGGCCAACTGCGTCTTCGCAGCTGACTCGTTTGCCTCATGGGGCCCAATCAAAGACTTTGGAGAATTTCATGACCGATCTGAAACTGGCTGCCCAACGCGCCTTGAACCTGATGGACCTGACCACCCTGAACGATGACGACACCGATCAGAAGGTGATCGACCTGTGCCGCAAGGCCAAGTCTCCGGCCGGCCTCACCGCCGCCGTCTGTATCTATCCCCGCTTCATTCCCATCGCACGCAAGACCCTGCGTGAGATCGGCGCTGCCGACGTGCGCATCGCCACCGTGACCAACTTCCCCCATGGCAACGACGACATCGAGATCGCCGTGGCCGAGACCCGCGCCGCCGTGGCTTACGGTGCCGATGAGGTGGACGTGGTGTTCCCCTACCGCGCCTTCATGGCTGGCAATGAACAGGTCGGCTTCGATCTGGTCAAAGCTTGTAAGGAAGCCTGTGGTGACAAGGCGCTGCTGAAAGTGATCATCGAGACCGGCGAGCTGAAAGAAGAAGCGCTGATCCGTCGCGCCTCCGAGATCTGCATCGATGCCGGTGCCGACTTCATCAAGACTTCCACCGGCAAGGTGCCGGTCAATGCGACCCCGGAAGCGGCTCGCATCATGATGGAAGTGATCAAGGCCAAGAACCCGAAGGTGGGCTTCAAGCCGGCCGGTGGCGTAAAAGATGCAGCCGTGGCCGGTCAGTACCTGGCCATGGCCGAAGAGATCCTGGGCAAGGAGTGGGTCTCACCGCGCACCTTCCGCTTCGGCGCCTCCAGCCTGCTGGCCAGCCTGCTGGCGACCCTGGGCCATGGCGACAAGCCTGCCAATACCAGCGGTTACTAAGTTGCACAAAGGGCGAGCGCGGCTCGCCCTGTTATGCCCCTGCCCAGCCATGTGCGGGCAGGGATAACGGCTTATGTGACGCCTGCAATGGCGGAGGGAATGAAAGATGTTTTTGCCTCAAGAAATTATTCGCAAGAAGCGCAACGGTGAAGCGCTCACTACCCAGGAGATTCAATTCTTCGTCCAGGGCATTACCAACAACAGCATCGGTGAAGGCCAGATCGCGGCCCTGGCCATGGCGGTCTACTTCAAAGACATGACCATGGACGAGCGGGTCGCACTGACCTGTGCCATGCGCGACTCCGGCATGGTGCTGAACTGGGAGAGCCTGAACCTGGGTGGCCCCATCGTCGACAAGCACTCCACCGGTGGCGTGGGTGATGTGGTCTCCTTGATGCTGGGTCCCATGGTCGCCGCCTGCGGTGGCTTCGTGCCGATGATCTCCGGCCGCGGTCTGGGTCATACCGGTGGTACTCTGGACAAGCTGGATGCCATTCCCGGCTACCAGACCTCGGTCGACAACGATCGCTTCCTGAAAGTGGTGAAAGAGGCGGGTGTGGCTATCATCGGCCAGACCGGCGATCTGGCCCCGGCCGACAAGCGCATCTACGCGGTGCGTGACATCACGGCCACCGTCGAATCCATCGCCATGATCACCGGCTCCATCCTCTCCAAGAAGCTCGCCTCCGGGCTCGAAGCGCTGGTGATGGACGTCAAGGTGGGTTCAGGCGCCTTCATGCCGACGTTTGAGGCATCTGAGGAACTGGCAAAAAGCATAGTGGCCGTGGCCAACGGTGCCGGTTGCCGCACCTCCGCCCTGCTGACCGACATGAACCAGGTGCTGGCCTCCAGTGCAGGCAATGGGGTGGAAGTGCGCGAGGCGGTGCGCTACCTGACCGGTGAGTACCGCAACCCGCGCATCCACGAAGTGACCATGGCGCTCTGTGCCGAGATGCTGATCTCCGCCAAGCTTGCGAGCGACGAGCAAGACGCCCGTGCCAAGCTGCAGGCGGTGTTGGACAACGGCAAGGCCGCCGAGATCTTCGGTCGCATGGTGACCGGCCTCGGTGGTCCGGCGGACTTCATGGAGCGTTACGACAGCTACCTGCCCAAGGCTGGCATCGTACGCCCCGTGTATGCGGCGCAGAGCGGTTTCGTGACCGCCATGGATACCCGTGAACTGGGTCTGGCCGTGGTCGCCATGGGCGGTGGTCGCCGCGCCGCCGGTGACAAGCTCGACTATGCGGTTGGTCTGACCGACTTTATCCGCCTGGGGCAGCGCATCGAGGCTGACAAGCCGCTTGCCCTGATCCACGCTCAAACAGAAGCTCAATTTGCCGAGGCTGCCCGCATGGTGCAGGCTGCCATCAAGATCGGCGACACCCAGCCAGAGGCACTGCCCGAGGTTTACCGTCGCATCGGTCTGGCCGATTTGTAACAGGGGGAACACCCATGAAACGTACCTTTATTCTGATGATGGACTCTTTCGGTATTGGTGCCGCCGCCGATGCCGACAAATTCGGAGATATCGGCGCCAACACCCTTGGCCATATCGCCAAGGCCTGCGCCGCCGGTGAGATAGAAGGCCGTGGCGCCCTCAACCTGCCCAACCTCAACAAGCTGGGCCTGGGCCACGCAGGGGAGCAAGCTTCCGGCTACTTCCCGGCGGGCTTGAAGAAGGATATCGAGGTGGTCGGTGCCTACGGCTTCGCTCAGGAGCTCTCCTCCGGCAAGGACACCCCGTCCGGCCACTGGGAGATCGCCGGCGTGCCCGTATTGTTCGAGTGGGGCTACTTCAAGGATCACCACAACAGCTTCCCCCAGGAGCTGCTGGACGCCATCGTCGAGAAGGCGGGCCTGTCCGGTTATCTGGGCAACTGCCACGCCTCCGGCACCCAGGTGCTTGATGACTTGGGTGAGGAGCATATGCGCACCGGCAAGCCTATTCTCTACACCTCTGCCGACTCCGTGTTCCAGATCGCCTGTCACGAAGAGACCTATGGCCTAGAGAAGCTCTACGAGCTGTGCCACATAGTGCGCGAGCTGCTGGAGCCCTACAACATAGGCCGGGTCATCGCCCGTCCGTTCGTGGGCAGCGGCAAGGGCAACTTCAAGCGTACCGGCAACCGTCACGACTACTCGGTACTGCCGCCGGCGCCGACGGTGCTGGACTACATGAAAGAGGCGGGTGGCCAGGTGGTCTCCATCGGCAAGATAGCCGACATCTATGCCAACCAGGGCATCACCAAGCAAGTGAAAGGCACCGGTCTGGCCGAGCTGTGGGACAGAACCCTGGAAGAGGTGAAAGCCGCCGATGACAACACCATCGTCTTCACCAACTTCGTCGATTTCGACTCCTCCTACGGCCACCGCCGTGACGTCAAGGGCTACGCCGATGCGCTGGAGTATTTCGACGCCCGTCTGCCGGAGTTGTTCGAGATACTGCAAGATGGCGATGTGGTGGTGCTGACCGCCGACCACGGCTGCGACCCTACCTGGGGCGGTACCGATCACACCCGTGAATACATTCCGGTGCTGTTCTACGGCAAGCCGGTCAAGGCCGGTTCCGTCGGTCGCCGCGAGACCTTCGCCGACATCGGTCAGAGCATCGCGGCCTACCACGGTCTGCCCAAGCTACAATACGGCACCAGCTTCCTGTGATGCCGCCCCTGGGCCGGGCCGTGGGGCTGATCCTGCATGGCCTGCCCAGGGTGCAGCAGGGTATCTGCTTCCTGTAATTTACGCGCCCGCCGCCTCGGTGGCGGGCAACCAATAAAGACAATAAAACTCAACCTAGTGTGAAGGAATCAAGAGAATGGCAACTCCTCATATCAATGCGAAAGATGGCGCCTTTGCTGACACAGTACTGATGCCAGGGGATCCCCTGCGCGCCAAGTACATCGCCGAAACCTTCCTGGAGAACGTCGAGCAGGTATGTGACGTGCGCAGCATGCTCGGCTTCACCGGCACCTACAAGGGCCGTCGCATCTCCGTCATGGGTCACGGCATGGGTATCCCGTCCTGCTCCATTTACGCCACCGAGCTCATCAAGGACTATGGCGTGAAGACCATTATCCGTGTCGGTTCCTGTGGCGCCGTGCGTGAAGACGTGAAACTGCGTGACGTGGTGATCGGCATGGGTGCTTGCACCGATTCCAAGGTCAACCGTCTGCGCTTCAAGGATCACGACTTTGCCGCCATCGCCGACTTCGACCTGGTAGCCAATGCCGTGCAAGCCGCCAAGAACAAGGGCGTACCGGTGCGCGTGGGTAACATCTTCTCCGCCGATCTGTTCTACACCCCGGATCCTTCCATGTTCGACGTCATGGAAAAATACGGCATCCTGGGTGTCGAGATGGAAGCCGCCGGTATCTACGGCGTGGCCGCAGAGTACGGTGCCAAGGCACTGACCATCTGTACCGTCTCCGATCACATCCGTACCGGTGAGCAAACTACCTCCGAAGAGCGTCAACTGACCTTCAACGACATGATCGAAATCGCGCTGGACTCCGTGCTGCTGGGCGACTGATCCCGCGGCTTCGGCTCCATGCAAAACGGCGACCTCAGGGTCGCCGTTTTTTTATGATATCGAGCCGCTGATCGACAACAGCAATGCCATGTCTGTTGGCCGATGACGAGACTGGCTGGCCTAAACGCCAGAGCGCAACGCGGGGCCAAAAGGCCCCGCATCATCTCCTGTGCTCTCAATCACGTCGCTCTGGGCCCATGCTATTTGCCAAGATCCGATAGTAGATAAAGCGCCCTAATCACCCTCTTGGCTCACCACCAGCGACCAGCTCTTATCGGGATCGAACAGCTGGATCGCCTCAGCGGCCGTTGCCGTGTCTGCCCCCAGATCCTTTTGATAAACCCGCCCCTCGTGATTCACCATGAAGCTCATCACCCCGCTGTTGGCATAGTCGGCCGGCCAGGCGATCAGGGCGACACCGTCTCTTAATTGCCCTTCGACAAAGTACTCTTTGCTGCCCCCATTGGCTGCGGCTCCTTGGGCATACAAGATACGGTAGTAGTAGCCATGATAGGGAGTGCGTTGACCGACCACGGCCTTGTAGCCCTCTGCCGCGGCACTGACGACCTCCTCTCCGGCCGGGCTTGCTGGTTCACCCTCGGCCACAGGCCAATAGAGTCCATTTTGTTGCCCTGCATCACTGCGTAGTTTTGCCGCAAAGATCCCCGCTGTTTGGCCATCATGCCCCATGGTGGCGTACTCTATCTGCGCGTCGATAAAGCCACGGCACACCGCAATCGCCCCCAACTCATTCCGACCGATGCGGCGATAGGCGATCTCTTTGGCGCCTGCTGCGCCATCGAGATACCACTTGCCATCTGCGGCCACGAGGGGGATGGGCAGTGGCCATTCCGACTCCCCCACGACCAGCAGCATTTTATCCTTACCTTCGGCCACCAATTGGTGCTTGCTCTTGAAGCTCGCGACGAAGGCGGTGCGATCATTGGCATCGGCCACCTCATCCCCCGAGGTGATGGCCTCCTCACTATTTTCGCCGAGCAACAGCGTCAGTGCGGTGACATCGTTCCTGTCCAGGGCCGTGATCAGGGCCTGTACCGCCTCATCCGGGGTGGCGAAGGTGCGCGGTGCCATGGCGCTTGCATTGCTGGCAACGGTCAGGGCCAGCAGGGCCAACCCCCATGAGGGGGCCCAACTCCATTTCAACAAACGCTTCATTATCGCGTACTCCGTCTGGGTTGAGTGTTGCGCCCGGCATGAGCGCTACTAGCCACACTTTCGCGCCCACGTTGGCTGGCGGCGCGCTCGGTTCTGCCCGTATTATGCACCCCTTGGAAGGCACTCCTTGAGGTGGAGGCCGCAGGTGCTCTGCGTGTTGCAGTCTGCGCCGTGCTCTTGTGGTGAATGGCGCGTGCTTGGACATAGCCGCGATCACGGGCTCCTGCGGTCTGTGGCGTGATTTGCTGCCGCTTGACCTTGTCTCCTGCATAGCTGCCCTGGCGCGGCGTGCGCTGGACCACATTCGCCTCCCTACTCACCTGTCTAGCGTCGCGCGTCGCCTTGGCACTTTCGCTGTTGAGCTGGCGGTTGGCTCCCGCATAGGTGCCCTTGGGCGCGGTTACGCGGGCCTCCCTGTTCACCTCATTGACTACGCGGGGTGCGCCAGCGTATTCGCTTTTAGGTTGGCGATTGGCCCCCGCATAACTCCCCTTCGGTGTGGCATCCCGTGCCGCGTTATTCAGCGAGCGTGGCGCCAGGGTAGCCAACTCAGCACGCTGGGGACGCGCCGCCGTGATGGGGCTGTCGGCTTGGCGCAGGTAGTTATTGGGGCCGCGCTCAAACTTGTTGAAGTAATCGTCCCCCTTGGTGTTGATATAAATATTGTTGTTAGAGCCCCGCTGATAGTTGACCGGACGGTTGTACCCGCTGGCGGGACGGAATCCATTGCCATAGTTGGGGTTATAACGATAGGGAGCGTAACCGCCGGGATAATCGGATCCCCACCGCGGGTAATAATAATCGCCCTCATCATCGTCGTTGAAGACCTCGTTGACCAACATGCCCGCACCAAAGGCGAGCAAGCCCGTCACGACCATATCACCACGGTCGTATTCATCATCGTTGTCGTCCACCACTGTCGTGGTCGTTGTCGCAGGCACGGTCGTGGTGGTGGTTGCTGTGGTCACCGGTGCTGGTGCTGGCCCGGCAGCTGGCGCGCTATAGACGGCGGTTGGGTCGTATTGCGGGACGTAAACGACGTCAGGGTTGGCAGGTGCAATGGTGACGATCTGCTGATTGTTCTGTTCATCCTTGGCCACTTTCATCTGTTCTGAGTCTTTCAGGTTGCCCACCTCCAGCGCCTGTTGGCGCAGGCGCTGAACGGCTGCCAGCACGCCCGGCTCATCGGCCAGGAAGGCACTGCCCAGCTCTGTCGTCCACTCCATCTTCAAGCACATCATGTCCATGACGGTTGGGAAGTGCATCAGCGACATGGTGGGCGGCGTAAAGCCCAGCGGCGCAATGGCGGTGGTCAGCTCTTTCTCCTTGAGATCGGGGTGGGCGACCAGCCAGTTGCCGGCATCGAGCACCTCTTGCGGATTGGTGGCGCTGGCTAGCACCTGAGCCAATACCGCATCCGGGTAAAGCGCTACGGGGGCAAGCAGAGTCTCGAGCGCCTCCGGGGTATATTTCGATGCTGGCGTGTTAATAGGCTGAGGCTGCGCTTGCGGTGCGATCGCAGCGCTGGCTGCGCTGGCCACGCTGGGCTGGACATTTTGCGTGACAGCAGGCGACTCCTCCTTGCAGGCAGCCAATACCGTGCTGAGGGCGATCAGGGCCGCCAACGCGCTACGGCGAAATAGGGGTTGCTTCATTACCTTGTTTCCTTCTGCTGGAGTGGCTGATGCGCCTCTTGCCTGATGATTTCCACACATGTTGTATCTCAATGCATTCAATGCGGGCGTTTCATACCGAAAACATAAACCACGAATCGAGATCACACCCAACACCGGCTGGAAAGGCGTGAAAAATTCGTATGCTCCTGTCTCACTCTACGCCTGAACACCTTAACCTGACCAAAATCAGATGGACACGAGAAGTGAAGGGCGATGGGATACCGCCTTCGAGGGTGATCGAGATTCAATCAATGCACGTTGGGATGGAGATGATCTAGGCGCAGCACAGTTGGACACCGATGCGGCGCAAATGGCTGGACAGGCTGGTCAAGGCACTGCGGCATGAAGTGATGGTGGATCGTCACTTCGTCAACGAGCGCTTCAGCGACGACGGCGAATCCAAGCGACTCGATCAGCTACTCGAACCGCCGGGGGTAATAACAAGCTCACGGGTTTCGCGAACGGCGCCTTATTCGATGCCGGGTGGCGGGGCGTTGTCGGCGGAGGCCTGGCTCTGCACCGATCTCTTCTTGTGCTTGCGGACCCGCATATAGTTGCGGCGCACCCCGTAGGAGATGAGCAATCCCGCCAGCAGCATCACCAGCAGCATCAGCCGCTGTTTCTCCTGATTGACCTTGAGCTGGTTGTCTTGCTTGGCCAGCATCTGCTGCTCTTCCAGGGTGATCCTCAGGTAGCCGAGGGTCTTGTCACCGTCGAGGATCTCCTCGACATAGGGCAAGCGCCCCTTGCCCTGCTTGGGTTGCGTCGCATTATCCGTGCCTATGGGGAGCAGGCTGTCGATAGGCAGGGCTTGGTCCGATTGGGCCAGTGGCACGCCACGAGCATCATAGAGGGTGACATCAAGGATCTCGGGGGATTGCGCCAGCTCCTCGGCGAGGCGCTCCAGTTCGTTCTCGTTGTCCTCCTTCAGCCAGCGGCGCATGTCGCGGCTGGCATAGTTGACCAGAGCCTGGGCCCGGGTGCGGGCCTCGTCATGCAGGGCAGCCTGGCTGGCACTTTGCATGTGGATCAGCAGTGCCAGGACCCAGGCGCCGAGGGCGATACCGGCGCCGAGACTCAGCAGACGTTTGACTGGCATATGACGCAAGGGGCTCTCCTGATTGCGGGTGCTGGCGGGATCTTGGCGCTTGCCTGTATAAAAAGCAATACGCTACTCTGGCCCGCACTGCTTATGTCCCCGACATCCAAGGAAGGTTTTTTGCTCATGTTGTTGTCCCACTTACCTCAAGCCCCCACCGATTGGGCAGCCCAGCTTGCCTCTTTTCCCCTGTGGGAACTGCGTCTCGATAGCCTGGTTGGCACTCGCCATCCCTTGACGGGGGGCTGGCTGGTACTGTTCGGCCATGATCTTGGCGCCCGCCACCTGCAGCAACTGGCGCCCCTGCTGGCCCTGGAGGGAGTGCCTGCCTGCCTCTATCCTGTGACCCGGATTGCCGGTGTGCCTTTGTTGCTGATCGGTACCGACAGCTTCTCCACCGCCCTGGCCGACGTCATCCGGCAGGAAGCCTGGACCATAGACATCTGTCATCTGGAAGCCTTGCCGACCTTGAGCGAACCGGGCCTGCTGGTGATGGACATGGACTCCACCGCCATACAGATGGAGTGCATCGACGAGATTGCCCGCCTGGCCGGGGTGGGGGAGCAGGTGGCTGCGGTGACCGCTGCCGCCATGCAGGGCAAGCTGGAGTTTGTCGACAGCCTGCGCAGCCGGGTGGCGCTGCTGGCTGGCGCCCCGGTCAGCATACTGGATGAGGTCGCCGTGAACATGCCCTGGATGCCGGGGCTCAAACTGATGGTCGATACCCTCAAGCAGGCGGGTTGGACCCTGGCCATCGCATCGGGCGGCTTTACCCGCTTCGCCGGCGAGTTGCAAGGGGCTCTGGGTCTGGACGCGATTTTCGCCAACGAGCTGGAGGTCGCGAATGGTCATCTGACCGGTCAGGTAGCCGGAGCCATTGTGGATGCGCAGGCCAAGGCCCGGGTGCTCAGCCAGCTCGCCACCGAACGCGGTATCGCCACGGCCCAGACGGTGGCGGTGGGGGATGGCGCCAACGATCTCAAGATGATGGCGGTCGCCGGACTCGGCATTGCCATCCACGCCAAGCCTCTGGTGCGTGCCCAGGCGAGCGCCAGCCTGGATCATCACGACCTGGAGGGGGTCATCTGCCTGCTGGGGGCTCGCGCCTGCGCCACGACACGCTGGGATGGCTGAGTCCACACCAGGGAGGATGTCATGATGGAACTGCTGCAAGACTCTCATTACGTCGCTTGCGGGGCGCACAGCCTGCACCTGCGCCAGATAGGCTCCACGCTGGTTAGCCAGGCCGAGCCTGTGCTCATGGTCCATGGGGCCATCGAGAATGGTCGCATCTTCTATACCGAATCGGGCAAGGGGCTGGCTTGCTTCCTGGCCCGGCACGGTTATCAGGTCTATGTGGCCGATTTGCGAGGCCGTGGCCAGAGTGAGCCCAGTATCGCCAAGGTGCAGGATCATGGTCAGCATGAACTGATCACCGAAGATCTGCCCACCCTGCAGGCCTGGATAGCGGCCCGTCACCCCGGTCACAAGGTGCACTGGGTGGCGCACTCCTGGGGTGGGGTCTTGATGGCCTCGACCCTGGTGCGGTTTCCCGACTTGGCCGCGGGGATAGCCAGCCTGCTGTTCTTTGGCAGCAAGCGCGGAGTCTCGGTGCAGAACCCCGAACGCTGGTTGAAGGTGGATCTTTTCTGGAACAGGCTTGCGCCCTGGCTGGCGCGCAGTCGTGGTTTTCTGGCTGCACGGCGCTTGAAGATAGGTGCCGACGATGAGCCGCTGCGCTACCTGGAGGAGACGATCCCCTGGGTCAAGTGCGGCCCCTGGCAGGATCCTTATGATGGCTTTGCCTATGATGAGGCCGCCGAGCGGGTCCCTTGGCCGCCGCTCTGGCTCATCTCGGCCAAGGCGGATCGGGTGCTGGGTCATCCCGAGGATGTGCATCGTTTCGGCGCTGAACTGGGCGTCCGAGCCCGGCCCCGTCATACTCGCCTTGGCCGGGACAGGGGAAATCGGCTCGATTACGACCACATCAACATGTTGACGGCGCCCCAGGCCATCGACGATCACTTCCCCGAGATCCTCCGCTGGCTGAGTCACCCGGCGGCCAGCTAAGTGGCGTACGTGAATTGACAGAAGATATCCCAAGGACCACCTGACAAGACGCGGATCAGCCAGCTGATCCGCGTCTTGTTATCTCATCATCGAAAGCGGGCCACCTGCCCCGGCTCCCTCACGGCTTGGCGGGTTCCAGCCCCAGGCGCAGCAGGGTTGCCTGGGTGGTATCGGTCAGCTCGCCGACTCCGACCACGCTCCACAGCTCGTCCTCCAGCCGCTTGGCTTTATGAATGGCGAACTTGGCGATGTAGTCCAGCTCGCTGGCGATGAAGTTGGTGTCCGGTCGGCCGGTGCGCGACAGCCCCATCTGCACCGAGTAGAACTCTCCCTTGAGCCTGGCATGGCGAATAAAGTCCCGCTTGGCCCCAATGTCGACCAGGGTGCTGGCCGCCACACTGTGGAACTGGGGGGCGCCATTGGCCAGCCGCTGCCAGCTGATATAGATCTCGACCTCCCTGGGCAAATCTTCCCGCGCCATGGCGCGCAGGGGATCCAGCATCAGCTGGCGCAGCAGATCGCCCTGGAGCAGGGGGTAGAGATTGCCCTGCTCGGGGGCCTCTGCGCAGGCTTGCAGCAGGCGAGCCAGGGAGCGGGGCCGAGGGGCCAGCGCCAGGGTCGCGGGTTTGATGCTGTTTTTGCCCTTGTTGATATAGATGGGGTTGCTGAACACGTGGTGGCTGTAAATGTTGCGCAGGGCCCGGGCCAGGCCACGATACCGACGCAGCCCCTGTGCGGTTTTCAGCTTGGTGCGGTTGCTCTCGATCAGCAGGCTGAAAAACTGGCGACCACTGTGGCGCTCGGGTTCCCCCTCGATGCAGAGGTGCAGCACAGTACGGCTCTGATTGAGGTTGACCAGCCGATAGCGCAGGGTCTGCAGATCCAGGTTCTTGGTGAGGGGTTGCAGCCTGGGCAGGGAGACAGTGACCAGATCACCCTTGCTGCCGGGGAAGGGGCTCTCCAGCTCGACTTGCATGCCGTGGGCCGAGATATCGCGGGTCCAGCCGACACAGGCTTGCTCGTCCAGGCGCAGGGCGACCGCAGTCTTGTGCAGGTAGCGAGCCTCGCGCCTGAGCTGGACATAGTGCAGGGTCTCCACCTCGAAGAGGGCCGGGTTTGGCTCGTGGCCGAAGCGCTGTAAGGCATTGGCATTGTGTTGATGTTGGGGTTGAGCCAGGTATTCATCCCGCACCGGTTCGCTCGGGATCTCCTGTAATAGCCCGACATAGCCGAGCCGCTCTAACCGGGTGCGCAGCAGCTTGTCCTGGCTCAGGGGGATCTCCTGGGTCGGCAGGCTACTGATGTCGGCCTCGGTCAGGGTGCAGGGGTCGAGGGAGAATTTGTAAACCCGGAAGCTGGGCCTCTTGGCCGCCACTTGAAAGAAGAGGTCACGCAGCCCGCTTTCGGCCAGCTCCTCGGCGGTGGCGGAGAAGAAATAGAGGTGGCTGCGCACCGCGTGGGTGAAGCTGTAGATCAGGGTCTCGCGGCACTCATCGCCACTGGGCAGCAGAGCGTTCAGACGACGGGGGGGAAACAGGCCCGCCAGGGTCCCTTGGTTCTTCTCGTCGCGCCAATATTCGAGCAGGTGCAGGTTGTTCTCGCTCTTGAGCACCACCTCGAGCCGTGGCGCCTCACCGGGACTCTGTTTGCTGAAGAAGAGCGGCAAGCCGCTCATCCGGGGCAGGAAGAACTGCTCGTAACCCTTGATGATGGCCGCCGACAGCAGGTGATCCACGCTGACTCTATAACGGCCCTTGTTGCTCTCAATGAAGCGAGCCAGGTACTCATCGAAGCGCGCATTATCCCCCTCGCGGATCAGCCGCAGCCAATATCTGTCATCACGGCTCTCCTGACCCAGGATGCGATAACCCACCCCTTTGGCGAGGCTGGGGTGGGGGGACTCCTTGTCCAGGCCATGGAAAAACACCTGGACCTTGTCCCCAGATTCGAAGCGCGGCAGATAGGGCACCGAGACCCGGATGCCGCCGATGGAGAGATCCGAGCTCTTGGCATTGACTCGCTCACCGCTGACCAACGCCAGTTCCAGGGGGGAGCTGAAGTGCATCCTGTCCTGGCTGCGTCCGACGTAGCTGGCGAAGGTGATGAGGTTGACATCGAGTTGGCGCAGCTGACCCGGCTGATGCTGGCTCGGGGGCAGGCTCCGGTTGTGGGCCCTGCGCTGCCACGCCTGCATCGCCTCATAGACCCCCAGGGTGTAGCGATCCCGGTAGAGATAGCAGTGGGACTGGAACTGGGCGATGGCCTCATCGGGCATGAAGTGGGTAACCCCGGCAAACTCGAATACCCGGCAGGCCTGCGGCCAGTCGGGGCGCATGTCGAGCACCCGGCGACTGTCGGCGCCGCGTCGGTTGAGTTCCATCTTCAGGAGAAAGCGGGTATTGCTGCTCTGTTCGGCGGTGAGACGCAAGAAGATCTCTTCAAAATCGGCTTCCCGCTGCAGGGTAATGAGTTGATCGATGAGCGGTTGTTGTTCGGCTAGGTCCATGTGTTCCTGCTACGGAAAGTCAATTTTCCGGTTCCGGGTTTGATCTGTCGGGCTGAACCGAGTATATCAAGCAGGCATTCATCCTGTCCCCGAGTTATCCATGGCCAAAAATAAAACAGCTTACGTCTGCTCCGAGTGTGGCGCCGCTTTCAGCCGCTGGCAGGGCCAGTGCGGCGAGTGCAAGGAGTGGAACACCATCACAGAGGTGCGTCTTGGCACCGCGACCCCGGGCGCAGGGGCTCGCTACGGCGGCTATGCCGGTGCCATCGGCAGCAAGGTACAGACCCTGGCCGAGATCGCCACCACCGAGATCCCCCGTTTCAGTACAGGTTTCAAGGAGCTGGATCGGGTGTTGGGGAGCGGCGTGGTGCCGGGATCGGCGGTATTGATCGGCGGCAGCCCCGGAGCGGGCAAGTCGACCCTGCTGCTGCAAGTCATGTGCGGGCTGGCCGAGCGGATGAAGACCCTCTATGTGACCGGGGAAGAGTCCCTGCAGCAGGTCGCGATGCGGGCCAGTCGCCTGGGCTTGCCCACCGACAAGCTGCGCATGTTGTCGGAGACCAGCGTCGAGCAGATCTGCCTCATCGCCCAGCAGGAGCAGCCCCAGTTGATGGTCATCGACTCCATCCAGGTGATGCATGTGGCGGACGTGCAATCCGCGCCCGGCTCGGTCTCCCAGGTGCGCGAATCCGCAGCCCTGCTGACCCGCTACGCCAAGCAGAATCACGTGGCCATCTTCATGGTGGGTCATGTCACCAAAGATGGCACTCTGGCGGGTCCCAAGGTGCTCGAACACTGCATCGACTGCTCCATCATGCTCGATGGTGGCCACGACTCGCGTTTTCGCACCCTGCGCTCCCACAAGAACCGCTTCGGTGCCGTCAATGAACTCGGGGTGTTCGCCATGACGGGGCAGGGGATGAAGGAGGTGAGCAACCCTTCCGCCATCTTCCTGAGTCGGGGTGAGGAGCAGGCACCTGGCTCTATCGTCATGGTGATCTGGGAGGGCACAAGGCCGCTGCTGGTGGAGCTGCAGGCGCTGGTGGATTACTCCCAGCTCTCCAACCCGCGCCGGGTGGCCGTGGGCATGGATCACAACCGTCTCGCCATGCTGCTGGCGGTGTTGCACCGTCATGGCGGTTTGCAGATGGCGGATCAGGACGTCTTCATCAACGTGGTGGGCGGCGTCAAGGTCGAGGAGACCAGTGCGGATCTGGCCCTGCTACTGGCCATGGTGTCGAGTTTTCGCGATCAGGCTCTCCCCAAGGATCTGGTGGTGTTCGGCGAGGTGGGGCTCTCTGGGGAAATTCGTCCGGTACCCTCGGGTCAGGAGCGGTTGCAAGAGGCGGTCAAACACGGTTTTCGCCGCGCCATAGTGCCCTTTGCCAATGCGCCCAAGCACCCTATCGAGGGGATGGAAGTGGTGCCGGTCAAGAAGCTGGCGGATGCGCTGGAGGCGCTCTGAGCGAGAGTGGGGCGATGAAAAAAGGGCGCAGGCGCCCTTTTTTCATCTGAATGGCGGGTGATTGATCCCAGCGGCGCGAGACGCCGGTCAGGGGTGGGGATGCGCGAGGTGCTCGGCCAGCAACTGCTCCAGCTCTCGATGGAGCAGGGCTTCGTCTCCCACATTGAGTTCGATCATGCGCTTGAGGTGGCTGGCGCTGTCGATGTCGATATGGTGGCAGTAAAAGCCGAGGCGATGGTCATCCTCATGACTCAGTTCGACTTCCATGGTCAGCATGATGTCACTGTCGGCCAAGGTAAAACTGAGTCGATAGTCTAGATCCTCGCCGGGATGCCAGACGCTGGGACGTTCCAGCAAGGCCCCCTGCAGGGAGACATCGACCAACTGGGTCGTCCAAGTCTGTGAGCCCTGACTCAGGCTGGCCTGGGCCGCATAGAGTACGCGTGAGAAGCGGCGACGCTCTGTCATTATCAATTCCTGCCTTGTGGTATCCCGCGCCTGAGTGTAATCCAGTCAACCTCTCTTGAATTTGCGCTGGCTCCGATATTGCGACTCAATCGGGTTGAGAGCTCAGAGTTTCGACCACCTGCAGGGCGGAGATCAACCTGTCTTCGTACTTGAACCTGTCTTCCAGTACCGGTCCCAGCTTGTTGAGATCCTCATCCAGACTCAGGAGCTGGGCTTCGTCGGCATCGCTGTATTTGTCGTTGAACTCGAGGGCAAATTCGGTGCAGCTGCGAATATGAGGGTAGATTCGTTTGGCTAGCTCCAGGCTGTCGCCACTGGCTTGCTCGAAGGCGTTGACCACATGGTGATAAATCTCGAAGTGGCCGGCACTGACATAGTCGACGAGCTGTTCGCAAAATTGCTGCAGTTCGGGACAACCGGGCAGGCAGCGCTGCTGTTTGCTGCGTGAAGGGCTGAGCCCGGCAAGACGGATATATTCAACCAGCAGGGCCTGCCTCGCCTCGAGCCAGTCATCGATCGCCTTGTGCTTTCCTGCCAGCGCGTCTTTGGTCTTTTCCAGTTCAGTTAACATAGTCCCTCCATGGGGCATTAGCTGGGAGCACTCTGGCTCCGGCCTCCTGAGTGACGACAGCAACGGCCATCAGGAAAGTAGATCTAAGCTCAACCTCAATGTAAGGATATTGTTACCTCATCCGGGGGGACTGTGACAAGCACCTTCCATGGTCTGCTCATCTTTGGTGCTGCTGTGGTCAGAATAAGCCGTACCCTGGCTGGATCTGTGACTTTTTTCGCACTTCTTGATGAAAAGCCCAGCATTTGAGTCCGCCGTCTGGATAAAGCCTTTGCCTGAGTCTTTTTTTTTGCATAGAGTGACCAAGTGCTAAATGCCCGATCATAAAGGAAATGTTATGAACAAAGCTCAACTTGTCGATGCAATTGCCGCCAAAGCGGATCTGAGCAAAGCTCAGGCTAAAGTGGCCCTGGAAGAGATCATCAACGGTATCACCCAGAGCCTGAAAGAAGGTGATGCAGTCCAGTTGGTAGGTTTTGGTACCTTCAAGGTGAACCATCGCGCTGGCCGTACCGGTCGCAACCCGCAAACCGGTAAAGAGATCCAGATTGCTGCCGCGAACGTGCCCTCCTTTGTGGCCGGCAAGGCGCTCAAAGACGCCGTCAAGTAATCTCCCAAAACCCGGCGCTCGCCGGGTTTTTTCTTCCCGCTGTCACCGCTTTTCGTTTCGGATACACTCAAGTTATACAGCTCGCTGTAGTGGAGGTAGACGATGGAACAGAAAAACGCCATTCGGCAGGTTGCCGTCCCCTGGGCTCCGTCCCGTCAACTTCCCCCGGGTCTTGTGGTTGCCGAACTGCATCAGGATATTTGGGGTGACTCCTTGACCGTGGTGCTGGGCCGCGCGCGCAGTATCGACTTGCCTCCTCTGATCCTGTGCCGCGTGCACTTTCGCCATATCCTGGCGGTGCGGGTGATGGAGGATTGCGATCTGGCGGAGGGGAAAGAGAGTCACAGCATCGAAGAGCAGATCCAGCTCATCACGCCGTCGCGCTTTGCCAGCTGGTTCCATCAGGAATCCGATGGCCTGCATCTGGATGATGACATTCAGCACTACCGTATCTCGACCTGGGACTACTGCGCCGATGTGCTCACCTCCCACTCCCCCGAGCTGCAGTTCGTCGATCCCGAGCCTTGATGGCAGGAGCATGATAGAAAAAGGGGCATCAACTGATGCCCCTTTTGTTGTCCGTCATCTGTGGCCAGCGGGTCAGTCCACGTAGAAGGTCTGCTGGAACTTGAGCGTTTCCTGCCGACCGTCCGCCATGATATTGATGGTGAACTGGTAGGTGTCTTCATTGCGATAAGGCAGCACGGCCAGATAGTAGATGGCATCCCCCTCCTTCACTTGCTGGAAGCTGAGGGTGCGAAGGGTGCCAGTCAGGTTCTTGGCCTCACCGGTCAGGCCCGCCGCCAGCGCCTTGCCGTTCTTGTCCTGCACCGCAATGTTGAGGATGCCGTTGTAACGGCTGCGCTCCAAGCCATAAGCCTTGGCGACCTCAGGAGTGAGGAAGCTGGAGTTGAAGGCGTTGTAGTGAACCTGCCAGGGACCGAGAGCCTGCATCTGCTCAGCTCGCAGCGGCAGCGTCATCAGGAGGGCCAACAGGCAAACCCATGCTGTTTTCATCGTGTCATCCTTCTCATCGAATTAGCGTGGAGCCGCAGGGATCAGCGCGGCTATCTCGGCCGGGATCTGCCTGGGCGCGTCGATCGCCACCGTCTTGTGGCGACCCAGTTCGCCCCGCAGCAGCCGTATCTGCCCCTTGGCGACCCTGAACTGCTTGGCCAGAAACTTGATGAGATGGGCATTGGCCTGTCCATCGACTGGCGGTGCCGTAATGGCCACCTTCAGCTCCTCACCATGCAGGCCCACTATCTGATCCCGGCTCGCCTTGGGTTGAATGACCAGGTGCAGCACCAGTGCATCATTCTGCCAGGCGACGGCAGGCATCAGATCATCCACCACAGCTGACCAAACAGATCCCCCAACAGATAGTTTACGGCCTGCAAGCCGATAAAGGCGACCAGGACGGAGAGATCCAGACCGCCGAGAGCCGGCAAGATGCGGCGAATGGGGGCGAGGAAGGGTTCGGTGAGCTGATGCATCACGTATTCGATGGGGTTGCGACCCTGGCTGACCCAGCTCAGGATGGCGCGGATCAACAGGATCCAGAAGATCATGGAGCCCGCTTTTTTCAACACGGTCAGCAGGGCGAACAGGCCGAGGGTCAACCAGTCGGCGACCATGACGTTCATGGCCTTGAGCAGGGCCAGCTTGGCGAAGGCTATCAGCAGAGCCAACACCACAGAGGCGAGATCCAGGCTACCCAGGCTCGGGATGAGGCGACGCATGGGTACCACCAGCGGGTTGGTCAGCTTGACCACCATCTGGCTCATGGGGTTGTAGAAATCGGCCCGCGCCCACTGCAACCAGACACGCAGCAGTACCACCATGAGGTAGAGATCGAAGACGGTGTTAATCAAAAAATAAGCAGTGTTCATCTGGACTCCTGATTTAGAAGAGGGTTTCCATCTCGGCGGCGCGGGTCACGGCAGCCTGCATGGCGTTGGCGGTGAGCGGCAGCAAGCCTTGCTCCTGGAAAGTGCGAATGGCCTCGGCCGTGGTGCCGCCCTTGCTGGTCACCTGTTCACGCAGGCTTTGCAGCGACAGCTGAGGATTTTGCTCTACCATGGCGGCGGCGCCAAGGGCAGTCTGCTGCACCAGCAAACGAGCCTGCTCCGGACTAAAGCCCATGACCTCGGCCTGTTCGGCAATGGCCTGCATAAACAGGAAGAAGTAGGCAGGGGCACTGCCAGCGGCGGCGATGACGCCATTGATGCCGGACTCTTGCTCGACCCAGAGGGTCTTGCCGACCGATTGCATCAACTGCTCGGCAAAGTGGCGATCCTCGGAGGCTATGGCGGCAGGGGCATAGAGGCCTGTCATGCCCAAGCCCAGTAGGGAGGGGGTGTTGGGCATGGTGCGGATGATGCGGTGATGACCGCCAGCCATCTCGCAGAGGCGATCGACCTTGATGCCGGCGGCAATGGAGATGAGCAGCTTGCCCTCCAATGAGCCCAATTCGCTGACCAGATTCGCCAGCATGGCAGCCATCAGCTGCGGCTTGACCGCCAGTACGATGACGTCGCTCATTCTGGCGACCTCGGCGTTATCCTGGCTGACACCGATACCAAATTGCTGGACCAGCGCATCGAGCTTGGGACGGCTGGGGTTGGCGGCCAGGATCCTGTCTGTCGGATAACCCGATTGATGAAGGCCGGCTATGATGCTGCGGCTCATGTTACCCGCCCCGATGAAGGCGATGGTTCTGTGTTGCATCAAGCTCTCCTGCTGATGATGTCTGTGGGCCTGACGCAGCAATGAGCCCCATTTTTCAGGTGACCAGGCGTCAGGCTCTCCGGTGAATGATGTTCCAGGGCGCCTGTCAGGGGTAGTCGCGGGCACCGAAGATGGCGGTGCCGACCCGGACCATGGTGCTGCCGTGCAAGATGGCGAGCGCCAGATCTTCTGTCATGCCCATCGAGAGGGTATCGACTGTGGGATATTGTTGCGCAAGCCGGGTGAACAGAGCCTGCATGCGCAGCATCTGTTGTGCCAAGACGGCGTGATCCTGAGTGTGCTGCGGTATGGCCATCAGACCGCGCAACACCAGGCGTTCGGATTGATTGACCAACTGGGCCAGCCGGAAAATCTCTTGTTCCGAAGTACCGGATTTGCTGCTCTCTCCGCTAATATTGATTTGCAGACAGATATTTAGCGGCGCAAGCTGCGCCGGTCTCTGCCGAGAGAGCCGCTCGATCAGCTTGTCTCGATCGACGCTTTGCACCCAATCGAATCGCTCTGCCACCTGCTTGGACTTGTTCGACTGCAAGGGGCCGATAAAGTGCCATTCTATATCGGCATAGCCCGCCTGGTCGCGCAGTGAGTCTATCTTGCTGCAAGCTTCCTGGGCATAGGATTCACCAAAACAGCGCTGTCCGGCACCATAGGCATCCTGGATGGCCGCGAGGGGTTTGGTCTTGCTGACCGCGAGCAGGCGGATCTGGTCAGGGTGCCGTCCGGCCGCGTCGGCGGCCAGCTGAATGCGTTTCCTGACCTGAATAAGCTGTTGGAAAATCTGGCTCATATTTCGTTAACGATCTTGTGATGGGAGAATGACAAGTCTATGGATATCACAGAGTTATTGGCCTTTAGTGTAAAACATAATGCCTCGGACCTACACCTCTCGGCCGGTGTGCCACCGATGATCAGGGTTGATGGCGAGGTGCGCAAGATCAATTTGCCAGCCCTGGATCAGCGGGAAGTGCACGCCCTTATCTATGACATCATGAACGACCATCAGCGCAAGGAACTGGAAGAGCATTTTGAGGTCGATTTCTCGTTTGAGGTACCCAACATGGCACGCTTCCGGGTCAACGCCTTCCAGCAATCCCGTGGCGCTGGCGCCGTGTTCCGCACCATCCCCAGCACGGTGTTGAGTCTGGAAGAGCTCGATGCCCCCGATATTTTCCAGAAGATTGCCGAATATCCACGGGGTCTGGTGCTGGTGACCGGGCCAACCGGCTCGGGCAAGTCCACCACCCTGGCGGCCATGGTCAATTACATCAACGAGAACTTCCATCACCATATCCTCACCATCGAGGATCCCATCGAATTCGTGCACGAAAACAAGCGCTGCCTGGTCAACCAGCGTGAGGTGCACAGGGACACCAAGAGTTTTTCCAATGCCCTGCGCTCAGCGCTGCGGGAGGATCCGGACATCATACTGGTGGGGGAGATGCGCGATCTGGAAACCATACGCCTCGCCATGACGGCGGCCGAGACCGGTCATCTGGTGTTCGGCACCCTGCACACCTCCTCGGCGGCCAAAACCATAGACCGCATCATCGATGTCTTCCCCGGTGCGGAGAAAGACATGGTGCGATCCATGCTGTCCGAGTCACTGCGAGCCGTTATCTCCCAGACGCTGCTCAAGCGCATTGGGGGCGGACGGGTCGCTGCCCACGAAATCATGCTGGGGATACCGGCGGTGCGTAACCTTATCCGTGAAGACAAGGTGGCCCAGCTCTACTCCGTTATCCAGACAGGGATGGTGCACGGCATGCAGACCATGGATCAGAGCCTCAAGCAGCTGGTGGGGCGCGGGACAGTGGCCTCCCTGGATGCCAAGGCCAAGGCGGTGGATCCCAATTCTATCTAGGAGCGCTTATGAAACTCGAGATGTTGTTGGTACAGCTGGTCGAGCGACAAGGCTCGGATTTGTTCATCACAGTGGGCAGTCGCCCCATGGTCAAGGTAGACGGTCACCTGCACCCCCTCGAAGATAGGGTGTTCGATGAGGAGCAGGTGCTTGCCTTGATCCGGGAGACCCTGAGCCCGGAACATCTCGCGCATTTCATGGCGACCCAGGAGGCAAACTACGCCATTCACCGACCTGAGCTGGGGCGATTTCGGGTCAGCGCCTTCTGGCAGCAGGCCCTGCCGGGCATGGTGCTGCGCCGTATCGAGACCCGGATCCCGACGTTTGAGGAGCTGGGCTTGCCCGATATCCTGAAAGAGATCGGCATGGCCAAGCGGGGGCTGGTGTTGTTTGTCGGGGCGACGGGAACCGGGAAAACCACTACCCAGGCGGCCATGATTGGTTATCGCAACCAGCACAGCGATGGGCATATCCTGACGGTGGAGGATCCGGTGGAGTTCGTGCACCAGCATGGCCGCAGCCTCATCACCCAGCGGGAGGTGGGTATTGATACGGCCTCTTTCGATGCCGCCCTCAAGAGTTCCTTGCGTCAGGCACCGGACGTCATCCTCATCGGCGAGATCCGCAGTCAGGAGACCATGGAGTTCGCACTGCAATTTGCCGAGACGGGTCATCTCTGCCTCGCGACCCTGCATGCCAACAATGCCAATCAGGCCATAGATCGCATCCTGCATCTGGTGCCGCCCGAGAAGCATCGTCAACTGCTGTTCGATCTCTCCTTCAACCTGAGAGGCATCATTGCCCAACAGCTGTTGCCTGCCCTCGATGGCCAGCGGCGCTGCCCTGTGTTCGAGGTGATGCTCAATACTCCCATCATCACCGACATCATCCGCAAGGGAGAAGTGCATCGCCTCAAGGAGGTGATGACCAAATCGACCGAGCTGGGCATGCAGACCTTCGATCAGGGGCTCTTCCAGCTATTCATGGCAGGCCGTATCGGCCTCGCCGAGGCGTTGGCCCACGCGGATTCCGCCAATGACTTGCGCCTGCAGATCAAGTTATCGGGCAAGGATCCTCTGGATTCTGGTACGCTGGAGGGCGTAACCGTAGATGATTAGGGGCCAGGGGCCCCTCCCTTGAGATAGGATCGTTATGCTGATTGTGGTTTCCCCGGCCAAGACGCTGGATTTCGAGTCGCCGCTGGCGACCTCCCGCTTCACCCAACCCGAATTGCTGGATCACTCCGCCCATCTGATCGAGCGGGCCCGGCAGTTGAGCCCGGCTCAGATAGCCAGCCTGATGAAGATCAGCGACAAGCTCTCCGGCCTCAACGCCGCTCGCTTTGCCGAGTGGCAGCCGGACTTCACGCCGGCCAATGCTCGCCAGGCGATTCTGGCGTTCAAGGGGGATGTCTATACCGGGCTGGCCGCGGAGGATTTCGAGGAGGGGGATTTCACGTTCGCGCAGGCGCATTTGCGCATGCTGTCCGGTCTGTACGGCGTGCTGCGTCCTCTGGATCTGATGATGGCGTACCGCCTCGAGATGGGGATACGGCTCGACAACGAGCGCGGTAAAGATCTCTACCAGTTTTGGGGCGACATCATTACCAGGCAGCTCAATGGTGCGCTGGCGGCGCAGGGGGATAACGTGCTCATCAACTTGGCGTCTGATGAGTATTTCAAGTCGGTGCGTCCCAAGGTGCTCAGCGGCCAGATAGTGACTCCCGTCTTCAAGGATGAGAAGAATGGCCAGTTCAAGATCATCAGTTTCTATGCCAAGAAGGCACGGGGCATGATGGCCCGCTACATCATCAAGCACCGCCTGACCCGGGTCGAACAGCTGACCGGTTTTGACAGCAATGGTTACCGCTTCGTGGCGGAGGAGTCGGACGAACGCACCCTGATGTTTAAACGTTCGGAAAATTAATTGAATTAAGGGGGAACCAATCACCAGACCCCGGGTCTGAATATGTGAATCCTCTGTTGTAAGCACTTTTTATTGGCCGACGTTTATGCGTCGGCTTTTTTCTGCCTGTTCGCCACCCATTGCAGCATGTTCCTGACACTGCACCCGGCAAGACCCGGTTCCTCGGGGCACAGAAAAACAAACGGCCATCCGAAGATGGCCGTTGTGAGCGGGCGCCTGGTTACTTCTTTTTCTTCTTCGCCGACTTCTTCTTGGCATCCTTGGGTTTTTTCTTCTTCACCGGCACCCGAGCTTCTTTGTGCTTGGGACGCAGTTCGTCGATCACCCGGCGCTTGAGGCGCTCCTCTGTGTAGCGTTCAATCTTGGCGACGATGGCCATGTCATGGGCTTCCACCAGGCTGATGGCGCAACCACGGTTGCCGGCGCGGCCGGTACGGCCGATGCGGTGGACATAGACGTCGGTGCCGTAGGGCATGTCGTAGTTGATGACATGGCTGACGTTGGGCAAGTCGATGCCGCGGGCGGCGACGTCGGTGGCGATAAGGAAGGGGACTTCCCCTGCGTGGAACTTGCGGATCGACTCGATGCGCTTGCTCTGCTCCATCTCACCACGGATCCAGGCACAGGAGATGCCAGCCGCCTGCAACTGGCCGGAGAGTTCGGCCAGGCGCTCGCGGGTGCGCACGAAGACGATGGCCTTCTGGGTTTCGGGATCTTTCAGAATGTGGATCAGCAGCGCCAGCTTGTGGTTGGCGTCATCGGCCAGATGCACCCACTGGGTGATGGGACGGCGCTCGCTGCGCGGCGGCTCGGCATGCAGCTCGACCGGATCCTTGAGGATCTCGTTGGCAAACTTGGTGAGACCGGCCCCTTCCAGGGTGGCGGAGAAGAGCATGCTGTGTTTGCGATAGCGGGCCTCTTCGACGATGCGGTTCACATCCTTGATGAAGCCCATGTCCAGCATGCGATCCGCTTCATCGAGCACCAGTATCTCGATGTCGTGCCCCTCGAACTCTTCCCGCTCAATATATTCGAGCAGGCGTCCCGGAGTGGCGACCACGATGTCGGTGGTCTTGGTCAGGGCAGGCAGCTGCTCGTCATGACTGACGCCACCGATAATGGTCTCGACACTGATGTGAGTGTGCACGGCCAGGGCCTTGGCGTGAGCGGTGATCTGCAAGGCCAGCTCGCGGGTCGGGGTCAGGATAAGCATGCGGCAGGGGCCCGGCTTGCGGCGCGGGAAGTCGAGCAGATGCTGCAGGGCAGGCAACAGGAAGGCGGCAGTTTTGCCGGTGCCAGTCGGTGCCGAGGCCAGGATGTCACGACCCTCCAGTGCGGGTTCCAGCACCATCTGCTGAATGGTGGTTGGGCGGGTAAACCCCATCTCGGCCAGGGCCCGGTTGAGGGCGGGATTCAGGTCGAAATCATCAAAGGATTGGCTCATGGCAATGCTCGGTCATTAAGGAAACGGCAGATTATAGGCGATTATGTCGTCGTCTCCTATGGCTGGCGACGGGAACTGGCTATAATCGCCGACCCTTTTTACCCAGAGTGGGGGGCCATATGGGCCGAAGCCGCGGTTTTACCTTCAAACAGTTTCATATCGACCATGACCGCTGCGCCATGAAGGTGGGGACGGATGGTATTTTGCTCGGTGCCTGGGCGCCCCTCGATGGGGTGAAACGGGCACTGGATATCGGCAGCGGTAGCGGCCTCATCGCCCTGATGCTGGCCCAGCGCAGTGACCCTGATTGCGAGATAACCGGGGTGGAGCTCGACAAGGAGGCGGTCATTCAGGCACGGGAGAATGTGCTGGCTTCGCCCTGGTCCGCCCGGGTGCAGATGCAAGGGGGCGCCATACAGCAGCATGAGGCAGAGCCCTATGACCTCATCGTCTCCAATCCCCCCTATTTTGGCGCGGGTCAGCCTTTTGTGGATCCCGCCAGGGCCCAGGCGAGGCACAGAGGAGCACTCGATAGTCGGGACCTGCTTGATGCCTGCTCCCGTTTGCTGTCACCCCGGGGACGAGTCGCCATGGTGCTGCCGACGGCGTTTGCTGATGAAATAATATCCGTTTTGCCGAACTATGATCTGCATGAACTTTGTTATGTAGCTGTTATCACCAGGGAGGGAAAAGCGGCAAATCGTGTTTTACTGCAACTAAGCAGAGAATTAAACAGGTGTGAGCGGGGTGAGATTGTGATCCATTCTGCTGATGGCGGCTATTCCAACAGATATATCCAACTGACCGCCCCCTTCTATTTGAAGATGTAAATTTCGTCTTGAACTATTTTTTCACATCATTATGCTGACACTTAAATGAGCACCCGCGCCAGACCAGCTAAAACCACTGGTCATGCTGAAAAAACAAGCGGGGCTCCTTTTTTTTGCCCAGGAACAACCCAGGCAATGACCAATAAAAAACTATAACAAGCAATAGTTTACAAGACAGACGAGGTTGAACTTGACGAAATCACTGACATTGTCCGATGTACTCGGATTAGGCTTTATGACCTTCGCCTTCTATCTGGGCGCCGGTAACATCATATTCCCGCCCCTGGCGGGCTTCCTCGCTGGCGAGAACATGACCCTGGCCATGTTCGGCTTCCTGGTCACCGCCGTTGGCCTGCCGCTGATCACCATCCTGGCCGTTGCCAAGGCTGGCAACGGTTGGGCCGGCATGACCAAGCTGCTGCCAGCGGGCATTGCCACCGCACTGGCGGTTGCCATCTACATCATCATTGGCCCGGCCTTCGCCGCGCCCCGCACCGGTCTGGTTGCCTACGAGATGGGTCTCAAGCCTTTCCTGGGTGAGATGGGCGCGCAAGGATTGATGGCCTATACCATCGCCTTCTTCGGTGTTGCCATCCTGGTCTCCCTCAATCAGGGCCGATTGATGGATGCCATCGGCAAGTTCCTGACCCCGGTGCTGATGCTGTTGCTGATCGTTCTGGCGGTCGGGGTATTCGTGGCGCCCCAGGGCAGCATGCCGAGCGCCGTTGCCGATTACCAGCATGATGCCTTCGTCAAGGGGATCCTGGAGGGTTACAACACCATGGATACCCTGGCCTCCCTGATGTTCGGTGCCCTGATCGTCGACATCTTGCGCAAGAAGGGCATCCATGACTACCAGAGCCAGTTCAAGTATCTGGCCATCGCCGGTGTCATCTCTGCCGTCGGTCTGTCCGTGGTCTATATCTCCTTGTTCCAGCTGGGTAATACGGCAGGCGGTATCGCCACAGATGCCAGCAACGGTGGCGCCATCGTCAGCGCCTATGTGCTGAGCCTGTTTGGTCAGCCCGGTCAGTACATTCTGGCTGGCATCATCACCCTGGCTTGCTTCACCACCGCGGTGGGCCTGATCTCTGCCTGTGCCGACTTCTTCCATAACCTCACCGGCATGAGCTACCGCAAGCTGGTGGTCATTCTGGGGGCTGCCTGTGCCCTGGTGGCCAACGTGGGTCTGGCTCAGCTGATCAGCCTCTCCATCCCTGTGCTGGTGGCTATCTACCCGGTCGCCGTTGCCCTGGTACTGGTGACTTTCCTGAAGGGTTACTTCGGTCGCCCCCGCCTGACATTCCGTCTGGTGCTGACCGTGGCCTTCGTGTTCGGTTGCCTGGATGGCCTGGGCGCCGCCGGCATGAAGATGGATGCCTTCGCCTTCCTGCCGCTGTTTGACAAGGGACTGGCCTGGTTGCTGCCAACCTTGGTTGCCTGCGGTCTGGGTGTCATGGTGCGTGGCAATGAGAAGCTGGTGGCAGACGCGGCTTGATTGCCCGGATGTGACCATTGAAAAAGGCCAGCTGCTGCTGGCCTTTTTGCTTTTCGCGGTATCACCGTCTTGAGCCTGCCGCAGCCCTGATCCCTGGCTTGCATCTCATGGAGACGCCTCGACGTGCGCATCAGGCGATGTCGTCGGGAGATACGGGTTAGAGGGCTGAGCATCCAGCCCGGGAGCGCAGGCTCTGCACCGCCGCGCACCATGAAAAAGGCCAGCGCGATGCTGGCCTTTGCTGTGATGCATGTTTGCTAGGACTGACCTGCTGGCCAGGGAGACTAGAGGCTATCTGCGGGCAGTGGTTTGCCATCCAACCCATACCAGTGGAACCGCGTCTCTCCGGCGTGCCAGGAGAAAGTGGCCCAGGGGTGCTTGCTCTCCCAGCGGGGGAAGGCGATGTCCACCTTGTTATCCTGGTAGCGATAGATGGAGGTGCTGAGCTCGATATCCGAGAGGATCAGCAGCAGAACCCAACCGATAAAAAACCACTTCAACAGTGTCCACATGGTCGTTACTCGAAGCAGATTTCGATGGTGGCCCGGCCATACTCAGATTCGAACGGCATCATGATCTTGCTGCCATCCGCCTTGTGGGTGATGGTGTGATTCGGGCCTGAAACGATCACCGGGGTGGCCATGTCGAACTCATAGCCTTTTTCGCCCAGCATCCGCTTGGCGCCACCAGTGACCATGTTGGTGATCTCGCCGACCATGTCGGTGACCTCTTCGTTGATATGGGTCGGGGCTTCCCCCAGCATGCGGCGCATGATCTCCAGTGCCAGTCCCTTCTCGAAGCTGATGGAGAGCGAGCCCCTTGTCTGGGGACCGACCATGCCAATGAGGCCGGAGACATCACCGCGGGCCAGCTCGTCGAGTTTGCGCTTGGGCTTGCCGGGGGTCAGCTCGAGCTGAGCCATGGTGGAGAGCACATTGAGCAGGGAGAGCAGGAACGGATTGACAAAATCAGCCTTCATGTTGACTTCCTACAGGAGGCACACAGCGGACGCACTGTCCGTGAGCCTCGATGGTCTTATTGGTAATAGTAAAGCCATGCTGGCGGGCCTGCTCGGAGAATGCATGGTCGATGGCATCATCATGCAATTCGACCACATCGCCGCAGCGATCGCAGATCAGCAACTGCATGGGGTGGGCATGGTCGAAATGGCAGCAGAAGATAAACGCATTGAGGGACTCAACCTTGTGGGCGAAGCCCTGATCGAGCAGGAAGTCGAGGGCTCGGTAGACGGTCGGCGGCTTGGCATTGGCCTCGGTCTTCTGCAACTGGGCCAGCAGATCATAGGCGCTGATGGCATTGCCATGGGCGGCCAGCAGGCGAAATACCTGGCGTCGGGTCGGAGTAAAGCGGATGCCTCGTTGTTGGCAGAGACGCTCGGCGGCTTGTAGGAGTTGGTCTTGATTCATGATCACGCTAATGCCCTGTATCGTCTGCGGATACTAACATAGGGCCTCTTCGCGCGTGGCGTCAAAATTGATTTTGTGATGAGTGCCACGTCCTGAGGATGGCGAGGTCAGCGTCACTTCGACTGGTCTGCGACAGGGCCAACTGGCGCAGGCCATCAGGGGTATCCGTCACTGACCCCGGCGGCCAGGCTTTTCGGGTGAGCGGACTCGGTTTGTTGGCTTTCCTGTGTGCCGAAAACAGCATCAACATGGGTTGCAAGCCGATGAAGCTGAACAACAATACCCCGATGATGATCTTGATCCAGCAGGCGCTGAGTGTGTCGTCGACGTGGATGCAGGTCTGGATCAAGCCCTGGATAAGGACGCCACACAGCGAGCCAAAGACGGTGCCGACGCTGCTATCTGCATTCTCCGGCTCTTGGCGTCGGACTGTCTGCCAAAGGTCCGGGATTCCCGGTATACTGCCGCTTCGCCCTTATGTTCCCTGACGGTACCGCGATAGCGTAATTCGCCTTTGCTGGTCTGAGGTTTTCTATTGTGTCGCCGGCCATAGATACTTCGTGGAGTACAGCTGCCCCATGACATGGTGGGGGCAGATAGGGGGCAGGTTCAATCAACAAATGTCTGGAAACACCCGTAAATGACGCAGCAACAAATCAGTGAAAACCTTGTGACATCAGGCTCTGAGGCCATATCTGGCAAGCCTGGCCACCGCCAGACATTCTCGATTGCCCCCATGCTGGACTGGACCGACCGGCACTGCCGTTATTTTCATCGCCTGATGAGCAGTCAGACCCTGCTCTACACCGAGATGGTGACCACGGGCGCCATCATTCATGGCAAGGGTGACTATCTGGGGTACAGCGAGCAGGAGCATCCGCTCTCCCTGCAGCTGGGAGGCAGCAACCCGACAGACTTGGCTCACTGCGCCAAACTCGCCCAGCAGCGTGGCTATGACGAGATCAACCTGAACGTGGGTTGCCCCTCGGATCGGGTGCAGAATGGCCGCTTCGGGGCCTGCCTGATGGGGGAACCGGCTCTGGTGGCTGACTGCGTCAAGGCGATGCGCGACGTGGTGGATATTCCGGTGACGGTGAAGACCCGGATCGGCATCGACGATCAGGACTCTTACGAGTTTTTGCAGGCCTTCATCGAACAGGTGCGGGATGCCGGTTGCGACACCTTCATCGTCCATGCCCGCAAGGCCTGGTTGAGCGGTCTGAGCCCGCGAGAGAACCGGGAGATCCCGCCTCTGGACTATGAGCGGGTCTATCGGGTCAAACGAGATTATCCCGCGCTGACCATCGCCCTCAACGGGGGGGTCAACGCCCTCGAGCAGACCCTCGATCATCTGCAGCAGGTGGACGGGGTCATGATGGGTCGCGAGGCTTACCAGAATCCCTACATCCTGGCCGACGTCGACCGCCAGCTGTTTGGCCAGACAGGCTCCGTGCCCTCCCGCCATGAAGTGGTGCACATGATGCTCCCCTACATAGAGCAGGAGCTGGCCAAGGGCAACTATCTCTCCCATGTGACCCGCCATATGCTGGGGCTGTTCCAGAACATGCCGGGTGCCCGGGCCTGGCGCCGCCATCTGAGCGAGAATGCCTGCAAGCCGGGAGCGGGTATTCAGGTGGTGCTGGATGCCATGGCCAAGGTACCGGAATATCGCGCCGAAGGGGTGCTGTGAAGATGAATGGCCCTCGCTTCACCGGATCCTGGCTGCACAAGGGGCTGGTACGCCTCTGTGTCGGCATGATGGCTATTCTCGGCATCAAGTTGAGCGCCCTCTACCTGCTCGGCGCCGCCCTGGTCTTTGGCTTGCACCGGGATCACTTCTTCGATTGAGTGCCAGCACGCAGACAAACCCCGCCTTGAGCGGGGTTTTTTATTGCCGCCAACCCAAGCGGGCGCGCTGCGATCAGTGCTGTATGGGGAGGAGGCAGGTCGGCGGTTAAATGGGCTCAGCCCTGATCGGGGATGAAGTCATGGATCTCGCCGCGTCTGGGTTTGAAGCGGGGGTCGGCGCCATTGCTCTGTTTGGCCAGGGCCATGCTCTGACAGAAACTCTCCCCCTTCTCATATTCGGCGCGGACCAAGTCGATGGCGCGCTCCGCCTGGCGGCGATCTTGCTTGCTCGCCTTGCGATCGCTGAACACTTGCTGTTGATTCAGCATCCAGTGCTGGAAGGCCTGACGGCACGCGTCTTCTTTATTCTCTTGGGGGGCGGCATGGGTGACAGCCAGCGCCAAGGGGCTGAACAGGGATAAAAGCAGGAGGATGCGTGGCATGTTGGCTGAGTAAACTATCACTAAGTGGCTGATTAGTACTTATTTTATGGGGTAATGTTGCCCGGGTACAGGACAAAGATGACGAGACCTGGCACCTGGGTCTGTCCCACCCGGTGGCCACGCTGTGGCGGCCACCGGGTTGGGCGGCTTAGTGGGCAAGCAGGTAGAGCTGGCGACTGTAGGCCACATCTTCCGGGTTGTTGATGGGGTACCCCTTGAGCCAGGGTTTGATCAGTCTGGCATTGGTGTACTGGTAGAGGGGGGCGATGGGGGCCTGCTCCTGCAACAGGGCCTCGGCCTGGTCGAACAGCTGGCTGCGGCTGGCCTGGACCGTATTGCGCGATGCCTGATCGAGCAGGGCATCGTAGTCGGGGCTGGCGAAGCGGGCCATGTTGCCGCTGTTGCTGCTGCGCCACAGTTCGAGGAAGGCGGAAGGGTCGTTGTAGTCGGCGACCCAGGAGGAGCGGATCACCTGGAACTGGCCATGCTGGCGACTGTCGAGATAGCTCTTCCACTCTTGATTGGTGAGTTGCACCTTGGCGCCGAGTTTCTGCTTCCACATGCTGGCGATGGCCAGGGCCAGCTTCTTGTGCAGTTCGGCGGTATTGTAGAGCAGGGTTAGCTCCAGAGGATGGGCCGGGCCATAACCCGCCTCGGCCAGCAGCCGTTTGGCCTCGGCGTCGAGTTCAGGCTGGCTCAGGGTCGAGAGCGTATTTGGCTTGGGGGTGAAGTGGGCAGTCACATCCGGGGTGAAGTGGTAGGCCGGTTTCTCCCCAGTACCCAGCACCTTGCTGGCGATGAGCTGCCTGTCGATGGCATAGGAGAGCGCCTTGCGGACCCGCACGTCATCGAGGGGCGCCTGGCGGGTATTGAAGGCGTAGTAGTAGGTGCCGAGCTGCTCCGGCGTGTATACCTCGGCCGGGATCTGCTTGATCAATCGGGCGTACTGCTCCTTGGGGAAGGATTCGGTGATGTCGATATCCCCGGCCAGATAGCGCTGGGTCGCCGCGCTTTCCTGATTGATGGGCAGGAAGGTCACCTTGGTCAGCACTGTGTGGGCCCTGTCCCAGTAGTGGGGATTGGGCCGCAGATCGAGCCGCTCGTTGACCACACGATCGGCCAGTATGAAGGCGCCATTGCCGACCAGCTTGCCGGGCTGGGTCCAAGCACTGCCCTCGCGCACTATGCTGGCCTCATGCAAGGGCGAGAGGCTGGGGTGGGTCAACAGATTGAGGAAGTAGGGCACCGGCTGAGACAGGGTCACCTTGAGTGTGTGGTCACCGACGGCCTCGACCCCGAGCTGGTCGGGGCTCAGTTCACCGGCCACTATCTTGTCCACATTCTCGAAATGGGCCAGCTGGGCGAACCAGGCGAAGGTGGCGGCCTCTTTGGGGCTGACCAGGCGGCGCCAGCTGTAGACAAAATCGCTGGCGGTGACCGGGTCCCCGTTTGACCAGGCGGCATCCTTGCGCAGCTCGAACAGGAAGTGCTGGTTATCATCGCTGCGCCAGTGCTGGGCCACCCCTGGCTGGACGCTGCCATCGGCCCCTTGGGTCAGCAATCCCTCGAACAAGTCCCGAACCACCTGCAACTCTGGCAAGCCGACCAGCTTGAGGGGGCTCAGGCTGCTGGGCTCATCCTTGAGGTGGCGTACCACCGTCTGCTCGGCGGCGAGCTTGGCTGCGGATGGCACATCGGCGGCCTGGGCTGTGCCCACGGTCAGCAGTAACAGCAAGGGGCGCCATAGCGTCATGGTCGGATCCTTAAATGTGAGGCGAGGAGAAAAGTCGGCGATAAATGCTCGCCTGTTGTTGGGGAAACATGATATCCCCAATGCTGGTCAGACCGCTAGCGGTCACCAAGGCTCTTATGGACCCTTTTCGGGGGTGAACAGTATGGGGTGGGGGAAGAGGATGAGACTAGGGTGGTTATTAGCGGGGTTGTTGAGCCAGGGCGCCTGGGCACTGGATAGCTGTCAGCCGAGCAGCCCGGTGGGAAGCTGGTGCCAGGTGAGCATAGCCAAGCTGCATCCGACCCAGGCGGGTGTCGGCCAGCTGCAGGTAGATGAGACAGAGCGCGAGCTGGTGGGCAAGTCAGCCAAACAGCTCGACAAGTTGATGAAGAAGAAGGAGATCCCCATCGTCATTGCCCCGGATGGCGGCTATTGGCTGGTGGACAGGCATCACCTCACCACGGCGCTGTGGCAGTCGGGGGTCAAGGAGGCGAGGGTCAAAGTCATTGCCCGCCTGCAAGACAAGGACTCCTTCTGGAGTCAGATGCAGAACAATCACTGGGCCTGGCTCAAGAATGAGCAGGGGCAACCCCTTACTCCCCAGCAGTTGCCGACCCGCATAGGTTCACTGCCTGACTACCCCTACCGTACCCTGGCGGGTTTGCTGCAGGATGCCGGCTATTTCCAGAAGGAGAAGCGGGTCTATTTCGTCGAGTTCGCCTGGGCGAGCTGGCTGGGTCAGCAGATGCAGTGGCAGCCCATCAATCAAGCCAACCTGGCGGCCAGCTTGCAGCAGGCCAAGCGGCTTGCCTGCAGTCGCGGCGCCGATGCGCTGCCCGGCTACCCTGGCAAGCAGTGCAGTACCAAGCCCGCACGTAGCTGAATTGCCCTGATCCACGCCTCGGGCAGATCCGCGTCGATAAAAAGCGCCACCTCAAGGGTGGCGCTTTGCATGGGGGCAAGCACGGCTATCAGGGGACCGGCAGACTGGGGCCATCCAGGTATTCGGGCAGGAACAGGCTGATCTGCGGCACATAGGTGATCAGCATGAGGAACAGCAGCAGGAAACCGACCCAGGGCAGGCAGGCGCGGATCACCCAGCCCATGCTCTGCCCCGTGATCCCCGCGGTCACGAACAGGTTGAGCCCCACAGGGGGCGTCAGCATGCCTATCTCCATGTTGATCACCATGATGATCCCCAGATGGATGGGGTCTATGCCCAGCTGCATGGCAATGGGGAACAGGATGGGCGCCATGATCAGCACGATGGCCGAGGGCTCCATGAAGTTACCCGCCAGCAGCAGCAAGATGTTGACCACGATGAGGAAGCCCCAGGCAGGCAGACCCCAGGCGATGATGGTCTCGGCGATGGCATGGGGGATCCGCTCGGAGGTGAGCACGTGGGCGAACAGCATGGCATTGCTGATGATGAACAGCAGCATGATGCTCACCTTGGCGGCATCGCGCACCACATGGCCCACCTCCCCGTTGAAGGGAGACTTGAGCAGGGAGAGCGGCAACAGCACCAGATTGCGCAGGCTGGCGGCAGCCAGAGACTCTCCCTCGTTGCGCCAGGCCACCCCCTTGAGCGGTCCTATGTCGCGATAGCCATAAACGGCAATGAAGAAGGCGTAGACTGCCGCCACCGCAGCGGCCTCGGTCGGGCTGGCAACCCCACCGTAGATGGATCCCAGCACCAATATGATGAGGAAGAGGCCGCCGAGGGCCTTGCCACCGCTGCCGAGCAGGGTGATGAGCCCCGGGAAGGGCTGGCTCGGCAGGCCCTTGATGCGAGCCACCACATAGATGACCACCATGATGAGACCTCCCATCATGAGCCCGGGCAGGAAGCCCGCCATGAACATGCGCGATGCCGATACCTCGGTCGCCGCCGCATAGACCAGCATGACGATGGAGGGGGGGATCAAGATCCCCAGGGTGCCTGCGTTGGCGATCACCCCGGCGGCAAAGGCCTGGGGATAGCCGGAGCGCACCATGCCGGCGATGACGATGCTGCCGATGGCGGCCACGGTCGCCGGGCTGGAGCCGCACACGGCGGCAAACAGCATGCAGGCCATGACGGAGGCCATGGCAAGGCCACCACGGATGTGACCGACGGAGTCCATGGCGAAGTTGATGATCCGCTTGGCCACGCCACCGGTCGACAGGAAGGCCGACGACAGCACGAAGAAGGGGATGGCGAGCAGGGTGTAGTGCTCGGACGTCGCCTCGAACAACTTGAGCGCCAGGGAGGCGAGGGAGTCGTTGGAGAAGAGCAATATGGTGGCCACGCTGGAGAGGCCGAGGGCCACCGCGATGGGCATGCCGAGCAACATGGTGAGGATCAGCAGGGTAAACAGGGTCAGGGTTGCCATGGTGCTTATACCTTCTGATTCGGATCGTTGTCGATGAGGTGCATGCTCTCGCGCGCCTCATCGGCCAGGGCAAAGCCCTGCATCTGGCCGCGCCATACCATGACACCGACCCCGAGGAAGCGGAAAAACAGCAAAGCCAGGCCTATGGGCAGAATGCTCATGGCCTGCCAGCGCAGAATGGGCAGATCCTCCATCTCTATGCCGATCATCTTGAGCTTTGTCAGATAGATCCAGGCGCCATAGAAGTAGAAACCGCAGTAGAGCAGACACAGACCAACGGCCAGCAGGGTGAGGCGGCGTTGCCAATGGCCGGGCAGCACCTTGATGAAGGCATCTACCCCGATATGGGCGCCGACTCTCACCCCCCAGGAGGCGCCGAACAGCACCATCCACGCGCAGAGGTTGAGGGTCAGCTCCTGGGCCCAGAGCAGGCCGGTGTCGAAGAAGAAGCGCAGCACCACTTCGATGAAGACCAGCAGCGTGGTGCTGACCAGAAGCAGACCTATGATGGTCTCCTCCAGCTGATAAATGAGTTTTTTCATAGGATCGTCCCTGAGAGGGCCCCTACCCTTTGCTGGCAGGGGCCTTCTGGTTCCTTACTGCTGATTGGCGGCGACGGCGGCGTCGATGAGTTGCTTGCCGATGGCCCCTTCAAATTGCTGCCAGACCGGCTTCATGGCCTCGACCCACTGACTGCGCTCGGCATCGGTCAGGGTGATCAGCTGGCTCTTGCCGGAGGCGAAGATGGCGGCCTTGTCTTCACTGTCTTTCTCGGCGGCAATCTTGTTGCCGAAGGTGACCGATTCGTCCAGGGCCTTCTTGAGCTCGCTACGCACATTGTCTGGCAGGCCGTTCCAGAAGTCGGCGTTGGTGACGATCAGGTAATCCAGCACCCCGTGGTTGGTCTCGGTGATATAGGGCTGCACCTCGAAGAACTTCTGGGAGTAAATGTTGGACCAGGTGTTCTCCTGGCCATCGATGGCCTTGGTCTGCAGCAGGGTGAACACCTCGGCGAAGGGTTTCTTCACCGGCACGGCCTGGATGGCTTCAAACTGGGCGGCCAGCACGTCCGAGGTCTGGATGCGGAACTTCTTGCCCTTGGCATCGGCCGGGGTCTTGAGGGGGTTGCTGGCGGAGATCTGCTTCATGCCGTTGTGCAGGTACCCCAGACCCACCAGGCCATATTTTTCCAGGGAGCCCAGCATGGCCTGGCCCTCCTTGCCCTGCTGGAATCGGTCGACGGCGGCCATGTCATTGAACAGGAAGGGCAGGTCGAAGATCTGCAGCTGATCCGTGTATTTCTGGAACTTGGAGAGGGAGGGGGCAATCATCTGCACGTCACCGAGCAGCATGGCTTCGAGCTCCTTGCCATCCCCGAACAGCTGGGAGCTGGGATAGACCTTGACCTCGACTTGTCCCTTGAGGCGCTCATCCACCAACTGCTTGAAGTGGTTTGCCATCTGGCCTTTGGGGGTGTTGTCCGCCACCACGTGGGAGAACTTGAGTTCGATGGGGGCGGCGAAGGCCGTCGAGATGCCGAGGGCCAGGGTGAGGGCGGCGGTCAGGGCGCGGGTTCTGAATGTCATTGTGTTCATCCTTGTGTGTGGGTCAGTGCATTCCCACTCAACAAGGCAACTTGCGTGCCAATGGAAACATTTTTGCAACATTTCAGAAGGGCCGGGCCGTGGCGGCCCGGGGGCGAGATGAGTGCGCCGCGAAAAGGGGTGGCAATCCCCCCATCCCCCTGCTGGCATGGGTGGGGTTTCGCCAATTCTCGCAGGAGATCGAGGTTGGGATCCGCCCCTGGACGCGCTGAGGCAGGGTCGCCGGGGTCTCTTTCCGCCAGGGCGTACCGACTGGCAGTGCGGCCTGGGAGCGTTATGCCCCCTCGCTGGCCTCGTCTCCGAGTTTGTAATCCTGCTTGTCGAGGCCATATTTACGCATCTTGTCGTACAGGGTCTTGCGGGGCAGGCCGAGTACCTCCTGAACCTCTTTCAGGCGACCGCGATGCTGGCTGAGGGTGTCGGTCAGCAGTATGCGCTCGAACCGGTCGACCTGTTCGGCCAGGGTCAGGGCCTCGCAACCCAGGCTGAGATCGGCAAAGGCGCCCTCTTCCCCCATCAGTACGCAGCGTTCGGCCAGGTTGCGCAGCTCGCGCACATTGCCCGGCCAATCGTGGGCCAACAACCAGGCGCGCTGCTCTGCGCCAAGGCGCGGCGGTGCCAGCTGATAGCGGGTCGCCGCCACCCGCAGGAAGTTTTCAAACAGCAGGGGCACATCCTCCTTGCGCTCCCGCAATGGGGGGATATCCACCCTCACGACATTGAGCCGGTAATAGAGATCGGCGCGAAACGTGCCCTGCTCGACCAGTTTTTTCAGATCCATCTTGCTGGCGGCCAGTACCCTGATATCCAGCGAGATCAGCTGGTTGGTACCGAGTGGCTCGACCTTTCTATCTTCCAGTACCCGCAGCAGTTTGATCTGCAGCGCCATGGGCATGCTCTCAATCTCGTCGAGGAAGAGGGTGCCCTTGTCGGCCCAGACTATCTTGCCGACCCGTCGCTTCTGGGCGCCCGTGAAGGCGCCCGCCTCGAAGCCGAACAGCTCGCTCTCTATCATGGTCTCGGGCACGGCGCCGCAGTTGATGGCGACAAAGGGCTCGGCGGCCCGTATCGAGTGATCGTGCAGGAAGCGGGCGACCAACTCCTTGCCACACCCCGTCTCGCCCATGATGAGCACGTCGGCGGGGGCATCCTTGATGTGGGTGAGGATCTGGCGCAGCCGCTTGATGGCCGGGTGGGTGCCGAGCAGCCTGGGGCCCGGCCCGCTCTGGGCCTCCAGCTCGCTGCGCAGCTCGCGGTTTTCCAGCACCAGACGCCGCTTGTCACAGGCGCGGCGCACGACCTCCAGCAACTGTTCGGTGCCGAACGGCTTCTCGATAAAGTCGTAGGCGCCGAGGCGAATGGCCTGCACCGCCGTCGAGATATCCCCATGACCGGTGAGCAGGATCACCGGCAGCTCGGGGTCACGGCCCATGATCTCCTCGAGCAGGGCGATGCCGTTCATGCCGGGCATGTTGATGTCGCTGATGATGATGCCGGGCCACTGCGCCTTGATGTGAGGCAGCGCCTCGGTGGCGCTGGCGAAGGTGGTGACCTGCCACTGGGCCAGCTCCAGAGTCTGGCCGAGGGAGAGACGCAGGTGGTGTTCATCGTCGATCAGCATGACTTGGTTCATGTCGGCCTCCTTGAGGGCGCTGTGGCCCGGGCTGTGCGGGTGAGATGGAGAAGGGTGAGCGCAGCAGCATGGCAGGAGCAAGTCTGCTTCACAGGGGGCTCCTCAGGCTGGGGTCAACCGCGGGCAGCGTGATAGTGAAGCGGGCTCCGCCTCTGGGGTCATTGGTGGCGTCCAGGGTGCCACCAAAGGCGGTGATGATGCGCAGGGATATGGTCAGCCCCAGCCCCAGTCCCTGGGACTTGGTGGTATAGAAAGGGGCAAACAGCTGTCTGGCCTCGACCTGGAGGCCGGGGCCATTGTCGATGACGGCGATGGTCACCTGCTCCGCCCGGCTCTCCACCTCGAGCCAGACCCGGGGAGGGCCGCTGCTGGCGCAGGCCTGCAGGGCATTGTGCAGCAGGTTGACCAGCACCTGTTCGAGCTGGACCGCATCGGCGCGCACATAGAGGGGCTCGCTGGGCAGGCGGGTTTCGACCAGCACTCCCTGCTTGATCATCTGGCCGTGCAAGAGGGAGAGGCTGGCGTGAACCACGGGTTGCAGCGCCACCGCCTGCAGCCGCTGCTCTCCCTTGCGGGCGAACACCTTGAAGCGGGCCACCAGCTCGCTCATATGGTGGTTTAGATCATTGATTTGCAGCAGGTTGTCGCGGCAGCTATCGAGACGGCCCTGGTCGAGCAGCTGCAAGGCATTCTCGCCATAGGCCCGCATGGCGGCCAGGGGCTGGTTGAGTTCATGATTGATCCCGGCCGACATCTCGCCGAGCAGGGCCAGCTTGGCGGTCTGTACCAGCTGCTCCTGGGTATCGACCAGCTCTCGCTGGGTCTGACGGAACTTGTCCAGGGTGGCGACCAAGTCCTGGTTGCTGGTGGAGAGGGCCTTGGTGCGCTGGTTGACCTTGTGCTCCAGCAAGTTGTTGAGCCGGGCCAGGCGGGCGCGACCGAGCAGTACCTGGCGCCAGTAGAGCCAGATCATCAGCAGCAGCAAGGAGACCAGGGTGAAGCTGGCCAGGGCCTTGGCGATGATGGGGCGCAAGTCATGGAGTGGCTCCAGGGTATAGAGGTGCCAGCCGGCAGTCGGCATGGCGGTGCCGGTGAACAGATAGCCCTGGCCCCAGTGCCACTCGCTCTGGCTGCGCAGCAGGCCGAGGGAGGCGAGATCGCTCAAGGGGGCGCCCAGTTTGTCCCCATATTTACGCTCCTCGGCCAGGATGTGGCGGGTTGCCTGATCGAGCCGGACCAGGGGGCGATAGAGCCAGTCAGGCTGAGAGGCGAAGAAGACGACACCGTATTCGTCGGTGAGCAGGTAGTCGAGATCGCTGCGGGCCCAACGCTCGTCGATCAGGGAGAGCGCCACCTTGACCACCACGACCCCGAGCCGGCGATCGCCATCCTGGACCGGATAGGAGAAGTAGTAGCCGCGCCGCCCCGACCGTTGACCCAGGGCGAAGTAGCTGCCGGGTTTACCCTGCATCGCCTGGCGAAAATAGGGGCGGAAGTGGTAGTTATCGCCGACAAAGCTGTCCTGTTGCCGCCAATTACTGGCGGAGAGCACCTCTCCCTGCTCCGTCATCAGATAGATGGCATCCGTCCCCAGGATCTCGTTGTACTGCTCCAGCAGGGGGTGGAGGCGATAGGGAGGAAACTGCAGCAGCAAGGTCTGTTTGAGCTCGCTGCGGGTGGCGATCAGGGCCGGCAAGCGGCGGTACTTGTCGAGCTCGCCCAGCAGCTGCCCCGCGAGCCGTTCATTGTCGAGCTGTGCCTGCTGGCGCAGGCTCTCCAGCCCCCATTGGCGCGCCGTGAAGGCGATCATCACCATCAAGGTGACCCAGAGGCCGATCAGCAGGCCCCGACTTCCATTGTTCATCATGCCCTTCCTTAGGTTGGCATCATCTTAACCTGCCTTGGGATGAGACAGGGCGACGCCGATGACAGAGTGTGATGGGGGCAACAGGAGCAGAGATCCTGCACAATCTGTCAGCTTGATATTCATTCTCGTTTAGGCATCATGATAGGCCTCATTCAAGTAAGGAGGTCTCTCATGGCACAGACACTCACCAGGCCGGATGACACTGAGGCGCACTGGCAGCGTTACATGATAGAAGCCGAGCACTCCTTGGCACAGGGGGCGCTAGGCTCCGCCGTCTGCCTCTATCAGCAGGCCCTTGGCGTCATCTCCGAGTCCGTCGATGAGCAGAGCAAAGCCGTCACCATCGACCTCGAAGAGCTTGCCACCATGCGGGTTGCCACCTGCCATCGTCTCGCCGACTTCTGGCGTGCCATGGGGGAGCCCAACTACGAGTTGCGCTACCTCAAACTTGCCGCCGAATTGGTGACGGCACTGGTGCCCCAGTGCCCCCACAAGGGGTGCGAGTCCCTCATCAGTGAGCTGGGGTGCTGCCGCGCCGCCCTGCTTGGTTTCCTGCGTCGCCACCCCAACCCCGAGATAGCCAGACTGATCCAGAGTCAGGACATCTTGCAAGGTTGCGAGCTGATTGGACGTTTTCGCCTCAACTGATCAACCTCACCCGGGTTGAGCGGGCGGGTTGCGACGGGTTTATCCCCTGGTGGCCAGTTTGCGGGCGATGCGCGCTTGCGCCTCTTCCCCTTGCAACGCCAGGGAGAAGGCGCGCGCCTCCGTGTCGATGACGAAATGAACCGCCTGCCTGAGCTCTTGTTTGAGCAGGGCCTTGCTTCTTTGCAGGGCAAGGGGAGGCTTGTCGGCGAGCCGCTCGGCCTGGTGTTTGGCATGGGCCAGGAGATCGCCCGGGGCCAGCACCTGGTTGGCCAGCCCCAGATCCAGCGCCTCCCGGGCCGAGAGTGGCTCTGCCAGCAACAGCAGCTCGCACGCCTTGAGGTGACCCACGGCCCGGGGCAGCAACAAACTGGAAGCAAACTCAGGCACCAGACCCAACTCGACGAAGGGCAGTTGCAGCCTGGCGTTATCTGCCAGATAGACCAGATCACAGTGCAGCAGCAGGGTGGTGCCTATGCCCACCGCCGCCCCGGCCACGGCGGCAACCAGCGGCTTGGGGAAATCGGCAAGGGTGTGCAGGAACTGCAAGATGGGGTCATCCTCGCCGAGGCTCTCCTTGCCGATGAAATCGCCGAGATCGTTGCCGGCGGTGAAGCAATCCTGCTGGCCCTGCAGCAGCACCACTCGCACGTCCGCATCCAGCGCGGCCTCGCGCAGTTGCTGGGTCAATGCTTGATACATGGCGCCATTGAGGGCGTTGCGTTTGGCGGGGCGATTCAAGGTTAGGGTCAGTACCCCCTGCTGGCGCTGGCTGATGATGGGGTCGTTCATGTCGCAATCCTTGGCTGGTGGTCTGTTCAAGCTCCGCGCTTGGCAGTAAGCTTTTCCTTTCTTAACAAGTTCATAAAAGGATTTCAACCATGTTAAAACGCATGTTTTATGCGGCAGTCTCCCTGTTGCTGGCGACCCCGGTGCTGGCGAACGTGACAGCCAGCGACGGTTATGTGCGTCTGCTGCCCCCTGGCTCCCCTAACACGGCGGCCTTCGTGGTGCTGAAAAACGACGGTGATGATCCGGTGAAACTGACCGGCGCCAGTTCTCCCGAGGTGGCTCGCGCCGAGCTGCATACTCACCTCCATGAGAATGGCGTGATGCGTATGCGTCAGGTCGAGAGCATCGAGATCCCGGCCAAGGGAGAGGTGGCGCTCAAGCCGGGCAGTTTTCACATCATGCTGTTCGATCTCAAGGATCAACCCAGTCAGGATACCCCCTTCCCCCTGACCCTGAGTCTGGATAATGGTCAGACCCTGGGTCTGTTGTTACCGGTGAAACCGGTCGAGCCTTCGGCGGGTATGCAGCACTAATCCGGGTCAGGTCTGGGTCAGAATTGGTCGCTGTGTGGATAATCTTGCTAGGTATTGGGGATAAGCGAGGTAAAATGCGGGTCTAATCCCGCATTCTCTGGAGTTTAATCATGAAAAAGACACTGTTGGCCTCTTCCCTGCTTGCCCTGATGAGCACCTCTGCCATGGCCGCCGATGACTGGCGCTTTGCCGTCGGCAGCGATATCTGGAATGCCGAAGGTAGCGGTCACGTCAACGACATCGGGGCCAACGGCAGCTTTGATGACAAAAACAACTGGAGCGGTTACCTGCAGCTGGAGCATGGCATCATACTGCTGCCCAATGCCAAGTTTGAAATGTCCGACCTGAGCTCCAGCGGCGGCGCCTTCGACAACGATCTGCAAGCCTACGATCTGAGCCTCTACTATCGCCTGTTCAACAACGACCTGTTCCAGATTGATCTGGGTCTGACCGGTCGTCGTTATGAAGGGGACTTCAATACCCAGCACTACTCCTATGACAAAGACGTGCTGATGGCTTACAGCAGCGCCGAAGTGCGTCTGCCGGGTACCGGCTTCTCTGCCTTCGGCGATGCCCGGGTGCAGGATGCTGACAACTATGACTACCGTCTGGGTGGTGCTTACAAGTTCTCCTCCCTGCCGCTCAAGCTGCGCGCTGGCTGGCGTCAAGTCGATGTCGACTTTGACAAGGTTGATCAGCGGATAGATGGCTGGTTCGCTGGCGCCGAATTCAGCTTCTAATTTCACGGTAACGAGGGTTCCTCATGGGTAACATCATTGTGACGGGGGCGGGGTCTGGTCTGGGCCGAGCCTTGACGAATGGACTGGTGGCCCGCGGTCACCGGGTGGCCATGATGGGACGCCGTTACCAGAAATTGCAGGATCTGGAGGCCGAACTCGGTCAGGCCGTGATCGGCATCGCGGCGGATCTCTCCCACTACGAAGAGGTGGAGATGGCCTTCGCCGCTGCGGTGGAGTGGGGCGGTCTGCCGAGTCTGGTGATCCATTGCGCCGGGGTCGGTGAATTTGGCCCGGTCGGCGTCTATACCGCCGAGCAGGTGCGCCGGGTGGTGGAGAATAATCTTGTCTCCACCATTTTGGTGGCCCAGCAGACGGTGCGGCTCATCGGGGAGCGGGGCGGCATACTCGCCAACGTGCTCTCCTCGGCCGCGCAGGTTGGCAAGGCCAACGAGAGCCTCTATTGCGCCTCCAAATGGGGCATGCGCGGCTTTCTCGAATCCTTGCGCGCCGAGACCAAGGGCGGCCCGCTGCGCCTGGTCAACCTCTATCCAAGCGGCATTCGCAGTGAATTCTGGGACAACTCGGATCACGTGGACCCGAGTGGTTTCATGACCCCGGAAGACGCTGCCGAATACATGCTCGATGCCCTGGAGGCGCGCAGCAGCTGCCATGTGACCGACCTCTTTATTGGTCGCAATTAGGCACCGTTGCCTGGAGACGCTGGATCACCAGACAACAAAAAGCGCGCCGATTGGCGCGCTTTTTTATGGGCGTTGGCGGGGATTAACGGCCCAGCTTGGCCTTGATCATGGCGACGATGTCGGTGATGGCCACTTCCTGCTTCTCACCGGTACGGCGGCACTTGTACTCCACCACGCCGCTGTCCAGGCCACGATCGCCGATGACGATGGCGTGGGGGACGCCCAGCAGCTCCATGTCGGCAAACATCACGCCCGGACGCTCTTTACGGTCATCGAACAGGGTGTCGACCCCGGCGGCTTTCAGCTCGGTGTAGAAACGCTCGGCCAGTTCGGCAACCCGTACCGATTTGTGCATGTTCATCGGAATGATGACCGCTTCGAACGGTGCTATGGCATCCGGCCAGATGATGCCGTACTGGTCATTGTTCTGCTCGATGGCTGCAGCCACCAGGCGGGAGACCCCGATACCGTAGCAGCCCATCTCCATGGTGACGGACTTGCCGCCCTCGTTGAGCACGTTGGCCTTCATGGCTTCGGAGTACTTGGTGCCCAGCTGGAAGATGTGGCCCACTTCGATGCCGCGCTTGAGCAGCAGCTTGCCCTGGCCGCAGGGGCTGGGGTCCCCTTCGACGACGTTGCGCAGATCGGCCACTTCGTAAGCGGTGATGTCACGATCCCAGTTGGCACCGGTCAGGTGGCAGCCAGTCTCGTTGGCGCCACAAACAAAATCGCTCAGCTGGGCGGCGCTGCGATCGACGATGATGCGACCGGCAAAGCCGACCGGACCGATGGAGCCTGCCTCGCAGCCTGCCGCGGCGAGGATCTGCTCGTCGCTGGCGAAGGTGAGCGGGTTGGCCACCCCGGCCAGTTTCTCTGCCTTGAGCTCGTTGAGCTCATGGTCGCCGCGCACTATCAGGGCAATCACGGCCTGCTTGCCGTGCTCGTCCGCATCAGCCAGTACCAGCAGGGTCTTGGCGATGGCGCTCGGTGCCAGGCTCAGGAAGGCGGCGACCTCATCGATGCTGTGCACCGCCGGGGTAGCGACCTTGGTCAGGGCCTGGGTCGCGGCAGCGCGCTCACCGGCCGGGGCCAGGGCTTCGGCCATCTCGATGTTGGCGGCGTAGTCGGAGCTGTCGGAGAAGGCGATCAGGTCTTCACCGCTCTCGGCCAGCACCTGGAACTCATGGGAGCCAGTGCCACCGATGGAGCCGGTATCGGCCTGCACCGGGCGGAAGTTCAGGCCCATGCGGCTGAAGGCGGTGCAGTAGGCGGCGTGCATCCGCTCGTAGGTCTCGATCAGCGAGGCCTTGTCGATGTGGAAGGAGTAGGCATCCTTCATCAGGAACTCGCGACCGCGCATCACACCGAAACGGGGACGCACTTCATCGCGGAACTTGGTCTGGATCTGATAGAGGTTCAGGGGCAGCTGTTTGTAGCTGTTCACCTCGTTACGGACCAGGGCGGTAATCACCTCTTCGTGGGTCGGGCCCAGCACGAAGGCACGGTTGTGACGGTCGGTTAGGCGGCACAGCTCGGGGCCGTAGTCGTCCCAGCGGCCGGATTCCTGCCACAATTCGGCCGGTTGAACCACCGGCATGGACACTTCGACAGCCCCTGCGTTGTTCATCTCTTCGCGGACTATGTTCTCAATCTTCTTGAGTACACGCAGACCAGAGGGCAACCAGGCGTACATGCCGGAGGCCAGTTTGCGGATCATGCCGGCGCGCAGCATCAGCTGATGGCTGACAACCTCGGCGTCGGACGGAGTTTCCTTGAGGGTAGAAAGCAGATAATGGCTGGTACGCATCGCGATGAACCTTAACGTGAGACGGGCCGCCGGGCCCTGGATAAATGCAAGGGCGGAATTTTAACATGGGTCACTGCCCTAATGCGATTATCTGTTCGCGATAGCGCACCAATGCGGACTATTTCTCTGTTCGTCATCGCGCAGGAGTGTGTCCCACTGGCTGGCGATGGCCTGTGAGGGGGCGGGTGATAGGAGAAAGGCAGAAAAAGGCGGCCTGGATGCCGGCCGCCTTGCTAAGAGGAGGGCGCCAGGATCAGCCGAGATAATCGATCATGATCTTCGATATCTTGCCATCCAGGCCATTGTGGTAATGGCTGGTGACGACCACATTGCCCCCATCCAAATTGGCGCTGCTGTTGAAGCTGCTGACGACGACGGAGTCGGCAATGGGCCCCTTGATCAGGATCTGGGCCCAGTCATCGTCGGTGCTGGCTGACGGGCTGTCATAGACCTTGATCAGGGTGATGCCGGGGAGACCCTCCAGCTTCAGGGAGCGGGCTTCATCATTGCGAAAACCATGGTCTCCGCTCTGGCAGTTGATGTTGTAACTCGTGCCACCACTGAGGGTGTTGCCGACCTGATCCTGAGTGGCGCCATTGCCTTCCCAAAAGCTGATACGTCCATTAGCCATCTTGCTCTCCTTGCGCAGTGATGCGCGTGACAAAGGTGGAAGAGTACCAATGAGCCTCATTTAGATCTCATTGGCGAGTTCAGACTAGTCAGTTCGGGGCATATAGCCAGTCCCTATTGATGATTTTTTTCGTAATTAATTGAATCTAAATGAATTAAATATAGATGTTTAGCCGACCCCATCATGGGATCAGCTTGAACGCATACCTTCTTAAGGGTCCTGTCCGCGATAAAAGCACGGAAAGAGGAGAGTGGGGAGGCTGGCATATGCTGGATACTTATCCAGTTATTCTTTATGCTAGGGGCCACTTTATGACGAGCTGTTTTGGTTGAGGAGACAAGCCGTGATCGGTCGCTTGAGAGGCATTGTAATTGAGAAGAATCCCCCCGAGGTGTTGCTCGAGGTGGGGGGCGTGGGCTATGAGGTCCAGATGCCCATGAGCTGCTTCTATGACTTGCCCGAGCTTGGCAAGGAGGCGATCGTTCAGACTCACTTCGTGGTGCGCGAAGATGCCCAGCTGCTGTATGGCTTCAACCACAAGCAGGAGCGCGCCCTGTTTCGCGAGCTGATCAAGACCAATGGCGTCGGCCCCAAGCTGGCGCTGGCCATCCTCTCCGGCATGACGGCCAGCCAGTTCGTGCTCAGCGTCGAGCGCGAGGAGATAAGCACCCTGGTCAAGTTGCCAGGGGTTGGCAAGAAGACCGCCGAGCGCTTGGTGGTGGAGATGAAAGACAGGCTCAAGGGCTGGGTCAGTCACGACCTCTTCTCGCCAGCGACGATCAGTTTGCCCGCCCAGGAGAGCAGCCTGCGCGCCCCCGATGCGAGCGAGGAGGCGGCCAGCGCCCTGGTCGCGCTCGGTTACAAGCCGGCTCAGGCGAGCCAGATAGTGGGCAAGGTCGCCAAGGAGGGGATGTCGGTGGAAGCCATCATCCGCGAATCCCTGCGTAGTCTGGTGTGAGGTAAGAGATGATCGAAGCAGACCGCCTCATCTCGGCCACGGGTGTTCGTGAAGATGAGGTCATCGACAGGGCTATTCGTCCCAAGAAGCTGGCCGACTATACCGGCCAGGATCCTGTGTGCGCCCAGATGGAGATCTTCATCGAAGCCGCCCGCCAACGTGGCGAGGCGCTGGATCATTTGCTGATCTTTGGCCCACCGGGTCTGGGCAAGACCACCCTCGCCAATATCGTGGCCAATGAGATGGGGGTGAACATCAAGACCACCTCGGGTCCTGTGCTGGAGAAAGCTGGGGATCTGGCGGCGCTGCTCACCAACCTCGAACCCAATGATGTGCTCTTCATCGACGAAATTCACCGACTCAGCCCAGTGGTGGAGGAGGTGCTCTATCCGGCGATGGAAGATTATCAGCTCGACATCATGATAGGAGAGGGGCCTGCGGCCCGCTCCATCAAGCTCGACCTGCCCCCCTTCACCCTGATTGGCGCCACCACCCGGGCCGGCTCCCTCACCAGCCCGCTGCGGGACAGATTCGGCATCGTCCAGCGGCTGGAGTTCTACAACGTCAAGGACTTGACCGACATAGTCGCGCGCAGCGCCCGCTGCCTGGGCCTTGAGATGACCGACGATGGTGCCCTGGAAGTGGCGCGCCGCTCCCGTGGCACCCCCCGCATTGCTAACCGATTGTTACGCCGGGTCCGTGATTTCGCCCAGGTGAAATCCGATGGCCGCATCGATGGCCCCATTGCGGCCCGTGCCATGGACATGCTGGACGTGGATAACGAAGGTTTCGACTTCATGGATCGCAAGCTATTGTTGGCTGTGATTGACAAGTTTATGGGCGGGCCTGTCGGGCTGGATAACCTGGCTGCCGCCATCGGTGAAGAGAAGGACACTATTGAGGACGTGCTTGAGCCCTACCTGATCCAGCAGGGTTATCTGCAACGTACTCCAAGAGGCAGGATTGCGACGGTTAGAGCCTATGCCCACTTCGGTCTGCAGCGACCCGCTGAGAGCTGAAAACGGCTGGTTCGACAAAAAACCGTCCTCTGGGGCGGTTTTTTTATGGGCGGGCATAAAAAAGCCCACACGCACAGGCGGTGGGCATAAAAGACAATTCAGGGTGGATGTTCACAGACAGTGAGTGCGCCTGGACACAAGCCGGGTAAGGCAAAAACGGTGAGTCGTCGCGAGACTCAGAGTCGGTTCATTTGATACAGCTGAACGAAAGAGATCTTGTAATAACGGATCGCTTTAGTAACAAACTTTTTCATCTTGGTATCCCTCTGTCAGATTCGAAATGGTCATCAAAAACGCACTGGGAACCCTGATTAACCGGCCTGTATCCAAGGGATTGCCCTCACTGCGGGGCGCATTGTAGGAGGAGGTTCATGAAGGAGCAAACAAGAAAAATTGTCACTTTCGGATTAGTTTTATTAATTCATTTTCTGGCAATTCAAACTAGCATGAACATGCGTTTTTATCGGTTTTTCAGTAATTTTGCATCGAGGCATCATCTTTGACAGAAATGAGTAGTTCTATATTGATGCAACGATTTATTTAATAGGTTTTATCGTGGCGCGCAATTTGTAAAAATTGATTTAAATCAATAAATTAAAATCTTTGTGAATGTGTGACTTTGCTCTCAAAATGGATGTAATTTAAGCGTAAAAAACCCTTTGAAACACATGTATTGACACTGGTTTTACATTGATTTCAATCAAATAAAGATGATATAAAACAGTCGTCATCATGGGCGAGAATAAATACCAGCTGCTTGTTTTGTAGTTGTTAAACATTAGCTTTATTTGTTCTTAGTTATTGCCTTGTTGTTAATATTTGGTCGTGACCTAACAATGCGGTTGTGAAGTGATGCAGTACGCAGCGGGTTCGGGAGCACCAACGGAAGCTTTGTTCTTAAATACACCTAAAATAGCCGTGCCAATAATCGGTGAGGAAACATCATGATTGCTGAGCATGTGGTAGACCTATCGCGGTTCCAATTTGCTGCGACGGCCCTTTATCACTTCCTGTTTGTACCCCTGACGCTGGGAATGGCCTTCATTCTTGCGATCATGGAATCTGTCTATGTCATGACCAATAACCCCGTTTACAGGGACATGACCAAGTTCTGGGGCAAGTTGTTTGGGATCAACTTCGCCTTGGGGGTCACAACGGGTCTGACCATGGAGTTCCAATTCGGGACTAACTGGGCCTACTACTCCCACTATGTCGGCGATATCTTCGGGGCCCCGCTGGCCATCGAAGGCTTGATGGCCTTCTTCCTCGAATCCACCTTCGTCGGTATGTTCTTCTTCGGTTGGGATCGCCTCACCAAGCGTCAGCATCTGGCGGCAACCTGGTTGATGGCGTTGGGAACCAACCTCTCCGCGCTCTGGATCCTGGTCGCCAACGGCTGGATGCAAAACCCGGTCGGTGCCGAGTTCAACTTCGAATCCATGCGCATGGAGATGGTGAGCTTCGCGGATCTGGTGTTCAACCCGGTAGCCCAGGTCAAGTTCGTGCACACGGTCGCGGCGGGCTACACCACGGGTGCCATGTTCGTGCTGGGCATCTCCTCCTACTACCTGCTCAAGGGGCGGGATGTGGCGTTTGCTCGTCGCTCCTTCGCCATCGCGGCAGCCTTTGGCATGGCCTCCATCCTGTCTGTGTTGATCCTGGGTGATGAGTCCGGCTACGAGACAGGTGAAGTGCAGAAGGTGAAACTGGCCGCCATCGAGGCGGAGTGGGATACCCATCCGGCCCCGGCTTCCTTCACCCTGTTCGGCATTCCGAACCAGGAGGAGATGCGCACCGATTACGCCATCAAGATCCCGTATGCCCTCGGCATCATCGCCACTCGCTCCCTGGACGAGCAGGTGACCGGCATCAAGGATCTGAAGAGCGAGCATGAACTGCGGGTGCGTAACGGCATGACCGCCTACGAACTGCTGACCAAGCTGCAATCTGGTGACAAGTCGGAAGAGACCCGTGCCCGTTTCGATGAAGTGAAACAGGATCTCGGTTACGGTCTGCTGCTCAAGCGCTACACCAATGACGTCGTCGATGCGACCGATGCCCAGATCAAGTCCGCCGTGGATGATTCCATCCCCCATGTGGCGCCCCTGTTCTTCGCGTTCCGCATCATGGTTGCCTGTGGCATCGCCATGCTGCTGCTCATTGGTATCGCCTTCTATGACAGCACTCGTCACCGTATCGGTCAGCGCAAGTGGCTGCTCAAGGCGTTGCTGTGGGGTATACCTCTGCCCTGGATTGCCATCGAGTGTGGCTGGTTTGTGGCCGAGTATGGCCGTCAGCCCTGGACCATAGCGGAAGTGTTGCCGACCTTCGTGTCTGCCTCCAACATACCCGCCTCCGAGATCTGGTTCTCCCTGATAGGCATCTGTCTGTTCTATTCGGTACTGCTGGTCATCGAGATGTACCTGATGTTCAAGTATGCGCGTCTGGGCCCTAGCAGCCTCAGAACCGGCAAGTATCACTTCGAACAGCTCAAGGCATAAGGGGATCGACTCATGTTTGATTACGAAATGTTGCGTCTGGTCTGGTGGGTGCTGGTCGGTGTCTTGCTGATCGGGTTCGCTGTCACGGATGGTTTTGATATGGGGGTGGGCGCACTGCTCCCCTTCGTCGGCAAGAAGGATGTTGAGCGTCGAGTGATGCTCAACACCATGGGGCCGCACTGGGAAGGCAACCAGGTCTGGTTGGTCACTGCGGGTGGTGCGCTGTTTGCCGCCTGGCCCATGGTCTATGCGGCAGCCTTCTCCGGCTTCTACATCGCCATGATCTTGACCCTGATGGCGCTCTTCCTGCGCCCGGTCGGCTTCAAGTACCGCTCCCTGCGTGAAGATGCCAAATGGCGCAACAACTGGGATTGGGGAATCTTCATCGGTAGCGCCGTGCCGCCAGTGATCTTCGGGGTGGCCTTCGGCAACCTGCTGCAAGGGGTGCCGTTCAGCTTCAACCAGTTCCTGATGCTGACCTATCACGGTAACTTCTTCGGCCTGCTCAACCCGTTTGGCTTGCTGGCCGGTCTGGTCAGCCTGTTCATGATCGTGACCCAGGGTGCCACCTGGCTGATGATGAAGACCGAGGGGGAAGTGCTGGCTCGCTCCCGTACCGCCGCCATGATCTTCTCCCTGTTGACCCTGGTGACTTTCGCGCTGGCCGGTGTCTGGGTCAGTGGCATGGATGGTTATGTGGTGGTCAGCGGCGCGGCGACCGATGCGGTGACCAACCCTTTGCATAAGGAAGTGGTGGTGCAGGCCGGTGCCTGGATGCAGAACTACAGCCTCTATCCCTGGATGATTGCTGCCCCCGTGCTGGGTCTGGTGATGAGCCTGCTGACCGCGCTTGTGGCCAAGCTGGGCAAGGGCTGGCTGGCGTTCCTCTGCTCCTCCCTGGCCATCGCGGGCATCATACTGACCTGCGGCTTCTCCATGTTCCCGTTCGTGATGCCTTCGAGCCTGGAGCCGTCACAGAGTCTGACCATGTGGGATGCTACAGCCTCCTTCAACACCCTTAAGGTGATGACAGTGGTTGCTGCCATTTTTGTACCGACTGTGCTGGCGTACACCATCTGGACCTACATCAAGATGTTTGGCCGGGTGAGCAACAAGCACATCGAAGACAACCAACAATCGCTCTACTAAGAAGGTGCCCTGATATGTGGTATTTCACCTGGATCCTGGGTCTGCTGCTGGCTTGTGCGTTTGGGATCATCAATGCGCTCTGGCTGGAGCACACCGAGAACCTGGATCGCACGATCGATGAAGACAAGTGACCAACTGGCCCGGCTGGCCGCTCCCCTTGAGCGCCAGCCATGGCAGGGTCTGATGTTACTCGCGGCGGCCCTGTTGGCCGCCGCCATTTTACAGGCCCCTAATCTGATTGCGGCCAACACCAGTGCTCATGGTCACTGGGTGGCGCCCTGGTTGATGTGGGCAGTCAGTTGCGGCGTCATGCACGGGCTGGGGTTTCATCCCCGCAGCCTGCCGGGCAGGGTGTTTTTCTGCCCCTGGCTCGCCTGGCCAAGCCTGCTTTATGGGCTCTGGCTGACACACAGTTACTTCCTGCCATAAAAACAGGGGGAGACAGGATTTCCCTGTCTCCCCCTGCTTCTTTCCTATTCACCCCTGCGCTATGATACCCCCCCATCAGACTGTCGAATGGATCACAGATTGTTATGGGTGAAGTCTCTGAGTTTCCGGTACGGGTCTACTACGAAGATACCGATGCCGGGGGCATCGTCTACAACGCCAATTATCTCAAATTTATGGAGCGGGCCCGCACCGAGTTTCTGCGTGCCGGCGGCATCGAACAGGACGTCTTGCTCGGACTGGGGATCGCCTTCGTGGTGAGCCGGACCGAGATCGATTTTCGCGCCGCAGCCCGCTTCAACGAATTACTGACCGTAATAACGCAAGTGACTGAAGTGAGACGCGCCTCCATGCGCTTCTCGCAACAGATACTGGCGGCTGATGGGCGACTGATCACCCAGGCCATGGTACAGATAGCCTGTGTCAGTCACCCGCTTATGAAACCTGTTGCAATACCTGAAAATGTGAAGGGAGTGCTGTTAAGTGCACGCTGAAATTTCGTTTATTGGTCTGTTCTGGCAAGCCAGCCTCTTGGTCAAGCTGGTGATGTTGACCCTGATGGGCATGTCTGTTGTCTCCTGGGCACTGATTATCCAGCGCGCCAAGGTCATCAAGGCTGCCAACCTGGCATCCGAGCAATTCGAGGACAGATTCTGGTCCGGGGTGGATCTCAACCGCCTCTATCAGGAGTCCTCCTCCCGCCGCGATGATATCGAAGGCATGGAAGACATCTTCTACTCCGGCTTCAAGGAGTATGCCCGTCTGCTCAAGGCCGGTGCCCGGGGTCAAGATGCGGTGATGGACGGTACTTACCGCGCCATGCGTGTCTCGCTGTCTCGCGCCGTGGACGAGCTGGAATCCAACCTGCCGGTACTGGCGACCGTCGGCTCCATCAGCCCCTATATCGGCCTGTTTGGTACCGTATGGGGCATCATGAATGCCTTTATCGCCCTGGGACAGGTACAACAGGCGACTCTGCAGATGGTGGCACCCGGCATCGCCGAGGCGTTGATCGCCACCGCCATGGGCCTGTTCGCCGCGATCCCGGCGGTCATCTTCTACAACCGCTTTACCAACAAGGTCGAGCGACTGGAGAACGCCTACGCCAACTTCATGGATGAGTTCACCACCATTCTGAACCGCCAGATAGCACAGCAGCAACAGGGTGATCAGTAATGCAAACCTATCAGCGGATCCGGCGCAAGAAGGTGGCCGAGATCAACGTGGTGCCTTACATCGACGTCATGCTGGTGCTGCTCATTATCTTCATGGCGGTGACGCCGGTGATCACCCAGGGGGTGAAGGTGGATCTGCCCCAAGCGGAGTCTGAGCAACTGCCGGAAGATGCCAAGTCCCCCTTCATCGTCAGCGTCAACGTCGATGGCGAATATGTGGTCAAGGCAGGTGAAGCAGATGACGAGCCGGTACCTGCGGGTTCGCCCGAGGCTATCCAGCAATTTATCACCGAGAAGGCCATGGGGTATCTCGCGGTCAACCAGGGTGCCCCTGTGGTGGTGGCTGGCGACAAGGCCGTGCGCTATGAAGAGGTGATACTGTTGATGGTCGCCTTGAAGAAAGCCGGCGTGCCCCAGGTCGGTCTGATGACGGATCCGGTGAACTGACGGAGATGGATGTGAAACGTGGTATTTCCAGTTATCTCATCGTCTCGCTGCTGCTGCATCTGATCATCGGCATCATCTTGCTGGTCGGTGTCGATTTCAGCAAGCCGAAGCGGCCTGCCTCCTCGGCCCAGATAGTCAACGCTGTGATGCTCGATGACGAATTCCTTGCCGAGCAAGCCGCTAAGATCCAGCAACAGCAAGCACAGCAGCAAAACAAGCCCGCGGTGAAGGCCGATATCGATCAGGCTAAGCAGGCTCGTGAGCTAGAAGAGGAGCGACTGAAGAGCGTCGAAACCAAGCGCAAGGCCGCCGAAGAGGCGACCCGCAAAGCCGAGACCGAGAAACAGAAGAAGCAGGCCGAGCAGAAACAGGCCGAAGCGCAAGCTCAACAGGCTGAACAGGTCCGCAAGCAAGAGGAGCTGAAGACCAAGAAGGCCGAGACAGAACGCAAGGCGGCCGAAGAGGCGACCAGCAAAGCCCTGGCCCTGAAGAAGAAACAAGAGCAAGAACAGAAGCAGGCTGAGGAGAAGGCCAAGGCCGCCAAAAAAGTAGAGGCGGACAAGCAGGCCAAAGCAGAAGCGGACAAGAAGGCGAAAGCGGAGGCCGAGAAGAAGGCCAAGGCAGACGCGGACAAGAAAGCCAAGGCGGACGCCGAGAAGAAAGCCAAAGCCGAGGCCGATAAGAAGGCCAAGGACGAGGCGGCCAAAAAGGCAAAAGCTGACGCAGACAAGAAAGCGAAGGAAGAGGCTGACAAGAAGGCCAAAGCCGATGCCGAGCGCAAGCGCAAGGCAGCCGAAGAAGCCAAGCTACAGGCACAACTAGAGGCTCAAATGCAGGCGCAAATGGCGGCTGAGGCCAGCTCTAGAAGTCAGGCAGCGGCGGCAGCGGCTCAGGGTGAGGTCGACAAGTATGCCGCGCTCATCAAGGCCACGGTCGAGCGTTACATGATTTTGGATCCCACCATGCGGGGCAAAACATGTACTATCGGTGTGAAGCTTGCCAGCAGTGGCTTCGTTATTTCGGTCGACAATGGTCAGGGTGATCCCGCCGTCTGTCGTTCGGGTCGAGCCGCCGTACTGAAGGCGAACCAGTTGCCCGTGCCCAAGGATCCTGCGGCATTCGAGCAGCTCAAAGAATTCAATCTCAAATTGGAACCGAGTATTTAAGCCATGATAAGAAAAGTATTTTTTGCTTTGGTTGGCTGCTTGCTGATGGGCCAGAGCGCCCAGGCGGCGCTGGACATCGTCATCACAGGTGGTATCGACAGCGCCCGTCCCATCGCCGTGGCTCCCTTCAAGTGGAGTGGTGAGGGTCAGTTGCCTCAGGATATTGCCGAGGTGGTCTCCAATGACCTGATGCGCAGCGGCAAGTTCAAGCCGCTGGCTCGTGGCCAGATGCCGCAGACCCCGAGCAGCAGTGGCGAGATTGATTTCGCGCCCTGGGCCTCGCAAGGGGTGGAAGCCGTGGTGGTGGGCACCATAGCCCCTGCCGGCAATGGTTCCTACAAGATCAACTTCGAACTGGTCGATGTGCTCAAGGGGCAGCTAGCCAAGACCCAGGGCGGAGAAGCCAATGGTTACGTGCTCGACAGTCGCATGGCCACCATTCCCGGTGCCCAGATGCGTCAGTTTGCCCACCGTATCTCCGACATCGTCTATGAGCGCCTGACTGGCGAGCGTGGCGCCTTCCTGACTCGCCTGGCCTATGTGGCGGTCGATCAGGGTGCCCAGTTCCCCTACCAACTGCGTATCTCCGACTATGACGGTTACAACGAGAAGGTCTTGCTGCGTTCCCGTGAGCCGCTGATGTCTCCGGCCTGGTCGCCGGATGGCAGCAAGCTGGCTTATGTCAGCTTCGAGAACCAGAAGTCCGAGATCTATGTGCAGGATATTTACAATCAGCAGCGCAGCCTGGTCTCCAGCTTCCGTGGCATTAACGGGGCGCCAGAGTGGTCGCCAGATGGTCGTCGATTGGCTATCGTTCTGTCCAAGGATGGTCAACCGGATATCTATATCATTGATGTTGCTAGCAAGCAGCTGACCCGGGTGACCAATAGCCGCACCATAGACACCGAACCCTCCTGGACGGCTGATGGACAAAGTTTGGTATTCACCTCTGAACGTGGTGGCAAACCCCAGATTTATAGCGTAAATTTGGCGACTGGCGCCACTCGTCGCATCACCTGGGAAGGGGATTCTAACCAGGGTGCGTCCATGACAGCGGACGGCAAGTCCATGGTAGTGGTCACCCGGGAACAGGGACAATATCGCATCGCTCGGCAGGATATGGAAAGCGGAGCCATGTTGGTATTGACCCAGAGTGCATTGGATGAGTCGCCAAGTGTGGCTCCTAATGGCAGCATGATCATCTACTCCACCATCTATCAGGGGCGCAAGAGCCTGGCTCTGGTCTCGACGGATGGTCGCTTCAAGGCAGTATTGCCGACAAGCAGCGGGGAAATACGTGCGCCAGCTTGGTCGCCCTTTCTGAATTGATAATAAATTCAATTGTTTTTTGTTTTGTTATAAAGGTTTAAGGAAATAGCATGCAACTCAATAAACTGCTCAAGGGTCTGGCCATCGCACTGCCACTGTTCACCCTGGCTGCCTGTAGTTCTTCTTCCGACTCCGACGCTTCCGGCGCCGAAGCGGGTATGACCGACGGCATGGGTGGTGTACAGACTGGCTCCGCCAATGGTCTGTTGTCACCGGAAGAGCAGATGCGTCAAAAGTTCGAAGCGCTGCAGCGCGATAACGTCATCTTCTTCCCGTACGACGGTTACGATATCCAGGGTCAATACGCCGACCTGCTGGATGCCCACGCCAGCTACCTGCGTGAGCGCCCGTCCGTCAAGGTACTGATCGAAGGTCACGCCGATGAGCGCGGTACCCCTGAGTACAACATCGCCCTGGGCGAGCGTCGTGCCAAGGCCGTAGCCAAATATCTGCAAACCCTGGGTGTGCAGGCTGAGCAGCTGTCCATCGTCAGCTATGGCGAAGAGAAGCCGCTGGACCTGTCTCACACCGAGGATGCCTTTGCCAAGAACCGTCGTGCGGTTCTGGTCTACTAAGGTTTCATTCGGATGAATCTTGTGTATAAAAATGCGGCCATTTCGATGGCCGCACTTCTATTTAGCATGGGGGCCCACGCCGCGGCGCCTGTGTCCGATCTCTCCGGTGGCGACAGTGCCGTCACCGCCGCCTTCGGCAGCAATGCGGGCGCCATCGTGCCCTCAGGCAGCCTGGAGGACAGGGTGGCGCTGCTGGAGCGCACCCTCAATGCCCGCCTGCGTCTACAGGCCGACTTGCAGCAGCAGGTCGACTCTCTGCAAGGAGAGGTGGCCGACTTGCGTGGTCAGCTGGAGCAGCAGACCTACAAGATGGAGCAGTCCCAGGAGCGCCAGCGCCAGCTCTATCAGGAGCTCGACAAGGTCAGCAGCCAACAGGCAGCTCCGGCCGCAGCTGCTGCCGCCACGGCGGCAACGGCCAGCGCCGCGAGTGCCGCGACCTACTCCAGTAACCAGGATGAGAATCAGGCCTATGATTCGGCCGTGAACCTGGTGCTCAAGGATAAGAACTACGACAAGGCGATCCCGGCATTCCAGGGGTTCATCAAGCAGTTCCCGGATTCGAGCTATGTGCCCAATGCCCACTACTGGCTGGGGCAATTGCTGTTCAACAAGGGGGACAGGCCCGGTGCCACTGCCCAGTTCAAGACCCTGGCTGACAAGTACAGCAAGTCTCCCAAGCGTGCCGATGCACTGGTCAAGTTGGGCATGATAGCTCAGCTGGATGGCAACAAGGCGCAGGCAAAAAGTTACTACGAGCAGGTGATCAAGGGCTATCCCAACACCTCGCCAGCACAGCTCGCCAAGCAGAGTCTCGACAAGCTGTAACATTGCGCTAGGTGGTTGTTTTCGTAACACTCTTGTAAATGTGACAGCAGTTTGTACGCACAGTGAGCAAACGGATTTAAATTAAGAATTTTCTGTTGCACCAAGAATTTAAATCCGTATTATAGGCCGCCGTCAGCGTCGGTACAGTCATGTGCCCGATGCGATGGTGGTATGGGTCGTTAGCTCAGTCGGTAGAGCAGTTGACTTTTAATCAATTGGTCGCTGGTTCGAATCCAGCACGACCCACCATTCTCCACTCCAGAGTGGAAAGCAGTATCCCAGGTCGTTTAGCTCAGCTGGGAGAGCACCTCCCTTACAAGGAGGGGGTCACTGGTTCGAGCCCAGTAACGACCACCAGTTTGTAAGCAGTA
>NZ_JANUES010000017.1:0-74219 GCF_024809075.1 Aeromonas sp. BIGb0445
TGACGAGAAGCGCACCCTCTCTGCTGGTCAGCCTGCTCAACCAGGAAACCAGCAGCAGCTTCGACAACCAGGCCTTTCGCCGTCTGGACTGACATGAATCCCGATGGTGAGAAGCGCACCCTCTCTGCTGGTCAGCCTGCTCAACCAGGAAATCAGCAGCAGCTTCGACAATCAGGCCTTTCGCCGTCTGGACTGATAGCGCCCCAGCGGGCACAGGATCCGCCAATATAACAAGGCCCCGCAACCTGACAGGTTGCGGGGCCTTCTCGTTGTGGATCAAGTCATTGTAATTCGAAGCGGCTGATCGCCAGACTGAGCCGCCCTGTGTCTTGAGCGAGGCGGGCAACGATGGCCTCCCCTTGCTGGCTATGATGGCTTGACTGGGCGCTGAGCCCGGCTATCTCCTCCACGATGCCCGCCACTTCCCGGGCGGTGCGCGATTGCTGCTCAGTGGCCGTGGCGATGGTGGCAAGCTGAAGGCAGAGCGCCTGTACCTGGCCGATGGCCCCCTGCAGGGTCTGACTGACGCTGCCGACCGCGCGGCTCCCCTCCTCCACCAACAGGGTGCCACCGCGCACCGTGGCCACGGTCTGACGGGTCTGCTGCTGGATACTGGCGATGGTCTGGCTGATTTCGGCGGTGGATTGGCTGGTGCGACTGGCCAACTGGCGCACCTCGTCGGCCACCACTGCGAAGCCTCGCCCCTGCTCACCGGCCCGCGCCGCCTCGATGGCGGCATTGAGAGCCAATAAATTGGTCTGCTCGGCGATGGTGGCGATCACCTCGGTGACTCTGCCCACCTGCTCGCTCTGGGCGCTAAGCCGCATCATGGCGTCATTGGCCTCGGCTATCATGGCGGCGATGGCGCCCATGGTATCCACCATCTGGCCGAGTGCCTGATCCCCGGCCCGGCTCTGCACTTCGGCATCCGCCGCGGCGCGGGCGGCCTGGGCAATGCTGCCCGCCACCCCTTCGCTGGTGACCGAGATCTGGTCAATGGCTGCGGCGACATTGCCCACCCGCTGATGCTGGCTGGCGAGATCCGCCACTATGGTGCGAGTCGTGTGACTCACTTCACCGCAGGCCCCCTCCACCTGGCTGACCGCGCCCTGGATATCGGCCACCAGCTGGCGCAACTGGGCCGACATCTGGTTCAGAGAACCGGTCAGCCCCCCCAGCTCATCACGGCGGCGCACCGGCAGTGGTTCGGCGGGCAGGCAGCCGGATGCCACCAGACTGGCACGGCGCTCGAGCAGACGGATGTCCCCCGTCAGATGGCGACTGAGCCAGAAGGCCACCAGGGTGCTGAGCAGCAAGACGGCCAGGGTAGAGGCGATCAACATGGTGCGAATACGGCTACTGGCACCATCCATCTGCGCCCCCATTCGCGCCACCTCGGCATGGGTCTGACTGACCTGATCCGCAAGCTGGCCGGCCAGCTCGTGCAGCACAGGCTCAATCTCTTTGGCCATCAGATAGTTGGCTCTGTTCCAGTCCGGTGCCTGACGTTTGGCGATCACCTGCCCGACCAGGTCACTGAAGGGGGTCGACATCTCCTCGAACAGCCCCCAAAGCCTCTTCTGCGCCTCGGTGAAGTCGGCAGCCTGCCCCCCGATCTCCGCGACCCGCTGGCGGTGGAACTGGTAGTAATCCTGATACTTCTGACGGTAGTCAGCCTCCCCCGAGATGAGGTAATCACGCAGCGCCGAGAGTGCGTTGGATAGACCGTTATAGGCATCCCCCACCTGTTTGAGCAGGCGGCGTCTGTCTCCGGGCAGCAGGCTCTCCTCGCTCGCCACCTCCTCGTTGGTGAAGGATTGCAGCTGATCCAGGGCAGCCTCCGCCAGGGGACCGGCTTCTTGCAGCATCAGGGTATGGGCAGGCAAGTTGTCATCGGTGTGGGCCAGATCCCACAGCTGCTGCTGACTCAGCTTGAAGACGGCCAAGCGCTCGCCCAGCGCCGGGGCCATGGTCTGCCCCTCGATGCGCTGCCAGGCATCCTGCCACTCCTGCTTGAGCCGCTGTGCCTGGGCGGGATCCTCACCGAGGATGAGATAACCACGCAGGGCTGAGACGGTGGCCACCAGCGCCTTCTGACTCGCCTCATCTCGCTGCAAGGCGGGCAGGGCCTGGTGCATCAGTGCCTGTTCCGAGGCACTGATCTTGTTTTGTTGATGATGAATGAGTACCGCTGACAGCAGGATCAGCAGATTGACGAAGCCGAAGGCGAGTAACAATTTTGCGGAAATTTTCATGAACATCCTTGTTCCGGGGAGAGCGCTTGAGCGCTGCGTCGATGAGTCTGGCGACCAGCGGATGCTACCTGTAGCGAGCTCTGCTGATGGCGGGGCGGCTCCTTGCCAACCAGGTTCGAGACTATCACAGTCACAACTGGCAGGGGCAGCCACTGGACTCGCTACCAGGTGGCCCTTCAGGACTTATCGGACCGATGGTGGGGGTTCATGAGGGAAAACACCGGGGAAGATAGAATGATTTTCGGCGAAGCGGGCCCCGGGGGCCCGCTGTTAGCCGGGATGGGGGCAAGGCCCCCATCCATCAGGTTATTCGATTCCCAAGCCGGTAATCGGTTTGGTATTCCCGCTCACGCAGGTGGGAAACCTGCACGGCCTCTCCTTCCAACCCAATGTCTTTGAGCAGGGCGGGTGAGAGATTGAGCAGGGTACGGCGCTGCTCGATACGGGTGATACGAAACTCGATGAGGCGCGCGGCGCCACGCAGCAGGGTCAGTTCGATAGACATATGATCTCTCCGTTTGAACGTTGCAGTTCTCCCGAAGAGCGGGGAAATTCACCCGGCGGAAGAACCGCGGGTGATAAATAGTGACAGTGTTACCTGCTCACTCCACGCGGCAAAAGGGTACGAACGGACACACGGTCAGTGCCGTGTCGAGTCGCAACGTTGAACATTGAATGTTGCATATTCGTCTCCTTAACGTGAAAAGTGGAACAAGTGTCGAGAGTGTAAAAAAGCAGCGGATTCAATTCAAGCGTCCCCCTTGCCCTCACCCCCATCTGGGGAGGGAGACCACTTCAGCCTGTCACTGCAGGGATGACCGCCTCAGATGCCGGAGAGCAGCCGGTACTCCTCCAGCACATAGGTATCCGTCATGCCGCTGACGTAATCGAGCAGCAGCCGCATCCGGTAATACCACTCCTGCTCGGCGCGGCTCTGGAAACGCGCATCCAAGCTTGCCACCGCCAGGCGGTATGCCTTGAGGTGGCGCGCCGACAAGCGGTGGAACAGGCGACGGGCGAAGAAGAGCTCGGCCCCCCCTGCTCCTGCCAGCAAGCGGGCAAACTGGGGCTCTGGCAAGGCCAGCAGGCAGGAGTAGGTCGACAGCACGCCACGCAGGGCGGCGTAGCCTTCGAGCTCCAGCGCCTCCACTTCCGGGCGCATGAACACCTGTTCACGGGCCACTTGCTTCAGGGTCTCGAGCACCCGGGCCGCCGGTGCCTGACCACTGAGCAGCGCATGGGGGTAACTGCCGCAGAGGATAGCCTCATGCTCGGCCAGATAGGTCTGCGCCGCCAGAGCCACCAGATCATCGGTCAGCCGCTGCCGGAAATGAGGGAAGAACCCCTCGGGCGCCTGTCGGGATTCTTGCAACAAGGCCTGCATATACTCCCCCTCGTCGGCCCGCGCCAAGGCGCGCCTCAGCTCGCTCTGGCTGAGGATGCGCCTGTCCACCGCATCTTCGAGATCCGCGATGCAGTAGGAGATGTCATCCGCCGCCTCCATGATGTAGACCAAGGGGTGACGACAGCCAGGGGCCAGCCCCAGGCTCAGGCTCAACTGTGCATAGAGGGGTTGCTCGCTGAAGAAGATGCCGCGCTTGGTCGCCCAGCCATGATGCTGGGCCTGGCCGCCGGCGTGGCTGAGCTGCTCCGGGTATTTGCACAAGGCAGCCAGCTGCCCCAGGGTCAGGTTGAGCTCATGCAGGCTGTGCACCAGGCGCAGGCTCTGGGCATTGCCATCAAAGCCGAGCAGGTCGGCGCGCAATAGCGGCCACTGTGCACTCCCCTGCCCCACGGCCGTCGCAAACAGAGGGTCGAGCTGTTCGCCGAGCCACTGCCCCATCACCTGTTCACCAAAATGGCCGAATGGCGGGTTGCCCACGTCATGGAGCAGGCAGGCCATCTCCACCAGATTGATAAACGACCAGGGGCAGACGGCATCCAGGGGCAGTGCCCCTAAAATTTGGCGACTGATCTGGCGGCCGGTCTCCTGCACCTCCAGGGAGTGAGTCAGCCGGCTACGCACCGAGGCCTTGACATCAAGAGGGAACACTTGAGTCTTTTGCTGCAGGCGGCGCACCGGCGCCGCCTGGACGATGCGGGCCCTGTCAAACTCGGTCGCCGCCAGCAGGCTCTCCTCCCCCTCAGGCAGGATCCGGGGATGGATGCGCAGGGCCGGGATCAGGGTCTGGTACATGGGGTCACTCCTGCAGCCAGCTGCGTAGTCGGGCTATGTCGCCGGGATAGGCAAGACGCAGCGATTCAATCCAGTCTTCCACATTCTCCCACCAGGCGGGCTGATCCGGGGTCTGGATCAGCTGGGCCAGCTGTTGCAGGCGGCGCAGGCCGATGGAGCCGGCGGCGCCCTTGATCTTGTGGGCCTCCTCCACGACTCCCGCCTGATCCCTGGCAATCATGTTCGAGTCGAGCACGGCCATGTAGTCCGGCATCATCTTCTCGAACAGATCCACGCTCGACAGCAGGATCGGCTTGCCGACCGTGTCGGCGTAGTCAGTCAAAAAGCCCAGATCCAGCAAGTCGTTCTGCTGCGTCTGCTCGGTGGCGGCCTCAGCCTCCTCGTCGGCCAGATCGGCAAACAGGTGCGCGATCACGGCGCGCACCGCCTGGGAGCGCAGCGGCTTGTTGATCACATCCTGCATGCCGCGCGCGAGGTAATACTGGCGATCGCCGGTGACGTTGGCGGTCAGCGCCACCATGGGGGGCAGGCTGTCGCCATACTGGTCCAGCAGGGTACTGGCGACATCGAATCCGGTCATGTCAGGCAGCTGGATATCGAGCAGGATCAGATCGAAGTCATCCGGATTGGCCATGGCGATGGCCTCACTGCCGGTGCGGGCCACCTTGACCTCATGCCCCAGTTTACCGAGCAGGGCGCAGGCGACGGTGACATTGAGCTCGACATCCTCCACCAGCAGTATGTCGAGGGTGAGACCACTGTCGGGGGACTCGGGTTCGCTCACCGGCTCGACGCAGGCCACCTCCAGCTCGGCGGTGAAGCAGGAGCCCTCCCCGACATCGCTGTCCACATAGAGCTGACCGCCCATGGATTGCACCAACTGGCGGGAGACCGCGAGACCGATACCGGTGCCGGTGGCATGCTTCTGCCCCTCCACCTGGTAGTACATGGCGAAGATCTTCTCCTGCTGGGGACGGGGAATGCCGATGCCGGTGTCTTCCACCTCGAAGTGCAGTGCCAGCTTGCCCGGCGCTTCGGCCTCATGGGCGAGGCAACGGATGGTCACCCCCCCCTCGTCGGTGAACTTGACCGCGTTGCCCACCAGATTCCACAGCACCTGACGCAAGCGGGTTCCGTCGGCCATGACGAACTGCGGCATGTCGCCATCCCGGTCGAAATGCAGATAGAGCCCCTTCTGCTCGGCCTGGATGCGCGACAGGGTCTCCAGCTCATCGAGGAAGGCGGGCAGGTCAATGCGGGTCGGTACTATCTCCAGCCTGCGCCGGTCGAGTTTGTCGAGATCGATAATGTCGTTGAAGATGTTGCCGAGGGTCACGGCGCTCAGGTGGATGGTCTTGAGCTGCTGGTGCTGGGCGGGAGAGAGCGGCGTGTCCATCAGCATCCGGCTCAGGCCCACTATGCCATTGAGGGGGGTGCGCAGCTCGTGGCTGATGGTGGCGATGAAGGTGGTCTTGTCGCGACTCGCCTTCTCCAGCTTGTCCTGATACTGCTTGCGCTCGGTGATGTCACGGCCAAAGCCGAGCAGGCCGAGCCGCTTGCCGAAACGGTCGAAGAAGGGCACCTTGCGCAGTTCGAAGTAAGCCTTGCGGCCATCGGGATATTCGAGCCACTGCTCATAGGTCATGGGTTCATTGGTGGCGAATACCTGTCGGTCGGTCTCCACCACTTTATTGGCGATATCCAGCTTGTAGACATCAAATGGCGTCAGACCGATCAGCTCAGCCTCGACCCGGCCAGTGAGCTGCTCCATGGCGGTATTGCAGCCGGAGAACTGCTCGTCCTCGTTGCGGTAATAGACCAGATCCGGGGAGCAATCGATGAAGGATCGCAACAGGGCGGTGCGCTCCCCCAGGTGCAGCTGGGCCTTCTCGCGCTGAAACACCTCGTTCTCCAGATCTTCGATGGCCTGCTGGCGCAGAGTCTCGGCCCGGTTGGTCTCGGCTATCTGGACGTTGAGACGACTGATGTTCTCCTGTAGCTGGCTGTTGAGTTCGAGGTCGCGCTCGCGCATCTCTTGCAGCTTGCGCACCATACGGCTCAGCCGTTGCCGGGAGTCCTCGAGTTGATCCACCACGATGGAGAGAAAGTAAACGGCCCAGGGGGTGACCAGCAGACCGAAGAAGACGGAGCGCACCAGATCGACCACATCGATGGTGCCGCGCAGAAACAGGGTCACCCCCATCTGGATGGAAACCGCCAGCACTATGATGGCCGCCGCCAGGAACATGCTGAATCGCACCAGTCCCAGCTTGGTCATCAGATCCACATAATACTGGGCCCAGGATTTAATCTGCTTCATCTCGTTGTTTTCTCCCCGTTATTCGCTTCCCAGAATACCAGCCTCAACGCCGGAACGCTTGCCCTCCCTCGCGGGGATGGCGCCTCGCCCCCGCCTTTGTGAGCCAAGCCCCACTGGCGTCCATGCGGCGATCTGCTCCTGGTCAGCCCGCGGAGGAAGCAAGAGCCCGGCTCCCCCGCCCTTTACCTGACAAAAAACTCAGTAGAATCAGGCACCACGCCTCGGCCAAAACAGCCTCCATTGGCGCAGACAGCCGCCCATCAGCGCCCTATAATGCCCATCGCTTATTAGTTTGAAACGTTCTCGTTTGAGGAGTGAGAAATGCACAAGAGTCTGTTGCTCGGTCTCGGCTTGTTGGCCGCAGGTCCCCTTCATGCCGAGATCATCGAGATCCCGGCACAGTCTGGTTTCTCCGGCTTCCTGCTCGGTGGCATCAACGCCAGCAGCTACGAATCCAACTTCTACAAGGGACATGACAGTCATGACCGCATCGACAACCTGGGCTCGGCCGAGCGCTCCGATGGCCTGACCCCCCTGATCAATGCGGATCTGCGTTACACCTTCGCCGACTCCCGTACCCAGTTGTTCCTCGGTAACCTTATCCAGGATGCGGTGCGTTTCGACTTCACCCAGCAGTTCGGGGTGCGGCAGCAACTTGGCGACAAGGGCATCATCGCCGGCTCTTACGTGTTCAGTGCCCTGCCCACCGAACAGTGGCAGGATCCCTTCGCCACCGGGGTAGACAGAGAGACTACGGATCGCAGCTCCCGCGGCATGCGTCTGAGCTGGGACAAGATCTGGGGCTCGAATTTCAACGGCAAGGCGACGATGCGCAAGATTGATATCGACAACGAACACAGCGGCGAACGCTATGGCCGCGATGTCGCCCAGCAGCTGGATCGCAACGGTCATGAGTATGCATTTGAACTCGGTTACCTGTGGCGCTTTGCCCCGGGTCAGCTGCTCGAGCCTGCACTGGTCTACAAGCAGGCGGATCTCGATGGCCGCGCCGAGAGCTATGACAGCACAGGTGTGCAGCTGAGCTATGGCGTCAAGGGCAGCCAATGGTCTCTGGTCAGCAACCTCTATCTGGGCCAGCGTGACTACGATGCCGTCCAGCCAATCTTTGGCCGACGCGCCGATGCCAAAGAGTTCGCCATCGGTGGCTCATTCTTCTGGCACCAGCTGTTCGGGGTCGCCCCCCTGTCCGGAGTGGTGAGCGCCAGCTATGCCAAGGCCGATTCGGACATCAGCTTCTATGACAGTAACGCCAGCTCCCTGAGCGCCGGCCTGCTCTACAACTTCTGAGTGCTGAGCTCATAGCAAGAAGGCCACCCTGGGGTGGCCTTCTTGCATCAGGGGTGGGCGGTCGGCCCATGCTGGCGAGCACTCGCTAACCCGGAACTAGAGGCCGAGGGAGTCGAGCAGATCGTCATGATCGTTGGCCATTGCGGCCTTGGGAGCGGCGCTCGGCGGCGCCACCTGGCCCTGTTTGGTGAGGGCAATCAGCTCGTCCGGGCTCAGCTCCTCCTGATCCCGTCCCTCATTGTGCAGACGGATGAACTCCGCCTTGTCCATCGCCAGCTCCAGATAGAAGATGTTGTTGCGGGCGGTGAAGAAGGTGACACGGCGCGACTCGGGATTATCCAGGTTGGTATCGACGCTCAACATCACCTGCTTGTTCAGGGCCAGCATCTTGGGCTGGTTCTGGGTGATGTGAGTCTCCAGATCGCGACCCACCTTGTGGGTGAAGTTGCCGACTATCTGGTTCATCAACTCCCCCATCACGTTGCTCACCTCGTCGGAGGTGTGGGAGATGGCGAGATCCGCCTTGGAGAGGCCCATGCTCAGCATGTAGCTCTCGTAGAGCTCCATGGCCGCGGCGGCAGAGAAGTTGATCACCACCAAACCGGAGAAACCGCCGTCGAACAGCACGAAGCAACCGATGTCGGGCTTGAGACAGGTCTTGCTTATTTTCTGCACCATGCCGGAGAAGCGCACCTGACTCTGGCTGGCGGCACTCAGCACCTTGGTGACCGAGTTGCACAGGCTCAGTAGTACATCTTCCGTGGTCAGCACGGTATCGTCATCGGCTCTCGTTACTATCATGATCTCTTCCTGAACGGCGAAAATGGGCTTATCTATAGCACAACTCGGCGGCGCGCACTGCTCCTTGCCATCAGGCTGGGAGCCAGCGCCCTCTTGAGTCACTCATCAGCATTGACCGGAGTGAAATCGACGAGGGTGGCGAGCGCCGTCCGCCATGTATCGGCCTCGCTCGCCAAAACTTGTGGATCATAGGCGATGACCGGGTGAGCCCCCCAGATGGGACCCGGCCAGGCCTTGTCGGCGATGAAGCGCGCCACATGATGCAGATGCAGTTGGGGCACCAGATTGCCGAGGGCCGCCACATTGAGTTTGTCAGGGCGCAGGCGCTGCTCCATCAAGGTCGCGACGGCGCAGGACTCTTGCATCAACTGCTGCTGCTGAAGGGGAGCCAGATGATGGATTTCCCGCAGATCGGCAACCCTGGGCACCAGGATCAACCAGGGATACTGACTCTCTTTGGCGAGCAAGACACGGCACAGGGGCAAGTCGCCGAGCACTCGAGTGTCGGCGGCCAGGCGGGGATGCAGTTCGAACATGAAAACCTCGGCGCGGTTAAGGGGGCACTGATGTGGGCCCACCTTACTGTATGCGCTTTGGCAAGGAAAGCAGGAGAGCGGACGGCAAGCGCGCTCTCCTGCTCGTCACTGACACTAGAGCTGAGGAACGGCCCAGCCGATGAAGCGCTTGCGCAGCGCCGGATCGGCCTGCAGGAACAGTTGCTGCAACTGGGCCTCCAGGCCGCTGGCGCTCAGCGGCCGAGGGCTTGCCCCCTGCACGGCCTGCGCCGGGGCGATCAGTGCCAGCGCCGCAACCCCGCCATCCCGGTTGTAATCGGCCAGGCGCTCGGGCCAATCGATGCCCAGTTGCAGACCCTGGCTGGCCAGCTCATCCTGAGTGAAGGCGACCGGCTGGCCCTGACCATCATCCAGACTAAGCTTGGGCGCCTTGGCAAAGGCGGCCATCTGCTCGCCACTGTTCAGTGCACCGGCGGCGACATCCGGCAGCAGTTGCAGCTGACTGCTGTGGCGTTCGACCCGAACCACCTGCGGCTCCGAAAGATGATGGGTGTCGTTGTCGCTGCTGGTGCGGCTCTCTTCCACCCCGTCATAGCGGATCAGCAGCTGAGCGACACCCTCCTTCAGGGTGGCGCTGTGCTCATCGAGGATCTTGCCCTCTTGCACCGCCAGCAGCTGAAACGGCGCAGGCACCGATACCCTGATCTCGGCCAGCGCGGCCGCACTCCATGACCCTGCGCCCAATAACAGGGCAAGGCCCCATGCTCTGTTCATCCTGTCATCCATTATCTGTTGCACTCATGGCCCGCTACCTTAACGAGCCTTTGTGACAGACAGATAACAGCCAGGAGTGGCCATCTGGCCGGGGGGGTTGCTATTTGCGCACTGTGCGGCGGATATCCTCATCCCCCCTGTTTTACCCAACGCTTGAGCGCCCTCACACCAGATAGTGCGGATGCTCTTGAAACCACGCCTGCAACAGTTGCTTGAACAGTTTGATCTTGCGCGGTACCCGCCGCTGCTGGGCATGGAGGATGTGAACGGGATGCAGCGCGCTTTGCCAGTCGGGCAGCAGCAAGCTCAGTTGGCCCCGATCCAGCAGGGGCTCGACCAGCATCAACGGGCACTTGGTGGGCCCCATGTCGGCCACCGCCAGTTGCACCAGGGTGCTGTAGTGATTGGCGCGCACCCGGCCCTGCACCAGTATGCTGACCTCCTCCCCTTCCCTGTTGAAATGCCACTGCTCCCAGGCAGGATTATGATCTTGCAGCAAACAGGAGTGGGCGGCGAGTTCATAGGGGGTCGTCGGCAGACCATGGCCCGCCACCCAGGCTGGGCTCGCCACCACCACATCCCTGAGCCGTCCCAGCGAGAGGGCGACCAGATTGTCCGGGATCCGCTCCATGGCACGCAGGGCGATGTCATGTTCCCCCTGGCGCATGTCGAGGGCGGTATTGGTGAAGTTGAACTCGACCGTCACCCCGGGGCAGAGGCGCGCGAAGCGCTCAAGCAGCTCGGCCGCCATCCTGTCTCCGGTGCTGACCGGGCAGGTGAAACGCAATCGGCCGCTGTCCTCTTCCGTCAGTGCCTGTATGTCCTGCTCAGCCTGCTGGGCCAGGGCAAAGATCTGACCCGCCTGCTGGTAGAGGGTCTTGCCTGCCTCGGTCAGGCTGAGCCTGCGGGTGGTACGTTGCAACAACTGGGCATTGAGGCTGCGCTCCAGGCTGCTGACATGGCGGCTGAGCATGCCTTTGCTCACCCCCAGTGCGTCGGCTGCGGCCGAGAAACTGCCCCTCAGTACCACCTGATAGAAGCTCGATAGATGGCCTATCTCCACTTAATTGACTCCAAAATGACAACAATTGGTTTATTTTAAGCGCTTTTTCTTCTTTTTTGGCGCGCTATTATCAACACATCCCAACAAGGAGTGCAGCCATGAAAATAGTGATTGTCGGTGCCAGTGGCACAGTCGGTTCCGCCGTCAGCAACCTGCTGGCAACTCAGCATGAGATTGTCCGGGTCGGCCGCAGCCAGGGAGATGCCACCGTCGACATGACGGATGGTGCCTCCATCGCCGCCCTGTTTGCAGGCATCGGCCAGTTCGATGCCCTGGTGGTCGCCAGCGGCAATGTGGCCTTCGCCCCTCTCACCGAGCTGACCGATGAGCAGTGGCAACTCGGTCTGGAGAGCAAGCTGATGGGCCAAGTCAAACTGACCCGCGCCGCCATTCCCTATCTGAACGAAGGGGGTTCCATCACCCTGATCAGCGGCATATTGAGCGAAGAGCCCATCAACTGGGGCAGCAGTGCCACCACCATCAATGGCGCCATAGAACACTTCGCCAAGGCAGCCGCCTGCGAGCTGCCCAAAGGGCTGCGCATCAATGTGGTGAGCCCGACCGTGTTGACCGAGTCGATGGATAAGTACGCAGCCTTCTTCCCCGGCTTCGAGCCCGTGCCGGCCGCCCGAGTGGCTCTTGCCTATCAGAAATCCGTGCTCGGGGTGCAGACCGGCCAGGTGTTCAGGGTCAATGCTTGATCCCTGCGGCCTCGCTGCCAAGCCAGATCAGCAATAAAAAACGGGCCCCGCAATGGGGCCCGTTCATTTATCAGCTGGCTGCTTTCATCACCAGCAAACGTTTGTTTTTCGGCGATAAAAAAGCGTAGCCTCAGTCGATCAGGCCGTACTGCTCACGCAGCACCTCGATGATCTCCTGCTTGGGATTGGCACTGCGCACCAGCTTGTGGCCGATGATCTTCTCGGCGATACCCACGTAGGTGTTGGAGATATCCATCATCACCTCGGTGGGCAATTTGTTGTCCCGAGCCAGGGCAAAACGTTCCGGCATGCGGTGCTTGTTGAGCAGGATGTCCGGATCCGGGAAGTGGTTCAGCAGCCACTGACGGAAACCCTCTTTGGATTTCTCGATGATCTCGCCTTCGCGCAGGGCCGGGCCGTCCCAGATGCGGGAGCTGTCCGGGGTGCCCACTTCATCCATATAGATGAGCTTTTCGCGGCCTTCGGCATCATGGACGTAGCCAAACTCGAACTTGGTGTCGACAAAGACCTGATCCAGCGCGGCCAGGGCATCGCTGATGACACTGAAGCCTTCCTTGAGCAGCACTTCGTAGCGATCTATGTCATCCAGACTGCTGAAGTTGAAGCCCTGGTAGTGGCGCTCGATGTCGGCACGGGAGACGTTGACGTCATCGGCCTCGGGCACCCCTTCCAGACCGGTCAGCACACCCTTGGTAGAAGGGGTGATCAGGGTCTCAGGCAGCTTCTGATCCTTATTCAGACCTTCCGGCAGTGTGATACCGCAGAATTCGCGCTCGCCATTCTTGTAGGCACGCCACATGGAGCCGGTGATGTACTGGCGGGCAATGGCCTCGATCATCACGGGACGGGCTTTTTGCACTATCCAGACGAAGGGGTGCGGGATGTCCAGGATGTGGCTGTCGGCCAGTCCCTTCTCCTTGAACAACTTGAACCAGTGGCTGGAGATGGCATTGAGTGCCGCGCCCTTGCCCGGTACGCCGTTCAGTCCGTCCACCCCCTGCCAGATGCAGTCGAAGGCAGAGATACGGTCACTGATCACCATGATGGCCAGCGGCGCATCGGCCGGCACATCATAGCCTTTCTCTCTGATGAGCCGGGCACTGTCTGCCGGGGTCAACCAGTAGACGCTGCGCACTTTGCCGGAATGGACAGGTTTATCGGTACGGATCGGTAAATCGTCATTCACCGCCAATACTTGATCTGCAAGACTCATGGCTTTTAACACTTCCTGTTGTGGGGGTTGATAAAACACACATGCCAGGCCCCTGTTGCTGGGGACCAGCCAAACACACGCACCAAGCAAGCCCCCAGTTTGTAGGGGATTAACCTAATAAAACAGGGGCACTAGGCCCCTGTTTCTATTCTGCTGTTGCTGCGGCTTGATCGGCCTGGGCCTTGGCGAATGCCTCGGACAGACTGATATACATCTGGGAGATAGTCCCGGACGACACAGGTTTTTTATCCTTGTCGAACAGGGTGATGGAGGTCTTGCCCCCCGCCATCTCGCCGAGCTGGAAGCGGTATTTATCCTCCTCCAGCTTGAAGGGCTCAGCCCCCTTGGCTTGCCAGAAATCGCTGCCCGGATCGTCATACTCGACGTCGATCCAGCCCAGAGACTGTTGGGTATCCTTGATGACGAAACCGTAGCCAGGCAGGATCTGGTTGAGGCGACGCCACACCTGATCGAAGGATCCCCCGGCAATCCAGGCGCTCAAATCGTTGTTGTCCAGACCGAGCTGCAACGCCATGCCATCGCTGGATTTGTGCTGCTCGCGCGCCTTGAGCTCTTTGTCGTAATAGAGGGAGAACTGGTTCAGGGCGCGGGTCGCGTAGCGTTTGGCCTCGGCTGGCGTCAGGCTGGTCGTGGTCTCACCGTCGAGGATCTCTTCATGATCGACCACCTTCACCGACATGTTGACCGCATGGCGCTGGAGATCATTTTTCAAGACGAACTGGTAACGCTGACGGATCTGATAATCGTCATCTTCCTCACCCCAGCCATCGAGCGCCAAGGTGTTGTCGAACCAGCCGGTCTCCAGTACACCGCTCTGGCGATCCAGCGTCTCGGTAGTGACCTTGTATTTGGCCAGGAAGTTCATCAGGAAGGCCCAGGTATCATTCTGAATATCCTGCTGGGTGCTCAGGGCATAGAAAGAGACCGTGGGGTCGGCCGCATTGGCCACCACCTGGCTACCCGGTACCACAGTCAACAACTGGGCGGGTGGACGCACGTCCACCTTGGCACCAATGGCGCCTTCGCGGCTGCTCTCGGGCAGGGCGGGGATATTGAAATCGCTGTTAAAGGCGGGGCTCTGCAACCCGGCAGGTATCAGGAAAGCGCGGCCTTCCAGGCGGGCTTCCTCATACTCGAAACCACGGTTGGCCATCTTGCGTTCTGCCGGTGAGCTGCAACCGGCCAGTACGGCCAGGGTCACCACACTCATGGCCAGACGCACTGCACTTCCCTTTCCGTTTGTTTTAAACACTCGCCATCAACTCCGCAGTCGTCAGAGCCTGCGTCATCGCCTGTTTGCCCTCGGGGGTGAGGTCGGTCAGCGGCAGACGCAGGGTCGCCGTCGCTATCAATCCCAATCGGGCACAGGCCCACTTGACGGGGATGGGACTCGGCTCGCAGAACAGAGTCCGATGCAACGGCATCAATCGATTGTTGATGTCATGGGCCAGACCGGCATCGCCAGTCAGGGCAGCACGACACATGTCGGCCATCTGGGCCGCCGCAATATTGGTGGTGACGGAGATGACCCCATCGCCCCCTTGCAGCATAAAATCACATCCAGTCGCATCATCGCCACTGTAGAGAAGAAAATCGGATCCACACAACTCGCGCAGCAGCGGCGTGCGCGTCAGATCGCCGGTTGCCTCTTTCAAGCCGATGATCCCCGGCACCTTGGCCAGCCGAGCCACTGTCTCGGGTTTGAGATCGCAACAGGTGCGCCCCGGCACATTATAAAGAATTTGAGGCAGACCACTAGCCTCGGCGATCGCACAATAGTGACGATAGAGACCTTCTTGGGTCGGTTTATTGTAATAAGGGGTGACAGAGAGACCCGCTACCACGCCAGTTTGGGCGAGACGTTGAGAGAGCGCGATAGCGTGAGCCGTGCTGTTGGAGCCACAACCGGCGATGACAGGCACGCGTCCGCCAGCCAGGGCCACGGTCCTTTCCACAACGGCGATATGCTCCTGCTCACTCAGGGTAACCGACTCCCCCGTGGTGCCGACCGAGACGATGGCCGAGGTCCCGGCAGCCACGTGGTACTCGACAAGACGGGCCAGACTGGCCCAATCGACTTCACCTGAAGCCAGCATAGGGGTGACAAGAGCGACAAGACTACCGCGTAACATGGATATTTCTCCCGATTTTCAGGGGCGTAATGGTAAAGCTGACCCCTTTGAAAAACAAGGGAGGCAGGTGGCAAGCCGTGTTACCATCCGCCACAAAACGGCGCTATGTCCGCAATGGTGTTCCCCTGCGTGGACCACGGCTCACCCGAGCCTTCTTGCGCCAGAATAATGAATGGACGAGAGAGGACTTATGACGCATTACCTGGTCGTAACGGCCATCGGCACGGACAGGCCTGGCATAGTAAACGAAGTGACTCGCCACGTGAGTGGCTGTGGCTGCAACATTGTCGACAGCCGCCTTGGCATCTTCGGCAACGAATTCACCTTCATCATGCTGCTGTCCGGTGACTGGAACAGCCTGATGCAGCTCGAAATAAGCCTGCCCCTGCGCAGTCAGGAGTGGGATCTCATCACCATGATGAAGCGCACCGAGCGCCACCACTCCCTGCAATACGACACCAATGCCAGTGCCGAGATCCTGATCCGTGACGAGCCGGGCATCGTCAGTCAGTGCACCCAGTTCTTCATTGATCATGGCTGGGACATCCAGGCCATGCAGACCGAAACCCGGGAGCAGCAGCCTTACAACCGTTTCAAGGCCGCCTTTCAACTCAACCTGACCCGCACGGGCGAGGTCACCGATTCCGAGGCCGCCTTCGCGACCTTCTGTCAGAACCTGGGCGCCGAGTCGTTCGAATTTATCATCCACCGCAAGCATGCTTGAGGTGGGATCCCCCCGATTGCCCGCTTCACCAAGGAGCCAAGATGTCCGCCATTGAACCCATCACCCCCTTGTCAGCCGGTGCCATGGCACCCGATTTCACCCTGCAAGATCAGGATGGCCAACCAGTTCGCCTGAGCGATCTGCGCGGCAAGAAGGTACTGGTCTACTTCTATCCCAAGGCGATGACCCCGGGTTGTACCACCCAGGCCTGCGGCCTGCGCGACGTCAATGCGGAGCTGGCCACCCTCAATGTGGAGGTGCTTGCCATCAGCCCGGATGCCAGCACACGCCTCAAAAAATTCGCACAGCGCGACAGCCTCAATTTCCGGCTGCTCAGCGACGAAGACCATGCCGTGGCAGATGCCTTCGGGGTCTGGGGTCCGAAGAAATTCATGGGCAAGGAGTATGACGGCATCCATCGCCTGAGCTTCCTCATCGACGAGGAGGGCAAGATTGTCCACCGCTTCGACAAGTTCAAGACCAGCAACCACCACCAGGTGGTGCTGGACTTCGTCAAGGGCTAAGCCCATCCCCGCAACCGGGGCAGCCCTCCCAGCCATGGCTGGGATGAGACAGATGAAACAAGAGAGGGCCCGGGGCCCTCTCTTGCTGTGTGCCGTTGTGTCGCACTCTCTTTGATACCCCCACGTTGGGCACGACCCGACTCACCGCCAGGTTTTTTGACGACAACTCCCCTTCGAGATCAAAAAATTCATCTGATATCTGGGTTAACTTGGTGCCAGTTTCATCTTGCAGCGAGAAAACCCATGAACATGAGCCACACCGAGCGCCTGATCCTCAGCAACCAGTACGAGATCCTGGCCAAGCTCAACCCGGAGCAAGCTGCCCACTATCAGCGCGCCAGTACCATCATCGAAAAGGGTTACTGCCTGCAGATCCTCGAGCTGGAAAAACACTTCGGCCACCTGGATCTGGCCACCTGCCAAGGGGTGCTGGACACCCTGGAGCTGCACCATGCCCTGGCCATCTCCTGGGGGAACCTGGATCCGGTCAATCAGGGGGAGATAGCAGCCAGTCGACTGCGCTTCAACGGCTACAGCCGCAGCCAGGAAGCCGCCCTGGCAGACTATGTCTGCTTCCTGCTCGAGGTGGACAAGCGCTTCCCCGAGCTGGACTGCCCCTGCGACGAACTCTCCAGCGACATTGCCATGGGTGACAAATACCAGCGGATGCTGGCGGTGTGGCGCCAGTGTCCACGTCAGTACAAGCTCTCCATCCAGGAGATCCGCAAGATCCTGGCCGCCTGAGGGTACCGCCGATGCAAAACCCGCCCGATAAAAAAGGCGCCCCGGGGCGCCTTGATGCATCGAGCTGGGCTCACTCGTAGAGGAAGGATTTATCGAGCTGCTTGAAAGCGGCGTTGAGGGTATCGGCCAGCTCTTCATAGCGAGGCTGGGCCACCAGCTGACGGCGGCCACCCTGCTCGTTCATCTTGCTATTGATCTCCCGATACCAACTGGCCAGAGAGGGCGGCAGGCGGGTGGCGGCACGCTGGCCGAGCCAGTAATAACCTTGCAGCGGCAGGCTGAGCAGGAAGAGCACGCTGGTGATGACCGAAGGCCAGTAGTAATCCTGACCAAACTGGAACTGCAGCATGATGCTGAGCACGGCCAGGGCCGGGATCACCTTGAGGGCAAACTCGGTGGCGCGGATGACACGGTTTTCAGGAAACAGCGGATTGAGCTCGGGACGGCGCGGCCAAATCGTCATATAATGTCGGCCTTGCTGTAACTTAGTTCCAAAAGAATTCATGCTCATATTACCTCCGAGCTAATTTTGAACGTATTAACGGCAAAACCGCGTAAAAATTTGATGGAACATAGCAAAGGTTTAGGATGACTTTGTTATTTTTCAACAATGAGGTTATCCTTTGTCCGCCTATTTTTACCGCCAGTGGCCCCTCGGGCACCCATCGGCAGGCGTCAGGATTTCGGGTCTTGTATCACTATACAAGGGGCAAGCAACAGATTGCCAACCCTCATAAGGATAAGTTGAAGATGTTGGACGCCTTTGCGTCCGTGCAGTCCTCCTACACAACCCAATCTGCGATAGGATTTATTCATGAGTAAGCTGGTTCTTGTACTTAACTGTGGTAGCTCTTCCCTGAAGTTTGCCGTGATCGATGCCACCACAGGCGACGACCTGCTGTCCGGCCTGGCCGAGTGCTTCGGTCTCGACGATGCCCGCATCAAGTGGAAGCTCAACGGCGAGAAAGGCAGTGCCGATCTCGGCGCCGGTGCCGCCCACCAGGAAGCGCTGGACTTCATAGTCAACAAGATCCTGCCCCTGAATCCGGCCCTGGCCGAGAACCTGATCGCCGTCGGTCACCGTGTGGTGCATGGTGGTGAGAAGTTCACCTCCTCCGTGGTCATCACCGACGAAGTGGTCCAGGGCATCGAAGATTGCGCCACCCTGGCCCCGCTGCATAACCCGGCCCACCTGGTCGGCATCCGTGCCGCCCTGAAAGTGTTCCCGCATCTGGCCGACAAGAACGTGGCCGTGTTCGACACCGCTTTCCACCAGACCATGCCCCAGGAAGCCTTCCTGTATGCCCTGCCGTACAAGCTCTACAAAGAGAACGGCATCCGTCGCTACGGCATGCACGGTACCAGCCACTACTACATCAGCCTGGAAGCGGCCAAGATCCTGAACAAGCCGGTCTCCGAGCTGAACATCATCAACTGCCACCTGGGCAACGGCGGCTCCGTCTGCGCCATCAAAAATGGCCAGTCCGTCGACACCTCCATGGGTCTGACCCCGCTGGAAGGTCTGGTGATGGGTACCCGTTGTGGTGATATCGATCCGGCCATCATCTTCCACCTTCATGACAATCTGGGCATGAGCGTGGCCGAGATCAACACCATGCTGACCAAAGAGTCCGGTCTGCAGGGTCTGACTGAAGTCACTTCCGACTGCCGTTTCGTCGAAGACAACTACGACAGCAAAGAAGAAGCCAAGCGTGCCATGGACGTTTACTGCTACCGCCTGGCCAAGTACATCGGCGCTTACGCTGCCGCCATGGATGGTCGTCTGGATGCCGTGGTCTTCACCGGTGGTATCGGTGAAAACTCCGCTCCTATCCGTGAGATGGCCCTGAACAAGCTGGCGCTGCTGGGCTTTGACGTCGACCACGACGCCAACCTGAAAGCCCGCTTCGGCAAGGGTGGCGAGATCTCCAAGGCTGGCTCCACCAAGGCCCTGGTTATCCCGACCAACGAAGAGTGGGTCATTGCCCACGACGCGCTGGATCTCGTCGGCGCATAATTTAGCTGTAGAGCAAGGCCGCCCCAGGGCGGCCTTTTCCTGATCCCAAAAAATGAACAAGGGGTAATAAGTGGCACGCACTATTATGCTCATCCCGGTCGGCACTGGTGTCGGCGTAACTTCCGTGAGTCTTGGCGTGGTTCGCGCCATGGAACGTCACGGTGTCAATGTCAGCTTCTTCAAACCGGTTGCCCAGCCGCGTCCGGGCGAGATTGGAGCCGAGCGCTCCACCGCCGTGATCCGCGCCGCTGCCAACATCAACCCACCCGAGCCCTTCGCCCTCTCCTACGCCGAGAACATGATCACCACCAGCAACACCGATATCTTGCTGGAAGAGATTGTGGCTCGCTTCGAAGAGCACGTGAAAGCCAGCGGCGCCGAAGTGGTGGTGGTCGAGGGCATGGTGCCCACCGACAAACAGCCCTTTGCCAACAAGCTGAACTATGACGTCGCCAAGGCCCTGGACGCCGACATGGTATTCGTCACCCACCCGGGTCATGACTCCAGCCAGAAGCTCAAAGAGCGCATCGAACTGGCCTGCTCCAACTTCGGTGGCGTCAACAACCCCCGCATCGTCGGCTGCGTGATCAACAAGGTGGGCGCACCGGTGGACGAGCACGGCGTGACTCGCCCCGATCTCACCGAGATGTTCGAGGCCCATCACCACACCACAGATGCCGCCCATAACCTGGAAGTGCTGCAGGTGTTTGGCAAGAGCCCGCTGCGCATCCTGGGTTGCATCCCCTGGAACACCCAGCTGATCGCCCCGCGCGCCAAGGATCTCTCCAAGCACCTGGCCGCCAAGATCCTGCACAAGGGTGAACTGGACAGCCGTCGTCTGCAGACCGTGACCTTCTGTGCCCGCTCCATCCACAACATGGTTGAGCACTTCCGTCCGGGCAGCCTGCTGGTTGCCTCCGGCGATCGTTCGGACGTCATCGTCTCCGCCTGTCTGGCCGCCATGAATGGCGTCAAGCTCGGTGCCCTGCTGCTGACCGGCAACTATCACCCGGAACCGCAAGTGATGGCCCTGTGCCAACAGGCCATGGCCACCGGCCTGCCGATCATGATCACCGGCACCAACACCTGGCAGACCGCGGTCAGCCTGCAGAACTTCAACGTCGACATTCCGGAAGATGACCGCGAGCGGATCGAACTGGTGCAGGACTATGTGGCTGGCCACATCGACAAGCACTGGATAGAGTCTCTCTCTGCCAAGTCCACCCGCTCCCGTCGTCTGAGCCCGCCGGCATTCCGTTATCAGCTGACCGAGCTGGCCCGTCAGGCCAACAAGCGCGTCGTGCTGCCAGAAGGGGAAGAGCCGCGCACCATCAAGGCTGCCGCCATCTGTGCCGAGCGTGGCATCGCCCGTCCGGTGCTGCTGGGCAACCCGGAAGAGATCCGCCGCGTCGCCGAACAGCAGGGTGTGGTGCTGACCGATCGCGTCGAGATCATCGACCCGCTGGAAGTGCGCGAGCGCTATGTGCCGCGTCTGGTCGAGCTGCGCAAGAACAAAGGCATGACCGAAGTGGTCGCCCGCGAACAGCTGGAAGACAACGTGGTGCTGGGCACCATGATGCTGGAGCGTGGCGAAGTGGACGGTCTGGTTTCCGGCGCCGTGCACACCACCGCCAACACCATTCGTCCGCCGATGCAGATCATCAAGACTGCCCCGGGTTCGTCGCTGATCTCCTCCATCTTCTTCATGCTGCTGCCTGATCAGGTGCTGGTATACGGTGACTGCGCCATCAACCCGGATCCGAGCGCCGAACAGCTGGCCGAGATTGCCATCCAGTCCGCCGACTCCGCTGCCGCTTTCGGCATCGAGCCGCGCGTCGCCATGATCTCCTACTCCACCGGTACCTCTGGCGCCGGCGCGGACGTAGAGAAAGTGCGTGAAGCGACCGAGCTGGCCAAGGCCAAGCGCCCGGACCTCATCATCGACGGCCCGCTGCAGTACGACGCGGCCATCATGGAGAACGTGGCCAAGTCCAAGGCACCGAACTCACCGGTTGCGGGTAAAGCCACCGTGTTCGTGTTCCCGGATCTGAACACCGGCAACACCACCTACAAGGCGGTACAGCGCTCCGCCGAGCTGGTCTCCATCGGCCCCATGCTGCAAGGCATGCGCAAGCCGGTCAATGACCTGTCCCGTGGCGCCCTGGTGGATGACATCGTCTACACCATCGCCCTGACCGGTATTCAGGCAGCCCAGGCAGAGGCCGAGTAATAGCCCCGCTCTGCCCTCTTGCAAAAACCCGCCTCCTGGCGGGTTTTTTTATGGCTGGCGGGCATTATGTTGATCCCGAAGATCAAATCCGGATCCGGTCAGATCTCGCCCCAGCGCCTAGAGCCTTCGCCAATAGTGATGCAGCGCCTGAGCGAACACTCACATTCGCGCCAGGGGGTTGAGCAATTGCACTCCAGTCGAGATCAGAATGAAATACTCTTTTAAGATCAAGTAACTAACGCTAGACACACCGCTAATCTACAGACTTTTCCACAGCTTTTGTGGATAGTTTCTGGATCATTTGAAAGAAAACAACAGATGCAGATGGTGCCTCTTGGTGTACCTTGCCTCATGCTCATGGCTTGTTCATCCCTTGCCGACTCACTAGAGTAGAGCCAGACAGAGAGGGGAAGACGAGATGAAGATACTGATCACGGGGGGGACAGGTTTTATCGGCCGCAAGTTAGTCGCCCACCTTAAAGTACAGCATCAGGTGGTAGTATTGAGCCGTCAGGGGAGCCATGCGTATCAACTGCTCGGCCACGATATGCAGCTGATTGACTCCCTGGACCGGCTCGACCATCTCAACGACATCGATGTGGTGATCAACCTCGCGGGGGAGCCCATCGCTCAGGGGCGCTGGAACCCGGTTCGCAAGCAACAACTGTGTGATAGCCGCTGGCTGCTGACCGAACAGCTGGTCGATCTCATCAAGCTCTCCACCACCCCCCCCAAGGCACTGCTTAGCGCATCTGCCATCGGCTGGTACGGCCGCCAGGATGACAAGCCACTGGATGAGGGGTGCGATCACCCCAGTCTCGAGTTCACCCATCAGCTCTGCAACCGGTGGGAATCCCTGGCCCTGGCGGCCAGCAGTGAACAGACCCGGGTCTGCATCTTGCGCATTGGCCTGGTGCTGGGGCTAGATGGCGGCGCCCTGCCCAAGATGCTGCCGCCCTACAGGGTCGGGCTCGGCGGCCCCATGGGTAAAGGGCAGCAGGTGGTCTCCTGGATCCACATTCAGGATCTGGTGCGCGCCTGGCTGTTTCTGCTCGAGCATGACGATTGCCAAGGCATCTATAACGGCACGGCGCCCACCCCGGTCAGCAACCGGGAGTTTAGCCAGCAACTGGCCAAGTCGTTGAAGCGCCCCCACCTGATGCGCATTCCCGCCTGGACGCTGCAGCTCATGATGGGCGAGGCCGCCGACCTGCTGCTCACCGGGCAAAGAGTCCTGCCGAAACGGCTGCAGGACGCAGGCTTTCATTTCAGCTTCCCGGCCCTGCCCCAGGCGCTTTGCAATCTGCTGGAACGCCCCCCATCGAGCCCGTAACCAGAGATCCTCAAATAAAAACGCTTCATCCGCCGGATGAAGCGTTTTTTCTTTTTCTCCGGTATCTACCTGGGTGAGCCCTTAGAGCAGCCCCTGACCCAGGCCCCGCAGTCGATCGCTCAGGGTGCCCGCCAGCAACTGGCGCTGCATCCCCTGTCCGGCCAGGGTGACCAGCAAGGCACCCAGCACAGGCAAGCCCAGCCAGATGAACCAGTGGAACTGCCACTGCCCTTCAAACCAGAGCAGTTGCAGAGCCAGGGAACAGATCTCCACCACGGCCGCCCCGCACAATCCCGCCAGCAGGCCCGTCGCCACCAGCTCCCAACGCAACATGCGCTGCAGCAGCTCACTGCTCGCCCCCAGGGTACGCATCAGCAGCAGCTCCCTGCGTCGGCTCGCCATGCTGGCCTGGGTCTGGGTCAGCAACACCAGCAGGGCCGCCACCGTCACCAGCCCCAGCATCAAGGCCAGGGCCCGGCTCACCTGTTGGGAGACCTGGGTCAGCCGGGCGATCAGATCATCCACATCGATGAGGGAGACGGTGGGGTACTGACGTATGAGCGCCACTTCGGCGCCCTTGCCGCTGCTTGGCAACCGATAGCTGCCAAGCCAGGTCGGCGAGAAGTCAGTCAGCAGATCCGGCGAGAAGATCATGTAGAAGTTGGGACGCATGTTGTCCCACTTGATATGGCGCAGGCTGGTGACGCTCGCCTCGAACTCGCGCCCCTCAATGTTGAAGCCCAGTGTGTCGCCCAGCTTGATGCCCAGCCGCCCGGCTACTTCATCATCTACAGAGACCTCGCCTTTGCCCGCCAGCCAGCGCCCCTGGGTGATGCGGTTATCGGCAGGCAACTGCGCCGTGCTGGTGAAGTTGAGTTCCCTGTCGATTCCCTCCCGGCCATTGGGCCCGATGAGGTCGCCGGCAATGCTGGTCAGGCGGCCACGCACCATGGGGTAGAAGTCCGAGGTGACGGCACCCGCTTCGCCGAGAGCTGCGAGTATGGGAATGCGCTCCTCGCTGCTGATGTTGACCAGGAAGCGATTGGGCGCATCGGCGGGCAAGCGGGCGGAAAACTCGTCGAGTAGATCGACCCGGGCCGCCCACAGCAAGCCAAATAACATGAGTGCAAGGGCGAACCCCGCCAACTGGAACAGACCGGCACCTCGCTCCCTGGAGAGATGCGCCAGGGCCAGACGCAAGGCGTGGGGCCCCTGGAGGCGGCCGCCGAGCCTGAGCAGGCCCGCAGCCATCACGGCCAGCAATCCCATCAGCAGCCCCATGCCCGCGACCAGCCCCAGGGACAAGCCCAGCTCGGCGGTGAAGCCCCACACCAGGGCGAACAGACCGAGCAGACCCACCGGCAGCGCCAACCAAGGGGGGACGCTCGCCGACAGCTCACGACGCAGGACCCGCAGCGGCGGCACCTTGAGCAGGCGCAAGAAGGGGATGAAGGCGAGTAGCAGGGTGATAAAGAGCGCCACGGCCACCCCCAGGGCGAATGGACGCCAGGAGGGGGGCGGCAGATCCGCAGGCAAGAGGCCACCGAGCAGATGCAGGGTGAGCCACTGCATGGCGCTGCCCGCCACCAGGCCAAGCAGAGCGCCCACCAGGGTGAGGCAGAGCAGCAGGGTGCCCATCAGGCGCCACAGGGTTCCTCGCGAAGCCCCAAGTGTCTTGAGCAGGGCCACCATGCTGGTCTGGCGTTCGGCAAAATGCCGCACGGCTATGCCCATGGCCAGGGCACCGAGCAAGACCCCCGCCAGGGACGCGAGCCGGAAGAAACGCTCAGCGTTGGCCAGGGAGCGCCCCACCTGTGAGCCTTTGTCATCCGGGGTGACCCACTTCTGCCCCGTCACCAGCTTGGGTTTTATCCAGGCTTCGAAGCGGTTGATGTCGGCCCGCGAGCCCTGAAACAGGTAGCGCCACTGCTGACGGCTGCCGGGCAGCAAGGCGCCGGTTGCCCCTATGTCATCACTGTGGATCAAGGCACGCGGCGCGAGCAGGAAGGGGCTAAATCCCTGATCCGGCTCACGGCCAAGCAGACCCGCCACCTTGAGATGGGTATTGCCCACCTCAAGCGCCTCCCCCACCTTGGCCTCGAGCAGTTGCATCAGCCGTGGCGACAGCCAGATCTCGCCCGGTTTGGGGGCTTGCTGAGGGGTCAGCTCCAGGGTGCCATAGAAGGGGAAACCACTCGGTACCGCACGAATAGAGGCGAGCTGAAACGCCTCGCCGTGAAACAGCATGCTGTTGAAGCTGACCGTGGCTTGCACCGCCAACTTGTCCTGCTGCGCCCTGGCCAGCAGATCGGGACTCAGGGCCCGGCTCGTGCCCAGGGCTCTGTCTGCCGCGATAAAGTCACGACCCGAGGCCTTGAGGCCAGCGTCCAGCCGATCGGCGACCAGGGCCACACTCAGCACGCAGGCGACGCAGAGCGCCAGCGCCAGCACGAACCAGCGCAGCTCGCCACTGGCCCCTTCCCGGCGCAGCAGACGCAGCGCCAATCGTAAATGCATCATTATTGGGGCTCCCTCACGGTTTGACGCTCATGCCATCCTGACCGCATCATTGCGACCTCCTCATGCGCTGACATCCTGTTAACTGGGTCATGACTGCTCTCTATCGACATAAAACCGGATCCCGGGGCCAGCGTCAGGCACGCACGGCGCTGCTGTCATCGCGGTCATCGCGGTCATCGCGGTCATCGCGGTCATCGCGGTCATCGCGGTCATCGCGGTCATCGCGGTCAGCAGCATGGAACTCCTCACCCGGGCTGCCCTGCAAGCGGCCACTTGCCATGGTCAGTTGGCGCTGGCAACGCTGAGCCAGTGCCAGATCATGGGTGACCACCACTAGGGTGGTGCCATGGGTACGGTTGAGTTCGAACAGCAGCTCGATGACGGTATCCCCCGTCTTGCTGTCGAGGTTGCCGGTCGGCTCGTCTGCCAGCAGCAGGCTGGGTCTGGTCATGAAGGCGCGCGCGATGGCGACCCGCTGCTGTTCGCCACCAGAGAGCCTGGGGGGCAAGTGATCCAGCCTGTCTTTCAGGCCGACCGCCGCCAACAGCTCGCGGGCCCTGGGTTCGCAATCGCGCTCGCCACGTAACTCGGCAGGCAGCATGACGTTTTCCAGGGCGCTCAGGGTCGGCAACAGCAGGAAGGATTGGAATACGAAGCCGATGTGATCGGAGCGCAAGCGGGCGCGCCCCTCTTCATCCAGCTCGCCGAGGGAGTGACCCTGAATGCGGATCTCGCCGCTACTGGGCAGATCCAATCCGGCCAGCAGGCCGAGCAGGGTCGATTTGCCCGAACCTGAGGCACCGACCAGAGCCAGGGTCTCCCCCGCCTTGACTTGCAGCGAGATCCCCTCAAGGATGGTCAGATTGTCACTGCCAAGGCGCACAGACTTGCCGAGGTTGCTAATCGAAATGATGGGAGTTGAAGTCATGGCGCGTATCCTGTTCGCCTTAATGTGGGTGATGGCCTGTGGCCAGTTGCAGGCACAGACTCTGTTAGTGCTGGGCGACAGCCTGAGTGCCGGTTATCAGATGCAGGCCGAGCAGAGCTGGCCTGCCCTGCTCCAGCAACAGTGGCAGCAAACCGGTGGCCAGCATCAGTTGATCAACGCCAGCATCAGCGGCGAGACCACGCAAGGGGCCCTCACCAGACTGCCTGTCTTGCTCAAGGAGCACAAGCCGGACTGGCTGCTGATCGAGCTGGGGGGAAATGATGGCCTGCGCGGTTTCCCGCCCGCCATCACTCGCCAGAATCTGGCCAAGATGTTGACCATGGCCAAGCAGCAGGGGATCCACACCATCCTGACCCAGATCCAGCTGCCCCCCAATTACGGGGCCCGTTACCTGCGCCAGTTCGAAACCATATTCCCGGATCTTGCCAAGGAGAATGAGCGGCCACTGCTGCCCTTCTTCCTCGATGATATTGCCACTCGCCCTGAACTCATGCTGAATGATGGCATCCACCCCAAGGCCGAGGCACAGCCGCTCATCCGCGACAAGGTGGCCCGCTTCGTCGAGCCCTTGCTGACTCACTGACAGGCTCTTGTAGAACCAAAAAGGTCAGCAGATGCTGACCTTTTTGGTTGCTGAACCAGCCCGATAGTTTGTCAACCCAGCAACTGACGCAGCCGCTCCTGGGCGACCCCCACCAACAGGTCCGGCTGGAACTTTGAAATGAAGCGGTCACAGCCGACCTTCTTGACCATGGCCTCGTTGAAGTTGCCGCTGAGCGACGTATTGAGGGTGATGAAGAGATCCTGCATGCGCGGGTCGCTGCGCACCTCGTGGGTGAGGCGGTAACCATCCATCTCCGGCATCTCGGCATCGGTGATCATCAGCAGTATTTCGTCGGTCACTCTCTTGCCCGCATCGCACCAGCTCTTGAGCAAACGCAAGGCCTGCAGGCCATCCTGACATTCGATCACTTCGAGTCCGAGTTGCGCCAGGGTATCGCGGATCAGGTTGCGGGCCGTGCTGGAATCATCGACGATCAACACCTTGCGCCCCTGCATCTGCGGCAGCAGTTCTCTATCCAGCACGGCGTCGGAGATGCGGATGTCGTAGGTGATGATCTCGGCCAGCACCTTCTCCACGTCGATGATCTCGACGATCTGCTCGCTATCGCCCTCCCGCAGGCGGGTGATGGCGGTGAGGTAGTTGGCGCGACCCGCCGAGCGCGGCGGCGGCAATATGTCCTTCCAGGTCATATTGGCGATGTTGGCCACCTGGCCGACCAGGAAACCCTGAATGGTACGGTTATATTCGGTGATGATGAGGTTGGCCTCTCCCTCCTGGGCTTGGCCGCGCATGCCGATGGCGCTGCGCAAATCGATGACGGGGATGGAGACACCGCGGATATTGGCCACGCCGCTGATGTTGTGATGAGAGCCAGGCATCTTGTTCAGGTGGGGCAGTTTCACCACCTCGCGCACCTTGAACACGTTGATGGCAAACAGCTGACGGGAGCCGAGTCGAAACATCAGCAACTCCAGGCGATTCTCCCCTACCAGCTGGGTACGTTGATCCACTGAATCCAATATGCTCGCCATGATTGCCCTTCTCTCCCAATCCGAATGCGGTCCAGTATAGGGACTCGCCGATCCCGGTACTATGGCCATTACTATGTTATGTCGGCCGCCACCGGGGTTTTCTTGATAAAAAAACGGGGCCAGAGGCCCCGTTTGTATTGTTAATCTCTCTCTCAGTAGCTGCAAACCAGCTTCCAGCTGCCATCACCCGCCTTGGGCTCGGAGCTGGTCCACCAGTTCGCCTGCCAGACCGCACTGCCATTGGTCATGCGATCGTTGCCATTGGCATGGTCCCCTTGCGGCCAGCTCGGGTAAGCCGGATAGGCCGCCGGATTGACGCTCTGGGAGCTGCAGGTCGTGCCGCCCGGGCCAGGGTTGCTGCCGCCGCCCAGTACCGCCTCGGCCAGGGCCGGGAAGTCGGACTTCAGGCCTATGGTCTGGCTACCGCTGACGAGGCGCACGCCACTTGGCACACCGGCTGCCGGCAGGTAATAGGTCATGGCGACTTCAACATCCGTCCCCGGTGCCCAGGCCTTCCAGCCCGGCAGGGTCAGGGCCACCTTGTGGAAGTCCTTCTCATTGGCGATGCCGTCGGAGTTCTGGTTGCCACCGCTCTCGACCACTGTCAGCCCCATACCGCTCTGATCCGTAATGGTGTCAGAAGTGGAGGTGGGCATCAGGAACTCGATGCGGGTGCCGCCCGGAATGGTCTGGGTGGAGTTGTTGGTCAGCTTCAGGGTCGGATTGATGGGATAGTTGGAATCCCCCTCCTTGAAGCCAGTCAGGCTGACGGCGATGTCGAGCTGAGCGGCCGGGGCCGGCAGATCGTTCTGCTTCAGGCTAGCTTTGCTCGCCGTGGCGAACTTGTCATAGGCCAGGCTGGTGAGGGTGCTGCCCATGACATATTCGTTCTTGGCGGGATCGAAATCATAATCCCCCGCCATCTCCCAGAACATGACGCCACCCAGACCGCGCTTGATGATGTAGTCCAGCTTGTGACCCATGGACTCTTCATCTTCGGTGGAGAGGAACACTTTCTTCTCTTCGTTCCACAGCCAGGGCGCATGGGCCTTGTCATCGTAGTAACGCACGTACTGACCTTGCATCACGTCAGCCGGGTTATTGGCATCCAGCCCCCAAGCCGCGCCGTAGCTGGGCAGGGTAGTGATGCCGAGGCTGGCCGCATGCTCCAGGTTCTTGGCATGCCACATGGGCACGGCGCCGCCACCTATCTCATTGCCGTTCTTGTCCAGATCGTGCCAGATGTTGTCGATACCGACCGCGCCATTGCCACAAGGGATGGTGCTGCCCCCGGTACCCGGTTGGCAGTCGCTCTGGCTTGGCAAGGCTGCCTTGCCATTGAGACCATGGGTACCACCGGTGACCCCCTGCCAGCCACGGGTGTAATAAGGAACACCCACGTTGATCTTGCCAGCCGCCATGGCACCACGGAAGTAGTGCGCCGCCCAGGCTGCGTTCAGGTAACCGATGGCACCGAACTGAGCCTGGTTATAGACACCCCACTGGGCCAGTTCCGGATCTGCCTTGTTGTCGAACAGCGCGGCATTATGGGCCACGAAGTTGTTCCAGGCACCGTGGAAGTCATAGGTCATCAGGTTGACGTAATCCAGATACTGGGTGACCTGGAAGTTCTCCATGCCACGCAGCAGATAGGCCGACGCCGGTGACGCTATGGTCAGCATGTACTTGCGATCGTCTTCGGTGCCCGCGTTGTCGAGCCGCTCACGCAGCGTCTTCATCAGCACTTCATAGTTCGCAAACAGCTTGCCCCGACACAGATTGGAGAGCGGGAAATCATTGGGGTTACCCGCATCCTTCATGGAGGTCGGATATTCGTAATCGATATCCACCCCATCGAAGCCGTACTGGCGAATGAAACTCACCGCCGAGTTGGCCAGCGCATTGATGCCAGCGGTATTGACCGAGCAGTCACCCTTGGTGGTGGCGGCATAGAAACCACGGGTATCGGCCCAGCCGCCCACGGAGATCAAGGTCTTCACGTCTGGATACTGTTTCTTGTACTTGGAGAGCAGGTTGAAGTGGCCCTGATAGGCAAACTCCGGATCCATTTCGGCGCCCGGCACCCCTTCCCAGGTCAGCTTGGTGGCGGCGTCATCCACCTTGATGAGGTGACTCTGCTCATCCACGGCGGCGAACGCATAGTTGATGTGGGTGATCTTGTCCCAGGGGATGTCGTTTACCAGATAGGAAGGCAGACCGTTCTTGCCGGTACGCCAGGAGGTGAAGTAACCGATGACGCGGCGGCCATGGTCATCCCCCATGCACTCGCTGCCATCGGCGCGATAGATCTGGCGAACGTCGCAGGAGAGATTGCCACCGGTGGGCGGCAAGGCCGCCTCTTCGATGCTGACCGACACCGGGGCGGACTCCCCCGACAGGTTCTGGCTGTCTACGGCGACCAGGGTCAGCGCGGCGCTCCCCTTGGTCTGCGGCGTCCAACTCAGCTGCCAGGGCGCACTGCTGTCCTCACCCGCCTTCTTGCCATCCACATAGAGCTCGACCCTGGCCACATCGTTATTGGCATCGGTGACATTGCCGGTCACTGTGACGGCGCGACCCAGGGTGAGTTTGGCCCCGGCGGCCGGGCTGGTGATGCTGGCCTTGGGCGCCTCGGGGGCAACCACGGCCGTCACCGTCACACTGACCTGAGCTTCATCCAGGTTCTTGCCATCCTTGTCCAGGGCGCGAGCCGTGATTTGATGAGCGCCCACTCCGCTGGCAGCCCAACTGGCTGACCAAGGGGCAGAGGTCGCGGCAGCCACCTGACTGCCATCGACCAGATAGACCACCTGGGTCACGGCGCTGCTGCTACCGGCCAGGCTGACGGCCAGAGCCAGTTCTGCACCCACGCTCACCGAGCTGCCCGCGGCCGGGGAAGAGAGTGTCAGGTCCAGTGCAGGGGGAGTCGTATCCTGATACAGCGTCCAGGCATCGGCCCAGACAGTACCTGTGCCCGGGGCGTAGTGAGAGCTGGCACCGCTGCACCAGCCGGAGTAGGGGAATGCTTTGCATTGGTAGAGGCTACCGATGTTGCTGACGATGTCGCCAGCCTTGTAGGCGGTGCCTGCCTGATAGGCGGGGTAAGCCGCGAGTGCCCAACCGGGCAGGGACGCGAGGGCGACCAGCATGGCTAGCCGACTTGGTCTTAAGACTTGTTGCATCTTGTTATCATCCTTGTTTTTTGTCTTGGCAAAACGCTGACCAAGGCAAAGCACAACCGCAACAGGTACGACGAAGAAGACAAGTGACGATGGACGCGTCACTGACTCTTACCTGGGTAACCCCGCTATCCTGGACCCTGGAGTCGGTAGACCGGAGGCTTTGCGTCCCGGTCTTTCAACCGGTTTGCTCTTTACCTGGATTCCATCTGGAACGGCCCGAGTATAGGAAGTCGCCCGCAAATGCTCAATCTTCATTCACAAAGGAAAATATGTTTTGGCGGAACACAAAGAACGCAGGAAAAGTAGCCAAAATGCCGCGAACAGCTAGCAATTAACACGATTATCAGCACAAGCATCGACACCGATATGCCCGAAACCGCTGATATCATGCGCTGGAACTGTGAGCCACCTCATGACTAGGACGCCATACGATGATTGATGAGACGACAATTCATGTCGGGAAGGGGAGCGAAGAGCGGATGCACATAGCAAAAAGGCCACCGCGATGCGGTGGCCTTTAGCTTTCTTGTAACAAGAAATTGGTGGAGCTACGCGGGATCGAACCGCGGACCTCTTGCATGCCATGCAAGCGCTCTCCCAGCTGAGCTATAACCCCGAAACCTTTACTCTTTAGACAATCGGTTCTGGTGTCCGTTTGCCTTACTACGAAATAGTGGTGGAGCTACGCGGGATCGAACCGCGGACCTCTTGCATGCCATGCAAGCGCTCTCCCAGCTGAGCTATAACCCCGAAATCTTTACTCTTTAGACAATCGGTTCTGGTGTCCGTTTGCCTTACTGCTAAATAGTGGTGGAGCTACGCGGGATCGAACCGCGGACCTCTTGCATGCCATGCAAGCGCTCTCCCAGCTGAGCTATAACCCCACAAAGGTCGGCCTGGGTGATACACACCGCACTGCCCTGGGCACTTCATCTTCAATCAAGAATCTGGTGGAGCTACGCGGGATCGAACCGCGGACCTCTTGCATGCCATGCAAGCGCTCTCCCAGCTGAGCTATAACCCCTTAGATTCCAGATTGTTCGAGGAGAATTTGGTGGAGCTACGCGGGATCGAACCGCGGACCTCTTGCATGCCATGCAAGCGCTCTCCCAGCTGAGCTATAACCCCAACTCACCTCGGCGCTACCAAAGTTATCTCCGGCAACGGAGGCGCATGATAGGCATCGACCGCTTTGCTGTCAACCCAAAAATACCCCTCGTCGATGCGTTTAGTCAAAATTCAGGCAGTTAGCTGTTTTTACCGGCAACCCTGTCGCTATCTTGCTGTTTTTGGTCACAAATCACTCTTGGGTACAAACAACAAGGGCCCCCGAACGGGAGCCCTTTCTATGGCAATGAATCGACTTACTCGGCGGCCATCCGCGCTGCGATGTAGGCCAGGGCGAGGTCGATGCGAGCCAGCACCCGCTCCTTGCCCACTAACGCCATCACGGTGTCGGCGATGCCAGGGGAGATTGGCCCAGACCGGTGACGGCAATGTCCGACGGCAAGCTTACTCGGCGGCCATCCGCGCTTCGATATAGGCCAGGGCGCGGTCGATACGAGCCAGCACCCGCTCCTTGCCGACCAAGGCCATCAAGGCGTCGATACCCGGGGAGAGATTATCCCAGACCGGTGACGGCAATGTCCGACGGCAAGCTTACTCGGCGGCCATCCGCGCTGCGATGTAGGCCAGGGCGAGGTCGATGCGGGCAAGTACCCGCTCCTTGCCGACCAAGGCCATCACGGCGTCGATACCCGGAGATTGACCCAGACCGGTGACGGCGACGCGCAGCGGCATGCCGACCTTGCCCATGCCCTGGCCCAGCTCGGCGGCAGTGGCTTCAATCAGCTCGTGCAGCGCCTCCGTGGTCCAGCTATCCAGGGTCGCCAGCTTGGCCCTGGCCAGGGTCAGCGGCTCGGCCGCGACGCCGCGCAGGTGCTTCTTGGCGGCGGCTTCGTCCAGCGCTTCGTACTCTTCGAACAGATAACGGCTCTGGGCGGCCATCTCCACCAGGGTGTTGCAGCGCTCGGCCAGCAGGGTCACCACCTCAGGCAAGGTCGGCCCCTTGCTGGTATCAATGTTCTGCTCCGCCATGTGCCATGCCAGATGCTTGGCGACATAGGCCGGATCCAGGCTGCGCATGTAGTGGTTGTTGAGCCACAACAGCTTGTCGGTGTTGAAGGCGGATGCCGACTTGGAGATGGCATCCAGGCTGAACAGCTTGATCATCTCGTCCAGGGTGAAGATCTCCTGATCGCCGTGGGACCAGCCCAGACGCACCAGGTAGTTCAGCAGGGCTTCCGGCAGGTAGCCGTCGTCGCGGTACTGCATCACGGACACGGCGCCGTGGCGCTTGGAGAGCTTGGCACCGTCGTCGCCCAGGATCATGGAGACGTGGGCAAACTCCGGCACGGGCGCGTTCAGCGCCTTATAGATGTTGATCTGGCGCGGGGTGTTGTTGATGTGGTCTTCGCCACGCACCACGTGGGTGATCTCCATGTCCCAGTCATCGACCACCACGCAGAAGTTATAGGTGGGCGCGCCGTCGGTACGGCGAATGATGAGATCGTCCAGCTCGCTGTTGGCGAACTCGATGCGGCCACGCACGTGATCATCGAACACCACGGAGCCTTCGGTCGGGTTGCGGAAGCGAATGACGTGGGGCGCATCGGCCGGGTGATCGTGAGCGGCATCCCGGCACTTTCCGTCATAGCGCGGCTTCTCGCCGCTGGCCATCTGGCCTTCACGCAGCGCGTCCAACCGCTCCCGCGAGCAGAAGCACTTGTAGGCGCGGCTGTCGGCCAGCATCTCGTCGATCAGGGCGTTGTAGCGATCGAAACGCTTGGTCTGATAATAGGGACCCTCATCCCAGTTCAGCTCCAGCCATTCCATGCCCTCGATGATGGCGTCGATCGCCTCCTGGGTGGAACGTTCCAGATCGGTATCCTCGATACGCAACACGAACTCACCGCCCTGGCTTTTCGCATAGAGCCAGGAGTAGAGCGCGGTACGGGCACCGCCGACATGCAGGAAACCGGTCGGGCTGGGCGCAAAACGGGTTTTGACTTTCATCTTTAAGCCTTGTGTAGAGGGCCTTGGGCCAATGCGTTAGAAAAACCGCCGCATTTTAGCACTCCCGCCCCCGGATGGGAAAACTGGACATTGATCACCCCCTTCAAGATGAGCAACCCGGATATGCAACAGGCTCTCCCCTGGGAGAATCGAACCTAAACCCCAGCAACGGGGCCGAACAACAGGACGGTAACGCTCAGCGCTCCCAATGGGGAAATCTGGGCCTGCGCAGGGTGCAGGGTGCAGGGTGCAGGGTGCAGGGTGCAGGGTGCAGGGTGCAGGGTGCAGGGTGCAGGGTGCAGGGCAAGCATGAATCCCTTTCTCCCCGGACATGAGGAGGATCGCAAAACATCTCGCTATTTTCGGCTCTACTGCTAACAAAAGCTGGAGCTTTCAGCTAATCCGCCGATATTTCAGCCAACTTCACCCTACAACAAGGAACGCATGATGCAGTTTCGTTCTATTTCACACCGCATACTGGTGATGGCCGGGATCGCCATGACCCTCGCACTGGTGATCCTCATCTTGCAGACCCAATATTCGGGCCGCCAGACTCAGCAACTGACCGTCAGTTCCAGCCGTGAAGCCCTGCAAGAAGAGGCATGGCAGAAAGTCAGTGCCGAGGCCCGCGCCGAGGCGGCCGCCATCACACAACTGCTGCAAAAGGGGCTCTCTTATACCCAGCAGATGGCCAGTGTACTGACCCTGCAACAGGAGGGGCTGCTCAGCCTCAGCCGTCCACAGGTCAATGATCTGCTCAAGGCCCAGCTCGCCCTCGAGCCACAGCTCTATGGTGCCTTCGCCGGTTTCGAGCCCAATGGCTTTGCTGGCGATGATGCCCTCTTCGCCGGTCAGACTGAACTGGGCAGTGACCCCCAAGGCCGCTTCGTGCCCTACTTCTATCGTGATGGCACCAAGATAGGCTCGGATCTGCTGCTCTCCATCGAGAAAAGCGACACAGACAGCTTCGGCAACCCGGCCAACGACTACTATGCCTGCCCGAAACAGCAAGGCCAGGCCTGCCTCATCGACCCTTTCAAGGTCGACATCAACGGTCAGCAGGTGTTGGTGAGCACCATCACCAGCCCCATCATGGTCAAGGGTCAGTTCAAGGGGATAGCGGCGCTGGATCTGACGGTAGACTCCATCAATCAGCAGGCCAGGCACCTCAACAGCAACATCTATGACGGCAAGGGTGAGACATTGATCGTCAGTGCCGCCGGGGTGATCACCGGCACCAGTGGCGATGCGGCCCTGCTCGGTGGCCCGGCCGCACAACTACTCGGTCAGGAGTGGCGTCAATACCTCAAGCCAGAGGTGCAGCGCCAGGAACTCAACGAGGCATTTCGGATCTCTGTGCCCATTCAGGTACCTGGCATGCACCGCAACTGGGCCATCATCGTCACCCTGCCCTATCAGGTGGTGCTGGCCCGTGCCGATCAGCTCGAAGCTCAGCTCAACGACCTGAACCGTGCCGCCATGAGCCAGCAGCTGATAGGCGCCCTGCTGGTGCTGGGCTTGGCCCTGGCCGCCATGCTGTTTATTGCGCGCAGCATCACGGGTCCTATCCGGCAGATGGTCAGCTTGGTGGATGACATCGCCGATGGCGAAGGAGACTTGACCAAGCGACTCCAGGCTCACTCAGTCGACGAACTGGGGGATCTGGCCAAAGGCATCAACCGCTTCATCGACAAGCTACAGGGGTTGCTCGGCGATGTACTCTGTACCGCCAGCGAGGTGAACCGTCACGCCGGTGATACCGATCGCATCGCGGGTCAGACGGATCGCAACCTGCAATCTCATCAGGCGGAGATGGAGCAGATGCTGACCGCGGTGCAAGAGATGTCCTATGTCAGTCAGGAGGTAGCGACCCATGCCAACAACACCGCCGACTCCGCCAAGCAGGCCCAGAGCGCGGCCGATGAGGGCAAGGTACGCTTCCAGCAGGTGATCCAGTCGATGCACAAGGTCGCGACGGAGGCTGGCCGGGGGGCCGAGGTGGTCGAAGGGCTGGCCCGGGACAGCGAGCAGATCACCAGCATTCTCACCGTCATTCAGAATATTGCCGATCAGACCAACTTGCTGGCACTCAATGCCGCCATCGAAGCGGCCCGGGCCGGGGATCAGGGCCGTGGCTTTGCCGTGGTGGCCGATGAGGTGCGCCAGCTGGCCCGCAATACTCAGCAGGCGGTACAGAACACTCAGGAGCTGCTCGAGAAGATACGTCACAGCTCGACCAATGCCGTCTGTGCCATCAGTCTCAGCCAGCAATTGACGCAACAGGCCGTGACAGAGGCGGATCTGGCAGAGGCCGCCCTTGGCAGCATCTATCAGGCCATCGCCACCATCAATGACATGACCTACCAGATAGCCTCCGCCGCCGAGGAGCAAAGCTCTGTCTCCGAGACGGTCTCTGGCAATCTGGCCCAGACCAACGTCCTGGCAAATGACATCGCCCAGGATGCAGCCGAGACCGCCAACGCCAGCCAGGCGCTGCGTCAGGCGGCGGAACGATTACAGCAATTACTGGGACAATTCCGACTGCGCTGATAATTTTCCTGTCACGGGCTCTCCCCCTCGGGGACGAGTCCGTTTACCATAGGCGCCTGATTTGCCTGATGGCAGGCAATTGTAGTGAGAGGTAACTGCCGTGCCCACCCCGGATCGTCGCCCCCGTGGCCATAACAGACGAGCACAGCGTCATAAAGACGAGTCTCAAGGATCCCTGCTTGAACGTATCAACGCCGCCAGCCTGCCCCTGCGCCAGCAACTTGGCCAGACTCTGGGGCAGCTGAGAAACCGGGATGCCAGCCGGCCCAAGACGGATCAGGGCCGCAAGTGGCAAACCCCTCTGCCCCGCAAGCACTGCATCGCACTGCTGATCCTGGTGCCAGTCTGGTTGATCCTGCTGGCCTGGGAACCTGCGCCCAGCGCGCCGCAAGCAGCCCCCTCCGGCGTGCTCAGCGTGCCCGTCGCCATCCCGGTCCAAGCCCAGAACGCGCTGCGACAGCCGCAAAATCAGGCAAAGGTTGCCGTCGAACCCGAACCGGTCAATGGCAAGTGGCTGCGGCACAAGGTGGCAGCGGGCGAAACCCTGTTCTCCCTGTTCCGCCAGTTTCAGTTACCCGGGGTCGAGTTGAGCCGCCTCATTGCCATTGAGGGGCCGGACAGACCGCTGACCCGGATGCAAACCGGCAAGTCACTCAACATCCTGGTCGGAGACGATCAACGGATCCAGCGTGTCGAAATCCGGGACGACTTCCAGGTACTCTATCGTTACGATCGCCAGGGTGAGGGTTTTGCGCTCAAGGAGTAAGGTATTCAAGGCGCCGAACAGAAAAAGGAGGCTTGATGCCTCCTTTTTCATGCTCAATCCCTGCCGACAACGGCTTGATTGACCAATAGTTTTACCTTGCTCAAAAAATGAATCCTCGAAAATTGACAAGGATCCGCGCTCACGTACAATCGTTTTTGCTTTAAACAGGGACTGTTGAGCACGACTGAGACGGTTAAACAGGTCAGTCATGCCCTCCCCCTGTCTTCTAGGCAAACCCTGCCTGTACCAGGCGTTAGTTTCATTTTGTTATAGATAGGACTTACACATGTCTGACATTCGCACCGGCCAAGTCAAATGGTTCAACGAGACCAAGGGTTTCGGCTTCATCGAGCAATCCCAGGGCCCGGACGTTTTCGTTCACTTCTCCTCCATCCAGAGCACTGGTTTCAAGACCCTGGCCGAAGGCCAGAAGGTTCAGTTCACCGTGACTCAGGGTCAGAAAGGTCCGCAGGCTGAGAACGTTACCCTTCTCTAAGCAGCCGCCTTGCTAGGAGGAGATCTCTCCTCCTATTTTGCTTCTATTGCCTTCCTATATTGCCTTCCGACTCCCCTCTTCTACCTGATGCTGTTCCTTGCCATGCAAGGCTCAAGTCACTGCTGCTCGCTCTCTCTTCCTGCTTGGCACCATGAAAAACGGTGGCCTGAGCCACCGTCTTGATACTTGCGGGTCCAGCACAGCCTTATTTATCGATCTCCAGCATATGGTTGTTCAACATGAAATCGATCACCTGGGTCGAGGTCGCGCCCGCATTGCCCGTCAGGGTATCGAAGCTGTGATTCATCAGCACTATCTCCTGAGTCACCGGCGCCGCGCTGCTCTCCTTCACCTGCAGGTGCACCCCTTCGTTGTCCTGGAAGACGGAAAGCAACCCCTTCAGGGAGTTCTGGTTCTTGCTGCCATCGCTGTCGAGCAGATCGCTCAGATCCAGCTTGTCCCCTTCGGACTTGGAGAAGTCGAGCACATAGTCCTTGGCGACCGAGCCTGCGACCGTATCCCCCTTCAGCCAGGTGAAGGCATCGGATCCCGCATCCCCCTTCAGGATGTCGTTGCCGAGGCCCCCAGTCAGGATGTCATTACCCAAGCCGCCGCTCAGGGTGTCGTTGCCGGTACCGCCATAGAGGGCATCGTTGCCAGCGTCACCGGAGAGTTCGTCGTTACCTCCCTGGCCGAAGAGGATGTCGTCTCCCAGGCCACCATACAGCTTGTCGTGCCCGCCACGAGTATCACCTGCGACATCAAATGACTTGGCATTGCCCTTGATATATTCGTACAGCTCTACGGTGCTGGGGGCATAGCCGTTCTTCAAGGTCAGGAACTGGGTCAAGCCATCCAGTCCCTTGCCATTGACCCAGTCCGTCGGCTTGGCCGGATTGCCCGCCGCGCCCCAGGGCAGATAATCGGTGTTAATGGCATCGCCAAACAGGATGTCGCTGCCTGCACCGCCCTTGACCGTATCCGAACCAACCTCTGCGGGAGTATTCGTCACCGAGCCACCCACAAGCACGGCCTGGAGATCCTCGGCCTTGGTGATAATGTCGGGTTGACCGATCGGCGGATAGTCCGTCACCTTGGCGAGGTTATCTATCACCAGCGTGGCCGACGTGTTATCCCAACCCCGACTCCAACTCCAACCGTCATCTATATCATTCAATGTAAAGACATAGCGATAATCGGCAGCGACTAAAGGACCACTGTCTATCATTCCGGTCGTATTTAAAGCACTACCGACATTGACCCAGCTCGAGCCATTCCAGCGCTGTAATTGCACCGAGAAACTGTCACCGGAAGAAAAATCGCTATCTGTAGACAAATCAAAGCGGATGCCATTACCCGCCGCCACCGCCAGTGTTGCACTGGTAAAGATCGACGCACCGGAAGAGGCTTTATCAGTTAACTCAATCTTGTCGTTGTCTCTCACAACGGTGCCGGAGCTATCGCCAGCTTTACCCCAACTGCTCGCTCTCCACACACCACTATTACTCGAGAAGTCATTCAGTATTTGCGACTGGCCATATTGACTGCTCGCACCGGTCACCTGGGTATTGTCGAAATACTTCAGGTTACCCTCCGTCACACCGGTACCTATGCCAATCGCCTTGACCTCGCTCAATCCCGACAGAGACGTAAAGACATCGATGGCCTTCTGCATGTCGGCATCATTCGTGGTACCACCGGACGATGATTTGTCACCGTTGTACGTCGTGGGATCACCGTCGGTCAGGAAGTAGGTCAGGTTTTCGAATTTCAGGTCTGTCCCGCTCCCCGGCTTGGTATTGAACCACTCGGTCGCCTTGATGAAGGCATCCTCGTAGTTGGTGCCACCATCAGCAGACAAGGCCGTGATCTTGTTGATCAGCGTCTGCAGGTTTGCCGAGTTGAGATCTTCGATCTTCAACATATTGCTGGCCGACCCGGCGAAACCGATCAGCGTCACGTTGACCACGCCATCGTGGCTGGCCAGCTGGTTGGCCAACACTTTCAGTGCATTGATCGTCAATGTCATCCGATCCTGACCTGAGCTGGGATCCTGATTCCCATTCAGGCCATATTTCATACTGCCTGAGGTATCCACGATCAAGGCGACATTGTAATTCTTGCCAGGCTCGACCGACGTCTTGATGCCACCTATATCGCCCAACAGCACATCATCACCACCGCCGCCATCAAGGGTGTTGTCACCATTCGGATTGGCCGGTTTGATCATGAAGCCGGCGTCTGCCTCGGTAAATTTCACTTCACCCGAGATAGGTTGACCATTCATGTCGTACTCTTGCGAGCCCGACACAACGGTAACCTTGATATTCTGGCTACCGACCGGCAGTTCAATCTGCAGCGACAATTTGCCATCCTGATCCAGCATGCTGGCTGGCACCTTCCAACTGCCGTCAGCCTGCAGAGTACCGCCGGAGACCTCAGCCCCCTGCGGCAGTCCCTTGATGGTCAGCTCGGTAAAGCGCTCGCTACCGTCTGTGTCTATCAAGTCAGCATCAATCTTCAGGGTTGCAAGGTCGGCAACCTTGCTCAGTTGGCCACCCTCAAACTCGTACTTGCCATCTTGCAGATAGAGGGTTTCGACACTGTAGAAGTCATGGTTGGTCACAGCCCCAGTGACAGGGTCCGTATAGACAAGCCGGTAGTCGCAGCTGTTGGGCAAACCGGTCGTGACCAGTTTCAGCGCCTTCATCGAGCCGGGCATGTAGGCAACGTCCTGGCCGTCACCACCGTAATAGGAAGTGGTTGCCTTCAGACTTTGAGAGATAAGCGTATCGTTGCCCCCATCCCCCTGCAGCTTGACCGAGGACGTTGCATTCTTGCCACCTATCAGAATGTCATCTCCGTCACCGCCAATCAGGACCTCATTGACGCTGGCCCCACCGATCAGGGTGTCGTTGCCAGCCCCACCGATCGCCTGGAAGCTTGTACCGCTACCGAACTTGATCGTGTCGTTGCCAGCCCCGCCATCTACCCAGCTGCCATTGCTGGACACCAGATAATCATTCCCTCCGGTCGGGTTCGATGATGGATTTTTGCCTTGCAAGGAGTCTAGGATCTCTTCCACCTTCGCCGCACCCGGAGTCAAACCGCCACTCACCAGCTCAACCTTGAGGGTCACGCCATCTACCACTGGCTTGATATCAATAACGAACTTGGCATTGTCACTGGCATTGACGCCATCGCTGACCTGGTAATCAAAGGCGGCATAATCGCCAAGCTTGTTGCCCGGAGTGCCGCCATTGTTGCCCGCAGCCGAGCTCGACTCATGAAGGTCAGGCAAGAACTGCAGCTTGCCTGCATCAATATCCCCCTTGCTGAATGTCAGCCCGCTATTCACCAGAGCCTGTGTCACTGTCTGCCATTTACCCTCAGCATCCTTGTACTGGAGCAAGCCATCGGCTGGCAGTGAAGTGATTTTGATCGACAGCTGAGCATCTGGTGTATCGGCATCGCTGGCCTTGAAATCGCTCCACTTCAGGGAAAGCGGGGTGTCTTCGGCGCCACTGGCGTAGCCGCCGGAAGTGACGGGAACGGCCAATACCAGTGCAGTATCGCTGCCCGGCAGGGAGGTGTTGCCCGCCTGGTCGGTCTGGGTCGCGGTCACCGTCAACGATGTTCCATTGCCTGGCGTCGCTTCAGTCCAGCTGATAACGCCGTTCTGATAGCCATAGCTCTTGCCATTGTTCGATTGCAGCGTGCCATCAGCTTTCAACGTCAGTTCAACCGTACTGCTGGCGACACCATTGTTGATGATCAGCGTCACCTTGCCGCCCGCGACCAGATCGGCATGGCTGACCCCGGCACGCACCTGGATCTGATCGTTGCCGATCTCGGTCTTGGTCAGCTTCTGGTCGTTGTTCACGTCATCCACGATGACTACCGTCGGCGCGCCAGTGGCGGTGGTATCGCCCATGGTCGCGCTGTCGCTACCCGGCAGGGATTCGTTGCCCGCCCCGTCGACGATGGTGGCGGTCACGGTGAGCTTCACCCCGTCCGCCGGACGGTCAAACTCGTAAGCCACCTTGCCCGCCGTGATGTCGGCATCGCTCAGCACCCGGTCGGCCTGGCCGCTCACCTTGAGGGTGTCACCCGCCTTGGCATCCGCTGGCAGGCCGACGTTGACGTCTACCTTGCCGCTGATTTCGGTGCGGTCGATGGTGCCGTCGTTGTTGACATCTTCGGTGATGACTACGGTTGGCGCGCCGGTGGCGGTGGTGTCGCCCATGACTGCGCTGTCTTTACCTTCAGCCGAAACGTTACCCGCCCCATCCACAATGGTGGCGGTGACGGTCAGCGTCACGCCGTCCGCCGGGCGGTCAAACTCGTAAGCCACCTTGCCCGCCGTGATGTCGGTATCGGTCAATACCCGGTCGGCCTGGCCGCTCACCTTGAGGGTGTCACCCGCCTTGGCATCCGCTGGCAGGCCGACGTTGACGTCTACCTTGCCGCTAATCTCGGTGCGGTCGATGGTGCCGTCGTTGTTGACATCTTCGGTGATGACCACGGTCGGCGCGCCAGTGGCGGTGGTGTCACCCATGGTGGCACTGTCTTTGCCTTCAGCCGAGACGTTACCCGCCCCATCCACAATGGTGGCGGTGACGGTGATCTTCTGACCATCAGCCGGGCGGTCAAACTCGTAGCCCACCTTGCCCGCCGTGATGTCGGCATCGCTCAGCACCCGGTCAGCCTGGCCGCTCACCTTGAGGGTGTCGCCCGCCTTGGCATCGGTCGGCAGGCCGACGTTCACGTCTACCTTGCCGCTGATTTCGGTGCGGTCGATGGTGCCGTCGTTGTTGGCATCTTCGGTGATGACCACGGTCGGCGCGCCGGTCGCGGTGGTGTCGCCCATCACCGCGCTGTCGCTGCCTTCAGCCGAAACGTTGCCGGCGGCATCGACGAGGGTTGCGGTGACGGTCAGCTTCACCCCGTCCGCCGGACGGTCAAACTCGTAGCCCACCTTGCCTGCGCTGATGTCGACATCGGTCAGCACCCGGTCTGCCTGGCCGCTCACCTTGAGGGTGTCGCCGGCCTTGGCTTCCGCCGGCAGGCCGACGTTAACGTCTACCTTGCCGTTGATTTCGGTGCGGTCGATGGTGCCGTCGTTATCGATGTCCTCGGTAATGACTACCGTCGGCGCACCGGTCGCGGTGGTGTCACCCATGGTGGCACTGTCTTTGCCTTCAGCCGAGACGTTACCGGCGGCATCGACGATGCTGGCGGTAACAGTCAGCTTCACCCCGTCCGCCGGACGGTCAAACTCGTAGCCCACCTTGCCGGCCGTGATGTCGGCAGCGCTCAGCACCCGATCGGCCTGGCCGCTCACCTTGAGGGTGTCGCCGGCCTTGGCTTCCGCCGGCAGACCCACCTCGACGTTGATTGCACCATTTATCTCGCTGTTGCTGATGATGCCGTCGTTATCTGTGTCTTCGGTGATGACCACGGTCGGCGCGCCAGTGGCGGTGGTGTCACCCATGGTGGCACTGTCGCTGCCCGGCAGGGATTCGTTGCCCGCCCCATCCACAATGGTGGCGGTGACGGTCAGCTTCACCCCGTCCGCCGGGCGGTCAAACTCGTAAGCCACCTTGCCCGCCGTGATGTCGGCATCGCTCAGCACCCGGTCGGCCTGGCCGCTCACCTTGAGGGTGTCGCCCGCCTTGGCATCGGTCGGCAGGCTGACGTTAACGTCTACCTTGCCGCTAATCTCGGTGTTGCTGATGGTGCCGTCGTTGTTGGCATCTTCGGTGATGACCACGGTCGGCGCACCGGTGGCGGTGGTGTCGCCCATCACCGCGCTGTCGCTGCCTTCTGCCGAAACGTTGCCGGCGGCATCGACGAGGGTGGCGGTGACGGTCAGACCGGCGCCATCAGCCGGACGGTCAAACTCGTAGCCCACCTTGCCTGCGCTGATGTCGGTATCGGTCAGCACCCGATCGGCCTGGCCGCTCACCTTGAGGGTGTCGCCGGCCTTGGCTTCCGCCGGCAGACTCACATCGACGTTGATTGCACCATTTATCTCGCTGTTGCTGATGATGCCGTCGTTGTTGGCATCTTCGGTGATGACCACGGTCGGCGCACCGGTGGCGGTGGTGTCGCCCATGGTGGCACTGTCGCTGCCTGGCAGGGATTCATTGCCCGCCCCATCCACAATGGTGGCGGTGACGGTCAGTTTCACGCCGTCGGCCGGACGGTCAAACTCGTAAGCCACCTTGCCGGCGCTGATGTCGGCATCGCTCAGCACCCGGTCGGCCTGGCCGCTCACCTTGAGGGTGTCCCCGGCCTTGGCTTCCGCTGGCAGGCCGACGTTAACGTCTACCTTGCCGCTAATCTCGCTGTTGCTAATGATGCCGTCATTGTTGGCATCCTCGGTGATGACTACGGTCGGCGCGCCAGTGGCGGTGGTGTCACCCATGACTGCGCTGTCGCTGCCTTCAGCCGAGACGTTACCCGCCCCATCCACAATGGTGGCGGTGACGGTGATCTTCTGGCCGTCGGCCGGGCGGTCAAACTCGTAAGCCACCTTGCCGGCGCTGATGTCGGCATCGCTCAGCACCCGGTCAGCCTGGCCGCTCACCTTGAGGGTGTCCCCGGCCTTGGCATCGGTCGGCAGGCCCACTTCGACATTCACTTTGCCGTTGATTTCGGTGCGGTCGATGGTGCCGTCGTTGTCGGCATCTTCGGTGATGACCACGGTCGGCGCGCCGGTGGCGGTGGTGTCACCCATGGTGGCACTGTCTTTGCCTTCAGCCGAGACGTTACCGGCGGCATCGACGATGGTGGCGGTGACGGTCAGCGTCACGCCATCGGCCGGGCGGTCAAACTCGTAAGCCACCTTGCCCGCCGTGATGTCGGCATCGCTCAGCACCCGGTCAGCCTGGCCGCTCACCTTGAGGGTGTCGCCGGCCTTGGCTTCCGCTGGCAGACTCACCTCGACGTTGACTGCACCATTTATCTCGCTGTTGCTGATGGTGCCGTCGTTGTTGGCATCTTCGGTGATGACCACGGTCGGCGCACCGGTGGCGGTGGTGTCACCCATGGTGGCACTGTCGCGGCCTTCAGCCGAGACGTTACCGGCGGCATCGACGATGGTGGCAGTGACGGTCAGCTTCACCCCGTCCGCCGGGCGGTCAAACTCGTAAGCCACCTTGCCCGCCGTGATGTCGGCATCGCTCAGCACCCGGTCGACCTGGCCACTCACCTTGAGGGTGTCGCCGGCCTTGGCTTCCGCCGGCAGACCCACCTCGACGTTGATTGCACCATTTATCTCGCTGTTGCTGATGATGCCGTCGTTGTTGGTATCTTCGGTGATGACCACGGTCGGCGCACCGGTGGCGGTGGTGTCACCCATCACCGCGCTGTCGCTGCCTTCTGCCGAGACGTTGCCCGCCCCATCCACGAGGGTGGCGGTGACGGTGATCTTCTGACCATCAGCCGGGCGGTCAAACTCGTAAGCCACCTTGCCTGCGCTGATATCGGCATCGCTCAGCACCCGGTCAACCTGGCCGCTCACCTTGAGGGTGTCACCCGCCTTGGCTTCCGCCGGCAGGCCCACCTCGACGTTGATTGCACCATTTATCTCGCTGTTGCTGATGGTGCCGTCGTTGTTGGCATCTTCGGTGATGACCACGGTCGGCGCACCGGTCGCGGTGGTGTCACCCATCACCGCACTGTCGCTGCCTTCTGCCGAGACGTTACCGGCGGCATCGACGATGCTGGCGGTGACAGTCAGCTTCACGCCATCGGCCGGACGGTCAAACTCGTAAGCCACCTTGCCGGCAGTGATGTCGGCATCGCTCAGCACACGGTCAGCCTGGCCGCTCACCTTGAGGGTGTCGCCCGCCTTGGCATCGGTCGGCAGGCCGACGTTAACGTCTACCTTGCCGCTGATTTCGGTGCGGTCGATGGTGCCGTCGTTGTTGGTATCTTCGGTGATGACCACGGTCGGCGCACCGGTCGCGGTGGTGTCACCCATGGTGGCACTGTCTTTGCCTTCAGCCGAGACGTTACCCGCCCCATCCACAATGGTGGCGGTGACGGTGATCTTCTGACCATCAGCCGGGCGGTCAAACTCGTAAGCCACCTTGCCGGCGCTGATGTCGGCATCGCTCAGCACCCGGTCAGCCTGGCCGCTCACCTTGAGGGTGTCCCCGGCCTTGGCATCGGTCGGCAGGCCCACTTCGACATTCACTTTGCCGTTGATTTCGGTGCGGTCGATGGTGCCGTCGTTGTCGGCATCTTCGGTGATGACCACGGTCGGCGCACCGGTGGCGGTGGTGTCGCCCATCACCGCGCTGTCGCTGCCTTCAGCCGAGACGTTACCGGCGGCATCGACGATGCTGGCGGTGACAATCAGCTTCACGCCGTCTGCCGGGCGGTCAAACTCGTAAGCCACCTTGCCCGCCGTGATGTCGGCATCGGTCAGCACCCGGTCTGCCTGGCCGCTCACCTTGAGGGTGTCACCCGCCTTGGCCTCGGCCGGCAGGCCCACCTCGACGTTGATTGCACCATTTATCTCGCTGTTGCTGATGGTGCCGTCGTTGTTGGCATCTTCGGTGATGACCACGGTCGGCGCACCGGTGGCGGTGGTGTCACCCATGGTGGCACTGTCGCTGCCTGGCAGGGATTCGTTGCCCGCACCGTCGACGATGCTGGCGGTGACGGTCAGCGTCACGCCATCGGCCGGGCGGTCAAACTCGTAAGCCACCTTGCCCGCCGTGATGTCGGCATCGGTCAGCACCCGGTCTGCCTGGCCGCTCACCTTGAGGGTGTCGCCAGCCTTGGCATCGGTCGGCAGGCCGACGTTAACGTCTACCTTGCCGCTGATTTCGGTGCGGTCGATGGTGCCGTCGTTGTCGGTATCTTCGGTAATGACTACCGTCGGCGCGCCGGTGCCGGTGGTGTCGCCCATGGTGGCGCTGTCGCTGCCTTCTGCCGAGACGTTACCGGCGGCATCGACGATGGTGGCAGTGACGGTCAGTTTCACGCCATCAGCCGGACGGTCAAACTCGTAGCCCACCTTGCCCGCCGTGACATCGGCATCGCTCAGCACCCGGTCGGCCTGGCCGCTCACCTTGAGGGTGTCGCCAGCCTTGGCCTCGGCCGGCAGGCCCACTTCGACATTCACTTTGCCGTTGATTTCGGTGCGGTCGATAGTGCCGTCGTTGTTGGCATCCTCGGTGATGACCACGGTCGGCGCACCGGTCGCGGTGGTGTCACCCATCACCGCGCTGTCTTTGCCTTCTGCCGAGACGTTACCGGCGGCATCCACGAGGGTGGCGGTGATGGTAATCTTCTGGCCATCAGCCGGACGGTCAAACTCGTAAGCCACCTTGCCCGCCGTGATGTCGGCATCGCTCAGCACCCGGTCTGCCTGGCCGCTCACCTTGAGGGTGTCACCGCCCTTGGCATCGGTCGGCAGGCCGACGTTAACGTCTACCTTGCCGCTGATTTCGGTGCGGTCGATGGTGCCGTCGTTATCGATGTCCTCAGTAATGACTACCGTCGGCGCACCGGTCGCGGTGGTGTCGCCCATCACCGCGCTGTCGCTGCCTTCAGCCGAGACGTTGCCCGCCCCATCCACCAGGGTCGCGGTGACAGTCAGTTTCACGCCGTCGGCCGGACGGTCAAACTCGTAAGCCACCTTGCCGGCGCTGATGTCGGCATCGCTCAGCACCCGGTCTGCCTGGCCGCTCACCTTGAGGGTGTCACCGGCCTTGGCATCGGTCGGCAGGCTGACGTTGACGTCTACCTTGCCGCTAATCTCGGTGTTGCTGATGGTGCCGTCGTTATCTGTGTCTTCGGTGATGGTCACGGTCGGCGCACCGGTGGCGGTGGTGTCACCCATCACCGCGCTGTCGCTGCCCGGCAGGGATACGTTGCCCGCCCCATCCACCAGGGTGGCGGTAACAGTCAGCGTCACGCCGTCGGCCGGACGGTCAAACTCGTAAGCCACCTTGCCCGCCGTGATGTCGGTATCGGTCAGCACCCGGTCGGCCTGGCCGCTCACCTTGAGGGTGTCCCCGGCCTTGGCTTCCGCTGGCAGGCCGACGTTAACGTCTACCTTGCCGCTGATTTCGGTGCGGTCGATGGTGCCGTCGTTATCGATGTCCTCGGTAATGACTACCGTCGGCGCACCGGTCGCGGTGGTGTCGCCCATCACCGCGCTGTCGCTGCCTTCAGCCGAGACGTTGCCCGCCCCATCCACCAGGGTCGCGGTGACAGTCAGTTTCACGCCGTCGGCCGGACGGTCAAACTCGTAAGCCACCTTGCCCGCCGTGATGTCGGTATCGGTCAGCACCCGGTCGGCCTGGCCGCTCACCTTGAGGGTGTCGCCCGCCTTGGCATCGGTCGGCAGGCCGACGTTAACGTCTACCTTGCCGCTAATCTCGCTGTTGCTGATGGTGCCGTCGTTGTTGGCATCCTCGGTGATGACCACGGTCGGCGCACCGGTCGCGGTGGTGTCACCCATCACCGCACTGTCGCTGCCTTCTGCCGAGACGTTACCGGCGGCATCGACGATGCTGGCGGTGACAGTCAGCGTCACGCCGTCCGCCGGACGGTCAAACTCGTAAGCCACCTTGCCGGCCGTGATGTCGGCATCGCTCAGCACACGGTCAGCCTGGCCGCTCACCTTGAGAGTGTCGCCCGCCTTGGCTTCCGCCGGCAGACCCACCTCGACGTTGATTGCACCATTTATCTCGCTGTTGCTGATGGTGCCGTCGTTGTTGGCATCCTCGGTGATGACCACGGTCGGCGCACCGGTGGCGGTGGTGTCGCCCATGGTGGCACTGTCGCTGCCTTCTGCCGAGACGTTACCGGCGGCATCGACGATGCTGGCGGTGACGGTGATCTTCTGGCCATCAGCCGGACGGTCAAACTCGTAGCCCACCTTGCCGGCGCTGATGTCGGTATCGCTCAGCACCCGGTCAGCCTGGCCGCTCACCTTGAGGGTGTCGCCCGCCTTGGCATCGGTCGGCAGGCTGACGTTAACGTCTACCTTGCCGCTAATCTCGGTGCGGTCGATGGTGCCGTCGTTGTTGGCATCTTCGGTGATGGTCACGGTCGGCGCACCGGTCGCGGTGGTGTCGCCCATCACCGCGCTGTCTTTACCTTCAGCCGAAACGTTACCGGCGGCATCGACGATGGTCGCGGTGACGGTCAGACCGGCTCCGTCCGCCGGACGGTCAAACTCGTAAGCCACCTTGCCGGCACTGATGTCGGCATCGCTCAGCACCCGGTCTGCCTGGCCGCTCACCTTGAGGGTGTCGCCGGCCTTGGCATCGGTCGGCAGGCCGACGTTGACGTCTACCTTGCCGCTAATCTCGGTGCGGTCGATGGTGCCGTCGTTGTTGGCATCTTCGGTGATGGTCACGGTCGGCGCACCGGTCGCGGTGGTGTCGCCCATCACCGCGCTGTCTTTACCTTCAGCCGAAACGTTACCGGCGGCATCGACGATGGTCGCGGTGACGGTCAGACCGGCTCCGTCCGCCGGACGGTCAAACTCGTAGCCCACCTTGCCCGCCGTGATGTCGGCATCGCTCAGCACCCGGTCTGCCTGGCCGCTCACCTTGAGGGTGTCGCCAGCCTTGGCCTCGGCCGGCAGACCCACCTCGACGTTTACGGGGCCGCGGATCTCGGTGTTGCTGATGGTGCCGTCGTTGTTGGCATCTTCGGTGATGGTCACGGTCGGCGCACCGGTCGCGGTGGTGTCGCCCATGGTCGCGTTGTCGCTACCCGGCAGGGATTCATTGCCCGCCCCATCCACAATGGTGGCGGTGACGGTCAGTTTCACGCCGTCGGCCGGACGGTCAAACTCGTAAGCCACCTTGCCGGCGCTGATGTCGGCATCGCTCAGCACCCGGTCGGCCTGGCCGCTCACCTTGAGGGTGTCGCCCGCCTTGGCTTCCGCCGGCAGACCCACCTCGACGTTGATTGCACCATTTATCTCGCTGTTGCTGATGATGCCGTCGTTGTTGGCATCTTCGGTGATGACCACGGTCGGCGCGCCAGTGGCGGTGGTGTCACCCATGGTGGCGCTGTCTTTGCTTTCAGCCGAGACGTTACCGGCGGCATCGACGATGCTGGCGGTGACAATCAGCTTCACGCCGTCCGCCGGACGGTCAAACTCGTAAGCCACCTTGCCCGCCGTGATGTCGGCACCGCTCAGCACCCGGTCGGCCTGGCCGCTCACCTTGAGGGTGTCCCCCGCCTTGGCTTCCGCCGGCAGGCCGACCTCGACATTCACTTTGCCGCTGATTTCGGTGCGGTCGATGGTGCCGTCGTTGTTGGCATCCTCGGTGATGACCACGGTCGGCGCACCGGTCGCGGTGGTGTCACCCATCACCGCACTGTCGCTGCCTTCTGCCGAGACGTTACCGGCGGCATCGACGATGCTGGCGGTAACAGTCAGCTTCACGCCGTCCGCCGGACGGTCAAACTCGTAAGCAACCTTGCCAGCGCTGATGTCGGTATCGCTCAGCACCCGGTCGGCCTGGCCGCTCACCTTGAGGGTGTCGCCGGCCTTGGCTTCCGCCGGAAGGCCCACTTCGACATTCACTTTGCCGCTGATTTCGGTGCGGTCGATGGTGCCGTCGTTGTTGGTATCCTCGGTGATGACTACGGTTGGCGCGCCAGTGGCGGTGGTGTCACCCATGACTGCGCTGTCTTTACCTTCGGCCGAAACGTTACCCGCCCCATCCACAATGGTGGCGGTGACGGTCAGTTTCACGCCGTCGGCCGGACGGTCAAACTCGTAGCCCACCTTGCCCGCCGTGATGTCGGTATCGCTCAGCACCCGGTCGGCCTGGCCGCTCACCTTGAGGGTGTCACCCGCCTTGGCATCCGCTGGCAGACCCACCTCGACGTTGATTGCCCCATTTATCTCGCTGTTGCTGATGGTGCCGTCGTTGTTGGCATCTTCGGTGATAACCACGCTCGGCGCGCCAGTGGCGGTGGTGTCGCCCATGGTGGCACTGTCGCTACCCGGCAGGGATACGTTGCCCGCCGCGTCGACGATGGTGGCGGTCACGGTGAGCTTCACCCCGTCCGCCGGACGGTCAAACTCGTAGCCCACCTTGCCTGCGCTGATGTCGGCATCGCTCAGCACCCGGTCGGCCTGGCCGCTCACCTTGAGGGTGTCGCCCGCCTTGGCATCGGTCGGCAGGCCGACGTTAACGTCTACCTTGCCGCTGATTTCGGTGCGGTCGATGGTGCCGTCGTTGTTGGCATCCTCGGTGATGACTACCGTCGGCGCGCCAGTAGCCTGGGTGTCGATGGCCGCGCTGTCGCTGCCGCCGCTTCCCTGGTTGCCGGCCAGATCGGTGTAACTCTCCGGCTTGACGGTGACGGAGGCGGTGCCTTCAAAGTTGGCATCCGGGGTGAAGGTCCCGCTCCACGTCTTGCCGCCGTCACTGCTGATGAGGTTGCTGACGGTGCCGCCGAGCACGGTCAGGTCACTCGGATCGAACCCGGTCACCTGCTCGCTGAAGGTGAAGGTGACGTCACTGGTCTCGCCCACGGTCAGCTGGGTGTCGACGATGTCGACCAGCACGCTCGGGCCCTGGGTGTCCACGCTGTAGCCTTCGCTGTCGGTCGCTGTGGTGCTGTTGCCCGCCGCATCTGTGGTGGTCACGCTGGCATCGATCAGCTTGTCGCCATCCGCCACCAGATCTGCACCCGGCACCTTGATGTTGAAGGTCTTGTCAGCCAGCACCAGGCCGGTAAACGTCTTGCCGTTCACCGTCAGGGTGACGGTGTCGCCCACCCTGACGTCACCACCCACGGTGCCGGTGATCGCGATGTTCTGGTTCGCTTCCGCCGCGTTGATGATGTCATCCGGCGTGATGTCGGCATCCAGGGTGATACGAGCATCCGGCGCCGTGGTGTCGAGCGAGGTGGTGTCATCACGGGCGTCAGCACGGTTGCCCGCCGCATCTGTGGCACTGGCCACGACGGTCAGATTGCCATCCGCCAGCCCGCTCAGATCCGCGGTGGTGCTGTAGTTGCCATTGCCATCGATGACGGCTGTGACAGTCACCTTGTCACCGTTGGCATCAGTGATCACCAGGGTCACGGTGCGACCCGGGCCGACATCGGAGGTGCCAGTGATGGGCGCGTTGCCCACATTGTCGCCGTTCACGTCATCCAGGCTCACCGTGATGTTGGCGGTGGTGTCCACGCTGCCATCATCGGCGGCAGTGCCGGTGTTGCCGGCGGGATCGGTCACGCTGGCAGTCACCTCATAGCCGCCATCCGGCAGAGGGGTGACCACATTCGAGCTGTAAGTCCCATCCGGCTGAACTGTGGCCGTCAGGGTCTGTTGGTTGCCATTGGCATCGGTCACCACCAGGGTCACTGTGCTGCCAGGGGCGGCATTGGTGGTCCCAGTGATGGTCGGAGTGCTGTCGTTGGTGTTATCCGGCGCAGTCACAGTGACGGAAGGCGCCGTGCTGTCCACGCTGCCATCGTCGGCGGCAGTGCCGGTGTTGCCGGCAGGATCGGTCACGGAAGCCGTCACCCTGTAATCGCCATCAGCCAGGGGCGTCACCACATCCACACTGAAACTGCCATCCGGATTGACCGTGGCGATCAGGATCTGCTGATTGCCATTGGCATCGGTCACCACCAGGGTCACTGTGCTGCCGGGGGCGGCATCCGTGATGCCGGTGAGGGTCGGGGTAGCGTCCTTGATATTGTCGGGAGCCGAGACCGAGATCTGCGGTGCTGTCGCATCCAGCAGCAGTTCATCTGCTGCGGCAGGAAGATCCTCTCGCCGCACAATGGCGCTGGCTGGTTCGTCCGTATCGAAACCACCCTGAGCCAGGGTCGAATCGGCGCTGCGATCAACCACAATAAAGCCCCCGTTGCCGCTTCCTCCCGCCACACCGCCACCCGCCGCCGGGGCGCCCCCCGCTGCTGACGCTTCGAATGCCTTGGTCGGATCCACGCCGTCAAGAATGGCAGCCTGCAAGGCTGCAATGTCATCGCTGACAGCCCCCGTGGCCGAGGGTTCACCCTCTCCCTGGTTGAGGGCCAACAGTACACCGTCACCTGCGGGATCCAGCTCATCAGGATGGAGGTCGGTCACTGGCAGCGAGATCTGCAATGTACCGGCGCCAAGGGTGCCTCCCTCAGGCGAGAGCAACTGTGCGCCTTTGGCGACGGCATCCCCTTCGGCCAACTGACGCAGGCTGCCATCCTCACCGACCAGGTATACCGGTTGGGTCAAATGGGTCACGACTATGTCCTGTTCCAAGGTGATGGTATTGGCGCTCATGCTCTCTCCTGATGAGTAATTCCCGATGACGGGCATACAATTTTCCAGCATCCACTTTATTCGAATGAGTCACTAGCAACCAGTGAGGAATTTAGAACGAATGAGGGCTTTTTGAGGGGAAACAGGCTTAGAAACCGGAGGGTTGGCATCTGTTATGCCTACTGATAAAAAACTATTTATTTCAATTGGTTGAAATGGGTCAGTTGGCATCATGCCGTGATGCCAACTGACACGTCAGATGCCAGCCCAGAGCAGTATGGCCAACAGTTGCGGCGAGATGATGCGCAGGAACATCACCAGGGGATAAACCGTCGCGTAGGCAAGCGCACTGGCACCGCTGCTGCTGTGCATGGCGTTGGCAAAAGCCAGGGCCGGGGGATCCGTCATCGAACCCGCCAGCAAACCGCACAGGGTCAGGTAGTTGAGCTTGCCGTAGTGACGCGCCAGTACGCCAACGACCAGCAGAGGGATCAGGGTCAGCGCCATGCCATAGAGCACCCAGGCAGGGCCATCACCGTGAAGCAGGGTATCAACAAAACCCGCACCGGATTTGAACCCGACCACGGCCAGAAACAGCACTATGCCTATCTCCCGCAGGGCAAGGTTGGCGCTGGGAGGCATAAACCAATAGAGCTTACCTATGCTGCCGATCCGGGCGAGGATCAGGGCCACCACCAGAGGGCCGCCAGCCAGGCCCAACTTGAGCGCCGCCGGGAAACCGGGCAGATAGAAGGGAATTGAACCAAGCAACACCCCGAGCCCGATGCCGATGAATACCGGCAGCATCTGCACCTGTTGCAGTTTTTGCTGCACGTTGCCCACGACACAGGTCACGGCTTCTATGGCATCGAGCCGGCCGACCAGGTTAAGGATGTCACCAAATTGCAGGCTGGTCTGGCTGGTGGGAACCAGCTCGATCCCGGCCCGGTTGAGGCGCGAGATGACCACGTCATAGCGCTGCTTGATGTCGAGATCGCGGATCTTCTTGCCGAGCACCTGCTCGTTGGTCACCACCACCCGCTCGACCCGTAATTCGGTACCCCGGGTCGAGAGGGAGGTATCGACCTCCTCCCCCAACACCAGCAATACCTTGCGCAGGGCATGGCGCTCTCCGACCAGATGCAGCAGATCCCCGGTCTGGATGCGGGTATCCGGGCGCGGCACCATCAGCTCATCGCCCCGCTTCAGACGTGAGCAGATCACATCCGTCTCATCCAGACTGGGGATCTCCTTGAGCATGAGTCCGTGCATGTTGGGGTTGCGTACCGCGATATTGATGGTCTGCAGACTCTCGCGGACTGTGCCGGATTCTTGCTCGAAACGAACGGCTTCATCCTCGATCTTGATGTGAAAAAATACGCGCACCAACCACATGGTCAGCAGTATGCCGCAGATCCCGAACGGGTAGGCCACCGCATAGCCCATCCCCATCAGCGCCGTGGAGCCGGGAGCGGCGCCCAGCTCGGCCAGGATCTGCTGACCCGCCCCCAGGGAAGGGGTATTGGTCACGGCCCCGGAGAAGACCCCGAGGATCACCGGCAGCGGCACGTCAAACAGCTTGTGAAGTCCCAGCGCCACCACGCAGCCGAGCACCACCAGCAGAGCGGCAAAACCATTGAGCTTGAGCCCGGAACTGCGCAAGGAGGAGAAGAACCCGGGACCGACCTGGATGCCGATGGTGTAGACAAACAGGATCAGCCCGAACTCCTGGATGAAATGCAGGGTGTGGTCATCGAAACTCACCAGCAAAATACCGGCGAAGTGGCCGACCAGTATACCGCCAAACAGCACCCCCCCTATCCCTAATCCCACCCCGTGGATCTTCCAGTTGCCCAGCCAGAGCCCGAGCACCGCCACCAGGGATAGCATGCTGATAGAAAGCGCGATCTCACTCATTTTCCGCCATCCTTGTTCCGAATTTGACTCGGCCTAGCTTGTCAGCAAAGGAGGGGGATGACTGTGTGGCGGCGCACGATTCTGGCGTAACCTGGAGCAGAAATTACCAATTAAGGGATAGATTCAATGCCCGTGATATGGGTGCTCGCGCTATCGCCTCAGGGTAGAGAGGCCACGTAGCCATAAATGGCCCCGAAGTGGCACAGGCTCCCCCCCAGTACAAACAGGTGCCAGATGGCATGGTTGTAGGGGATCCGCTTGTTGGCGTAGAAGATGACGCCCAGACTGTAGATGAGGCCACCCAGCGCCAGCAATGCCAAGCCGCCAACGGCCAGATTGAGGTAGAGCTGGTAGACCACCAGCAGAGAGAGCCAGCCCAGGATCAGATAGGTGACAAGGGACAGTCGTTTGAAACGATTGATAAAAATAAGTTTGAACACCACCCCGAACAGAGCCAGCAGCCAGATCACCGCCATCAGCCAATCGGCGAGAGGGCTATCGAGCGCGACCAGCAGGAAGGGGGTATAGGTGCCGGCGATCAGCAGATAGATGGCGCAGTGATCGAAGATCTTGCACCAACGCCGCCAGGGCCCCTCCTCCATGCTGTGATAGAGGGTGGAGGCGAGGAATAGCAATATCAGGCTGGCGCTGTAGAGGCCATAACTGAGCCGGGCCAGGGGCCCTTGATCCCACCCCTTGAGCAACAGGCAGATCCCGCCCACTATCCCCAGCCCCAACCCCAGGCCATGACTCCAGCGATTCGCCCACTCTTCACGGGGGGAATAGTCCATCGCACCCACTCTCGATACCAATGATTAGAGGCTTCACTCTAGCCCAAGAGGATTTAAGAGTACAAGTGTTAGCTGAAAAAAGGGAGTGGCTGCCAGCCGCGCCCCTTTGGTGTATCCTCTGCCGCCAGCCCATTGCCCCTGAGTGGTTCTGGTGATGACCCGTATTGATGCCGCCGCGACCCCTTGGCCCATGCGCCCGGATGGCGTGGTCCGCCGGCCTGGTCTGGAGACCCCGATGACGTTGACCGAACTCTTTGCCAAACCGGACCCGGCCTTGGCCGCTGCCGTGACCCGCCTGCTGGAGCGCTTTCACCGCGCCGATGACAGCGAGGCGCCCTATAGGCATGAGCAGTTTTGCCAGCAACTCGATGATGCCACTGTGCCCGGCGAGGGCATGGATACCCAGGCCTATCTGGCACGGCTCGAACAACTGGTGCCTGGCGCTTCCCATCTCGCCTCCCGTCACTACATGGGCCACATGACGGCCCCTCTGCCCGCCTTCACCGGCGAGCTGGCCCGGCTGCTGGTGATGCTCAACCAGAATCCGATGAAGATGGAGTCCTCCCGCCTGCTGAGTTTCCTCGAGCGGGAAGTCCTGGCCAAGCTACACCGCCTCGTCTACCGGGATGAGGATGCGTTTTATCGCAGCCAGATGCATGCCAAAGACGCAGCCCTCGGTGTCATGACCAGCGGCGGCACCATCGCCAACGTCACCGCCCTCTGGCTGGCCCGCAACCATGCGGTGGGCGATAACCTCTTCAATCTGGTCGAGCAGGGTTACCGCGGTGCCGTCATCCTTGGCTCACGCCTGATGCACTACTCCTTCGACAAGGGGATGGACTTGCTGGGGCTGGGCGCGGCCAGTGTGCATCGCCTGGACACGGATGCCGACAATCGCCTCAGCCTGCCCGCCCTGGAGGCCGCCTTGCTCGCGTGCAAGGCCCAGCGCCTCAAGGTGCTCGCCATCATAGGGGTGGCGGGCAGTACCGACTTTGGCTCCGTCGACCCCCTGGTTGAACTCGCCGCCATCGCCCGCCGGGAAGGGGTGCATTTCCACGTGGATGCCGCCTGGGGCGGCCCGACGCTCTTCTCTCCCCGCTATCGGTCGCTACTGGCGGGCATAGAGGCCGCCGATACCGTCACCCTGGATGGCCACAAGCAGCTGCTGATCCCCCTTGGCACCGGCATGCTGCTCTGCAAGCGACCGGATCTGGTGATGGCGGTCAAACGCGAAGCCCCCTACGCCATTCGTGCCAGCTCCTTCGATCAGGGCCGCTTCACCCTGGAAGGCACCCGTCCCGCCAATGCCCTCTATCTGGATGCCGCCTTTCAACTGCTCGGCGAGGCGGGCTATCGCACCCTCATCGAAGCAAACTATGACAAGGCGCGCTGCATGGCGGCGCTGATAGACGCGGATCCTGCCTTCGAGCTGATGTCTGCGCCGGTGATGAACCTGCTCTCCTATCGCTGCATCCCGCCCCACCTGCAGGGTCAGCCCCTGGACGAGGCGGCCAACGACCAGATCAATGCCTTCAACATTGCGCTGCAAAAAGCCCAGCGCGCCGAGGGGCACAGCTTCGTCTCCCGCACCCAGCGCGCACTGAGCCGCTACGACGATCAACCCCTGGTACTGCTGCGCGCCGTGCTGCTCAATCCTCAGATTGAGGAGTCTGACATCCGCGACTTGCTGGCAGATCAGACCCGATTAGGGTTGAGGGTCGCCGCCGAGCTGTTCGTCGATGCATAAGCAAGGGAACTCAGGCCCCCGGGGCGGGTCTTATTCATTTGCCGTTGTCTGTCGGACAGGTAGACTGGATGAAATTTCGAGGTGAATGAGCCAGCATGAAGCAATTTTTTGAATTTATTCCGCTTATCGTTTTCTTTGCCGTCTACAAGATGGTGGACATCTATGCCGCAACCGGCGCCCTGGTGGTGGTCACGGGTCTGCAGCTGCTCTATGGCTGGCTTCGCTATCGCAAGGTCGAGAAGATGCAGCTGTTCACCTTTATCCTGGTCGGTTTCTTCGGCGGTCTGACCGTCTTCTTCCATGATGACTCCTTCATCAAGTGGAAGGTGACCGTCATCAATGCCCTGTTTGCCCTCGCCCTGCTCATCGCGCGCTACGGCTTTGGCAAGAACCTGATCAAGCAGATGCTGGGCAAGGAGTTGCAGGCACCGGATCCCATTTGGGACAGGGTCAACCTGGCCTGGGCCGGTTTCTTCGCCCTCTGCGGCCTGCTCAATCTCTATGTCGCCTTCAATCTGCCCCAGGAGGTCTGGGTCAACTTCAAGGTGTTCGGCCTGCTCGGCCTGACCCTGGTCTTCACCCTGCTCTCCGGCGTCTATCTCTACCGCCATATGCCGGCGGAGCAGAAAGAGGCCCAAAAACTCGAGCAGAAAAAATAACCGCAACCCGAAAAGGATCCTCTCATGTGGTATCTGATCTACTCAGAAGATGTGGCCGCCAGCCTGGCCCTGCGCAAACAGGCTCGCCCCGCCCACCTCGCCCGGCTGCAGGCGCTGCAGGATGAAGGGCGCCTGCTGACTGCGGGGCCCAATCCCGCCATCGATGCCGAGGATCCGGCCGATGCGGGCTTCAGCGGCTCGACCGTCATCGCCGAGTTCAACAGCCTGGCCGATGCCCGGGCATGGGCAGATGCTGACCCCTATGTCGCCGCCGGCGTCTATGACAAGGTCACCATCAAGCCATTCAAGAAGGTGTTCTAAGGGAACACGGGCAGCTCACCACCAACCAACAGGCCGGACATTGTCCGGCCTGTTTTTTTGAGGGAAGGCTGGCAGCCAGACATCCCCCGCCCATTCACTGCTTGCCAGAACGGTGCCTCAGGCTCGCGCCACAAACCAGGGATTGAGGATATCCGGCTTGTTGTATACGAGGGGGGCGCCATCGAGCTGGGTGACACTGCCCCCCGCCCCTTCCAGGACCGCCTGCGCGGCGCCGGTGTCCCATTCGCAGGTCGGCGCCAGTCTGGGGTAGAGCTCGGCTCCGCCCTCGGCGATGACGCAAAACTTGAGGGAGCTGCCCATGGAAACCAGCGCGATCTCCCCAAGGGGGGCCAGAAAATCGAGGGTCTCCTGAGAGAGGTGATTGCGACTGCCCACCACACGCCAGGGGGTTCCCTCCTGGTGAGGCCGGGTCTGGATAGAGCGACTGACGCCCCCCTCGCGGCAACATGCCCCCAGCCCCTTGCCGCCATACCACAGCTTGTTCAGCACGGGAGCATAGACCATGCCCCAGACCGAACGGCCCTCTTCGACAAGCGCTATGTTGACGGTAAATTCACCGTTGCGGGAGACAAACTCCTTGGTGCCATCCAGGGGATCCACCAGCCAATAGCGTTGCCAACCTAGCCTGGCCTGCAACACCTCCTCCCCGGATTCCTCGGACAACACGGGGATATGGGGGGTCAGACGCGCCAAACCGGCCACTATCACGTCATGGGCCCCCCTGTCTGCCGCCGTCAGCGGGCTCTCGTCGGCTTTGTACTCCACGGTGAAGGCTTGCTGGTAGATGGCCAGTATGGCATCGCCTGCGGCCCGGGCGATGGCTTCGAGTGCGGCAATTGGGGGAAAGGACATAAAATAGCTTCCAAGTCAAAAAGATAGCTCAGTCTACCCGAATCAGAACCGCCAGCTTATAGCCGTTTATCATGAGTTATTCCCTGTCAGAAATGGCAGCCCTCCCCTGTCATTTCTGACAGACAGAAACGGCCACCGCTGAGCTAAACATCAAGACGGCGCAACCCGCGTCCTTGCTCAAGGAAGAGAGTCGATGAAACGTCTCACACTCACCTGTGCCGTGCTATTGGCAACCCTGCCGTTACTCGGCCAACCCGCACTGGCGGCAGAGAAAACCGCAACCCAAGCCGTCACCAGCAACGCCGCCAACCAGGCGGGCAAGATCAACCTCAATACGGCCAGCCTGGACGAGCTGACCGCCCTCAAGGGCATTGGCGACAAGAAGGCGCAATCCATCATCGACTACCGCGAGAAGCAGGGGAAATTCAACTCTGTGGATCAGCTGGCCGACGTGAGTGGCATTGGCCCGGCGACGCTGGAGGCCAATCGGGATCTGATCATCGTCAAGTAAGACAGGAGCGGACTCATGTCCCGGGGCAGCCAGTGGCTGCCCCATTTTTCTTCGGGTATCATGTGCCCACTTTGTCTCACCGGATATATCTCCATGAAAAAGACACCGCTCGTTGTTCGCAAGGCCGTGCTACCCGTTGCTGGCCTGGGTACCCGCATGTTGCCCGCCACCAAGGCCATCCCGAAAGAGATGTTGCCAGTGGTCGACAAACCCCTGATCCAGTATGTGGTGCGTGAAGCCATCGCCGCCGGGATCAAGGAGATCATCCTGGTCACCCACTCCAGCAAGAACTCTATCGAGAACCATTTCGACAAGAGTTTCGAGCTGGAAGCGACCCTGGAGAAGCGGGTCAAGCGCCAACTGCTGGAAGAGGTGCAGCAAATCTGTCCCAAGGACGTGACCATCATGCATGTCCGCCAGGGAGAAGCCAAAGGGCTGGGCCATGCGGTGCTCTGCGCCCGTCCGCTGATCGGCGACAACCCCTTTGCCGTGCTGCTGCCGGACGTACTGATCGACGAGATGGCCAGCGATCTCAAGCAAGATAACCTGGCCGAGATGGTGCATCTGTTTGAGGCAGACCAGATCAGCCAGATCATGGTCGAGACCGTGCCCCAGAGCGAGGTCGACAAATACGGCATCGCCGACGTCAAAGGGGAGGAGCTGACCGCTGGCATGTCCCTGCCGATGCAGGCCATCGTAGAGAAGCCGCCCCGGGATGAGGCCCCCTCCAACCTGGCGGTGGTGGGTCGTTATGTGCTGTCGGCCAACATCTGGCCGCTGCTGGAGAAGACGCCCGCCGGTGCTGGCGACGAGATCCAGCTGACCGACGCCATCGCCATGCTGATGGAGCGCGAGCAGGTCAACGCTTACTCCATGAAGGGCAGAAGCCATGATTGCGGCAGCAAGCTTGGTTATATGAAGGCCAATGTCGAGTACGCAGCCCGCCATGGCGAGCTCGGCGCAGAATTCAGACAGTGGCTGGCTCAGTTTGCCAAACAGTTGTAAACGCTGATTTTTTCGCCATTCAACAGAATATTAAACGGGGCATCATTTGATGCCCCGTTTTCATTTTATCAACAAATATTCAGCTTTGAGCAAACAATTAACTACCAAATCATGGCCTTGTAATTCAATCACGCTTGTTTTATAAGGTTTAAGGCTTGTTCCGAGCCCTTGCATAAAATTCCTAAAAAAATAAAAGATACAGGTGGAAGTTCCATGAATAATCCGTCAAAAGGGACCTTTTTAGGTCACCCTAAAGGGCTCTTTTTGCTCTTTAGTACCGAACTGTGGGAGCGGTTCTCCTACTACGGCATGCGTGCCGTGCTGGTGCTCTATCTGACCGACCTGACCGCCAACGGCGGCATGGGCTGGAGCCAGGCCGATGCCCTCAAGCTCTACGGCATCTACACGGGTCTGGTCTATATCACGCCGCTCATCGGTGGCTGGCTGGCCGACACTGTACTCGGACAACGCCGCTCCATCCTGATCGGTGCCATCCTGATGGCCGCGGGGCAATTCACCCTGGCCCTGCCCCATGCCATGTTCCCGGACATGGTCAATAGCGTCTTCTACGCGGGCCTCGCCCTGCTGATCGTGGGCAATGGCCTGTTCAAACCGAACATCTCCACCATGGTGGGCGATCTCTATCAGGAAGGGGATCACCGTCGTGACGGTGCCTTCACCATCTTCTACATGGGTATCAACCTGGGCTCCCTGCTGGCCGGGGTGATCTGTGGGGCTGCCGCCACCGCCTATGGCTGGCAGGCCGCCTTCGTCGGCGCCGGCATCGGCATGCTGCTCTCCCTGGTGCTGCAAGCGACCATGGCGCAGAACTTCCTAGGCGACATTGGCCGGGTTCCTGCGGCCAAGCTGGCTGCCGCCAAGCGCTCCAAAAACCAGAAGGCTCCCCTGACCAAGCAGGAAGTGGATCGTATCAAGGTCATCCTCATTCTGGGTCTGTTCACCATCATCTTCTGGGCTGGCTTCGAACAAGCTGGCGGTCTGATGAACCTCTACACCCAGGAGTATACCGACCGCATGATCGGCAGCTTCGAGGTGCCGACGGCCTGGTTCCAATCCCTGAACCCCTTCTTCATCATCACCCTGGCCCCCCTGGTTGCCGCCATCTGGATCAAGCTTGGCAAGAAAGAGCCAAACTCCCCGGTGAAGTTCGCCATGGGCCTGCTGTTCTTGGCCATAGGTTTCCTGTTCATGATTGGTGCCGTGCTGGAGCAAGGTGGCGATCAGAGCGTCAAGACCTCCATGTTCTGGCTGGTCGGCGCTTACCTGTTCCACACCCTGGGTGAGCTCTGCCTCTCCCCCATCGGCCTCTCCATGGTGACCAAGCTGGCTCCCCTGCGCCTGGCCTCCCTGATGATGGGTGCCTGGTTCGGCTTTGTTGCCCTGGCCAACTATGCCGCCGGCTTCATTGGCTCCTTCGTGGGCGAGTCCGGTGCCATTGCCATCTTCGGTGGCATCGCCGCCGCCGCCGTGCTCAGTGCTCTGCTGCTGCTGACCATGGCCAACCGCCTGGTCTACTGGATGCACGGGGCCGAAGGCCATGCCGAGGCACCTGATGAGCAAGATGACAAGAAACTGCACTCAGCGACCGTCTGATTGCCCATAGCGAACGTCATGAAAAAGAGGGCACCCATTGGGTGCCCTCTTTTTATGGATTGGATGGCGAGAGGCTAGTGGTGGCGCACCTGCATATGCAGGGCACAACCCGTGTCACTGCGGATCTGCAGTTCGAAGGGGTCGTGCCAACTCCGTTTATGAAGCCGGTAGTGGCCATCCCGCATCAGGCCAAGGGGAAGTCCGCCGCTACGCATCAGCCAATGGGGGGAAGTGATGCCGGCATTGGCAAAGCTGAGGCCCTCTTCTTCATCAAACAGCAGAGCGGCCATCGAGAAGGAGTGACGCAGGCCAGACTCCATCAACTGCCAATTGAGATAGGCCAGCAATCGGTGGGGCTGAGCCAGTAGCTGACTCTCCCTCTGTTGATACTCGCGATAGGGGACATTGAGCAGTGAGCGCACCAAGGCGCCGCAGAAGGCGGCATCCGCAGCCAGCACCGGCAGCTCCATCACCAGCACCAGGAGACGGTTATCCACCCTGAACGTATCCGGGATGAAGAGGTTGCCCATCCCCTCGAACGTGACCTGCCAGGGGCCCCACTCCTGCAAGACCGGGGTCGATAGATTGCCGAGCAAGCGGGTTGCCGCACCGTCATGGTGGCGAAAGTAATGGAGGTGTTCGACCAATTCCAGCTGCGGGCTGGAGAGATCTGGGGCCGACAGGCACTGATTGATGCTCTGCGCCACCTGGGGCCAGTCACGAATGGGCTTGAGCAGAAAATCCCGGGCACCACCGCGCAGGGCACGGCCGACCTCTTCCATCCGGTTCTGGCCCGAGATGACGATGATGGGGATCTGGGGATAACGCGCCACCAGGCAGGCAATCACCTCATGACCGTCCAGATTAGGCATGCCCAGATCGCACAGCACTATATCGGGATGATAGAGGGCAGCCCCGGACAATCCCTCGATGCCATCCTCGGCCTGGAACACGCAAGCTCCTTCATTCTCTAGATAATTCACCAACATGTGGCGAAAGACAGCTTCGTCCTCCACCACCAGGATCCTGATTCCGGCTCTTAACATCTTGCTACAACTCTTGTGGTTCATGCCGATTAGAGCCTAATCCTAGACCACAGCCGCCCCCCGCGGACGGGGTGACCCCGCAAAAATACGCATGATTATTAATCCCTGTATAGAGACGGGTTATTCGCAGCCGCCAATCAGAATGCGCCCAGGATCAGCCCTTAATTGTGCCCAGCCAGCCCATGGGGGATAATGGCGCCATCCTAGCTAGCGAAGAACGCCATGACTCCAGCCGAATACAGCGCCCTCGCCCATCCCAGATTGTCTCATCCGGCTCGCAGCCTCTACAGTCTGCAGTTGCGGCGACTGATCATGGAGAACCAGCCCCCCCGGCTCAGTTATCCTGAACTGGGACGCACCTTGGCGGTGGTCGATCCCATGGATGCCAGCGGCTTCAGTTATCAGGTCAATGCCCGCCAGCTCACCGCCCTGTTTGACGAGCTGATCGAGGCAGGCTTGCTGCATATTGAGAGCCCGGTGGAGAGTGAGCACTATCACCAGTGCACCTTTACTCTGCCCCTGCTGAACCAACGCAGCCGCAGCCCCTTGCCTGAGCGGCCCTTCCAGATGCACCTGCACTGGCGTCCGGACGAGGAGCTGCCCGCGCTGGCGCGCCTCTGTGGCGTCATAGATGCCAGCTACAGCGAGGAGGATCTCGGCGAGTTCATCGCTTACTGGCTGGGGCGTCCCGAGGTTTTTGACTCCCAGCACCAGTGGATGCTCAAATTCATCCGGGCCCTCAAGACCCGTCGCTATGTTCGTCGCTCGCAAACCGAGGTACAAGGCTACCAGCAGGTGAGCGCAGAACCCGTCTCTTCCGGCCCGAGCAAACGCGCCCAGGAGATGATAGAGCAGGCCAAACGGCTGGCCGAGCAGCAAGAGAGCGAGCATGATTGAGCTAGCCCCAACCCGAACAATGATCGCCACCCCGGCACCAGGAGCATATCAAGATGGCAGATGAACAGGATCCCCTGCGCCAGGAGCTGGCCGAGATCGAAGCCAAGCGGCAACGTATCGCCAAGGCCAAACAGGACAACCGAGTCCATGACCCAGAATTGAGCCGTCATGTGGGCGGTCTGCTCGAGCGGATCCGCAAGCTGCAGGCCGAGACCGGCGGCGGCCAGTACGACTACGAAACCCTGCGTAAAGAGTACGACGCCAAGGCCAATGCCGAGGTGCGCCAGCTGCAGAAAACGGCCCGTCAGGAGCGCATTCAGAAACTGATCGCCCAGGCCGACCTCAATCCGGAATGGGTCTTCGAGCGCATGGATAGCGGGGATCCCAGCCTGCAATACCCCATGGAGACCGCACGCTACTTCATCAGCGGCTTCGAGCATTGGGAGAAGAGCGGTGGCGGTTGCATGCTCATCTATGGTGACTATGGCACCGGCAAGTCGACCCTGGCCGGGGCCGTGGCACACGAACTGATCGAGCAGCACCAGAAATCGGTGATCTTCCAGCAGTGGGCCTCGGTGGTGGACAGGCTCTTCTTCAACGTCATCCAGGATCAGGAGGAGCGCAACCAGTATCGCCGTGCCCTGGAAGAAGTTGATCTGCTGATCCTCGACGAGGTGGCCGCCAACAGGGCCAAGATGGCGGAGAGCCAGTCCAGCTTCCTCGGCCACCTGCTGCGCCGGCGCCGCAACCTCTCCAAGAGCGTCATCATCATCACCAACCACAGCCCCCAGAGTCTGCATCAGGCCATTGGCGACTTCAGCTTCGAGGCGATCAAGGCGTTCAATCCGGTGGATATTCAGCTCAGTGGTCCGAGCCGTCGCCCCAGTATCGGCCACTACAACGGCTAAACACCCTGCGGGCCCCGGTGGCCCGCTCTGCTACACCCCTCAAATAATAACAGCTCTCATTTACACCTCCATCATGAACCCTTAGGCTAACCTTTTCGCAAACAGGAGAGGGTCATGCCCACCATTCTTATCTTCGGAGCCAGCCGGGGGCTGGGACTTGCCTTCGCAAACGTGGCCAGGGCCCAGGGGCATAAGGTCCATGCCATGGTGCGTTCATCCCAAGCGGCCGAGGCGTTGAATGCGATCGGGGTCGATGTGCTGTTGGGGGATGCGCTCGATAAAGAGGCGGTGAGCCATGCCTGCGCATTGGCGGGGAAGGATAGCTGGGTCGTCTCAACCCTCGGCAGCTTTCGCAGCCCGGAGCCGGTGGATTATGAGGGCAATCGCCATCTGATCGATGGGATGGAAGAGGCTGGGCTCAAGCGTCTGCTGCTGGTCACCTCCCTTGGGTGCGGCGACAGCTGGCAGCATCTCCCCGAGCGCGCCAGGGCGGCCTTCGGCCACGAGGTCCGTCTCAAGAGTCTGGCCGAAAGCTGGTTGCAGACCAGCGCCCTGACCTGGACCATATTGCGCCCTGCTGGCTTGCAGGATGGCGAACCAACCGGTCAGGCACGATTGAGTCAAGGTCAAGAGACCCACGGCCTGGTACGACGCCATGATGTCGCCATTCAAGGGCTGAGCCTGCTCGCCGACAGCACGGCCGCCGGCCAGATCTACGCCATCAGCGACCCCGGCCTCCAGCGGGGTTGACTGTTCCCACCACTCAACAAGGGTCAGCCTCAGTGCTGGCCCTTGCCGTTCAGGCTCTTGGCCGCTGACGCCGGGCCAGCCAGTAATAGGAGAGTGCGCCATAGAGCGCCGTCAGCCCCCAGAGCTGCCACCACAGTGGCGCCACCTGCACAAAGTCTGCCCCCATCTGGTTGAGTCGCAGGAAACCGGCGATGGCCGGGGTGCTCGGCAGCCACTGGGCCAACCAATTCAGCGGTGCCGGGATCAACTCCACCGGCCAGATGAAGCCCGCCAGAAACACCAGGGGCAGAGATGAGAGCAACACTATCTGGCTCGGCAGATCCCGCCTGGACAACAGGGCCCCCAACAGCACGCCCAGCATGGTGGTCGCCAGCACGAAGGGCAGCACAAACAACCAGAGCACCGCCGGTGAAGCACTGCGGGTTATCTGGTAGTGATCCAGACAGAAACCGAAGAAGTAGCTGACAGGGATCAGAAAGAGCCCCCCCAGCACCAGAGTCCGCGCCAGTAACAGGGGCAGCACCGGCGCCCTCTGCCAATAACCCACCTCTCCCCGCTCGCTTTGCTGATTCTGGGTGGCCCCCAGGATGCCGGCCCCCATCAGCAACACCTGATGCAGGATCAGCACGAACACCGCTGGCACCACATAGTTCACATACCCCATGGTCGGGTTGAATACGGGCAGCACGTTGAGCCCCACCGCACTCCAGCCCGTGGCCGCCTGGGGCAGTGCCTGCCCCTCGACCAGCAGACGCGCCACCTTGATCTGGGCCGCGAGCGTGCCGCTCGCCTGTGCCAGCCCTTCGGCGATGGTGCCATACACCAGGAAGTAGGAGGCGTCACCGCTATAGCTTAAGGTCACGCTCTTGCCCTGCAACAGGTCCCGATAGAAGTGGCGGGGGATCAGCAGTATGCCGCTGGCCCGACCGTCCATGAGCCACTGACGCGCCTCATCCAGACTGCTCACCCGAGCGACCAGGCGAACCTGGGCCGTCGCATCGGCCATAAACTCAAGCTGGCGCGAGAGCTGGCTGCCATCCTCGTTGATCACCACCACCGGCTCTTCCCGAGGCAGTTGCTGCAAATAGGGTTGGGGATAGAGGAAGGAGTAGAAGAGCACGCCACCAAACAGGGTCAGCATGATGGCCCGGTCCGATAGCAGGGTACGCAGCTCGAGACGTACCAGATCCCAAAAACCTAACATGGACCAGGCTCCTTCCCATGGGGGGATGGGGAAAGGGTGTCGGTCCGATAGCGGCGTGCCACCACCCAGAACAGTGGCATGAACAGGAGCAGCGGCGCCAGTTGGGGCAAGGCTTGAGCCAGAGACTGACCATAGTTGGCCTGACCCACCTGCAACTCGATATAGTGGGAGACTGGCAGCAGGCTGCGCCACCCTTCGGCGAAACTGCCCATGGCGCTGGTCGGAAAGGTGACCCCCATGAAGGCAAAACCGGGGGCCGTCAGGGCCCCCGCCATGGAGAGTGCCCTCGCCGTATCCCTTAGCAGGGCATAGAGCAAGGCGCCCACGCTGAGGCAGGCGGCTGTGGTGAGACCCAATCCAAGAGTCAACACAAGCCAACTGCCCTGCATGGGATAAGCCAGCACCTTGAACAGCATCAGGCTCCATCCCAGCCCCCAGCCCCACCCGATGAGCAGATTCGGGGCCAGCTTGCGCCACAGGCCCTGCCAGACCCCTTCAGCGCACCATCTCTGGCCCAACCTGTCGGCACGGGCCAGGGAATTCAAGCCATAGAGCACCACCAATATCTGCCAGACCGCGGGCAACAAGGCGCTGAGCAGGAACTGGGCATAACTGGAGTTGAGGTTATAGAGCGCCGTGATCTGATTGTTGATGGGCAGCGCCTGGCCCATGGCCCCCGGCAGTGCCTGCCCCTCGGCCAGGGCATTCAATACCCCGACCTGGCCATTGAGGGTGCCAACGACCTGGGCCAGTGCCGAATTGACTAGCTTGGCAATCAGGATGAACTGGCCATTGTTGAACACTGTGACCTGAGGCTGAAGACCCTCACGGGCATCCCGATCCAGATGGTGAGGGATCACCACCAGGGCGTAGATATCCCCCCCACGCAGGGCGTGACTGCCCTCGCTGACAGTATCAAACTCGGCCCCCAGCTTGAGACCCGAGGAGCCGTCCAGAGAGAAGGCGAGCTGGCGGGAGAGCTGACTCTTGTCCAGATCCACCAGGCCTATGTTGAGATCCCGTGCCAGACCGGCGGAAAAAATCCAGCACAGCAGCCCCATCAGCAGCAGGGGCAGCCAGCTGGCCAGAGCCCGGCCAAACGGATCACGCCAGAGCTGGCGCAGCTCCTCTCTCATCAGAGTTGAACCAGGACGCTCATGCCGACTCTCAGCCCATCTACGGGCTGCAGCGGCCGGGCTTCGACCTGGAAGCTCTTCATATCAAACCCCTGACGGGTATCAGTCGCACGCCAGGTAGCAAAGTCCCCCATCACGGCGACATGGGTCACCTTGAAGCGCACCGACTGATCGCCCAGACCGGGAATACTGGCATCGAACTCGCTGCCGACCTGGAAGCGGGGCAGCAGATCTTCGCGCACATGGAACTGGGCCCAGGCATCCTGCATATCGAGCAGGGTCACCACGGGGAAGCCCTGAGGAGCCAGCTCGCCGCTTTGCAGCAGCACCTGGGCAACCTCACCGGCATGGGGGCTGGTGATACGGGTATCGGCCAGATAGGCCTCCACTTCGGCCACGGAGCCCGCCGCCATCTTGACCTTCTCCCGCGCCGCCAGCTTGGTTTCGGCTCGCGCCCCTTCCAGGGCGAGTTGATACTGCTGCCAGGCCATGCCTTCGCTGTACTTGGCCGCCTGCCAGGCAGTCCAGGCCTCATCGCGTTTTTGCAACGGCATGACGCCATCCCTGTGCAAGTTGGCGACCCGCTGATAGGTTGTTCCCCGCAGGGTGGCCGCCACCTTGGCTTGCTGCCATTGATCCTTGGCGGCCGCTATCTGCTGGGCACGAGCGCCATTTTCGGCCTCTTGTGCCAGGGCTCCGGCCGCCGCCTCGCCCGCCTTGGCCTGGCTCAACTTGGCCTCTATTTCAGGGCTAGCCAGGGTGAACACCAGCTGATCCTTGTCCAGCTTGTCTCCCTTTTTCACCAGCACCTGATCGATTCGCCCGGCCACCTTGGAGGAGACCGCATACTGCTGCGCTTCTATCTGCCCCTGCAACCGCACCGGTTCAGGCTGATACGCCAGCCAGAAGCGCCAGCCAAGCCAGATAACCAGCAATGCCAACGCCAGGAGCAACAACAACGGCCGACCTTGGCGCATCTTCTGCCGTATGGGGGAGTGACTCATGCTGATACCTCGATAACGGGGCCAGTGCGGCCGACACAGAAACGGACAATGGACAAGGCAGGCGCCGTGGCCTCCAGGGAGTGAGGGCGCTCATTGAAACGGCAAGCCGGTGCACCTGCATTGCAAGGCAGGTGCTTCATGAGCGCACCTCGGTGGCCTGGGCATACTGGTATTGATTGAAGCTGTTCATCTGGCCGGAGAGCGCCAACAGCCGCGCCAGCGATACCACATACTGGTAAGCCGCTGCGGCGCGCTGAGTCTTTACCCCGGCCAGCTGATTGCGGGCATCCACCACATCCAGCGAGGTGGAGAGCCCCTGGGCGAATGCCTTGTCGCGCAGGGAGACATTCTCCTGTGCCAATTGCTGGGTCGAGTCGAGGGCCTGATACTCCTCCATCCCCTGGGCCGCTTCGCGCCAGGTCTTCTCGACCAGCAGCTCCAGATCCTCGCGGGTCTTGGCTTGGAGCAGATTGACCTGCAACTCGGCACTCTTGGCCGCCTGCACGGTCTCGGAGCGGCCATCCCGGCTCACCAGCGGCATGCTGACGCCGACCCCGACCAGCCAGTCCGGGGTCAGGCTGGAGGTGATGGAGTCATCTTCATAGAGGTTGTAATTACCAAACAGGAACAGCTCGGGGGCGTACTTGCCCTTCTCCAGCTTGATGAGCCCCTGAGCCTGCTGCTTCTTCGCCGCCAGCAGCTTGAGCCCGGGGTGCACCGTCAGGGTCTCCTGCACCAAGGCATCCATCGGTGGCATCTTGGTATTGATAAACAGAGGATTGTCGGGCTCGGCCCCCTTGAGTTTGAGCATCCTGGCCAGGGCCAGTTCGGCGATCTCCAGGCTACGGCGATACTTCTGGGTATCGATACGCGCCCTGTCATAGGCCGACTGAGCCGAGAGCCGTTCCACCTTGGCTATCTGGCCCTGCGCCTCCAGCTTGCGGGCATGATCGAGGTGATGGGCCAATCCCTGTTCGATCTCCTGCTTGGTCTGCACCACCTGCGCCGCCAGCACCACGCCGAAATAAGTCTGGGAGAGGCTCTCGAAACTGGCCTGCTGTTTGAGCACCAGTTGCTCCTGAGCCTCCAGCACCTGAGCCTGGCGGATATCCTGAGCGGCATCGATGCGCCCACCGACGAACAGCGGCCACAGCATCTTGACCGAGCTGGTCACCACGTTCTGCTTGGTGAGAGGGGTGACAAAATCGCTGGCACCGAGCTGCAATGCCTGCATGACGGGCCCCAGGATCTGACCAAACTCGGGATGATTGGCAATGGGATTGAGATCCAGCATGTCCAGCTCGACCGGTTTGTCGAGATGGGTGTAGCTTGCCCCAAGGTCCACCTTGGGCAGATACATGGCCTTGGCCGCTTCCCGTAGCTGCTTGGCACGGTCGACACCGGCTTGCTCTGCGGCCAACCCCTCGTCTTGCTGCAACACCGTGCTCCAGGCCTGGCTAAAGCTGAGTGACTGCGCCTGGGCCGGCGTCAGCATGAGCCATAACAGACAGGATGCCAGCTGGCAGATAACGCGTGATCTCATACTTCCCCAATCTGTTGGTCGTGCTGTTTATAATAAAAATGTTTGGAGTTTTTACTCAACGCAGGGCAATTATCATAACGCAAAGCCCGGGGATCTGGTCACGGGTAATTCGATTGTATCCCTTCACCCAAGCTGACGGCAGCCCCCATCACAATTTGCCCGATTTTCAAGCACTCCAGAATTTGCAAGGGCTCGCTGGCCGTTTTTTTCATAAAAAAATGCCTGACGCTCAAATACTAACCTTTTATCCTGACTAAAAAATGCGTAATATACGCCGCCCTAAGCCGATGGTAACCGTGGAATGCAGATAGGTCCCCACACGCTTGAAACTCCCTTGATTGTGGCCCCCATGGCCGGTGTAACAGACCGACCATTTCGTGAGCTTTGCTTGCGATTGGGAGCTGGCATGGCCGTTTCCGAGATGCTGCTGGCCAATCCGGACGTCTGGGATACCCAGAAGACCAGGATGCGGATGGACCACTCTGCCGAAGCGGGACTGCGATCGGTCCAGATTGCTGGAGCCGACCCGGAGATGATGGCGTTTGCCGCCCGCTACAACGTGGAGCAGGGCGCTCAGATCGTCGACATCAACATGGGGTGTCCAGCAAAAAAAGTGAATAAGAAGTTGGCAGGTTCCGCCCTGCTGCGCCAACCCGATCTGGTCAGAACTATCTGCCGGGCCGTGGTCGATGCAGTGGAAGTGCCTGTCACCTTGAAGATCCGCACAGGATGGGATCCGGATAACCGCAATGGCGAGGAGATCGCCCGAATCGCCGAAGATTGCGGTATCGCGGCCCTTGCCGTGCATGGTCGCACTCGCTCCTGCCTCTACAAGGGCGAAGCCGAGTACGACACTATCAGGGCGATTAAGCAGGCCGTATCGATTCCTGTTGTCGCCAATGGCGACATAGACAGCCCGGAGAAGGCCCGGTATGTCCTCGACTATACCGGCGTCGACGCCGTGATGATCGGCCGTGCAGCGCAAGGACGACCGTGGATTTTCCGGGAAATCCGTCATTTTCTTGAGACAGGAACCAAGCTGCCACCTCCCGGAAGGGATGAGGTTCGCACCCTGATGAACGAGCATGTAACCAATCTGCATCAGTTTTACGGTGCCTTTCTGGGAGCGCGCATTGCCCGTAAACACGTGGGTTGGTATCTGGATGAAGAAGAGACGGGCCGAGAATTCCGTAAGCACTTCAATGCGTTGGATTGTGCAGATGCACAGCTAAGCGCACTTGAAGTGTATTTCGATGGATTAGGTTAACGCATAACTAAAGAGCCGACCGAATATGTTCGAACAAACCCTGACTTCTGATGCATTGGTAACAACTACTCACAATCATGCCGCCGAGCCCACCCAGCGCCCCCTGCGTGACTCTGTGCAACAGGCCCTGCGTAACTACCTGGCCCAGTTGAACGGTCAGGAAGTGATTGATCTGTATGATATGGTCCTCTCCGAAGTCGAAGCTCCCATGCTGGACGTGATCATGCAGTACACCCGTGGTAACCAGACTCGCGCCGCCGTGATGATGGGGATCAACCGCGGTACCCTGCGCAAGAAACTCAAACGTTACGGCATGAACTGATCCTTCGATCATGTCTGTGCAGGACAAGGCGCATTCCAGCGATGGAATGCGCCTTTTCTATTGCACTGCGCTGTGTGATACAGCGTACATGACCGCTCGTTTAACCAAACGACTGTCCCCTTCCATCCCTCCTATTCCGTCGCCAATCGTATCCCCAGCGCGACAAAAAGCCCCCCCATCACCCGATGGAGCCATTGGCTCAACCTGGCAGATAACCTCAGCTTGCTGCTGGCAAATGCGGTCGACAGTGCCAGTAGATGGCACCAGATCATCCCGTTCAGATTGAAGATGCAACCGAGCAAGATGAACGCCAGCGCCTTCTGGGGAGCATCCGGGGCAATGAACTGCGGCACGAACGCCAGAAAGAACAGCGCCACCTTAGGATTGAGAAGATTGGTCAGAAATCCTTGCCAGAAGAGGCGGCCATAAGGCAAAGGAGCCAACTTGAGCGCTCCGTTATCCAAGGGGGCGCCAGGTCGTGCGCACAGCAAGCCAATGCCCAGATAAATGAGGTAGAGCGCCCCCAGCAGCTTGATGACGCTGAACAGGCTGGCAGAGGCACTCAGCAAGGCCGATAGACCTAATGCCGCCGCCAATACGTGCACCATGGTGCCAGTGCCTATACCAAGCGCCGCCATCGAGCCCGCTCGCCATCCCTGAGAGCCACTGCGCAACATGACCAGCAAGGAGTCAGGTCCCGGCATGATATTGAGCAGCAGACCAGATACGATAAACAATGCCAAATCATGGATCCCTAACATGAACGCGTCCTCCCGTGGAAAGGGATAGTCTAAGGGGGCCAGAGCGATTGTCATCCCTCACCCAGGCTATAACGACTATCAATGCCGGTGATAACGACCGGATAGGAGGCGAGTCACTGTGCATTACCCCCCTTCTCCACTGCATCTCTCCCAAAGGAAAATAGAGACGCTCACCCTATCCGATGCTAAACGGTCGTGTTCCTTTGGCATGGGGAATAGAGACTGCGAGAGGGGCGCCCTGCTGCAATGGCGATTTAGTCAATCAGCTCGCTTTTCACATCGATATGCGGCTGGAAGAGGGGGTGGTGGAGATGCTGCTGCCGTGTGGCGGGTCAGGGGAATAAACCTAGCTCCCATCGGTTAGCTCAGCATGGCGGTCTGGCTCGGCAGACCCGCTGGCAAGCACTTGCCAGCCCGTTGAATGGGGGCGCCGATGTGCTGTCACAACACATTTCAGGCATGAAAAAAGCCCGCTCGTGAGAGCGGGCTTTCAGGGTCTTGCTACCAGCCAAATGCGTCTGCATTTGTGGCCAATCACATCGCTGTGACTGTAATTAGGAGCCTGGCAGTGTCCTACTCTCGCATGGCGAATGCCACACTACCATCGGCGCTACCGCGTTTCACTTCTGAGTTCGGCATGGGATC
>NZ_JANUES010000018.1:0-52992 GCF_024809075.1 Aeromonas sp. BIGb0445
ACGTTGATAGGTGGGGTGTGTAAGCGCGGCGACGTGTTGAGCTAACCCATACTAATTACCCGTGAGGCTTAACCATACAACACCCAAGAAGTGTTCTGAGACTTGTAGCAAGTGCGAGACTACTTACCTAATTCAGTGATAGTGACAAGCCAATAAGGCCAAATCATTATTCACGTCAGCTTTCCGAGATTGAAGTTTTTGCCTGGCGGCCATAGCGCCGTGGACCCACCTGATCCCATGCCGAACTCAGAAGTGAAACGCGGTAGCGCCGATGGTAGTGTGGCATTCGCCATGCGAGAGTAGGACACTGCCAGGCTCCTAATTACGGTCACAGCGATGTGATTGGCCACAAATGCAGATGCATTTGGCTGGTAGCCAGACCCTTAAAGCCCGCTCTCACGAGTGGGCTTTTTTCATGCCTGAAATGTGCTGTGCCAGCACATCGGCGCACCCATCCAGCGGGCTGGCAGGTGCTTGCCAGCGGATCTGGCGAGCCAGACCGCCATGCTGAGCTAACCGATGGGAGCTAGGTTTATTCACCTGACCCGCCACACGGCAGCAGCATCTCCACCACCCCCTCTTCCAGCAGCATATCGATGTGAAAACCGAGTCGTTTGACTAATAAATACTCGCCATACCCGCTATCTCTCACTCCATGATGCTGTTCTCTGTCGCTGAGTGCCTGTCTTGATCCGAATGAGGGAGCCGAAGTCTGCCGTTGCCGCAGGCTGGCTGCCTCAACACCATCAAGGTCTGCATCAAGATCTGCGCCTAAATTAATCACTCACTCACCCTGGTGTCGATCTCGGCTGGTCAGGGGATTTTTTTGCGTTAGAATGCGCTCCCTCAGCGGCAGATGATGCGCTACACTTCAGGTTAAACGCTATATATTGTGTTTTAAATTAAAGTTAACACAATGGGTAGTATGTTGACCGCTGTTCTTGGCTGCATGACAGAAGGTTGATTCTTGATGACAAAATCCAATTCAGTACGCGAGCCCGCACGGCTCAGCCCTCTTATTCCCCTGCAGGAGACGTCCCTGGAGATCTGGGACAGCAAGTATCGCCTCAAGCGCAAGGAGGGGGATCCAGTCGATGGCTCCATTGATGAGACCTATCAGCGGGTGGCTCGTGCCCTGGCGGCTCAAGAGCAGGATGGTGATGCCTGGTATGAGCGTTTCTTGTGGGCACTGCGCCAGGGCGCCATTCCGGCCGGTCGTATTATCTCCAATGCTGGCGCCTTCGAGCACAAGCCTGCCACCTCAACCATCAACTGCACCGTGTCCGGCACCATAGAAGATTCGATGGATGACATACTGGCCAAGGTACATGAGGCTGGGCTGACCCTGAAGGCGGGTTGCGGCATCGGTTATGACTTCTCGACCCTGAGGCCGCGTGGAGCCTTCGTCTCCGGTGCGGGTGCCTATACCTCGGGGCCGCTTTCCTTCATGGATATCTACGACAAGATGTGTTTCACCGTCTCGTCAGCCGGCGGTCGCCGTGGTGCCCAGATGGGCACCATGGATATTCGTCACCCCGACGTGACCGATTTCATTCAGGCCAAGCGTGAAGATGGCCGCCTGCGCCAGTTCAACCTCTCCTTGCTCATCACCGAAGAGTTCGTGGCGGCGGTGAAGGCTGATGCGCCCTGGCAGTTTATCTTCCCCTACACCCGGCAGGAGATCAGCCAGGATGGCATCGCGCTGGATGATCCCAAGCTGGTCGTGTGGGCCGACTGGCCAAACCGGCAGGGAGTGCAGCTCAACGAGCTGGGTCAGGTGGCCTGCAAGGTCTACAAGAACATGCCGGCCCGCAAGCTGTGGAATCTCATCATGGCCTCCACCTATGACTATGCCGAACCTGGCTTCATCTTGATCGACAAGGTCAACGAGATGAACAACAACTGGTTCTGCGAGGAGATCCGCGCCACCAACCCCTGCGGCGAGCAGCCGCTGCCTCCTTATGGCGCCTGTCTGCTCGGTTCGGTCAACCTGACCAGGTTTGTGCGCGATCCCTTCACGGCCAGTGCCCAGTTTGATTGGCAGGCCTTCCGTGAAGTGGTGGCCATCTTCACGCGCATGCTGGACAACGTGGTGGAGATCAATCAGTTGCCGCTCGCCAAACAGCGGGAAGAGATCATCAACAAGCGCCGCCACGGCATGGGCTTTCTCGGGTTGGGATCGGCGCTGACCATGCTGCAACTGCGCTACGGCTCGGCGGCATCGGTCGCCTTCACCGAGCAGGTCGCCCAGGAGCTGGCCATGACCGGCTGGCGGGAATCCCTGGCGCTGGCCAGGGAGAAGGGTCCGGCGCCCATCATGGCGCAGGAGTTTGAGGTGACGGGCAAGATGCTGCGGCTGCGCCCCGAAATGGCGGCAGATGGCATCAAGCTGGGTGACAAGGTGAAGGGCAAGGTGCTGCATGCTCGCTACAGCCGTTACATGCAGCAGGTGGCCGAGGTAGATCCTGCTCTGGTGGCCGAGCTGGCTGAGCTGGGTGGTCGCTTCACCCACCACAGCTCCATAGCGCCCACTGGTACTATCTCGCTGTCCCTTGCCAACAATGCCAGCAATGGCATAGAGCCGAGTTTTGCTCATCACTACAGCCGCAACGTCATCAAAGCGGGCAAGAAGAGCAAGGAGAGCGTCGATGTCTACTCCTTCGAATTGCTGGCCTACAGGGCGCTGATCAATGCCGATGCCATGCCCCATGGCACCGATGAGGGGAGCCATTTGCCGGACTACTTCATCACGGCCGATGACATCACGCCGACTCAGCATGTCGATATCCAGGCCGCCGCCCAGCGCTGGATAGACTCCTCCATCTCCAAGACCGCCAATGTGCCGACCGATTTCCCGTTCGAGCAGTTCAAGGATATCTACATGCATGCCTCGGATGCGGGTCTCAAGGGCTGCACCACCTTCCGCTTCAACCCCGAGGTGTTCCAGGGGGTGCTGGTGAAGGAGCAGGATCTCGCGAACACTTGCTATGAATTCACCCTGGAAGATGGCTCTGTGGTCAGCGTACAGGGCAACGAAGAGATCGAGTACGACGGCGAGCTGCACACCGCGGCCAACCTCTATGACGCCTTGAAAGAAGGCTATTACGGTAAATTCTGAGACGATGACCATGGTTAAGAAGATCGACAAGAAAATCACCGCCTACAAGGTGCGTACCCGCGATGAACCTCAGGAGCCTGCCCCTGAGTCTGAGGTGGTCCAGATGCACGAGACAGTGCTGCGCCCTGAACGGCTGATGGGCACGACTTACAAGCTCAAGACGCCGGAACATGTCTCGGAGCATTCGTTGTTCATCACCATCAACGACATCATTCTCAACGAGGGCACGGTTCATGAGACGCGCCGTCCGTTCGAGATCTTCATCAACTCCAAGAGTCTGGAGCACTACCAGTGGATAGTGGCGCTGACCCGGATCATCTCGGCGGTGTTCCGCAAAGGGGGGGATGTGACCTTTCTGGTCGAGGAGCTGCGATCCGTGTTCGATCCCAAGGGGGGTTACTGGAACAAGGGTAAGTATGTTCCGTCGCTTATCGCCGAGATTGGCAACGTGATCGAGGCTCATCTCACCGAGATAGGCATGATCAAACCCGTGGGGCTGGATGAGCACCAGCAGCAGTTTCTGGCGAAAAAGCAGGCCGAGTTGCAGGGCGCTGCCGAACCCGAGGTGCAAGAGAGTCATGAGCAAGGGGCGAGCGGTTTCCCGGCCAGTGCAGGGCTCTGTTACAAGTGCCACACCAAGGCGCTTGTTCAAAGGGATGGTTGCCTGACCTGCCTCAACTGTGGCGACTCCAAGTGCGGTTGAGCCCCTGAGAGATAGGTGAGAGGGTAGAAGAGCCGGCCACTGTGCCGGCTCTTTTATTGATTATTTTGTGTTCAACTGATTGAGCGCGTTAAGGGATTTGTTGCGCGTCGGTAAATTCGGGCGTAGCGTTGGAAGTAATAAAACTGTCACGGCCGTGTGGTTTCAATGACATCTGAGATTCACACACGTGGCACCCCCAGTGCCAAGGAGGATGCTTATGGACAATACGGACCGGAAGCTGTTTATCCTGGATACCAACGTTCTGTTACACGAACCCCTCGCGATTTACTCCTTCAAAGAACACGACGTATTGATCCCCATGACGGTGCTCGAAGAGCTGGATAACATCAAGGATCGTCAGAAGGATGTGAGTCGGGATGCACGCGTCGCGATCCGCGCCCTGGAAGATGTGTTCCGCGATGCGACCCCGGAGCAGATCACCAGCGGGGTGCCCCTGGCGGGTGAGGCATCGGGCCGCATCTCCATCTTCAGCGACCACCATCTGCCTCAGGATGCCGAGATCTTCACCGACAAGGAGGCGGACAACCGCATCATCAACGCCGCCCTCTACCTGCAAAAGCACGAGTCAAAACGCCAGGTGGTGCTGGTCACCAAAGATATCAACATGCGCCTCAAGGCCAAAGGGGCCGGTCTGTCCCGGGTGGAGGACTATCGTTCCGATCAGCTTATCGACGATATTCGCTTGCTGGCCAAGGGCTTCCAGCAGGTGCCCGGCAGCTTCTGGGAGCGGGTCGGCGAGTGCGAGAGCGAGACCCATGGCCGGGAGACGGTGCATGTGGTCGAGACCAAGCTGCTCGATCACGTACACGTCAACCAGTACCTGATTGACGAGGAGAACTTCTTCGCCGCCCGGGTGCTTGCTCATGATGAACAGCACATCCGGTTGCGGGATCTGGGCCGCGAGCGGCTGATGTCACGCAAGGCCTGGGGAATACATCCCAAGAACATCTATCAGGGCATGGCCCTGGACGCCCTGCTCGATCCCCATATCGATCTGGTGATCCTGACCGGCCCGGCTGGTTGCGGCAAGACGCTGCTCGCCATGGCGGCGGCCCTGGAGCTGGTGATCGAGAAGGGGATCTACGAGAAGGTGATCGTCACCCGCAACACCCCTGAAATAGCCGAAAGCATCGGTTTCCTGCCGGGGACGGAAGAGGAGAAGATGATGCCCTGGCTGGCGGCGGTCACCGACACCCTGGAGGTGCTGCACAAACAGGACGAGAACATGAGTGGCTCGCTCAGCTACATCATGGAGAAGGCCAACATCCAGTTCAAATCGGTCAACTTCATGCGTGGACGCAGCATACAGAATACCTTCGTGCTGCTGGACGAGTGCCAGAACCTGACCGCCTCCCAGCTCAAGACCATCATCACCCGTTGCGGCGAAGGGACCAAGATAGTCTGCTCCGGCAACCTGGCCCAGATAGACTCCAATTACCTGAGTCCTGTGACCTCGGGGTTGACCTACATAGTCGAGCGTTTCAAGGATTTCGAGGGCAGTGCCAACATCTACCTCAACGGCGTGGTGCGCAGTCGACTCGCCTCCTTTGCCGAAGAGAATCTCTGACGTTCATCCTCAGGATGGCAAAGAGGGGAGCCTGTGGCTCCCCTCTTTCATGGCTGGCATTCGATGCCAGTCAGGCCCCTTGGGAGAGGCCGAGGTAACGGCGCAAGCCCGGGTGGTCCGAGTCGCGCAGCAGACTGGGCAGCCCCTGCAGGGCGATACGTCCCTCATCGACGAACAGCAACTGATCGGCGATAAGCTCGGCATCTTCCGGATTGTGAGAGACCATGAGCACAGTGATGTTCTGCTCGCGGGCGAGGCCCGCAACCTCCGCCAGCATCTCCCTGCGCAGGGCGGGGTCCAGGGCAGAGAAAGGCTCATCGAGCAGCAGCAGCGGCTTGCCGCGCACCAGGGCGCGAGCCAGGCCGACTCGCTGCTGCTGACCGCCGGAGAGCTGCTCGGGCAATCGGGTCAGCATCTCACCGAGTCCGACCCGCCGGGCGGCGTCTGTGACTTGCTGGCGCTGGGCAGGATTGAGACGCAGGCCAGGGTGCAGGCCGATGGCTATGTTGTCGAACACCGACAGATGCAAGAAGAGGTTGTGATCCTGAAACAGGGTGGTGACCGGGCGGGCTGCGGGTCCCAGCGGCAGCAGATCCTCATCGCAGAAGGTGAGGGCGCCGGATTCGACCGGTACGAAGCCGGCGATCATGCCGAGCAGGGTCGATTTTCCCGCGCCGCTTGGCCCTATCAGGGCGGTGATCTGGCCCGGCGCGAGTCGGGCACTGAAGCTCACGCGCCAGTCCGGGTAGCTGGTGACCAGCTCATCGATGATCAGCATGTTTTCCCCTCAAAGGTGTCGTTCGACCAGTCATTGATGCCAAGGGCTGGCCAGACAAGCGGCAGCAGATGGTCAGCGTCTTAATGTGCTGCATTTTTCCCTCCAAGCCCCCGCTCTACCAGCCAGAACAGCGAGAGACACAAGAGTAACAACAGCAGGGCGGTGGCGGCCGCCTCGGTCAGCCGGTAGCTGCCGAGCTGCTGGTAGAGCAGCCAGGGCAGGGTGGTGAGGCTCTGACTGCCAAACATGGCGATGGCACCGAGATCCCCCAGAGACAAGATCATCGACAGCGCCATGGCCAGAGCAAGAGGGCGGCGCAGCAGCGGCAACTCCACCAGACGCAGGCGGTTCAGGCCGCTCACGCCCAGGCTGTCGGCCAATCGGTCATATTGACGCACCACCAGTTGCATGGGGGCCGAGAGGGTGCGCAGCACATAGGGCAGCGCCATCAGGGCATTGACCAGCACGACCAGCCAGGGGGCGAGGGCGAACACATCGGTAAAGGGCATGAACAGGATGAAGAGGCCGGTGCTGAGCACCACGGCCGGTATCATCAGGATCATGGCGCCGCTGGCCTCCCAGAGCGCGGCGGCGCGGCGCCTGCGCTTGCGGACCTTGAGATGACGACTGGTGAGCAACAGGGCGCAGCCGAGCAGGGTGGCGAACAGGCCGGCGCCGATGGCAATGAGCAGTGAGTGGCCCGCCGCTTGCCACAAGGCGGCGGAGCCGAGGGCCGTGAGCAAGGCGGGATTGAGCCCGGCCACCAGTATGGCCAGCAGGGGGGGCAGGAAGATGCCAATCCCAAGCAGCAGCACCAGACTGTCCACCCATCGCGTACCGGGCTGCAGGCGGTCCGGGCGCAGGCAGGTGCGCACCCGGCTGACCCGACTGGCGGGACTGGTCTGCAGCTTGTGTTGCAGCAACAGGAGCGCGGCGGTCAGCAGCAGTTGCATCAGGGCCAGGCCCCCGGCGGTGGCGAGATCAAAGTCGAAGCGCAGTGCCTGATAGATGGCCACTTCCAGGGTGGTGGACTTGGGGCCACCCCCCAGGGCCAGCACAGTGGTGAAGCTGGTGAAACAGAGCATGAAGATGAGGCTGGCGAGCCCCGGCAGGGCGGCGCGAATGAGCGGCCACTCCAGCAAGCGGAAGATGTGTGAGGAGCGCATGCCCAGCTGACTGGCCAGGCGCCAGCTCGATTCGGGGATGGTCTCCAGGCTCTGCAGCAGCAGGCGGGCCGCCAGGGGCATGTTGAAGAAGACATGGGCCAGCAAGATGCCAAATAGGCCATACAGATAGTTGCCAGGATCCAGGCCGAGGGCTCGCAGCAGCTGCGGCAGCCAGCCCTGGCGGCCATGGACCGCCACTATGCCGAAGATGGCGATGATGACCGGCAGCACCAGGGAGAGACCGAACAGTTTGAGCAGCAGGCGACGGCCGGGGAAGCGACGCCGGGCCAGGGCGCGGGCCACCGGAATGGCGAGACCCAGGCTAAGCAGGGTGGAGAGCAGGGCCTGCCCCAGACTGAAACCCAGTACATGGCGCAGATAGGGGTCTGCGAGCAGGCCGGACAGGGAGAGGGTCCCCGCCTGCCACAACAGGGCCAGCAGGGGCCCCAGGGCTAGCAACAAGATGAGACTGGTGGCGCCGAGACCCGGCAGCCACCAGCAGGGGCGGGTCTGATTCACTGAGTGACGGCTTGCAGCCACTCGCGGATCCAGCCCTTGCGGTTGCTCGCCACCTCATCAGAGGAGAAGCTCAGGGTCTTGGCTGGGGTGATCATCTGTTCGAAGCCTTTGGGCAATTCGGTATTGATCACCGGATACATCCAGTTGCCGGTCGGGATCACCTGCTGGAAGGCGGGACTTATCATGAACTGAAGAAACTGATCCGCCAGCTTCTCCTGCTTGCTGCCCGCCAGCTTGGCGGCCACTTCCACCTGACGATAGTGGCCCTCGCTAAAGGCGGCAGCCTGATACTGGCTCTTCTGCTCGGCAATCAGATGATACGCGGGGGAGCTGGTGTAGGAGAGCACCATGTCAGCCTCGCCATCCATGAACATGCCATAGGCCTCGGACCAGCCCTTGGTGACGGTGACCGTCTTCTTGGCAAGCTGAGCCCAGGCTGCAGGCGCCTCATCCCCGTAGACCGACTTCATCCACAGCATCAGCCCCTGACCCGGGGTGGAGGTGCGCGGATCCTGATAGATCACCTTGAGATCCGGGCGCTCGACCAGCTCTTTCAGGCTAGTGGGGGGCTGCTTGAGTTTGTCCTTGTTGTAGACGAAGGCGAAGTAGCCGTAGTCGTAGGGGACGAAGGTGTCGTCTTGCCAGCCACCCGGCACCTTGAGGGCGCTCAAATCGATATGATGCTTGGCAAAGAGGTCGCTCTTCTTGGCCTCTGCCACCAGCGCATCATCCAGTCCCAATACCAGATCCGCCTTGCCATGGCCCCCTTCGAGGCGCAACCGGTTGAGGATGGCGACCCCATCTTCGAGGGGAACAAGATTGAGGGTGCAAGCACACTGCTGCTCGAAGGCTTGCTTGATCTTGGGACCGGGTCCCCACTCGGAGGCGAAAGAGTCATAGGTATAGACGGTGAGAGTCTGGGGCGAGGCTGCGTTGGCGGCGACGGAGATCAACAGGCCAGCGGCGGCAGTGAGCATGGTTTTCATCTATGGCACTCCTGTGAGGTGCCGACGGATGAGGAGGCGCTGTGCGCCTCTAGCCTCAAATTCCTCCGCCAGCATTATCTGGATCAGGTTCACGGGTATCATCTCAGCGCCTGGGCGCACCCCGTTTGAGCAAGGAGTCGCATTGTATTAACCTTCTGGAGGGCAGGCCAGCACAATCTGGTGTCGGGCCGGGCCCCAGTCGAGAGAGGAGTTCTGCGTGATCATCAGTACCAAGGAAAGGCGCGCCTTCCAGCGCATGATTATCAATGCCCCTATCACCCTCTATCAGGGCGATACCGTGCTGATGGGGATCTGCCGGGATCTCAGCGCCACGGGCATGGGCATATTGGTCAATGAGCACAATCTGGAGCTCGGTCTGCCGATCCGGGTCAGCCTGGCCACCCACAGCAACCTGTTGCCACCGTTCGAGGCTCAGGCGCGCATCATCCGGGAGCTGGATGCGCAAGAGGGGACCTTGCTGGCGGTGGAGTTCCTGCCCATCCGTTGATAGGGCGCCCGCGGGGCGTTGCATCATCCATCTCCGATCTGCTTGCGGCGCGAAAGTGGGGGCGAGATGGGATGACCCGCCGGCCCTTACCCTCCCACCTCCTCGCTGCGCACCGCCTGAATACTCAACTGGCCACTGTCTACCAGCGTCTTGCTGCTCGCGGCCAGCTGGCCTGGGGGTAACTCGGCGGGGCCGGTTGGTTCCATCAACAGGTAGCGTTGACCCTCCCACATCAGGCTCTCCTGGCTGCTCTGGACGGGCAGTGCGACGCCGAGCAGGGCATGGCCCGGTACGAATATCATGATCTGGGGGAGTTCTGGGAAGAGCTGCGCCAGCAGCGCGGCCATCAGGGTCACCTTGCTGTCGCAATCCCCACGATTCTGCTCCAGCACCTGACGGGGGGTAAGCAGACCTCGTCCCCCCCGGCCGCTGGGTTCATCGAGCAGCAAGTAGGGAATGTTCTGCACAAAATCGAGCACCCGGGCCGTGGTGTTCTGATAGGCCTCAAACTCGGTGGCCCCCCCCTGTTTGAGCAGATCGGCAAGGGGCGCCAGTTCGTTGCGGCTCTCCAGGGCAATGCGCACATGATCCTGCTTGATGGCTCTGCTGCCATCGGGCGGGGTGAAGTACTGGAAGTAGTATTGCCGCAGCCACCCCTGCTCCAGTTCGGCGCGGCGACTCTTTACCCAGGCGATGGCCGCTTGCGCCTTATCCTGGTTACGGCTCTTGAGGCTCAGCTCGAAGGCGGGCCTTGCCAGGGAAAACTGCACCTCGGGAAACTTGTCATTCTCCTCGCGCAGCAGGCTCTGCCAGACATCTTCTTGCATCCGTGCCGGGCGATAGGCGATAAGCGGCGGCAAGGAACCGGTCGCCAACTGATAGCTGAGCTGCTGGGTCTCCCCTTTGTTGTCCTGCCAGCCCACATTGAGCAGACCTGCGCTGTTGATAAAGTGGCTCTGGGCGGCAAGCGCCTGGTTTATCCCACCCAGGCTCAGCAGCAAAGAGAGGCGCCATGTCATGACTAAGAGGGTTCTGCTCATCGGGGGTCAACATCTCCTGTGGGGTCGGCACAGCCATGAAAACGGGGAGCCAAGGCTCCCCGTTCATACTACAGCGTTCAGCGTCAGCTGACCTGCCTGACGTCGATGGCATCCCGATCCCGGGTGGCGATGTGGTGACGTCGTCCGTCAGGCATCGATGATGTTCAGACTCAGATCCAGCTCGGCTGCCGTGCTTCGAAAGCATCGATGGCGGCCCCGTGTTGCAGGGTCAGGCCGATGGCATCCAGGCCGTTGAGCAGGCAGTAGCGGCGGAATTCATCGATCTCGAAGCTAAAGCACAGCGCACCGGCGCGCACCTGGTTCGCCTCCAGATCCACCTCGATCTGCAGACCTGGGGTGGCGGCGACCAGCTGGAACAGGGCCTCGACCTCCTCTTCCTTCAGACGCACCGGCACCATGCCGTTGTTGATGGCGTTGCCGTAGAAGATGTCGGCAAAGCTCGGGGCAATGATGGTCTTGAAGCCATAATCCGCCAGCGCCCAAGGGGCGTGCTCGCGACTCGAACCACAGCCGAAGTTCTCCCGGGCCAGCAAGATGCTGGCCCCTGCGTAGCGCGGCTGGTTCAGCACGAACTCGGGGTTGGGTTGCTGGCCTGCATCATCCAAGAAGCGCCAGTCGTGGAACAGGTGCTTGCCAAAGCCGGTGCGGTTCACTTTTTGCAAAAACTGCTTGGGAATGATGGCGTCGGTATCGACGTTGGCGCTGTCGAGGGGGACGACGATCCCCTTGTGTTGCTTGAAACCTGTCATGTTAACTCCCTCTTACAGTGCGCGAATGTCGGCAAAGCGACCGGTGACGGCGGCGGCGGCGGCCATGGCCGGGCTCACCAGGTGGGTGCGGCCGGCACGGCCCTGACGCCCTTCGAAGTTGCGGTTGCTGGTGGAGGCGCAGCGCTCCCCCGGTTGCAGCCGGTCATTGTTCATGGCCAGACACATGGAGCAGCCGGGCAGGCGCCACTCAAAGCCTGCCTCGATGAAGATCTTGTCGAGCCCCTCGGCCTCGGCCTGGGCTTTCACCTGCTCGGAACCCGGCACCACCAGCGCCTGCACCCCGGCGGCAACCTTGCGACCTTGTGCAATGGCGGCGGCGGCGCGCAGATCCTCGATGCGGCTGTTGGTGCAAGAGCCGATGAACACCTTGTCGATGCTGACATCGCTGAGTTTCTGACCCGGTTGCAAGTCCATGTAGGCGAGTGCCTTGCGGGCGGATTGTTGCTCCATCAGATCGCTGAAGGATTCCGGTGCCGGAATGGGTTCATTGACGGCGATCACCTGGCCCGGGTTGGTGCCCCAGGTCACCTGTGGCGCGATGTCGGCGCCATTGAGCACCACCTCGGCATCGAATATTGCGCCTTCATCGCTCTTGAGGGTCTGCCAGTAGGCGATGGCCTGTGCCAGCGACTCGCCGGTGGGGGCGAATACCTTGCCCTGGATGTAGTCGATGGTGGTCTGATCCGGGGCTATCATCCCCGCCTTGGCGCCGAGTTCGATGGCCATGTTGCACACCGTCATGCGCCCTTCCATGGAGAGACTCCTGATGGCATCGCCAGCGAACTCCACCACGTAACCGGTACCGCCGGCAGCGCCGACCCGGCCTATGATGGCCAGTACCACGTCCTTGGCGCTGATGCCCTCGGCCAGCTTGCCTTGTACCTCGATGCGCATGGTCTTGGCCCGGCCCTGTTTCAGGGTCTGGGTCGCCATCACGTGTTCCACTTCCGAGGTGCCGATGCCGAAGGCCAGGGAGCCGAAGGCGCCGTGGGTGGCGGTGTGGGAGTCGCCGCAGACGATGGTGGTGCCGGGCAGGGTGATGCCGAGTTCAGGCCCCATCACGTGGACTATGCCCTGGTATTTGTGGTTCAGATCGTAGAGCCGGACCCCGAACTCCTTGCAGTTGGCTGCCAGGGTTTCCATCTGGATGCGAGCCATCTCGCCGGAGGCGGCGATGTCCTTGGTGGTGGTGGAGACGTTGTGATCCATGGTGGCCCAGGTCAAGTCCGGGCGGCGCAGGGGGCGATTCATGGCGCGCAGGCCGTCAAAGGCCTGCGGGCTGGTCACTTCATGGACCAGGTGGCGGTCGATGTAGATGAGCGGCGTCTCGCCTGCCACTTCACGGACCACATGGGCGTCGAATACTTTTTGATAGAGGGTCTTTGCCATCTTGCTCACTCCTTCCTGATGTTTAGATGCGCGCGGCGATCTGGGCGCCCATGGCGGCCGTGCTCTGCACCGGATGACGGGCATCGGCCTGATGCAGATCGGCGGTGAAGTAGCCTTCGGACAGGGCCTCTGCCACGGCTTTCTCGATGGCCAGGGCGGCATCTTCCTGCTTGAGGCTGTAACGCAGCATCAGAGCGGCAGAGAGAATTTGGGCGATGGGGTTGGCGATCCCTTTACCGGCGATGTCCGGCGCAGATCCGCCTGCTGGTTCGAACAGGCCGAAACCGGCGTCGTTCAGGCTGGCGGAGGGGAGCAATCCCATGGAGCCGGTGATCATGGCGCACTCGTCGGAGAGAATGTCGCCAAACAGGTTGGAACAGAGCAGTACATCAAACTGGGACGGATCCTTGATGAGCTGCATGGTGGCGTTGTCGATATACATGTGGCTGAGGGCCACATCCGGGTAAGAGTTGGCCACTTCAGTCACCACCTCGCGCCACAGGATGGAGGAGGCGAGCACGTTGGCCTTGTCGATGGAGGTGACCTTGCTGCGACGAACCCGGGCGGCCTGGAAGGCGAGGTGAGCGATACGCTCTATCTCGAAGCGGTGGTAGACCTCGGTGTCGAATGCTTTCTCGTGGGCGCCTTCGCCCTCGCGCCCCTTGGGATGGCCGAAGTAGATGCCGCCAGTCAGCTCACGCACGCAGACGATGTCGAAGCCGCGATCCGAGATATCGGCACGCAGAGGGGAGAACTGCTCCAGACCGGTGTAGATACGGGCCGGACGCAGGTTGCAGAACAGTTTGAAGTGGGCGCGCAGGGGCAGCAGGGCACCGCGCTCAGGCTGACTCTGTGGCGGCAAATGCTCCCACTTGGGACCGCCCACCGAGCCAAACAGCACGGCGTCGGCGGCTTCACACCCTTCGAGGGTGCTCTGGGGCAGGGGGGAACCATGGTTGTCGATGGCGATGCCGCCCACGTCATGGCGGTCATAGGTGAGGGAGAAGCCGAACTTGGCCTGCACCTTGTCCAGCACCTTGATAGCTTCGGCCATCACTTCCGGGCCAATGCCGTCACCCGGCAATACTGCGATCCGATAACTGCTCATACTGTCTCCGTCCTGATGTTGTCATTCCGTTCCATCTGTCTGGGGAGCGGACTCTGTAGGTCCGATCGCGGCTCAGATGGCTGCTGATTTGATGTTGTCATTCGATTCCGTCTGCTCAGGGACTGGGCATTGTCGCTCCGATCGCTGTTCAGACGGTTTCCGATTCGATGTTGTTATGCCATTCCGTCTGCTCAGGGACTGGGCATTGCCGCTCCGATCGCTGTTCAGACAGTTTCCGATTTGATGTTATTCGTGCGTCCCATCTGCTCGGCGACCTGATCGGCCCGCCAGATGCTGTTGATCACGTGGATCAGCGCCTGGGCAGAGGACTCGATGATATCGGTGGCAAGGCCCATGCCGTGGAACTTGCGTCCCTTGTATTCGGCGACGATGTCGACCTGGCCGAGGGCGTTCTTGCCCTCCCCCTTGCCCTTGAGTTCGTATTTGTCGATGCGAATTTCATAGCCGGTGATGCGATTGATGCACTGGTAGACGGCATCGACAGGGCCATTGCCGGTCGCGGCCTCACTGATGGTCTCCTGACCCACTTTCAGCTTGACCGAGGCGGTGGCGAGCACCGAGCTGCCGCTCTGCACGCCCAGGTACTCCAGCTTGAAGTGCTCGGGTTCTTCGTGGATCTGACTGAAGAAGGCTAGGGCTTCGAGATCGTAATCGAACACCTGGCCCTTCTTGTCGGCCAGGGTGAGGAACTTGTCGTAGAGATGGTCGAGATCGTAGCTGCTCTCGGCGTAGCCCATGGTCTCCATGCGGTGCTTGATGACGTGGCGACCGGAGCGGGAGGTCATGTTCAGGCTGTTCTGAGTCAGACCGATGCTCTCGGGGGTGATGATCTCGTAGGTGTTTTTGGCCTTGAGCACGCCGTCCTGATGGATGCCGGAGCTGTGGGAGAAGGCGTTGGCGCCGACGATGGCCTTGTTTGGTTGCACCGGCATGTTGCACAGCTGGCTGACCAGGCTGCTGGTGCGGTGGATCTCGTTGTGACGGATGTTGGTGTGAACCCCGAGCAGGTCGGCGCGGGTTTTGAGGATCATCGCCACCTCTTCCAGGGAGCAGTTGCCCGCTCGCTCACCGATACCGTTGATGGTGCACTCTATCTGGCGGGCGCCCATCTGGATGGCGCCGATGGAGTTCGCCACCGACAGACCGAGATCGTCGTGGCAATGGACGGAGATGATGGCCTGATCGATGTTGGGCACCCGGTTGAACAGGGTCTGGATGATGCCGGAGAACTCGGTCGGGACAGTGTAACCCACAGTGTCCGGGATATTGATGGTGCGGGCGCCGGCCTTGATGGCGGCCTCGACCATGCGGCACAGGTTGTCGATGGGGGTGCGGCCCGCATCCTCGCAGGAGAACTCCACGTCGTCCGTGTAGCGGCGGGCATGTCTGACCGCGCTGATGCCCATCTCCAGCACATCTTCGAAGCTCTTTTTCAGCTTGCTCTCCACATGGATGGAGGAGGTGGAGATGAAGGTGTGAATGCGAAATGCCTCGGCAACCTTCAAGGCTTCGGCGGCGGCATCGATGTCTTTGGGCAGGGCGCGGGCCAGGGCGCAGACCCGGCTGTCTTTGATGTGGCGGGCTATGGTCTGCACCGAGTTGAAGTCGCCGGGGGAGGATACGGGGAAACCCACTTCCATGACATCGACACCGAGCCGCTCCAGGGCCAGGGCAATCTGCAGCTTCTCCTTGACCGTCAGACTGGCCGCCAATGCCTGCTCACCATCACGCAAGGTGGTATCGAATATGATCACTCGATTTGACATCTGTTTTCCCTCTTCCTAAGTGCTTTGGTGTGCATCCTGCTATTGGCATAAAAAAACCCGTGCAGGTTGCACGGGTTTTTGTAATGACCGGCTTTGCCTGAGCCCGGCTACAAGGTTCCCGCGCGAGAAGTCGCGATTAGGGAGCTTAGTAGTTGTTGAGCGGCAATACCCATGAGGTGAACAATCCTTCCAGTCAGTCATGCTTTACCAATATCGAGTTTTTTATCCTGTGTCAACCGGACTTTACCCATGGGATCCCCTGCGTTATTTAATCGAATTGTAAAGGAGTGCAAATTTCCTTGTCCCATGTTCGGTGCTTGCTCGATTATCCGGTCATTCCTGCTGCACTCGATCACCTGCACAAACGTATCGACTTATCAGCCTTTCGCGCATTCATTCGAGGTATTTCATGGAAAAACGTAGACCCGGTCGTCCGGTTGGACGTTCTGACATTCGTGACAAGTTGCTCGCCGCTGCTCGAGAGCGCTTTTTGAGCACCCCTTACAGCAAGGTCACCACCCGTGAGATTGCCGAGCGAGCTGGCTCCAACCTGGCGATGATCCACTACTACTTCGGTAGCAAAGAGGGTCTCTATCAAGCGGTGCTGGGGGATGTCGCCGAGCCGCTGGAGCAAGCCTGGCAGGATGAGGGCAGCCACCGCAGCCTCAACGATCTGCTCAGCACCTACTACCAGGTGATGGCGCCAAACAGCGAACTGACCTCTGCCATCTCCAGTGCCTTATCCAGTGAGAAGAGCCCGGGCCGGGATTTTGTCCTGAACCGCCTCCTCGAGCGGCAGATGCCTCAATTCGATGCCCTGCTGGCCGCCATGAAGGATAACGGCGAGCTCAATGCCGATGCGGATCCCGAGATGCTGAAGGTCTCCTTCCTCAGCATGATGTGGCAGCCCTTCGTGATGAAGGAGCTTTATGAGCAGGTGTTCGGCCTCAAGGTCGATGAGCAGTTCATGGCGCGATTGGCGAACCACAACTGTCGCTTGATGGAGTCCGGCTTGCGTCCCAGTCTGAACTGACGCATTCGAGATCCGCACGATGAGAAAAGGGCCATGAGGCCCTTTTTCATTAATCTGTTATCCCCTCTTCACCTTTTTGTCATACCACCGCCTCAATCTGGCATTCAGGATGACGAGGAGGCGAGGGTGATGAATAAAATCCAGCAATGGGATCTGCGAGTGTGCCAGCTCTGCTTGCTCCATCCCTATAACCGAACATTGGCCCGGATAAGTCGCCTCATCTCCCACAGTGGCGATGGCCCCCTCTATCTGTTGCTGGCCCTGCTGCTCTGGCAGCAAGGTGCGCGTGGCCAGGGGGCGGTGGAGGCGGCGCTGTTCGCCTTCATGTTGGAACTGCCGCTCTATCTGCTGCTCAAGAACAGCCTGAGACGGGCTCGTCCCAGTGGATTACCGGTCTTCATCACCCCCTCGGATCGCTACAGTCTGCCCTCTGGTCATACCGCGGCCGCTTTCCTGATGGCGACAGTGCTGGCTGCCAGCTACCCAGAGTGGGCCGGTCCACTCTTTGCCTGGGCGAGCCTGGTGGCGGCCTCGCGGCTGCTGCTGGGGGTGCACTATGGCAGCGATCTGCTGGCCGGTGCCCTGCTGGGGGTGAGCTGTGCCACTCTGGCGCTGAGCTGGAGCCAGGGATGAGGGTACTGTTCGGGGTTCAAGGCACGGGTAATGGCCATATCAGTCGCAGTCGCACCCTGGCGCGAGCCTTGGCCGCGCAAGGGATAGAGGTGGATTATCTGTTCAGTGGCCGTGCTCGTGACGGTTACTTCGAGATGGAGGCCTTCGGTGACTATCGCAGCTTCGGGGGGCTCAGCTTCGTCACCCGGGAGGGGCAGGTCAGCCCCTGGCACACTGCGCGTCAGTTGGCGCCACTGCGTTTCTGGCAGGATCTCAAGGGGCTGGATTGTGGCCGCTATGACCTTGTCATCAGCGATTTCGAGCCCCTGAGCGCTCATGCGGCCCGTCGGCAGGGGGTGCCGAGCCTCAGCATCAGCCATCAGGCCAGTTTCCACTGGCCCGTTCCTCGCTGGGGCGAGAACCGGCTCAGCCAGCAGTTGATGCGCCACTACGCCCCTGTCCAGCAATCTCTGGGACTGCACTGGTTCCACTTTGGTTTCCCTTTATTACCCCCCATCGTCGATGCCATGCGCCCGGCCCCCGACAATCACAGCATCCTGGTCTATCTGCCCTTCGAGCAGCAAGATGCCATCGCGGCCCTGCTGTCGCGCTTTAGCCAGCATCAGTTTGTCTGTTTCCATCCAGGGGTGACCACGACCACCCAGTGGCGCAATATCCGCTTCGAGCCACCGGCCAGGGATGGTTTCAAGGCCCAGCTCTGCGGTTGTCGCGGAGTCATCTCCAATGCCGGTTTCGAGCTCGCCTCGGAGGCGCTGACCCTGGGCAAGAAGTTGCTGGTCAAGCCGCTGGGTGGCCAGTTCGAGCAGTTGACTAACGGCAAGACCCTGGAACTGATGGGATTGGCGCAGCTGATGGACAGTCTGGATGCCAATGCCGTGCGTAACTGGCTCGATGCGCCGTCGCCTGGGCAGATTGTCTATCCGGATGTGGCGACGGCCCTGGCGCTCTGGCTGGCAGAGGGCGCCGAGGAGACGCTGGCCAACTTGTCACGGCGACTCTGGGCCAAGGCGTTGTTTCCCGAGGAGGTGGGTGATCGGCTGAGTGAGTTGGAAGGAGGGGAGTCCATTGGCACGACCTGGCTATCCCAGCTCGGTAGTTTCGAATAGTTCATCAACGGCCGATGGCTGGCTGCGGTGGCATGGCGTTCAGTGCCCGGCCGCGCCCAATGGACTAGACTGATGAGTGCCCCCTAGCTGAGGATAAGCAAGATGCGTTTTACCAATGAGCATGGTGAAGTGATGAACCTGGCAGATGGTCTGACTCTCCATGAGTTGCTCGATATGGGCGTCAGTATCTCCGTCTGTGAGGAGACTGACCCGGATCAGCAGATCTGGTTGGCCGAACCGGAAGACAATCCTTAGATTACCCCCTCTAATGCCCATCCCCGCGGGATGGGCATTCCCCTGCCAACAATTTCCTCTTCAGCAGGATCCACTACTCCCTTCCGAAGCATCCAGGCAATCATGCCATTTTTCTCGCCCCCCTCACTAAATGTTAATATCTGTTTGAAATTTATGACTGTTATTGTCAGATAAAGCCGTGGACAAGCCGGGGGAAGCGGGTTAACTTGGTTTTTCACCCCCTTTTGTGGGGGTATGATGGACAAACCCTATTTTTCAACTATCGCGCTCCGTACTCACTCCGTCTGACCCATAAGAAATAGCAGGCAGACCGGGTGGTGCCGGGAAGCAGCGGAGCCGTCGATAGAATTGCTAAACGGAGCAAAGCCTGGAGGGCTTTATCATGGAGATGTTATCAGGCGCTCAGATGGTGGTACGTGCGCTGGAGGATCAGGGGGTTGAACATGTGTTCGGCTACCCGGGTGGCTCAGTGCTCGACATCTATGACGCCCTCTTCGAAAACGGCAAGATGGAACATGTGTTGGTACGCCATGAGCAGGCGGCGGTACACATGGCAGATGGTTACGCCCGTTCCACCGGCAAGGTGGGCACTGTGCTGGTGACCTCGGGCCCGGGGGCGACCAACTGCATTACCGGTATCGCCACCGCCTACATGGACTCCATTCCCCTGGTGATCCTGTCCGGCCAGGTGCCGACCAGCATGATCGGAGAGGATGCGTTCCAGGAGACCGACATGATCGGTATCTCCCGTCCTGTGGTGAAGCACAGCTTCCTGTGCAAGACGGCGAGCGAGATCCCCGACGCCATCAAGAAGGCTTACTACATAGCTGCGACTGGCCGCCCGGGGCCCGTGGTGGTGGATCTGCCCAAAGATGTGCAGAATCCGAAAGAAAAGTTCCCCTACCAGTATCCCGAGTCCGTCTCCCTGCGCTCCTACAATCCGACCAAGGCCGGGCACAAGGGCCAGATCAAGCGGGCGGCCAAGCTGCTGACCGAGGCCCAGCGCCCGGTCATGTATGTGGGTGGCGGTGCCATCAATGCCAACGCGGATCAGCTGGTGACCAAGCTGGCCGAGCTGCTCAACCTGCCGGTGACCACCACGCTCATGGGGCTGGGGGCGTTCTCCGGCATCCACAAGCAGTTCGTGGGCATGCTGGGCATGCATGGTACCTTCGAAGCGAACAAGACCATGCACAACGCGGATCTGATCTTCGCCGTGGGGGCCCGCTTCGATGACCGCGTCACCAACAACGTGGCCAAGTTCTGTCCCAATGCGACCATAGTGCACATCGACATCGATCCCACCTCCATCTCCAAGACGGTGCAGGCCCATGTGCCCATCGTCGGCTCGGTAGAAACCGTGTTGCAGCAGATGCTGGATGTGATCGGCGAGTGTGGCTTCGACAGTGACAAGCAGGCGATGGCAGATTGGTGGAGCCAGATCGATCAGTGGCGCTCCCGCAACTGCCTGGCCTACGAGACTCACCCCACCCTGATCAAGCCACAGCAGGTTATCGAGACCCTCTACAAGGTGACCAAGGGGGAGGCCTTCGTCTCCTCCGACGTCGGCCAACACCAGATGTTCGCCGCCCTCTACTACCCCTTTGCCAAGCCGCGCCAGTGGATCAACTCAGGGGGCCTCGGCACCATGGGCTTCGGTATCCCGGCCGCCATGGGCGTCCAGTTTGCCAACCCCGATGCCGTGGTGTGCTGCGTCACCGGCGATGGTTCGGTACAGATGAACATCCAGGAGCTCTCTACCTGCATGCAGTACGGGGTGCCCATCAAGATCATCTCCATCAACAACCGTGCGCTGGGCATGGTCAAGCAGTGGCAGAAGATGTTCTACGGCGGCCGTCACAGTCACTCCTACATGGAGTCACTGCCGGACTTCGTCAAGTTGGCGGAGGCCTATGGCCATGTCGGCATGGCAGTGAGCGATCCGGCGGAGCTTGAGAGCGCCATGGAGAAGGCCTTCGCCATGAAGGATCGGCTGGTGTTCATGGATATCTCGGTCGACCCCGATGAGCACGTCTATCCGATGCAGATCAAGTTCGGCGCCATGGATGAGATGTGGCTGAGCAAGACGGAGAGAACCTGATGAGACATATTATTTCCGTTCTGTTGGAAAACGAGTCCGGCGCGTTGAGCCGTGTGGTGGGTCTCTTCTCCCAGCGCGGCTACAACATCGAGACCCTGACGGTGGCCCCCACCGAGGATCCCACCCTGTCGCGCATGACCATAGTGACCATGGGTGATGAGCGGGTACTTGAGCAGATCCAGAAGCAACTCCACAAGCTGGTGGACGTGCTCAAGGTGTGTGACTTGAGCGAAGGGGAGCACATAGAGCGGGAGATAGCCCTGGTCAAGGCCCGTGCCATTGGCGGTACTCGCGACGAGTTGAAGCGGCTGGCGGATATCTTCCGTGGTCAGATAGTCGATGTGACCCCGGATCAGTACACTGTCCAACTGGTGGGTACCAGCGAGAAGCTGGATGCCTTCATCAAGACGGCGGCCCAGACCAACGAGATCATCGAGGTGGTGCGTTCCGGGGTTTGTGGTATCTCCCGGGCAGAGAAATCCCTGCGAGCCTGAGTCCCTCTCACTCTCGTCCCAAAAGAGCCCTTCGGGGCTCTTTTTTTCGTTAGGATGATGGCTGCGCATAGGGGAACACAATCGTGATCTCTGGCTTGCCGGGTGGGAGGTGGCACATTATTGATTCAATTATTTATATCTGCCACTGGCCAATTGCCGGGTTACAAGGCAGATTCAAACCAGTATCATCGATGCCTTTTTCGCCATCACCCCGGGGTCCACAATGCCTTTTCGCCGCTTCAAATTGCGTCAACAGATCATGCGAGGAGTCCAGTCTGGTCTCGTTTTCCTGGTGATCCTGCTGCTTGGTGCCACCATCATCGGCTGGCAGACAGTGAGTGACATGAATGCAGATAACCAGACCAGATTGCAGCATGCTCGCGACATGTTCGATCGTACCCTGGATAACGCCTATCAGGCGGCCATGACGGTCAAACCCTTGCTGGGTCAACCCTGTGCCAACGTCAAGCAGATACTGCGTCACCAAGTGGCGACGGTGCCGGATGTGCGCACCGTCAACCTGACCCGAGGCAATCGCATCTACTGCACTTCCCTCTATGGCGAATACGACCAGGATTATGACCCCAGCGGCTATGTGCAGGGACAGCTGGATCTGGCGCCGGGGAACTCGCTCACCCCGGATCGCGCCCTCATCGTTTACCGCGCCCAAGGGGAGGAGGGCAGTGTGCTGGTGGGGGTGGATGGTTATTACCTGGCCAACACGCTGCAACTAATGAGTCGCGAGGTCCCCATGATGCTGCTGGTGGGCCAACGCTGGATGGGTCCTAATGGTCGCGTCCTGGATGGGGAGCCTCATCTCGATGGGGGCAAGTTCAGTCTCGCCTCCCAGCGTTATGCCTATCGATTGGGCTCGAGTATCACGCCGCAACAATATTGGCAGCGAGCCAGGGATTACAGCAATGGCAGCATGGTGCTCTTCCTGATCTTGGCGTTGTTGGGGGCTGGGGTGGCGTTCTGGGTGTTGGGGCGTCCGGTGTCGCCAGAGGAGGAGCTGGCACGGGGGCTCGCCAAGGGGGAATTCATCCCCTATCTCCAGCCGGTGATGGATGGCGTCCATGAGGCGTGTACCGGTTGTGAAGTACTGATGCGTTGGCAACACCCGCAACAGGGCATGATATCGCCGGATCGTTTCATCCCCATGGCGGAGGCCAGTGGCCTGATCATTCCCATGACCAGCGACTTGATGCGCCAGGTGCGCGAGCGCTTCGCCCCCAAGGCCCGGGAGTTACCCGTCGGTTTTCACTTCGCGTTCAATATCTGCGCCCGCCATTGTCAGGATCTCAGCCTGGTGGAGGATTGCCGGGCTTTCCTCAAGGCATTCGAGGCCAACCCCATCAAGTTGGTGCTGGAGCTGACCGAACGTGAACTGATTGAACCCAATGCCATGACAGATAGCCTGTTTGCCGAGCTGCATAATCTCGGCGTGTTTATCGCCATCGACGACTTCGGTACCGGCCACTCCAGCCTGACGTATCTGCAGAAGTTTCAGGTCGATTTCCTCAAGATCGACCAGAGTTTTGTCGCCATGATAGGTTCCGATGCCCTCTCCAGCCACATAGTGGACAACGTCATCGACCTGGCGACCCGGCTCGGTCTCATGCTGGTGGCCGAGGGGGTCGAAACCCGGATACAGGCGGACTATCTCAAGGCTCACGGCGTCGATTTTCTGCAGGGCTACCTGTTTAGCCGCCCCTTGCCTATGGTCGGCTTTGAACAGATCATGACCACCTTTGGCAAAGACGGAGGGCAGACATCGTCGATGTGACGCTAATCACCAATAAAAAAGCGGCCCTTGGCCGCTTTTTTATTGGTAAAGAGGAGCTTAGAGCATGCGCCTCATGGCGTTGCACAGTCGTTTGATGCCTTCCTCTGTGGTGGCTTCGTCCACGCAGGAGAAGCTCAGGCGCAGGGTGTTCTGGATCTCGGGGCGCACATAGAAGGGGGCGCCGGGCACGAAGGCGACCTTCTCCTTGATCGCCTCATCGAACAGCGCCATGGCCGAGATGCTGGCGGGCAGGGTCAGCCAGAGGAACATGCCCCCTTCCGGACGGGTATAGCTCACCCCCGGCGGGCAGTGACGAGCCAGGGCGGCTTCCATGGCGGCGCGCTGGCGACCATAGACCTCCTTGATCTTCTCCAGATGGGCATCCAGCGAGTGGTCGGTCAGGAAGCGGTGCAGCACCTGCTGGCTGAAGGCGTTGCTGTGCAGATCCGTGGCCTGCTTGGCGATGGTGACCTTCTTGCGCAGCCAGTCCGGTACCAGCATCCAGCCGAGACGAAACGCGGGCACCACCGTCTTCGAGAAGGAGCCGAGCAGCACGGTATTGTTTGGCGCCAGCTTAGCGATGGGGGGCAGGTGCTCACCCTCGAAGCGCAGCTCGCCATAGGGGTCATCTTCCACCATCAGCAGTTCATGGCGCACCAGCCGTTCGGCCAGCGCCTCGCGGTTGGCACGGCTATAAGAGACACCGCTCGGGTTCTGGAAGTTGGGCACGCCATAGAGCAGCTTGGCTGTGGATCCCTCGGCCAGCAGCGCATCCAGCGCGGCCAGATCCAGTCCCTCTTCTCCCAGAGTGATGGGGCGGAAGTTCGGTTGATAGACGGAGAAGGCCTGAATGGCGCCGAGATAACCCGGCTCTTCGATGATGAGATCCTGCCCTTCGTTGACCAGCACCTTGCCCAGCAGATCCAGCGCCTGCTGGGAGCCGCTGGTGATCAGGATATTGTCCGGGTTGACGGTCATGCCATGGCGCGCCAGGTAGCGGTCGGCAATATATTGGCGCAGTGGGGCGAAGCCCTCGGTGGCGGCATATTGCAGCGCAGCGGCACCCTGCTCGCGCAGCACGTCCTGGCAGGCCTGGTCGATGGCCTTGACCGGGAACAGATGAGGATTGGGCAGGCCGCCGGCAAAGGAGATAATCTCCGGATTGGCGGCAACTTTGAGGATCTCGCGGATGAAGGAGGGTTCAACCTTCTCGAAACGCTGGGCAAAAAACGGCTGCATAGGACTCTCTCTGACTGGTGGGCGGTCGCTCCATTCAACCGCCAAGTTATCCGTTTGTATCAGATTTAAAAATTGAGGCAATGGCTGGTGGAAAAATCGATAAAAAAGGGCAGCTTTGGCACCTGCCCACATTTTATCGTCCCGGTTTGGCATCCCCTCGCCAAAACGGCTGGGGGGCCTGTTACAAGCCAGGATCGCGCAGGAAGCGGATCATGATGTCGGTATTGGCGCCAAGCTGCTGCTCGACCCGGCCCGGGAAGAGCTCGGCCATCTTGTCGAGGCGATCATGGCTGGTGTGCCAGATCTTGCCCCACTGGGTCTCGCTGTCCCGATCGCAGGCGCTCTTGCTCCCCTCGTCGTAGCAATCCCACAGCGCCGGGTGGGTGCTCTGGGAATAACCATCAAAGCCATCAGCACCATTGATGGTGAAGTTGGTCGCCTCGACATAGGCGATGGGCACCCCGAGGCAGGCGAAGGGGGCATGATCCGACCAACTGCCGGTTTCCCCTTCCGGGTAGCCGGCATAACTGGGATGGATGGCGAACGGGGTCTGAGTCAGCTCCGAGATGGCGAGCAGACGATCCCGTACCTTGGGATCATGGCTGTAACGGGCCGGTTCGGCGCAGCCATACTCGGCTTCATCCGAGTGGGCAGAGTGGACGTAGACGATGTCGCCCCCGGCGATGGTGTCGTAGTTGACCATGGCGAGCAGTCGGGCGATGGCGGCCTCATCTTGGCTGGCAACATAGGCCTTGGCGCCGTTGAGGCCGTTCTCCTCGGCGCCGAAGAAGGCGAAACGTACCGTATAAGGCAGGGTCTGGCCCTTGAGTGCCTCGGCGACTGCCAGCAGGGCGGCCACGCCAGCACCATTGTCGGTGGCCCCCTCCGACCCCAGCTCTTCCCCTGTGCTGTCGTAATGGGCTCCGATGAGAATGACGTTATCGCTCTCACCCTTGAGTTCGGCGATCAGGTTCTGGGACGATTTTTCCTCCCCGCGGCGCTGATAGCTGAACGGCTGGCGTTCGACCTCATAGCCCCAGCCGGTCAGGTTATCCTGGATCCAGTCGGCGGCGCGGGTCTCGGCGGCGCTGCCGGTCGGACGGGCACCAATGCCCTCGGCACTCGAGCTGAGTTGGGTCAGGTATTCGAAGGCCTGTTCGGCCGGCGTCGGGGCAGCCGGGGCCTCTGACTCATTGCTGGAGGTGTTGCAACCGGCCAACAGGGCGGCGAGGCTGAGGGCGACAAGGGTCTTGTTCATACTGCAATCCTTTGTTGTGTATGGTTTTATTATCGCGGCACAGCATGCCCTTATGAAGCCTTTGATACTGTGAGCCAGCTGGCAATTGTCCATTGAGCAGCACAGGATGGGCGCGGCTCGGTCATTAGTTGTCGGAAAGACTTGCGCCTTGGGCCCATCTTGGGATAATTCGCTACCCAGTTTCTGCCGATAGATGAAATAACGAGCAACCCATGTCGGCTGTGACCCAGATTGATGAAATAACGAGTGATCCAATATGCCAGTGACCCAAGACGAATTTAACGAAGACGGCAAATTCATGCGCAAGATCCGCAGCTTTGTCCGTCGTGAAGGCCGCCTGACCAAGGGTCAGGAGAAGGCTCTGGCCGAACAGTGGCCAGTCATGGGGATCGATTTCGACACTGCCCCGCTGGACTTCGTCGCCCTGTTTGGTCGCGATGCCCCCGTGGTGCTGGAGATTGGCTTTGGTATGGGGACCTCCCTGGTCGAGATGGCCAAGCAAGCTCCCGAGAAGAACTTTATCGGTATCGAGGTGCACAGCCCCGGCGTCGGCGCCTGCCTCGGCAGCGCTCAGGAGGCCGGTGTCACCAACCTGCGCGTCATCTGCCACGATGCGGTCGAAGTGCTGGAACACATGATCCCGAATGGCTCGCTCGCCTGTCTGCAGCTGTTCTTCCCGGATCCCTGGCACAAGAGCCGTCACCACAAGCGTCGTATCGTGCAGCCTGCCTTTGCCCAGGATATTCGCCAGAAGCTGGCCATAGGTGGCGTCTTCCACATGGCCACCGACTGGGAAAACTATGCCGAGCACATGCTGGAAGTGATGAGCGCCGCCGAAGGCTATGAGAACACCTCGCCCGCGGGCAACTGGGCGGAGCGTCCCGAGTGGCGTCCGCTGACCAAATTTGAACAACGGGGCCATCGTCTTGGTCACGGGGTTTGGGATCTGATTTTTAAACGCGTTAACTGAACCTGAGGAGCTGTCATGGCAAACCGTAGTCGCCGTCTGCGTAAGAAATTGCGCGTCGAAGAGTTCCAGGAAATGGGATTCGATCTGAGCTTTAACTTCCCGGTCAACACCGCCGAAGCGACCATAGATGCCGTCATCGATGCCCTGATCGATGAGGTGATTGAGCCGCGTAAATTGGCATTCGCCGGTTCCGGCCACCTGGCATGGGAAGGCATGATCTGCACCCAGGCGCTGGGCAAATGCACCGATGAGGACAGAGCCGTTCTCAAGGGCTGGCTGGAAGCCAAAGGCATGGAGGCCGTCGAGGTCACCGAACTGTTCGACCTCTGGTATGGCGAACCGGCCTGATTGGCCGAATGAAAAATCCCGCCGCTGGCGGGATTTTTGTCTGTGGGGTAGATCGCCCCGTTTGAGTCGTGGAACCTCTCAATGCAGTTGTCATCGCAATTATTGGAAAGCATCCTTGATGAAGTGCGTCCCCTGCTGGGGCAAGGCAAGGTGGCAGATTATATTCCGGCGCTGGCCCAGGTGCCGGCCGACAGGCTTGGCATGGCGGTCTACACGGTGGGGGGCGAACTGTTTACCGCCGGTGATGCTTTCGAACCCTTCTCCATCCAGAGTATCTCCAAGGCGCTGAGCCTGACCCTGGCCCTCACCCTCTACCGGGAAGAGGAGATCTGGGCCCGGGTTGGCAAGGAGCCCTCGGGTCAGCCGTTCAACTCGCTGGTTCAGCTTGAGTTTGAGCAAGGCATTCCCCGTAATCCCTTCATCAATGCCGGTGCCCTGGTGGTGAGCGATCTGCTGGAAACCCGGCTCACGGCGCCCCGTCAACGGACCCTGGAGCTGGTGCGCCGCCTGGCGGCCAATCCAGCCATCGTCGCGGATGCCGTGGTGGCGAAGTCCGAATACCAACACTCGGCCCGCAATGCCGCCATCGCCTACCTGATGAAGTCCCACGGCAACTTTGAAAATGAAGTCGACAAGGTGCTGCAGAGTTACTTCAACGCCTGCGCCATTCGCATGAGCTGCGTCGACTTGGCGCGCGCCTTCGTCTATCTGGCGAATCGTGGCCTGCCACTCGGAGCGAGCGAGCCGCTGCTGGGGGCGCGCACCACCAAACAGGTCAATGCCTTGCTCGCCACCTGCGGCCTCTATGACGAAGCGGGGGATTTTGCCTACCGCGTCGGCATGCCGGGTAAATCCGGGGTCGGCGGTGGTATCATGGCGCTGATCCCGGGTGAGCTCTGTGTCTGTGTCTGGTCACCCGAACTGAACAAGGCCGGTAATTCTCTGGCAGGCACGGCGGCGCTCGAGCGACTGTCCGAGCGCCTCGGCCGCTCCATCTTTTAACTGCCATTCATCATAAGTGAGCAAGTCAATGAAACACGCGATTCAGCAGCTGTTGGCGGCCTCGGCCAGCCTGCTGCTCTGGTGCAGCTTCTCCGCGCAAGCGGGCGAGCTGGCCCCCCTCTCCATGCAGGAGGCCAAGGCTCAGGGCGCCATCATAGTCGACACCCGTCCCAGCCACTTCTATCAGGGATGGCCCATGGAAGGGGAGAGTCAGGGCGGCCATGTATCGGGGGCGGTCAGCCTGTCTGCGGACTGGAAATATGATGACGAGCAGTGGCCCCAGGCACTGCGTGACAAAGGGCTGGATGCCAGAAAGCCGGTCGCCCTCTATGGCAGCGAGCGTGGCCTGGCCGAGGTGGCGCGGATGTTGCGTATGCGCGGCTTCCATCAGCTGTACGAGCTCAAAGGCTGGCAAGAGGCCAAGCGAGAGCGCCTGGTGCGCTGGCAGCAACTGGTCTATCCCCAGTGGCTGGCGGATTTGCAGGCGGGCAAACCCGTCGTGGCCGCTCCCAAGGGCGACTGGAAACTGTTCGAAGTGGATTGGGGGGCGCCCAAGGCGTTTCTGATCAGCCACATTCCGGGGGCCGATTACATCGATACCAATCGCCTGGAGCAGGAGCCGCTGTGGAACAAGGTGTCCGATGCCGATCTTGAGAAGCTGCTGCTGGAAAATGGGATCCGTCATGACACCACTGTGGTGCTCTATGGTCGCAACACCATGGCTGCTGCCCGCGCCGCTCATCTGATGATGTACGCCGGCGTCAAGGACGTTCGTCTGCTCGATGGTGGCATCGAGGCCTGGTTTATCGCCCATCTGCGCACCAAGACCGGCCTGCCGCACCAGTACGAGGCCGCCGAGTCGTTCGGTGCCAAGATCCCGGTGCACCCTGAGTACCTCACCTCGACCGAACAGGCCAAGGCCTTGCTCAAGCAGTCCGATGGCGAGCTGGTCAGCATCCGTACCTGGGACGAGTTCATCGGCGAGACCTCGGGTTACAGCTATATCGAACCCAAGGGTGACATTCCTGGCGCCAAGTGGGGTCATGGCGGGGTTGACTCGCAAAGCATGAGCGATTTCCACAATCCGGATGGCACCATGAAGCCGTCGAGTGAAATTCTGGCCATGTGGCAGCAGTGGCAGATAGCGCCACAGGATCAGACCGCCTTCTATTGCGGCACTGGCTGGCGCGCCTCCGAGGCCTTCTTCTACGCCTGGTTGATGGACTGGAAGCGGATCAGCGTCTACGACGGCGGCTGGTACGAATGGAGTTCTGATCCCAAGAATCCGACCATCACCGGTGAGCGCAAGCCAAAGGGCTGACCGCAGAGACTCGTGCGCCAGAAATAAAAAAGCACCTTCATGGAAGGTGCTTTTTTTATCTGCGACGGATTGTCATTTCATGTCAGAAGGAGGCGACACTGCTCTGGCTGTAGAGCCCGTACTTTCTGGCCAGCATCTGACCCCCGTCCCGGGTCAGGGGGACCCAGCTGATGGTGCCGCTGTCTATGGTGGACTTGAACATCATGAGGTCGAACGGGATGGTGATGTAGAGCCCCTTGGTGAAGCTCCCTTCACCGTACTCTTCTGCCGACACATTGGTGAAGGTCGCAAAGAAACCGGCACTGATGCCCGAATCAAACTGCTTGGCGAAGTTGAGGGTGGCACCATAATCCCCTGCCAGGTAACGACCCACCGAGATCTGGGCCGTCACCTTGTCGAGAAACTCCGGCTGCCAGTAGGTGGTGACATGGCCGGTCGCCACCTGATAGTCAGCAAGCTGGAGGGTGTTTTCCCAGTCCCGCTGTTTCACCAGATTGAGATCTGCCCCTATGGCCCAGGATTGGTTGAAGGGGCGATACAAGGCTTCACCGCCGACCCCGGCGTACATCATCTCCAGATAGCCGCCATATGTCTGGGCGTACCAATCTTTACCATATTTATCCATATGGGTGAGCTGAAGGTTATTCAGCAGCACATCTGAGGAGGTGACATATTCCCGGATCCAGGTTCTGACCCGGGGCAAGGCCTCACCATCGGGCGGGGGAGCCGTGTAATTGAACTTGTCATAGTTGTTGAACAGATTGAAGAAGAGCGTGCTGCTCAGCCAGTTGTGATCTGTCATGTACCAGTCGGTATTGGCATTCAACCCGACCTGATACATGTAAAAGCTCTCTGAGCCCCCGATGGATTGGTTCAGTTTGGGCACAATTTTGAAACTCCATGAGCGGGGCTCCGCCTCATGGCGCCGTGCTCCCTGAACCTGGGTCGGTGATTGCCGGCTGACCTCGATCTCCTGTTTCTGGCCGAGAGGAAGATCGCTGTTGGCGCGGCGCACCGAGTCCAGATCGACGCGGGTCTCCTGCAGTGGCATCCCTTGTTTTTGCTCGATCATCCGCAACTGCTTCACCGACGCAGGCAGTTCATTGACGGCGAGCATGGTAGCCCTGTGCTCGCCCTGAGCCTGCTCCCGGAAGCGGGTCTGCTCACCCACCAGGGTTAGGGTGTCGTCATCACCGTAGAGGGAGACCTCTTGCCAGCCAGCATTGGCGGCCAGCTGGGAGGACAAATCTTGCCAGTCCACCTCATCCAGAGAGGCCGTTTCGCTGGTCTGATAGGCCGGAACCGGGGGATCCATGAGCTTTGGCAGCGACAAGGAGGGATCGTTGAAATTGGTATGCAGTGTCATCCCCCACATCAGCGTGTTGCCGCGCTGATAACTGAGGTGCATGTCGAGAGCATCATAGGGCTGGTAGACTATGCCCACATTGATGGGGGTGCTTTGTGTGATGACGCCCGCCGACTCGTGACTGTAGTCATTGCCATCGTATTCAAGCTTCAACCTCAATGGTTGCCAGGGCGTCTGGTACTCTATTCCGCCAAAGAGAGCGGCAGGCCCATGGAACAGGCTGCCAAATTCAAATTTGCCACCACTGCCCGAGAACCCGTCGTCCCGTTGGCACCAGCCATCGCGGAGTTCACAGAAGGGGTTCTTGATGTTGCCACTCTGCCCCATGTTTCCCCATGCCATGCCCAGGGTGAAATCAAGGTTCTCATAGCGCTTGCTGGCAACGATGTACTCGCTATCAAAGAGTCCGGTCCCCATTACATCGCGAAGCCCGACAGAGACATGAGGGCGCCAGGTGGATTCATTCCAGAGCCTGGCTTTGACATCCAGCCCCTTGTCTTTATAGGTTTGATCGCCACTGAAGCTCTCATCATTGCTATACAGGCGGGTGCGAATGTCGGTGTATCTCAGGGTGGCTTCCAGCCAGTCGAATGGTTGCATGGAGATAGACCAGCGTCGATATTCCTGGTTATCCATGTAGTTGAAAGAGAACTCACCTTCTGGGGCCATGCGCGCCGTTGGCATCTGGAGCAGACCTACACCACCAAAGTCACTCTGGGTCGGAAAGGCAGGGGAGAAACTATCCGTATTGGCGCAAGCGATAGGAGAGACAAGAATAGAGAGAGTGGCGATTCTGGTTAGCATTACTCGGGTATCCGATTAGCAATCATTTCGGCAATACGGAGATTGATGTTTTTAAATTTGGCTGGCAGCAATTCGGGATCGAACCCGGCAAACAGTGTTGCACCGGGCATGGGTTCTATATGGTATTCATTCCATACGGCCACAGGTGATAACTGGGTGCTGCCATCTGGCTGGATGAGATATACCTCACCCGGGTTGGCTCCGGCCAACAAGCTATGGCCCTGCCAATATTCAGCCAAACCTTTTCCATGCTCATGAGGCAATGACTTACGGCTATTGATTAAACCCATCAAATATAAACGGGATGGCCGAGGAGAGACATACAATGAGTAGTTGCCGCTCAAGCGGGGGTTGTTATCAGGTTCAATTCTGCTGAGATCGGGATCCAGCTTTATATCAATCCGGCCGGTGACATCAAGCTGATCCAGCTCTCGCAACAGTTGCTGGGTTGTTTGAACCAGACCGCCTTGATGCTCTCTCATCCATATCACCTGGAGCGATTTCACATCGCTGAGCAATAATTCCTTGGCTTGCTGGACCACACGCTCTTCTGCGGGGGATGAGATAATGGCGGCAGGCCAATAGATATGGTCAGGTAGCTGGCTGTTATTCAGTAGCTGTTCAAGGCGCTGACTATCCGAAAGGGAGATGGTGGTGCCATTGACATTACCTAAGACTACTTTGGTAACACTGTCAGCGTGAAGAATGGGCGTATAGCCTATCAATAACGAGAGTATTATTTTTTTCATGATGCGTAAGGCTTGGTAAAGACCATCTCTATGGTGCTGTTGTCAGGGCCTAGCTTTTGAACGGTCTTTCGGATCAGGCCAGACTTTTTGTCCAACCAGTAATAATTATTCCATATTTGATCATCTTTTATCGACTGCACGGTTTCCTCATAGAGGGAGGTCGCAATGATGGTGCCATTGATATCCAGACTTTCATCCGCGAGCTGGCGGAATACACTGCGCATGCTTCTCCCACTGCGACGATCCTTTGCCCATTCGGCGCTGTAACTGAACTGTGCACCCGAGGCGAAGGATGCTTGAATCAAGGGGTCCTTCATCGTACTGGAATAATAATGAAGATCATTTTCCAGTTTCAATGTTTTAGTAATTCTACCATGCTCGGTCACTATCATGCCCCTGTCGCTGCTAACCCAGGACAACCTATTTTCATCTGCAAACGCAAGCACGACGAATATTTTTGGTCTGTCATCTACGGTGACATATGCACTGGCATAAGGGAGTTTATTGATGGCTTCCGGGGTGATAGTTATTTCTTCATTTCCGGAGAGAAGAAATTTAAGTTGCTGATAGCTATCAACGTTGTTGTCTGCACAGCCAAACAACAACATTGATAACACTATAATAATGCGCTTAGTTAGCATAAAAACATCGCTGAATGAATCGGTATAAAAATAAAGACTGCCCTCAGGCAGTCTTTAAATCGTAATATCAACGAGCTGTGCTGGTCACAGTCGAGGTGGAGCTGTTGTCGTCTTTGTCGTTGCTGGCAACGGCGACGGCGACGCCGATGGCAGCCGCAGCGGCGACACCAACAGCGATGGCGCCAACGGTCAGACCACCAGCGGCAGCGCTGCCTGCAGCACCTGCACCGGCAGCAGCACCACCAGTCTCGGCAGCCATGGTCTGGCCGGACAGGGCCAGCAGGGCAGTCATAATCAAAACACTCTTCTTCATATATTTCCCTTATAAAATCAGAATAGTCGAGGTTCGTTCTACTCTATTATGATGGCAAACCATCGTTTTTGGTTAATTTGCATCCATTATTTTTTATCATGACGGAATGCAAACCGAACCAAAACTATCATCACTCCCAACATGCCGCCCAATAGTGCACCCAATACAACAATCAGTGCCCGTTTTGGTTTTATTTTCTCTTCGGCGATGACGGCAGGATCAAGTACCTTAAATACGTATTCCTGATTGACCTCGGCGAGCATCAAGGCCTTGGTCTGCTCTTCGATCAGTTGATAAAAAACCTTCTGCATATCGGCGACGGAGGTTTTGGATAATTGCTCGGTCAGATAGGAAATATTGCGCTTTGCCTCCTCTTGATCCCGTTGTTTCATGGTGTGGTTGAGATCATTGATCAACCAGTCCACCCACTGTTTGGCCAGTTGTGGTGAATAAAATTCAACGTTGACTGTCAACAATCCGGTCTTGGGATCGCTATTGAGGGAGACCAGCCCCCTGAAAGCCTTGATCAGTTCCCAGTCCGTGGGCTCGGGTGACTTGCCAGCAGGTAATTCGCGCACCCACTTCTGGGTCACCGTATCGTAGATCTGAGGGTCGATGATCAACTCGCCGGTGGTTTTATCCATACCGGTAGCGGCGAGCAGAGGGACAGCCAGCTGGTGGTGGCGGATGAAATCTCCAAGAAACAGCCGTGATTTGCCCACTTCGATGGCTATCGAGGCCTTATCTCCGCCTTTGTTGCCAAGATCGACACCAGCCAGGCTGGCTAGCCCACCGAAGCGGGATGCCAGCGCGGAGAGTCCACCACCTTGCTGCTCAAGAGAGGGAGTCAGCAAGGCCTCGGCGCGATAGATATTGGGGCTCCAGAGTGCGAAGGCGACGGCGAGACCGGTGGCAATGAAAGTGGTGGAAAAAATCCACCACTTGCCATGCCACAAGGCAACCACTAACTCCCGCAGGTCAATTTCATCACTTACCGGAGACATATCTCTCGGTAAGGGAATGACATTCACTTTTTGTGCTTCCATTATGATGTAATGAGTCCTATGGAATATGAACTGATGCGTTCAATAGCATTATTTTATTGCGGACCAGGCCACACCCAATTGATACATAATCTGAGTTGCTGAGGACATAATGCTCAGGTTGTCCAGATAATCAGAGTCCACCGGGACTATGATGGTATCGCCAGGCTCAAGACTCTTTCGTCCACCAAACCAACTGTCATTAGGCAACATCACACTGCCGTTGGCTTTTATCACATAGACGCGATCGGTATCGGCCTGCTTCTTTGTTCCGCCAGCAAGACTGATATATTCATTGATGCTGGTATCCCCTTTGTATATGTGAGCTGATGGGAACTGCACCATCCCTGCGATGGAGACCACATTCTGCATGGTCGGGATATATAATTTATCGCCATCCTCCAGCAATATATCGGATTGCTTTTCTCCGGAGAGCAGTGCTGGCATATCTATGGTCATCCGCCCAATGGCCTTGCTGTTCTCCAGTTGATTCACAACCGTCATGGCTTCGGCAGGAGAGCTGCTGTAGTTGGCAATGGTACTCTGTCTGCGCAAGGTCATGGTCGATATTTCTTGGCGAAGCTCATCCCGCAGCATCACCAACCGTTGTTCTTCCTGCTGGCGCAAGGCCTTACGAGCAAATATCGCCCCGTTGGGATTGGCGTAGGCCGTAATGCCACCCACCCGCTCGATCAGATCGTGCAGGCTTTCTCCGCGTCGGACGGTATATGTGCCGGGGAATTTCACTTCACCGAAGACCTGGACGGTCGCTTCTTCCCGCCACTGTGGGTGGGGCAGGACGTTGATATTGTCTTTGGATTGCAGTAGGGGCGAACTGTACGGGCTATTGGCTGTATCCAGGGAGAATCGCTCATTCTGGACCAGGATGCTGTCACCACGCTCATTGACGCGGGACAGTTCGACAATGTTGGCCTGCTCATTGAACCCACCGGCGGCGAGAATGGCATCGGACATGCGACTGCTCTCGGTCAGTGGGTAGAGGCCCGGGTATTTCACTTCCCCCCTGACTTCCATGATTTTGACCGGCTGGCCCTGAGTCGACTGCGCTTTCAGGCGCTCGATGACTGGCGCCAACAAGGCTTGTCTGGAGTCCGCCACAACGGCATCTGTTGCGGTTTTATCGGAAAGTGAAGAGAGCTTGATCTGGCTATCGGTATTCAATTCATCGTTTGTGACATTGGCGCCGGTGGATGCATCTGTGCGCATCATGGCAGCGTTGTCCAGTTCTCGAGACTTCGCCTTGAGATCCTTCACCTTGGTTGAGGTTGTGGCTGTCTCTCTGAGGCGGTCAGTAGCATCATTTCGGAACACCAGCACCTGATCCCGGGCCTGAAGCAGGACATCATCCTTGCCACCAGGGTGTTGCAGGGCATTGCCCAAGTTGAATTGAATCACGTTGATATTACGTTGGGAATCAATCTCTCTGACCACGAGTGCGTAACTCAAATCGGTAGCCGAAATGAGGTCTCGCTCAACACTCTGCAAGATGGTGCTGACCCGAGTACCGGGAGAGAAGCTATAGACGCCGTCACGAACCACAGCGCCTTTGACCACAATGGCCTGGCTATATTCGGTGCTGCTCGGTTTGACCGATATCTTGTCCCCGTCCCGAATACTGAACAGGCGATCATGGGCGTTGGCCAGTGTCAGGTTGAATACCCTGAGACCGCTGTCGGTGTGACGTTCTACGGAAACTTCTTGCAACGCGGCGGCTTTGACGCCGCCAGCCAGTGCGAGCACATCCGCCAGTGGTGCCGAATTCCTCAGCTCGTAAATGGCGGGGCGCTTGACCAGCCCGTTGATGGCGACCTCACTGCCCTTGGCAGGCACAAACACTGTATCTCCGGCCTGTAAACGGATGTCTTGGCTGGTATCACCCCAGACAAGCATCTTGTAGAGATCCACATCGATGATTTTTTGCCCTGCGCGTTTTACCTGGATTTTTCGCAAGGAACCGACTGTGTCTATGCCACCAGCGGCCTGCAATACCTGAGTCACGGTCGCCATGCCACTGACATTGTAAGCACCTGGGCGGTAGGCGTCTCCCATGACAAACACCTGCATGGAACGCATTGAACCAAAGCTGATGAAGGAATTTACACCAATCATCTGCTCCTTGATCCTGGATTCAAGGTCACTTCTGAATTGCTGGAAGGTTAAGCCACTGGCGGAGATAGGGCCGAGACTGGGAAAATCAATAAAGCCTTCCCGGCCGACACTCAAATCGTAAACCGCATTTTCTTTACCGTAGAGTTGAACATGAATTTCATCTCCAGGGCCAATAACATAGTCATCTGCAACTGGCATGTCGGTAATAGGGGCATCCAGGATGGGCTCACCGGCAAATACATTATACCCAAATGGCTGTAAGTCTCCGGGTTGCGCCACACCAGCAATGAGCGGACGTTGGGATACCTGGGTGTAATCGAGTTCACGTGGGGCTGCAACAGGGACTGATGGCGTGACAGGGGTAATGGCGCTTGTGCTTTTCAGTTGCTCTGTTGATATACCATATTGTTTTGCCAATGATTGCTGTTCTACAGGCGATAGACGCTTGAACTGTTCCATCATCTGTGGGCTTATTTGCGGTGCGGCGAACGCATTTAAGCTAACCGCAGCAAGTATCCATGGCGCTGTTATGAATTTCATTTTTGGTAAAGCCTTGAAATGTGTTTGTTCTAACTATTAGAAATGGTTGCCAGAACGTATCTGACATTCCATGTTGACTATATTAACTATTGCTGTGCATCACACCCTGAAAGGAACTGGGCCTATTAAATATATTTTTATTTTCTGTGGTGAAATTATTTTAAGTATTTACGAGTCACATGAAATAAACGTATTAAAATTGTAAATTACGAAAAATTGACATTTATAGCGGATGACATGACATGGAGCTCACAGAAAATCAGTATTGACTTATGGCACAAATCACTATCTTGCCAACTGTGCGACCAAATTACTCAATAAAGAGTCTCATCCCATCGACAAGATGTAGGGAAAAATGGGCATAGCTACCGCATCCGAATGACATCCCGGCATGCTTTGTGAATTATTTGTTGCCTAACCTGTTCACCAGACAACCTGTGTCGCACTTAGGTGGGCGAAAAAGATTTATTATTGATGGTTTTAGTAATTAGGTTGCCATTTGAATTCAGTGGCGGAATCTATCAAAAATGTATTTTTTTGCAACAAATATCAGACAATTCTCAATAAATGGGTGCCATTAGAGCCATTCATGGTTTTTTGTGCTGAGATGAAGGAGTGTTTGTATAAATGCTGTTGTGTTTTTGTGCTTGATTGTTGGTTTTTAGGTTTCTTTCTGGTGGTTGACTTTCTTGTTTTTATTATTGATTTAAATTCGCTTCAGCTAGGCTGTTGGAGTGTTCCCCTCATGGTGAGGGGCGGGCAAGGAAAGCAGGCGATGAGATTTTCCATGGTGTTACTCTGCTGCGCGTTGGGTGTCACGGCATGCAGCTCCCAATACATAATGAGCACTCGGGATGGCAAGCTGATCACCACTGATAGCAGACCCAAGCTGGATGAGAGCACTGGCATGTATCGGTATTACGATGAGGAGGGGAGGGAGATGCTGATCAGGAAGGACGATGTGACTCAGATAATGGAGCGTTGATCCAACTTGTTCTCTTGGTAAGAGGGCTGCCCATGGGCAGCCCTCTGCCGTGTGTGGTCAGGCTATCTGATCGATCTGCCGATTGACTTGGCGGGCAAACAGCTGATGGAAGCGCGATCCAGGGTTGGCCAGCAGGCCGACCGGCGAGCCCTGCTCCACCACAGTACCGGCTTCCATGACTACTACCTTGTCGAGGGAGAGCAGCGGCTCCAGATGGTGGGCTATCACCAGGTAGCTGGCATCGGGTCTATAGCGATAGAGCAACTCGGCCATCTCGCGCATGCCACTGTGGCTGAGATCCGAGGTCGCCTCATCCAGCACGATCAGCGGGCGCTGCGACAACAGGATGCGGGCGATCACCAGCAACTGGGTCTCCCCTGCGGAGAGCTGAAGCCTGTCGAGATCCTCATCCAGCCTGCCGGCGCAGCGTTCACCCAGTCCCACCCGTTGCAGGGCCTCTGTCAGCCTAGCGTCGCTGTGTTCGGCGCTGAGATTGTCAGGTTGCAGCTCGGTGCTGCCGGAGGGCACATCATGTTGCTGTTCAAGGGGAGCCAGGTTGGCGCGCAGGGTGCCGAAGAAGGTGAGTGGCGTCTGGGATACGGTGTCATAGAGGGCGCGCACGGCCTCGGGGGCCAGGGTCGACAGTGGTTGCTCCCCATAATAGATCTCCCCCTGCGCATAAGGGTACATGGCCTGCAAGGCACCGAGCAGTGAGCTTTTCCCCGCCCCGGTGCGCCCGCACACGCCAACTTTCTCACCGGGAGCCAGCTCGAAGTTGACCTTGTGCAGGGCCCACTGGCTCGCCTCGGGATAGCGCAGACCAAGGTTGACGAAGCGCACTGGGGGATGAGGAGTACGCAGCGGCTCTCCCTCCTGGCGTTCACTGGCAATCTCGCTGTATTCGCGCACCCGCTCGACGGCATTCATCATCTGCTCGACTTCGGCAAAGGTGCGGATCAGGGCATTGAGCATGGCCGAGGTGGTGAAGGCATAGGTGATGGCCACGGCCCCGAATAGCGTGCTGTCGCTCAGGGCAACCATGAGTGCCACGGCGCCGACCAGGGCGGCGGAGAGCAGGGTCTGGTGCAGGCCGAGCCAGCGGTTGATGGAGGTGGTGGTGTACCAGCTGCGCAGGTTGTTGTCATAGTGAACCAGCACCTGATCCAGGGCGTAACGCTCGGCCCCGGCCAGACGCAGGGCGGGTGCACCACGAATGGTCTCGCTGATGCTGATATAGAGGGGCGAGCGCAGCACGGATGCCTGGCGTCTGAGCTTGAGCTGCACCGCGCGGTAACGGCGCTGCAGCAGGTAGAGCACGCCGCCGACCAGGGGCGTCACCAGCAGCAACAGCGGCAGATTGATACCGATGACCAACACTTGCAGCAGCACCGAGATCAGCATGCCAAACAGACCGCTCATCATGGGCAACAAGGTCTCCTGGGTTTCGGCGAGATCCCTGTCGAAGCGATTGAGGATCCTGCCCTGGGGCACCTTGTCAAAAAAAGCCATGGGGGCACGGCTGATGCGGCCGAGCATGCCCTCGAACAGACTCCAGGCAAGCTTGAGGCCCAGCTTGTAGTTGAGCACCCGTACCAGGGTGATACAGAGCAGGGAGCCGAGCCCCAGGGCCATGTAGGTGCCGAGCAGGGGCGCCAGTTCAGTGTTGGCAGCCTTGCCGCCCAGCCAGAGATCCGAGGCGATGCGCAGCCCCTCCTGACCCAGGGCCAGCAGCAGGGTCAACAGGATAAGGCCGGGAGCCTGGAGCCGCTGCCACAGAAAGCCAAACAGTCCCCAATCCACCTTGCCTTCGACCATTTTCTCCTCATTGAACAGCTCGGCTTCCTGGGGGACGAGGAGAGTTTGTTCGGATACCGGCACGGGCAAGTCGGCGAGCTGGCGGGGGGCCAGCTCGGTCAAGGATCCTTGCTCAATGGAGAATACCCGGTCGCAGTGCGCCAGCACCTCGGGGTCATGGCTTACCAGCAGCCGGGTCGGACCGGGCCGGAACGTTAGCCCCAGGCGCAACACTTGAGCCGAGACCATGGGATCCAGTGCCGAGAGCGGATTATCGAGCAGCAGTATGTCGGCCTGGGTGTAGAGCGCTCGCGCCAGGGCTACCCTCTGCTGCTGTCCCCCGGAGAGCCGGGTGCCGAGTTCGCCGACTAGCGTCTGATCCCCGTGGCCGAGCAGGGCGAGATCTCCGGTCAGGGTGCAAGCCTCCAGCACCCAGAGGTAGCGAGCCTCATCCCAGGGCTGCCCGAACAGTATGTTGTTGCGGATGCTGTCATTCATCAGCCAGGGCTTGTGACCCAGGTGGGCGACCCTGCCGTGACGGCGGATCTCCCCTTCGAAGTCATCATCGAAGCCGGCAATCAGGTGCAGCAGACAGCTCTTGCCCGCTCCCGTCTTGCCGGTGATGCCGATTAACTCGCCCGGGTTGATGGTCAGGTTGACGTCGCTCAGCACCGGGTGCTGTTGGTGATGGGCGCTCACCTTGTTGAGGAGCACTGTGCCCCTGGTCAGGCTGTCATCATCGAGCTGGCGATGCTGCTCCGGGCTGTTGAGCAGTTCGCACAGCCGTTGGAAGCCGGTATTGAAGTTGATCAGGGTACGGATGAGGTAGGGCAGGCGCTGCATGGGAATACGCAGCACGGCGAACAGGGCTATGGTGGTGAACACCTGGGGCAGGGTCAGGTTCTGGCCTGACACCAGGTAGGTGGTGAAGGTGGCCAGGGTGACCAGCAGCGGTGTCCCCAGCATGAGGGCATCATTGATGGCATCGAGCCTGAGCACTCGGCCAAGCACCCTGAGCTCCTGCTGACGTTTCTGCTCCGCGGCCCGGGTGAAGAATGGGCCCAGCCCGTTCTGGCGTACCAGTCGCAGCTTCTTGATGTACTCGGCCAAGATGCCGTTGCGCTCATCCTGGCTGTGTTTGAGGTGCTGTTCCTGCTGGTTCATGCGGCGGATCAATCGGGTCGAGAGCAGCAGCAACAGGGTCAGCACGGCGCAGCCTACCAGGCCGGCGCTGCCCACCTGCCACACCAGCAGGGCTATAGTACCCGCCAGCTGCAACAGCATGGTGATTGGCATGGCGGGGTCTGCAAGAATCCAGGTGATGTCCCAGACATCGCGATTGATCAGGTTCTGCACTCGGCCGCCGGCTCTGTCATCGAAGCTCTTGCCGCCGAGCTTCATCACCTTGGCGAGCAGGGCCTCGGCCAGCAGTCGGCGGATAGGGACGTGCATCTTGAGCGCCAGTTGCAGGGCATGTTCTGCCAGCATGCCCGCGGCGAGCACAGAGCCAAACAGCGCGAAGGCCAGCAGCAATTTGTGCTCGGTCGCGGCGCCAGTACCGAGCTGCGTCATGACATGGTTGAGCAGCCAGGGACTGGCCAGAGTGGCCAGCATGGCCAGCAGTTGCAGCAAGGTAAGCAGGGCGATGCGGCTGCCATAGTGGCGCCAGATGTAGGTCGTGATGGCCCAGGGACCCACCGGCAGGCGGGCGGTCAGGGCCAGGAAGGCGTCGGCTCGCGCATCTCTGTTGTCTTGGGGCAGCAGGGGGTAGAGATCGTCCAGACTGACGCTGGGTTCCTGCAATCCCTTGCGCTGCAAGGGGCCGGTCCAGTGATAGAAGAGACGACTCAGCCAGCCGGCCGAGAGTTCCGGATGATCCAAGTTCACTTTCCTTATTGTTATTGTTTGCTTCCACATTCGGGCGAACTTGCCGCCCTCTCCCCACTCAGGGGGCGGTGCTAGCGATCCCGGTTCAACCTGATGAGCCTGTCCAGAATATATTCGCCATCGGCGCGCAGGCCGTTGTGCTCGTATTCGTTGGTTATCCAGGCGCGGCTGTTGCCAAGGCCCTTGAGGGTTTCACGACTGAAATCAAACTCCACATACATGTCATCGGCATAGACGGCGCAGGCCACGGGCACCTGGTTTTGTTGCAGCTGGCTGGGGTCGTAGAGCGGGCCCCAGTCCGCTTTCTTTGCCAGCAGCTGGGCCGCCTCCTTGAGAGGAAGTAGCTCGCGGAACTGCTCGAACATCCAGGGGTAGATCATCTCGCCGGTGAAGGCGAGGTCCTGGCCCGGCGCCCAGGCCAGCTCGGGATACTCTCGGCGAACCCTCTCGGCCGCCCAGTCGCTCGCCCGCCCCTCGGCATAGATGGCCTCGTGCAAGATGGCGAAGATGGGGTGGGCGTTGAAGGGCTGCATGGCCTGGATCTGGTAGAGGAAGGCGGGATTGATCCGCTCGCCGATGAAGGCGTCTTCCAGCAGGAAATAGAGGCCCTCGAAGGCGCCAGTGGCCCCCAGATCCAACCCTTGTTGTTGCAACTGCTCTACCGTCAGACGCTGCCCATTGGGCAACCTGACCTCATGCTGGTGCAGATGTTTGGCGAGGCGATTGACCAGTGCCTGCGCATGGGGGAAACGGTCGAAGAAGGCGCGGTTCTTGTCGGCCACCCGCAGGTAGGTGGCGCGATAGACCTCCTCGGCACTGCGGCCCATTGGCGGGACGCCGCCGGTGATATAGACCTCGTGCAGGGCCTTGGGAAAGAGCGACAGATAGCTGAGGCAGCAGAAGCCGCCAAAGCTCTGACCGAGCAGGCTCCAGGGACGGTGTGGGGAGAGCTGGGCACGGATCAGTTCGGCATCGCGCACTATGCTGTCGGCGCGAAAATGGCTTAGGTAGCTGGCCTGTTCAGCGGGGCTCAGGTGCGCCAGCGCCTCGGCGTTGACCGGGGTAGAGTGGCCGGTGCCCCGTTGATCGAGCAGCACGACGCGAAATTCTTGCAAGGCGCGCTTGAGCCAGCCGCTCTGATTGGTAGGGCGGGGCGCGCCAAAGCCGGGTCCCCCTTGCAGGTAGAGCAGCCAGGGCAAGTCGGCATCCAGCTTGTCCTTGCGACAGAGGGTGCGGGCAAACAGAGTGAGCTCAGGGCCGTCCTCATGCTGATGGTCGAGTGGCACTGTGAACAGGCGAGGCTCACACTGGATGCCATCCAGCACATAACTCAAGGGGCGATTCATCTGGTGTACTCCCGAAACGAGGCAACTGGGGGACCCACATCATAACCATGGCCCAGGAGCCGGTCACGCCGGTTTTGGCTGCATCCGCAAGTTTGGTGATTTGTCCCGTCCCGCTCGGGATCCAGAGCGAGAAGTCGGGTTGACGACGTCTCGCTTACCCGCCCTGTGGTGGCCGCGCGCCAAGCTGGGTGTGCCGCCACGCAGATGCAAAAAGCCCGCTCATTGAGCGGGCTTTTTGCAAAAATTTGGCTCCTCCTGCTGGACTTGAACCAGCGACATACGGATTAACAGTCCGCCGTTCTACCGACTGAACTAAGGAGGAATTATTGGTGCCCAGAGACGGAATCGAACCGCCGACACGGGGATTTTCAATCCCCTGCTCTACCGACTGAGCTATCTGGGCAACGGCGCGCATTAAACCCTTTTGAGATGACACTGTCAACCTGAGGGCCGGATAAATTCGCCGTTCGCTCGACATCTGTGCAATCCGCTGTTTTCCTGGCCAGTGACTGGCCGATCAATCGGGAGGCGCTGGCCGAACGCGGGACTGGGGGCAGCAAAAAGGCCCCCGCAGGGGCCTCGACTGACATCAATGTTACTGCTTGCTGACGATGATCCTGCCGGTGCTCATGTCCCTGGCCTGACCGGTGACCGCTATCTTGAGGCCAAGCTGGGGCAGGCGCTTGCCGGCATCCGGGATGGCAGCCTGTTGATAGCTGTTGCCATCCTTGAAGATGCGTTTGGGCGCTATCCACAGATCCTGCAGGAAGGAGCCGCTCGGGTGGTTGAGGATGAGCGGTTTGGCTATCCCCAGGCTGAAGGTTGCATCATGGATCTGGTAGCGGGTGCTGGCCACGGCGCCATCGCTCCATGTGAGCGGGCGCTGATCCGCATCCACCACGCCGAGGAAACCCTCCCCCGGGTGTTGTCCGACCCAGTTGTTGCTCTGGCTGTTATCCACGTACCAGAGCAGCAGGCCCGGCTCGTAGCGCATCAGCTGGTCGCTCACGTTGATGTGGGCCAGCCCCTTGTCGACGCCCGCATGGTTGCGCCACTCGGCCAGGTAGTAGTGATCCTTGGCCTCGTTGCCATTGCTCTTCACGAAGCCGACCAGGCTGAAGGCTGAGGCAGCCTCGGCACCGTCGCTGACCAGAGTCTCGCCGTCGGCGACTATCTGGATCTCGTCCACGAACAGACCCTGCTCGGCCACGCCACCATCGCTCAGGTACTGCAGGCTGAGCTGGATCTGCTGACCGGCCCAGGGGCTCAAGTCAAAGTCGGCATCGACCCAGCCCCCCGAATGGCCCGTGATGCCGATACCAAAACCGATGCCGTTCGGATCGTCCGAGGTGGTCAGGTTGCCCGCAATGGGCTGGCCGTTGATCAGCACCCGCGCGTAGTCGAAGCCATCTTCTATCTGGTACCAGGCCTTGAAGCCAAGGGTCGCACTCTGCTTGCCGGTCAAGTCCAGGTTGAGGACCATGCGGTTGTCCAGATCATTGCCGTTACCACCATGGTATTCAAACTGGCCGGCGTAGGGGGGATTGAGGGGCACCTGTTTCGGGGGCAGGTTGATGCGCAACACATCATCGTTGCGTCCCTTGTCGTTGGCCTGATCCAGCATATAGACGTTGCCGCGTCGGCTAAGATCGTCGACATGCACATTGCTGCCGTGCAGCCAGTTGCCGCCGAGGGAGGCTTGCAGGAACTCCTTGGCCCAGGCGGAGAAGCCGGTCGGTTCGGTGCCGCCAATCACCCCCGCCCAGGAGCCGGAAGACATCACGGACCAGGTGGCGACGGGTTCGCCCTTGCCGGTGTACTTGGTGTCGTATTCATCCGGCAGGCCGAGATCGTGGCCATATTCATGGGCGCAGACCCCGGCCGCCGCATCGATGGGCTGTATGGTGTAGTCGTAGGCGGCATACTGGCCGTTGAAGTTACCGGCCGGGCTGCTGGTGCCGGGAATGGGGTAGGGGTTGCCCAGGTTCCAGCGATGGGCCCAGATGGCATCTTCACCCAGATCGCCGCCACCGGCCTCTTCCCCCACGCTGGCGTGGAAGATCATCAGGTGGTCGATCAGGCCATCGGGTTCGTTGCGATTGCCGTTGCCGTTCAAGTCGTAGCGATCCTCCTGATCAAACTCGGCGAGATCGATGCTGGGGTCATTGGCGACCTGGATCAGCGCCTCCTTCACCAGCTCCCGCACCGCCGTTTCGTTCTGGTTATTGCCATAGTCGGCGGCAGGCTTGCTGGCCGTGTACCAGCCAGCCACCTGACCGCCCACGCTGTAACTCTGGCCGGATTGCTGCTCGTAGAACTGGCGCATCGAGATGAAGGTCTCGCCATTGGGGCCCTGGTAACCCTTAGGGGAGAACAGCAGGTCGTTGTAGTGCGCCGGGGTGTAGTCCGGGTAATACATCTTGGTCAGCTCGGGGCGGACACTGTTTTTCGGGTAGTCGGGGAAGTCGACCAGAATGGCGAGGATCTTGTCCTGCCGCTTGGCGCCCCGATAGTGCTCTTTCTCGATGGACTTGAGCAGCAGGGTGGGGATGCGATCGCCGGGACGGGCCGTGCCGTTCAAGCGGATCTTCTTGAGGATGCGCTCGCGCACCTTGCCCTCCTGCACCGCCAGCGCACCATGGCCCTGGTGGGCACGCGCCTTCTGGCGGTAGAAGCTGGCCAGGGCGGCCTGCTCCATCTCGGGCGAGGCCAAGGTGGCAATCTTGCCACTCTTCTTGAGCATCTCCAGCACCTTGGCCTCATCGGCCAGGGGGGCATCGAAGGGGCCATGCACCGGGGCGGCGCTGACCTGGTTTCCAATCATAAGGGTCGAGCCAATCAGCAGGCTCAGTATGGTTTTTTTAGTCATTATTAACGTGCTCCATCACGTGAAAAAAAGGAGCCAGCAGGGGCTCCTCTCTCGTCGGCAAGCTCGGCTTGCAGACCCTTGATAACCCGATGCGTACCCTTTGTCATCGCGGCTTCATTGCATTCTTGTTCTGGAGAAGAGGCTATTGGTGACTCATTTGTTCTGGTTTGGATGCGCTTGTCTGCTGGATGTGCGGCCCATCAGGTGATGTATGGCAGATAGTGCGGATTGGCCCCCAAAATGGGCATGTCCCCATTTGGGGGAGAGGGAGCGCGCCTGAACAAAGGGCAGATGGACACCGACACTCGTTGAGCGGGGCGCGCCGGACAGGTATGCTTTGCGCAACCATACCGCCTGGGAGGCAACATGAGTCTGGATATGCAAGAGTGGCGCGACGAAACGACCGCAATAGTGACCGAACTGCTGGCCGACGGCAGCAACCCTGAGCTCGACTACGAGATAGAGCACCACTTCGCCTGCCAGGATTTCGATCTGCTGGAGAAGGCGGCGGTGGACTTGTTCAAGGCGGGCTTCGAAGTGACCGATGCCGAAGAGATGGAGCTGGATGACGGCGCCACTATCTTCTGTTTCGATGCCACGGCCGAATGCGCCTTGAATGTGGAGCGCATTCTCGCCGACATCGAGAAGATGCGTCCCATCCTCGAGAAATACGGGGTGGATTACGATGGCTGGGGCACTTACTTCCAGGAGTAATATCCAGGGGTGAGGCCGTATCTCCCGGGCCCGGCGCCGCCAGATGGGTGGTGAGGGAAGGCCAAACCGCCGCCATGGAGGGCGCCGGGAGTACAGCAGCTAAAAAAGCGGTCACCCCAGGGTGACCGCTTTTTTAGCTGTGACAGCGCAGGCGGGCGATGAGATGCGGGATGGAGCCCCAGGGCTCAGGTATCGCTCAGGCCGTAACTGCGACCGAACTCCTGAGGGGGCAGGGGGCGGCTGAACAGGTAGCCCTGCAGCCTGTCACAGCCCGCCTCGGTCAACCAGCGGCGCTGCTCCTGGGTCTCGACCCCTTCGGCGGTGATCTGGATACCGAGTTCATGGCCCAGGCCGATGACGGAACGCACTATGGCCGTGGTGGCGGCATTGCTCACCAGATCCCGGGTGAAGCTGCGATCCAGCTTGAGGGTGGCGACTTCGAGGCGCGGCAGATAGGCGAGGGAGCAGTAGCCGGTGCCAAAGTCATCGATGGCAAGCTGGAAGCCAGCCTGGATCAGGCTGGAGAGGTTCTGCTCTATCTCGTCGGCATTCTCCATCAATACCCCTTCGGTAATTTCCAGCTCCAGGGTCGCGGGGGCTATGCCATGGCGCAGGGCGCAGGCCTGGATGCGCTGGCCCAGCTCGGGGTCGCGGAACTGCAGTGGCGAGAGGTTGACCGACAGCATGAGAGCTGGCCACACCTGTTGCCAGCGCGCGAGCTGGGCACAGCCTTGCTCGAGCATCAGTTCGCCGAGTCGCCCGATGAGCCCCAGCTCTTCGGCCAGGGGGATAAACTCGTCCGGCGCCACCATGCCAAGGGTTGGGTGGGGCCATCGGCAGAGCAGTTCGGCGCCATGCAGCTTGTCTTGCCTGGCGCAGATGATGGGCTGGTAGACGGCGGTGAGCTCGGCCGAGCGGATCGCCTGGGGCAAGTCGGCGCTGAGCTGCTTGCGGCGTTGCAACTGCTGGTAGAGCTCGGGATCGAACAGGGTGCAGTGCTGCTGCAGGCGCTTGCCTTCGGCCAGGGCGGCCTCGGCATGGCCCAGCAGGCGCTCGGCGTCATTGGCTCGTCCCTGGGCGATGCCAAGGAAGCAGGTGATCTGGATGCGATGCTCTTCGACCTGATAGGGTGCCATCAGCTCCCCTTGCAGGCGCTGGCTCCATTCGGCCAGGGGTTTGTCCAGCTCGGGCAGTAACAGGGCGAAGTCATCGGCGGCGACCCGGCACAGCAAGGCATTGGCCGGAGTCAGGCGTTGCAGGCGCTGAGCGACCTGGTTGAGCAGGCGATCGGCGATGCGGATGCCGAACCTGTCGTTGATCTCGCGAAAATGTTGCAGATCGATGAGCAGCAGACTGGCTGGGCGCCCGCCGAGATGGCGGCTGGTCTGCAAGAAATGGGAGAGTTTGAGCAAGCCGGTGAGGCTGTCGTAATGCTGCTCCTGCTGCAACTGGGCCTGGGTGGTACGCAGCCCGGTGATGTCGCGACTCAGCGTGAGTATCCCGAGGGAGAGGCCGTTGTCGTCTGGCACCTCAACTCTGATGATCTCCAGATGGCGACCCTGCCCCTTGGCATCGAGCAGGCAATATTCACCACGGCCCATGGGCATCTGGGGGGGCAGGTGCTGACGGACGTTCTGGCCCAGCACCTCGCTGGCCTGCAACCCCATGAAATCGAGGAAAGCCTGGTTGCAGTCGAGCACCCGGCCGTCGTGATCCTCGAACCGGATAGGATCCGGTATGGCGTCGAGCAAGCGGCGCTGCAACAGCTGCTGCTGCTTGAAGGTCTGCTCCAGCTCCTTGTGTTGCCCTATCTCGCTCACGACGCCAAACAGCGCGAGGGGGGCTCCCTCCTCGTCGTAGATAGGAACCTTGTGGGTCTCTATCCAGAACTCGTTATCGTCACGCAGGCAGAGCTGTTGCTGGTGCAGCAAGGGCTCACCCCGTGCCAGGATCTGGCTGTCCTCCTCGTGAAATACGTCTCCCCAGGGGAGCTGCGCATCCCTCTTGCCAATGAGCTCGCCCGGATGTGTGGCGCCAGCATGCAGGGCAAAATGGCGATTGACCAGCAGGTAGCGGCCATCTGCACCCCGGCAGAAAATGCTGATGGGGAGTTGATCTATGATGGCTTGCAACTGATCTGGGGTGAACAAGGTGTGAAGGTGGGCTCAAAGGGCAAGTTTCGAGCAAATCTATGATAGGACACTCTTTTTGTAAAGCCCGCTCGGGCCTCGATCATTTCTTTATTGTCCTGCTGACAGCCGTTGACGCTGGCGCCATAATAGCCGCCGGTTGGCCTATGGCCTCATGATGAGACGAGAAGAGACAGATGAAAAAGATAATGGGGAGCGCCCTAGCGCTGCTGCTGGCAGGCTGTGCAGCGGACAACAATGGTGGTGAGCAGTACCGTTATAACCCGCCGATCGCCAAGGCGACCAATAACACCCAGGAGATGCAGATCCCGGTCGATCTGGTCTGGGCTCGCGCCGAGATGTGGTTTGCCGACCACGGCCTCAAGATCGAGACCAGCCAGCGTGCCACCGGTCTGATGACGGCCAATGTCGAGAATGCGGCCGATGGTCTGGAGTGGCTCGATTGCGGCACCATGGGATCCAAAGTCGCACTGGGTAACCCCAACTTGCAGATCAACCTGATCGTCACCCAGAGCGGTACCAACAGCGTGGCTACCGTCAACGTCAAGGGCAATACCGAACTGTTCTTCGTCGAAGGTTCTGGTGAGCGGGTTGCCGCGCCTTCCATTACACCCGTTTGCGTCTCGCGCGGTACCCTGGAGCAGGGACTGTTCGCCACCCTGGGTAATTAAGAGGGGGTCTGAACGACCCGGCCCTTGCGTGGCTGCCTGGCCGAGTCATCAAACAGGCAGGCATGAAAAACGCAGCAATAAAAAACCGGGCCAAGGCCCGGTTTTTTATTGTCGCCACGCTCACTCTTCGTCGCGGAAAATGGTGATGGCGGAGAAACCCAGCTCCTTGAAGTGGTTCTCCTGATAATCCTTCACGCTCTTCTTGTCACGGCGGCACACCTGAGCCAACTGGGCCTCCATGGCGTGGAATGCCTTGAGGTCGAGCCCCTCGGCGGCCGCGATGGCATCATAGATGCTGCGGAATTTGTCGTTGGAATAGCCGATTTCCTTGGCCTGACTCTTGTATGTGTAGGTAATTTTAAACGCCATGGGGGCCTTCCTTCTTTTTGGACTGCTTGCGCTGGACGTACAGATAGAGGCTCTCGACCTTCTCCCGGGCCCAGGGGGTCTTGCGCAAAAACTTCAGGCTGGATTTGATGCTGGGATCGTCGGTAAAGCAGCGGATATTGATCTGCTGTCCGAGGGCCTCCCAGCCGTAGTGCGCCACCAGGTCGGTCAGGATCGCCTCCAGGGTCAAGCCATGGAGTGGATTCCTGGGCTGGGCCTTGTCGGCCGCAACCTGGTCGGACTGGGGGTTATCGGTCGGTTCGCTCATGCATCGCTCGCCAGGGTGGCAAAGGGCTGACCCATGCGGGTAGTGACGCCGGGCGCCAGCGGCGCATCGAAGCTGGCCAGCATACCCGGGCCAAACAGACAGACTACTGTGCTGCCGAGTTTGAACAACCCCATTTCCGCCCCTTTTTGCAGGGTGATGGCCTCATCGCCGTTGTAGTCCCAACGCACCACTTCTTTCTGTTTGGTCGGTCCTTTCTGCTTAGCTGGCGCAATGTTGCCAGCCCAGATGGTCTCGATGCTGGCGACGATAGTGGCGCCGACCAGCACCAGGGCCATGGGGCCATGAGCGGTGCGGAAGGTGGCGACCACCCGCTCATTGCGGGCAAACAGATTCGGCACGTTTTCGGCGGTCAGCGGGTTGACCGAGAAGAGGTCGCCGGGCACGAACACCATGCTCTCCAGCACGCCATCCAGGGGCATATGGATGCGGTGATAGTCCTTGGGGGCCAGATAGATGGTGGCAAAGTCACCATCCTTGAAGGGGGCAACCAGATCCTCATCACCACCCAGCAGCTCGCGGGCACTGTAGTCGTGGCCCTTGGCCTGGATGATACGGCCTTGGTTAATGGGGCCGAGCTGGCTGACGGTACCATCTACCGGCAGGGCCAGGGTCATGGGATCGTCAACCAGGGGACGGATCCCCGGCTTGAGCTCGCGGGTAAAGAAGTGGTTGAAGCTCTTGTAGAACGCGGGGTCTTCATGGAGCGCTTCGCTCATGTCGACCTGGTACTGCTTGATAAAGGCCTCGATCACCTTGGTGGTGAGGTTGCCCGCCTCGGCGGCAGCCAGCTTGCCGAGCAAGCGAGAGAGGGCATGCTTGGGCAGACAGTATTGACCGGCAATCTTCAGGTTGTCAGTAATGCTCATGATGTTCATCTGCTCTTTTAATAGAAAGAGGGGTTTAGTGGGTCACAGCCGGGCTTGTTGCCGGCCATGGCGGGCTTCCTGCATGGTTTCCAGGATGCGGTGATAGTTGTAGAAGCGATCCGCGCTGATGTCGCCCCGCTCGACCGCGGTGCGCAGGGCGCAACCGGGATCCTCCTTGTGGGTGCAGTCGCGAAACTTGCAGCCCCCCAGGTAGTCGCGGAACTCGACGAAGCACCAGGTGATGCGATCGGCTTCCAGGTGCCAGAGGGCGAACTCACGGATCCCCGGGGAGTCGATGAGATCGCCGCCACTCGGGAAGTGATAGAGTCGCGCCGTGGTGGTGGTGTGCTGGCCGAGCCCCGAGTTTTCGGAGATCTCGCCGGTCAAGACACCCAGGCCGGGCATCAGGGCATTGGCCAGGGAGGATTTACCCACCCCGGACTGGCCGACGAAGATGCTGATCTTGCCGTTGAACTGGGCCTTGAGCTCCTCGAGCCCCTCACCGCTCTCGCAACTGACCAGGATCACCTGATAGCCGAGTTTGCGGTAGGCGCTCAGTTGGCCATCGATGCGCACGCGGGCGGCGTCATCGAGCATGTCGACCTTGTTCAGCACGATGAGCGGCTGGATCTCGACATCTTCGGCGGCTACCAGATAACGGTCGACGATGTTGGTCGAGAACTCGGGCATCACCGCCGAGACGATGATGATCTGGTCTATGTTGGCGGCGATGGGTTTGACGCCGTCATAGAAATCGGGGCGGGTCAGCACCGAGTGGCGGGGGTGTACCGCCTCTATCACGCCCGGAGTCGCCTCGTTGAGGCCCGGACGCCATACCACACGATCGCCGCATACCAGGCTGGTGATGCTGCTGCGGCGCAGGTTGCTGCGGTGGATGCTGCCATCACTCGCTTCCACGTCCGCATGCTGGCCGAAACGGCTGATCACCATGCCTTCGATAGCCGGGCCGAACAGGGTGTCATCGACCTGGTTGTTGTGCTCTTTTTGCAGCCGCTTGTCGCGGTTGACCTGGACGCGCCTTTGTTGACCCAGATTGAGTTTTGCTTTCTTTGCCACTCGATTCGCCAGTTTATGAACAGATCCAAAGCCAGTATGATACATGCAAATTGGCAAAGTTCCGCCATTCCTCCCAATAGAGAGAGAACAAGCATGAGTGTCAGCGCGCAGAACCTGGTATGGATCGACATGGAGATGACGGGGCTGGACCCGGAACTGAATGTGGTTATCGAGATAGCCACCATCATCACCGACAAGGATCTGAATGTGCTGGCCGAGGGCCCGGTGCTCGCCATTCATCAGAGCGAGGCGGAGTTGGCCAAGATGGATGAGTGGAACGTGCGCACACATACCGGCTCCGGCCTGGTGGCTCGGGTACAGGCGAGCGAGTATGACGAAGCCCGCGCCGTGAAGGAGACCCTCGACTTCATCCGGCAGTGGGTGCCGGAGCGCACCAGCCCGCTGTGCGGCAACAGCATCGGTCAGGATCGCCGCTTCATGGTCAAACACATGGGCGAGCTGGAGGCCTTCTTCCACTATCGCAACATCGATGTCAGCACCATCAAGGAGCTGGTACGCCGCTGGCAGCCCGAGTTGCTGGATCAGTTCACCAAGAGCGGTTCTCACCAGGCGCTGGACGACATTCGCGAGTCCATTGCCGAGCTGCAGTTCTACCGCGGCCACGTCTTCAAGATTTAAGGGGCCGCTATCTGCACCAAGCGGCCAGCATGGCCGAAGGGTAGTGACAAGGGCGCAGCCCTTGTCAGCGTCAGCGGCGGTTACTCCTCTGCGTGGGGCCGTTTCGATGGCAAGGCAGAGGGGGAGTGGCATCATTGGTTGGGAAAATCGACAGTTCGACCAGCTTTTGAGCGAACGGACTCTGCCCGACAAAAAAGCCCTTGCAATTGATCACTCTGCTCTTATAATTCGGCTCCCGTGTAGTAGCGCAAGCAACCAAATGCTGCACGATTTTTTTATTGATGATTGTGCGGGAATAGCTCAGTTGGTAGAGCACGACCTTGCCAAGGTCGGGGTCGCGAGTTCGAGTCTCGTTTCCCGCTCCAACATCGATTCAAAAAGCAATTGATATGCAGCTGCATCGGTTTCACACCGAGATGATGCGGGAATAGCTCAGTTGGTAGAGCACGACCTTGCCAAGGTCGGGGTCGCGAGTTCGAGTCTCGTTTCCCGCTCCAAGCAGTTGCAGATCGCCAGCAGTACCCGGTGCGGGAATAGCTCAGTTGGTAGAGCACGACCTTGCCAAGGTCGGGGTCGCGAGTTCGAGTCTCGTTTCCCGCTCCAATCGAAGAAGCCGTGTTTGCAGATGCATCGACGCCAGTCGAATCGATGCGGGAATAGCTCAGTTGGTAGAGCACGACCTTGCCAAGGTCGGGGTCGCGAGTT
>NZ_JANUES010000019.1:0-52130 GCF_024809075.1 Aeromonas sp. BIGb0445
CGTCGTGAAACGGGATCTCTATCTCGATACTGTGGCTAATCATCCAGGACTCATGCTGCATACAGACTCTCCATCGGGCCGTGCCAGACATCCGCAGCCATCATGTCCACATCGTGAAACGGGATCTCTATCTCGATGCTGTGGCTAATCATCCAGGGTTCACTCTGCATACAGGCTCTCCATCGGGCCGTGCCAGACATCCGCTGCCATCATGTCCACGTCGTGAAACGGGATCTCTATCTCGATGCTGTGGCTAATCATCCAGGACTCATGCTGCATACAGACTCTCCATCGGGCCGTGCCAGACATCCACTGCCATCATGTCCACGTCGTGAAACGGGATCTCTATCTCGATACTGTGGCTAATCATCCAGGCTTCACTCCCCATGGGAGATCTCCTCATAGAGCGGGTAATGACGGGCCTGCAGACGGGCGATCAGTGCCCTGAGTTCCTGCTCCAGGGGCCTGTCTTCCACCAGGGCCGGGTGGTGCTCGCGTACCCCTAGCACCATCCTCTGCAGCTCAGCGCCAAGCTCGCTGAGGGTGCGGCCCTGGGCCAGCAACCGCAGCTCGACCCCCTGCACCGCCGCCAGCAGGCAGGCGGCGCCAACCTGTTCACTCAGGGTCAGCACCCGCAGGGCATCCCGCGCCGCTATGGTGCCCATGCTCACCTTGTCCTGGTTGTGGCACTCGGTGGAGCGGGAAAAGACGCTGGCGGGCATGGTCAGCTTGAGGGCCTCGGCGGTCCAGGCGGAGACGCCGATCTGCACCGCCTTGAAACCGTGATTGATCATGCGTCGCTCGCCGCTGGCACCCGACAGGTTGCTCGGCAGGCCACCGTTGAACTTGCTGTCCACCAGCTGGGCCAGCTGGCGATCGAGCAGATCGGCCAGATTGGCCACCGCCGTCTTCATGCTGTCCATGGCCATGGCGATGTGGCCGCCATAGAAGTGGCCGCCGTGCATCACATGCTCAAAGTCGCCATCGATCAGCGGATTGTCATTGGCGCTGTTGAGCTCGTTCTCGATGAGCTGACGCCACCAGGGCAGGCTGTCGGCCACCACGCCGATGACATGGGGGGCGCAGCGCAGAGAGTAGCGGTCTTGCAGCCGGTCGCTGTGGCGCGGCAGCTCGCCACTCTGCAAGTCGGCCCGCAGCCAGGCGGCGATGCCCTGCATGCCGGGGTGGGGCTTGGCCGCGAACAGCCGCTCATCGAAGTGGAAGGCGTTGCCGGCCATGGCGACGCTGACCAGGGCGGTGATGCGGGTGGCAAGCTTCATCAGGTATTCGGTGCGGGCATAGGCCAGACAGGCGAGCGCCGTCATCACCGAGGTGCCGTTCATCAGCGCCAGCCCCTCCTTGGGCCTCAGGATCAGGGGCGTGACCCCGAGCGAACCATAGACATCGGCGGTATCGGCCAACTCTCCGTTCCGATAGAGCTCGCGCTCCCCCACCAGCACGGCGGCCACGTAGGAGAGCGGGGTGAGATCGCCGCTGGCACCGACCGACCCCTCTTCGGGAATACGGGGGATTAAGTCCTGCTCCAGCAACCAGCAGAGCCGCTCCAGCAACGCAGGGCTGACCCCGGAGACCCCCTGGGTCAGGGAGCAGAGCCGGGTCGCCAACACGGCGCGGCCAGCCTCCAGGCTCAGATCCGCCCCCAGGCCGCAGCCATGGAAACGGGTCAGGTGCAGGGGCAGCTCGGCCACCAGGGCGGGCGGCACGGCCCGGGTCACGGAGTCGCCATAGCCGGTGGTCACCCCGTAGATGACCCCCTCCTCCTCGAGCAGCCGATCGAGAAAATCGGCGCCGCGCTGGATACGGGCCATAAAGGCGGGATCCGGATTGAGTACGGGTCTGGCCCGCCCCTCGGCCAGGGCCACTACCTGCTCTATGGTGAGCCTGTCTGCGCCGAAGGTGACCTGGGGAGAAGGAGTATCACTGTTCATCATGAGTTAGCTGCCAAAAATCGAAGAAGTTGAACCAGTCGAGAGGGGCTCGCAGGCAGTGGTGTTGCAACCTGTCCGCATAGGCCTGCACCCAGTGCTGCAGCGCCGCCTCCCGATTGCTACGCGGCAGCAACAGCCGCTCTGCGAAGGGCTCGAAATGGACCCGGAACCGGCCCTGTTCCTTGAGGCCGAACATCAGATAGACGGGGCAGGCCAGCACGCTGGCCAGGGCGAAGGGGCCAAGGGGAAAAGGGGCCGGGGCGCCGAGAAAATCGGCCCAGACCACCCGCTTCTCCCTGGTGACCGAGGTGCGATCCCCGACGATCACCACCCACTCCCCCGCCTCTATCTTCTCCTTGAGCAAGATGGCGGTGTCGGCCCCCATCTCCTGCACCTGGATGAGATTGAGCCCGGATCCTGGATTGATCTGCTTGAGCAGGGCATTGAAACGGGCCGCATGGCGGGTGAACACCAGGGCGTTGATGCGCACTTGGCCCGCCTGGGTGCCAAGGGCCCGGCACAGCTCGAGATCCCCGAGATGGGAGCCGAGCAGCAACAGGCCACGCCCCGAAGCAAGAGCAGCCTCCTGGTGTTCGCGCCCCACCAGCTCGACCTGCTCCGGGGCTATGTCGCCGCGCCAGCCCGCCAGCTTGTCCAGGGCCGCCTCGCCAAAGCGCAGCAAGTGACGAAAGCTGGATCTCGGCTCGGCAGGCAGTGGAATGTCGTTGGCCGCAGCAAACGCCTCTAGCCGGGCCAGATACTGCTCCGAAGCCGCCCGCTGACGGCGGCCGGTCAACCAGAAGTAGCCGATGACCGGATAGAGCAGCGCCTTGAAGCCCCTGCGTCCCAGCAGCCGATAACTGGTCAGCATGATCCGCAAGCCAAGCAGGCTGCCTCGTTCCGGGGTACGCGACCAGTGTGCCCTGCCCCGGTGCCAGAGGCGAGCGGGCCAGCGCAGCAGCTGGCGGGTCAGATCCCAGAGCAGGCGGCACACCAGCCGGGTGTGCATCCAGGAGATATCCAGATTGTCTTGCCAGAGCCGAAAATGGGAGCTGCCATCGGCGGGATAGATGACCCGGGTCGCCACGAAACGACTCTTCACCCCGCGCCAGTGGAGGCGCACCATGATCTCGGTGTCAAAATCCATCCGCGCGCCGAGGCGCACCTCGTCAAACAGGGCGCAACTCGCCGCCAAGGGGTAGACCCGAAAGCCGCACATGCTGTCTTCGAGGGTGAAGGAGAGCGTCTCTATCCAGACCCAGACATGGGTGACATAGCGGCCATAGAGCCGTCCCTTGGGCACAGAGTCGTCATAGAGGGGGCGGCCCGAGATCAGCGCCTCGGGATGGGCCTCGGCCTCGTGCAATAGCCGCGGCACGTCAGCGAGATCGTGCTGACCGTCCGCGTCTATCTGCACTCCATGGCTAAAACCGCGCTCGAAGGCGGCCTTGAGCCCGGTCATCACCGCGGCCCCCTTGCCCAGATTATGGGGATGACGCAGCAGGCTCACCCAGGCCTGATGCTCCCTCGCCAAGCCATCGAGACGGGCGGCGGCGCCCGGCTCACTGCCATCGTCGATGAGCAGACAGGGCAGCCCCAGGGGGGCCAGCCTGGTCAGCACCCCGGCCAGGGGAGCCGAGTGGTTGTAGCAGGGGATGATGATGCAGGGAGTCAGGGACATAACCGCACTCTTCCACTACTGGCGAGCTCATCGGCGAGTCGATAGCTGAATAACAACTGACCCTTGTCGGCCTGCCAAGTCAGGTGCAGGCTGCACTGCTGACCCGGGCTCAGGGGGCGCTGGAACTTGAGCTGGCTCATGCCGCCAAAGGTGCCAGAGAGGCCAAGCAACTGCCGACCATAGTGGATGGCCCAGTGCACCTGCGTCACGCCGGGCAGCAGCGGCGCCCCCGGAAAATGGCCGCTGAACCAGGGGAGCGCGGGGTCAAGATGAAGCCGCAGCACCAGCGCATCCAGGGTCTGAGTCTGCTCGAGCAGCGTCGGTAGGGTAGCTGCTTGCATGGCGGCAGCCCCTGAGTCGTTGTTGTTCATCTCTTTTCTCATCGGCTGACCGGCTCCGCCACCCGCCATCTTGTCCGCAGGCAGCTCATCAAATAGCGCTTTCAACTCGGACCAGGGGCGCTTGCCCTGACTACTCAGGGGCAAGGTCGCCAGGAGTCGCACCCGGCGCGGCAGCGCCACCGGTTCGAGCCAGGGTCTGAGCCGCTCGCGCAGGGCGATGAGGAAGCGCCCATGCCCCAGTGTCTGCCACTGGCGCTGCCCCTCAGGGGTCAACACCAGCACGGCGCCGAGCGCTTGCCGGGTCGCCACCGTCAGGGGCAGCACGGCGGCGGCCTCCACCCAGGGCAGGGCCTGCAAGCGGGTCTCGACCTCATCGAGGGAGATCCGCTTCTCTTCGATCTTGATGAGCCGATCCCCGCGTCCAAGCAGATGAAAGCCAGCCTCTTCCCATCGAATGCGATCGGCGCAGAGCAGCGGCTCGCCATCGGGCAGAAAGGGGGAGTGCAGCAACAAGCGATCCTCGGCCGCCACCAGGGCCCGGATCCCCGGCATGGGCTGCCAGGGGGTATGGGGCGCCTGACTCTGGCGCCAGGCGATGCCACCGGTCTCGCTGCTGCCAAATACTTCGATGGGCAACTGACCAAACAGCTGAGCGCTGCGGAGTGCATCCGCCAGGGCCAGGGGACCGCCGGAGGAGACAATCAGGCGGCACTCCCCCTCCCCGAGCTCAGGATCGAGTCGACTGAGAAAGGCGGGAGAGGCGATCAGGGCCCAGGGCCCTCGCTGCCCCTTGAGCTGCTCCGGATAGAGGGTCAGGGTGCGGGCGAAGGGAACACCCAGTACCAGGGGCAGCAGGATGCGAAACAGCAGGCCATAGATATGCTGATGGCTGACGCTCGCCAGCAGACGTGTGCCATCGAGCCTCTCCCCCCAGAGCGCAATCAAGACTCGCAACTCGGCCTCTAGCTGGTGCCAGGCCTTGGGGATCGCCTTGGGCACGCCGGTCGAGCCCGAGGTGAACAGGGTCAGTTGCAAGCCGGTGGGAGCGGCCCAGCGCGGCGCCGGGCTCTCATGCTGCGAAACCGTCAGGGGCAGACGCAACCAGGGGTGCTCGCCCCCCTCCCCCAGCTGCTGGCTATCGGTCAGTATGCCGTCGAAACCCGCACCGAGTTCGGTCAGGGCGGCCGGGCGCTGATGACCGGGCAGCACGACCTCACGACCCGACAGGGCGCAGGCCAGCAGGGCCTGGGCAAACAGCAGGCTGTCATCGAAGCAGAGTGCCCAGCGCGTTGCCGGTGAGGCCGCCAGCACGCAGGCCAACCCCTCGGCGCCGCCTCTTAGCTCACCGAACAGGCTCTCGCCCTGTGGGCCGAACGCCACCACCTCCTCGTCTGCCCGCTCCCAGATGGCGGCGAGCAGACGTTGGCAGGGCGCGAAAGAGTCAGCTGCATGACTCATCAGGCAAAACTCCGTTTGACCCGCAGGCGCACCAGATATTCCCCGCCCATTAACAGCCCCATCAGCAGGTAGCTGATGAGACCGTTGTAGAGGCTCCACAACGCCAGGTCTCCGTGCCAGATGGTGGCGGCGGCAAGCACGCCATTGACCACGAAGAAGCCGCACCAGACCTGGGTCACGGTGCGGGTATAGCGCACTCCCGCCGGCGGCAAGTCGGGATCGGTCAGGCGGGCGAGGCGCTCCACCAGCGTCATCGGCTGGCGCAGACTCCAGCCAAACAGGCAGAGCAGCGCCAGGGAGACGGCGAGGGGGTAATAGAGCAACCAGTGCTGGGCCGAGAAGAGGGCGCTCAAGCCCGTCAGCAGCAGGCCGACACCGGCGAGCAGGCGGCCGAGCAGCAGCCACTCGCGCACCGGGGAAACACCGGGCAGCAGCCGCAAGGCAAAGGTGACCAGCAAGATGGCGAGCAGGGAGGATCCCCCCCAATGGGTCAATCCCCAGTAAACGGCCAGGGGATAGGCCAGCAGCAGCCCCCCTGCCAGCAGGGAGAGCAGTCGCAGCACGGGTCTGACCTTGGGATCAGGCATCGGCCAGCAGGCGCTCGACCGCGTCGACCACATCGGCCACGCTGCGCACCGTCTTGAACTCTTCGGGCTTGATCTTCTTGCCGGTCAGTTTTTGCAGATGCACCACCAGATCGATGGCATCTATGCTGTCGAGTTCCAGATCCTGATAGAGCTGGGCGTCCAGGGTGATCTCCCCTTCATCCACCTCGAACAGCTTCACCAGGGTGGCCTTGATCTCGGTAAAAATCTCGTCTCTGTTCATCTGCGTTTCTCCGAAAAGGGACGGGCTCAGGCTTGGGAGTGAACCAGGGCAACCAGGGCTGCGACACTGGCAAAGTGACGACGGGTATTCTCGTCATCGGCGGAGAGCACTATGCCGTAGCGACCCTTGATGGCGAGCCCGAGCTCGAGCGCATCGATAGAGTCCAGGCCCAGACCATCCCCAAACAGGGGAGCCTGGCTGTCGATGTCGTCCGGGGTCAATCCTTCCAGATTGAGGCTGTCGATAATGAGTTGCTTTATTTCTTGTTGCAGGTCTTGCATTGCTGTTCCATACGCTGTCATTGGGCCCCGGGTTGCAGGACCCTGGTGAGAAATCGGGTTAGCTGGCGGGCGGCCAGGGCGCTGCCCTGTTCGTTGTCGACCACCTCTGCGGCAGTGATCTGCGGCAGGAATTCCAGGGTGAAGCTTGGCTTGTGCTTCGGTGTTCTGAACCACTTGTCCTGCTTGGTGAGGAAGCGCTCACTGCAGTGAATGCGCACCGGCTGCAGCGGCACCTGACTGCGCAGTGCAAGCTGAGCCGCCCCCCGTTGCAGGTGCAGTGGCTGGCCTGGGGTGGTGCGAGTCCCTTCCGGAAACACCAGCAGCAGGCCGCCGCTGCGTACCCGCGCCATACAGAGCGGCAATAACCGCTCGGCCTCCACATTGGGAATGTAATCGGCGGCACGCACCACGCCCCCCAGAAACGGATTATGCCACAAGGCTTGCTTGACGATGCAGTCACATACCGGCAGCTCGGCGGCCAGCATCACATAGTCGAGCAGGCTGGGGTGATTGGCGACCACCAAGGCCCCGCGCAGATCCTGAGGCATGCCGCTCACCCGGTAATCCAGTACCCCCAGCCCCTTGAGCAGCGACATAAACAGCCGAAAACTCTGCTTGATGCTGGCCTGGGCCAGGGTGCGACGCCGTTCCCCGCGCAGGCAGAGCGCCAGCAGCGGGAACCAGCAGAGAGTGAGCAGCAGCCCCCCCAAACCAAAGAGGGTGAAGCCAAGGGCGGTGCCAAACAGCCGCCAGAGCCGGTTCAACCGCGCCGCCATGCCCACTCCTGACGTCCATCCCCCAGCAGGCAGGTCGCTTGCTGCAACAAGTGCGCGCGCCAGAATGCCAGAGGCTGGGCCAGCGCGGGAGCATGGCCATGAATCCTCGCCCCCTCGCAGTGCCAGCGCTCGCCTTGCTCCTCATCCCCGAGTACCAGCGCGATCCCATAGGGGGGAGTGGCCGGGATCCAGGGGTGATGAAAGGCGGGGATCTCCCCCTCGAAGAGCACCAGCAGCACCCGCCGGTAACCGGCCTGCAGGTTGGCGACCGCCTCGGTCAGCCCCGCCATCAGTCCCCCTTCCCCTGCCGCCAGCGAGCTCATGGGCAGCGCCGCCTTGCCCTGAATGGAGCAGAGTCCGGCCGCGGTGTTGTGCACCGACATGGAGAAATCCGTGGGCGAGAGGGGGTTCGCCGCCGCCAATCCTTGCAACAGCGTGAGAGAGCGGGCCAGCTCACCGTGGCGGCTGACAAAGATGGCGTTGTCTATCTCGTGGCGACCGAGCATCTCCAGGCCGAGCTGCACCGCGAGCCGGGCCCCGGCGCTGAGGCGACGGGCCATCATCATGGGCAGCAGCGGAGTCGGTGGCAACGGGGCAGCATCGGGCCACAGGCCCTGTTCCGCCCACTGTTGCCATTGACTGACCTGGTTCAGCCCGGGGGAGAGCGCCTGCGCATCAAGGAGTGAAAATGAGAACATGATGACGAGCTTCCGTCCTGGTGCGGCGCAATGGCTGATGAGTTGGGTTAATCAGATTGCCGGCTGTCATCCGGCGGGAAACATGGAGAAATAATGCTGGTTTCATGCCTGTCATTAATTCGGCGGCCATCATAGCATTATTTTCCGTAAATAATAGACGCGAACCATATAAGCCCTTGTCTTCAGTCATATTTATTGAAAATAACGCCATTATGTTGTCTCATTGCCCCGCTTCATAAGAAACCGACCTCGGGGAACAATAATGAACATGATGTCCAAATCCGCCTTGCTGCTCGGCTGCGCCCTGCTGGCCGCCTGCGCCACCAGTCAGCCGGTGCATAATTTGCCGGCCAATCAGGTGAACTTCACCCTGACCCAAGAACAGGTCGGCAACGCCATCCTCAATGGTGGTCTCAGCAAGGGCTGGGTGATGAAAAAAGAGCAGCCAGGGCTTATTCGCGGTCAATTGAATGTGCGCCAACATCAGGCGGTGATCAATATTCCCTATAGCGCTCATGACTACGCCATCAATTATGTCAGCAGCATCAATCTCGATGATGATGGCAAGGGTGCCATACACCGCAGTTATAACCGCTGGATCCAGGGATTGAACCAGGCCATCCAGATCGAGCTGTCCCGCACTAGCAATAATAAATAACCCCGGAGTGGCAAGTCCTGTGAAACATTACCAAAGCGAGGGACATGACGCCCTCGCCGCCATCAGCCAGGCGCAGCGCATCGCCTTCGCTCCCATGTTGTTCCAGGCGAGCTGGTGCCTGCGTGAAACCGGTGTGCTCGCCTACCTGGAGAGCCGTGGTAAAGAAGGCGCGACCACCGCCGAGATAGCCCGCCACTGCGCGATCAGTGAATACGGCGTCGGTGTGCTGCTCGACATGGGGTTGGGGGGCGGGATCTGCCATCTGGCCGGGGCGCGCTATGTGCTCGGCAAAGTGGGCAAATACCTGCAAAACGACTCCATGACCCGGGTCAATATGGACTTCACCCAGCACGTCTGCTATCAACCCCTCGCCCACCTGCTCGATGCCATTCGGGAAGGCAAGCCCGAGGGGCTCAAGGTGTTCAACCGCGACTGGGCCACCATCTATCCCCACCTCGACGAGTTGCCGGAGCCAGCCCGGGCCAGCTGGTTTGCCTTCGATCACTTCTACTCAGACTGGGCCTTCCAGCAGGCTCAGGACCATGTGCTGGGCTATGAGCCGCGCACCCTGTATGACGTGGGCGGCAATACCGGCAAGTGGGCACTCTCTTGCGCGGCCCGGGATCCCGGACTCAAGGTCACAATACTGGACTTGCCCGAGCAGCTCGCCCTGGCCCAGCCCCGGATAGAGGCCGCCGGGCTGACAGCCAGAGTCAGCGGCCATGCCGTCAACATGCTCGAAGCCGAAGGCCCGTTGCCCGGTGAAGCGGACGTCTGGTGGATGAGCCAGTTCCTGGACTGCTTCAGCCACGAGCAGATAGTCGCCATCCTCAAGCGTATTCGCCAACACATGAAACCCGGGGCCCGGGTCTGCATCCTTGAGCTGTTCTGGGACAGGCAGAGCTTCGAGGCGGCCAGCTTCAGCCTCAATGCCACCTCCCTCTACTTCACCGCCATCGCCAACGGCAACAGTCGCTTCTACCACTCCAAGCAGATGTACCAGTGCCTGCGGGAAGCCGGTTTCCATGTGGAGGCCGAGCACGAGATCCCGGGCCCCGGTCACACCCTGCTGGTTGCCCGCCCGCTCCCTCAGGGGCAATAATGACCTCAACCCTTAACGAGGAGGTTGGCATGCGTCATTTATCCCTGCGTCACTCATCCCTGATGGCGCTGCTCACCGGCCTGGTGCTGGCCGGTTGTGCCGATATCAAGGAGGCGGGCCGCACCATAGGCCACACCACCAAGCATGTGACCCGGGAGATTGGCCACACCAGCCGGGATGTCACCCGTGAGATAGGTCACAGCACCCGGGATGCGGTCAAACAGGTCGGGGATGAGCTGAGCGACTGATTTCGTCTGAACGCGTACCCATAACAAGAGGGCCCCGGGGCCCTCTTGTTATTGCGCGGTGATCTCGACTCAGAGGCTGGCGGCGATGTGGGCCCCCAGAACGGCGTTGTTCAGCACCAGCTGGATATTAGCCGCCAGGGAGTCACAGGGGCCAACAGTTACAAGCTGGCGGCAATCTTTGCCCCCAGGGCGGCGTTGTTCAGCACCAGCTGGATGTTGGCCGCCAGGGAGTTGCCGCCGGTCAGCTCGCACACCCGCGCCAGCAGGAAGGGGGTGGATGCCTTGCCTTTGACGCCCTGCTCGTCCGCTTCCTGCAGTGCCTGCTTGATGGCCGCATCTATGTCGGCCTTGGGCATGGCAAACTCGGTCGGGATGGGGTTGGTGACCACGGCGCCACCGGCCAGCCCCAGCTCCCACTTCAGACGCAGCGCCTCGGCAATGGCCGCCGGGGTGTCGAGGCGGTAATCCACCTTGAAGCCGCTTTCGCGGGTGTAGAAGGCGGGCAGCTGCTCGGTCTGATAGCCGATGACCGGCACCCCCTGGGTCTCCAGGTACTCCAGGGTCAAGCCGATGTCGAGTATCGACTTGGCACCGGCGCAGACCACGGCCACCGGGGTCTGGGCGAACTCCTGCAGATCCGCCGAGATGTCGAAGCTCTCCTGGGCACCGCGGTGCACGCCGCCGATGCCGCCGGTGGCGAACACCCGGATCCCCGCCATGGCCGCAATGATCATGGTGGAGGCGACAGTGGTGGCCCCCAGCCCCTTGTTGGCCAGCACGAAGGGGATGTCGCGGCGGCTGCACTTGGTGGCGGCGTGACCGGCCTTGCCCAGCGCCTCCAGCGCCCCCGCATCCAGACCCACCTTGAGGCGGCCATCGATGATGGCGATGGTGGCCGGCACGGCGCCGTTGTCGCGCACCACCTGCTCGACCTGGCGCGCCGTCTCCACATTCTGCGGATAGGGCATGCCGTGGGAGATGATGGTGGACTCCAGGGCTACGACGGGTTTGCCGGCGGCCAGGGCCGCGGCGACGACCGGTTGGATATCGAGGTAAGCGTTCAACATGGGTACTCCTCCAGAACACGTTCAACGGCGGCCTTGGACAGGCCGGAAAAAACAGTTTCATGACAACCGACGGTGAGGGCGGCGCACCCCAGGGCAAAGCGGGTGCTTTGCGCCATGTCGCTACCGGCCAGCCAGCCATGGACCAGACCGGCCATGAAGGCATCACCGCCGCCGGTCACATTGCTGACCGGGCAGCCGAGGATGGGCAGGTGACCCTGACTCTCCCCGTCGCTATAAAAAATGCCCTGCTCCCCCAGACTCAGGAACAGGCGCTGTACCCCGGCGCTGTGGAACCAGTGCGCCGCCCTGGGCCAGGTGTCGGGCCCTGCAATGGCGAAGCCGCACAGCTGTTCGGCCTCGCTGCGATTGGGCTTGAGGGTATGGATGCGGCCGAGCCAGGGGCGGATCTTCTCCACCTTGGCCACGGAGACGGTATCGACAAAGAGCACCTGCTCCCCATGGCGGTCGAACAGCCAGTCCAGGGTGCCGGTGGCGAGATTGGTGTCGAGCACCAGCACGTTGGCGGCAGCGAGAAAACCGCCAAGGGGGCTCAACCGGGCAGGGGTCAGCTCATCGATGATGCCCATGGCATTGATGGCGCAGCTCATCTCCCCCAGGCCATCGTGCAGGCTCAGGTAGCAGGAGGTGGTTTTGCCGTCGAGCACCAGCGTCTGGCGCACATCGACACCAGCCTGCTGGCTCACCTCCAGCAACTGATGGCCATGCTGATCGTTGCCCACCGCCGTCACCAGACGGGTATCAGTGCCAAGCCGCGCCAGGTTCTCGGCTATGTTGCGTCCCACCCCGCCGGCCGAGGTGCGCACCGAGCCCGGGTTGGAATCCCCCATGCGCAGGGCTCCCTGGCTCTGGCCACAGATATCCATGTTGGCCCCCCCCACCACCACGGCGTAAGGGCCCTCGCGCAGCACATAACCGCGCCCCATCACGAACCCCTGCCGCGTCAGGCTGGAGACATGGCTGGCCAGCGCCGAGCGACTGATGCCAAGTTGGGTCGCCAGCTCCTGCTGGGGGATCATGGGGTCCTGGCGCAGCAGGGCGAGGATCTCTTGCTCACGGTCTGTCATAGACAAATATCCATATCTAGGCTTTTGTTTAAGCTAGCAGGAAAACGTTTCGATAAAAGAGGGGCGGTGCAGAATTGTCGGGTGGCGCACAAAAAAAACACCGGGCAGGCCCGGTGCTGGTGACGCATCTGATTGCATGTTGGTGACCTGGCTCAGGAGAGCTTGACCCAGATGGTCTCTCCCTCCAGCCGGGTGGGCCAGGCGCGCACCCCGAGGGCCGGATCGTCGAGACAGCGGCCATCCATCAGGGCGTAGCGCTGCTTGTAGAGTGGCGAGGCCACCACCGGCTCTCCGCCAAGATCCCCCACTATGCCTCGCGAGAGCAGGGCAATACCCGAGACGGGATCCCTGTCGTCAAGCACATATACCCGCTCCCCGAGCAGAAACAACGCCAGCTGCTGCTCCCCAACCCGGGCACTGCGGCCCTGGCCGGGCAGCAGACTGGCCAGGGCGCAGACCGGCAACCAGGTTTCTTGCTGCATCATATCAACTCCTTGATCTTGATCGCCGGGACCCACTGGCCACGCTCCTCGCGCCTTGGCGGCGTGGCAACCGGCTCGTCATCGACGAATGCCTTGAACAGCGCCACCTTGTCCGGATCGGCCAATGTACTCCGCCACTCGCACTGCCAGCTGCCGACAATGGACTCCATGTGGGCCTCAAGTTCGGCCCCGAGGCCCAGTCTGTCCTCCACGATCACCGACTTGAGGTAGTCGAGCCCCCCCTCCATGCTCTCCATCCAGACCGAGGTGCGCTGCAGGCGCTCCCCGGTGCGCACATAGAACATCAGCAATCGGTCTATGTAGCGGATCAGGGTCGGCTCATCGAGATCGGTGGCAAACAGATCGGCGTGGCGCGGCCGCATGCCGCCATTGCCACAGACATAGAGGTTCCAGCCCCGCTCGGTGGCGATGACACCGATGTCCTTGCTCTGGGCCTCGGCGCACTCCCGGGTGCAACCGGAGACGGCAAACTTCAGCTTGTGGGGCGCTCTGAGCCCCTTGTACCTGTGCTCGAGCCGCATGGTCAGCCCCATGGAGTCCTGCACCCCGTAGCGACACCAGGTGGAGCCCACACAGGATTTGACGGTGCGCACCGACTTGCCATAGGCCTGGCCGGTCTCGAAGCCCGCCGCGATGAGCTCCCCCCAGATGTCCGGCAACTGATCGACCCTGGCACCGAACAAGTCGATGCGCTGGCCGCCGGTGATCTTGGTGTAGAGCCCGTATTTGCGGGCCACCTCGCCGATGGTGATGAGGCCGTCCGGGGTGATCTCGCCGCCGGGGATGCGCGGCACCACCGAGTAGGTGCCGTCTCTTTGCAGGTTGGCCAGGAAGGCGTCGTTGGTATCTTGCAGTCCCCGGTGGGGCTTCTCCAGCACGTGCTCGTTCCAGAGCGAAGCCAGAATGGAGGCCACGGTCGGCTTGCAGATATCGCAACCCAGCCCCTGACCGTGACGATCCCGCAGGGCATCGAAGGTCTTGATCTCCCCCACGCGGACCAGGTGGTAGAGCTCCTGACGGCTGTAGGCGAAGTGCTCGCACAGACTGTGGTCGGCCTCCACCCCCAGCTCGGCCAGGGCCACGTCCACCACCTGCTTGAGCAAGTTGCTGCAACCGCCACAGCCGGTGCCCGCCTTGGTGCAGCTCTTCACCGCCGCCAGCTCGTGATTGCCCGCCCGAACGGCGGCCACCACGGCCCCCTTGCTGACGTTATGGCAGGAGCAGAGGATGGCGCTGTCGGGCAGCACCATGGGCGCCGCCGCCTCGGCCCCCTCCCCCATCAACAGGGAGAGCACGGGTTCGGGCAGGGGCAGAGCGTTCTGGTAGTACTGGAGCAGCCGCTCATAATCACTGCCATCGCCCACCAGGATGGCGCCGAGCAGCCGCTTGCCCTCGCCATCGGTCACCAGTTTCTTGTAGATGCCATTGACCCTGTCCAGCAGCAACAGCTCCTGAGCCCCTTCGCTGCTGCCATGGGCATCACCGATGGAGCCCACATCCACCCCCATCAGCTTGAGCTTGGTGGACATGTCAGCGCCCTGGAAGCGGGTCTCACCGCCACAGAGGGTCGCCACGGCGGCGCGGGCCATCTGGTAACCGGGGGCCACCAGTCCGTAGATGCGCCCCTGCCAGAGCGCACACTCACCGATGGCCAGGATGGCGGGATCCGAGCTGATGCAGCCCTCATCGATGCAGATACCCCCTCGCTCACCCACCGTCAGCCCCCCCTGACGGGCCAGGGCATCCGCCGGGCGTATCCCGGCCGAGAAGAGGATCACATCCGTCTCCAGATGCTGACCATCGGCGAAGCGCAGGCGATGGCGCGCCGTCTCGCCATCCTCGATGGCCTCGGTCGCCGTGGCCGTGTACACCTCGACCCCCAGCCCCTGGATCTTCTCCCTGAGCAGGGCGCCGCCGCTCTCATCGAGCTGAACCGGCATCAGTCGGGGAGCGAACTCCACCACCCGCGTCTTGAGTCCCAGCAATCGCAGGGCATTGGCCGCTTCCAAGCCGAGCAGGCCGCCGCCGATGACGACGCCAGTGCGGGCGGCGGCGCAGGCATCGCGGATCTCGTCCAGATCCCCCAGGGTGCGATAGACGAAACAGCCAGCCCGCTCATGACCGGGGATGGGCGGCACGAAGGGCACAGAGCCGGTGGCCAGCACCAGACGGTCATAGTCGAGGCGCTCCCCGGACTCGAGGCAGAGCTGGCGAGCGGCCCTGTCCAGGCTCTCGACCTTGGCACCGAGCCGCAAACTCACCCCTTGCTCGGCGTACCAGGCCGGGTCGGCGAGGCGCAACGCGTCGGGCGCCTTGCCGCCAAACACCTCGGAGAGATGCACCCTGTCATAGGCGGGATCGGGTTCGGCACCCAATACGGTGACCGTGAAGCGGGCCAGTCCATCTGCCGCCACCAGCTGTTCGATGAAGTGATGACCGACCATGCCATTGCCGACGACCAGCAGTTGCTGTTTCTCAACCACCTTGGGTTGTTCGGTGAAGTGATGGTCTATCTCACCAGCCATGCCATTGCCTATCACCACCAATTTTTGTTCATCCATCTCGTTCATCCTTGTTCTCTTGTCCCGATTCAGGCGGTGCGTCTGATGACGCCCCCGGTGGCCGTCTTGAGCTGTGTCACCTTGCGCTGCTTCTCGTAGAGGAAACGCAGCACCTGCTGGCGCAACTTGTGGTACGCCGGGTCGTCGGCCAGGGCCACCCTCTCCCTGGGTCTGGGCAGGTTGACCGCCAGAATTTCCCCCACGGTCGCCGCCGGGCCATTGGTCATCATGATGATGCGATCCGACAGCAACACCGCCTCGTCCACGTCATGGGTGATCATGATGACGGTGTTGCCAAGCTCCGCCTGGATGGCCATCAGCGCATCCTGCAGATGAGCCCGGGTCAGGGCATCCAGGGCGCCGAAGGGTTCATCCATCAACAGCACCTTGGGGGAGAGCGACAGCGCCCGCGCGATGCCGACCCGCTGCTTCATGCCCCCCGAGATCTCATGGGGCATCTTGTGGCTGGCATGCTCCATCTGCACCAGGGAGAGGAAGTAGTGCACCTGTTCGGCCACCTCCTCGCGCCCCGTTACCCGCCGCCTGACCGCCAGTTCAACGTTCTGATGAACACTGAGCCAGGGCAGCAGGGCGTGGTTCTGGAACACCATGGCCCGCTCGGGTCCTGGCCCATCCACCTCGCGGCCATCGAGGATGATGCCCCCCTGGCTCGGCTCCAGCAGCCCTGCCACCAGATTGAGCACAGTGCTCTTGCCACAGCCGGAGTGGCCTATCAGGGAGATGAACTCCCCCTTCTCTATCTTCAGGTTCACCCCGGTCAGGGCCTCGAAGACTCCGTGCTCAGTGGTGAACGACATGCCGAGTTCACTCAAATCCAGATAGGTTTTCATCACGACTCCTTGCCCGTCAGGGCCATCAACGCAGCAGTTGCCGCTTGTCCCAGGACAACCACTGTTGCAGCGCCAACATCAGGCGATCCAGCGCGAAACCGATGAGACCTATGGTCACCACGGCCACCATGATCCGGGCCAGGGAGGCGGAACTGCCGCTCTGGAACTCGTCCCAGACGAACTTGCCGAGCCCCGGGTTCTGGGCCAGCATCTCGGCGGCAATCAACACCATCCAGGCGACGCCCAGGGAGAGGCGCATGCCGGTGAAGATCATCGGCAGGGCGCTGGGCAGCACTATCTTGGCGATATGCGTCAGGAAGGGCAGCCGCAGCACCCGGCTCACGTTATGGAGATCCGGGTCCACCGAGCTCACCCCGACCGCCGTGTTGAGCAGAGTCGGCCAGAGTGAACAGAGGGCCACGGTCAGCGCCGAGTTGACGAAGGATTTCGCCAGCCAGGGATCCGGGCTCACATAGACGGCACTCACCACCATGGTGATCAGTGGCAGCCAGGCCAGGGGAGAGACCGGCTTGAGCAGCTGGATCACCGGATTGGCGATGCGATAGAGCTGCGGGTGTATGCCAAGCACTATCCCCAGGGGGACGGCCAGCAGGGTCGCCAACCCAAAGCCGGTGGCCACCGTCAGCAAGCTGGTGCCAATCTGGTCGAAGAAGGTCGCCCGTCCCGGGTAGGCTCTCACCTTGATGCTGGCAGCGGGATCCGCCGCCAGCCGCTCGGCATTGCGACTGGCCTGGCGGGCCAGGAAGCCGGATTCGCGCTCCCGCTCGGCCAGGTGCTCCTGACCCAGTTGCCAGAGCTGGCTGGCGGTCGCCCCGGGGCCCGGCAAGGTACCCAGACTGGTCTTGACCTGACTGGCCCCCAGCTGCCAACAGAGCAGAAACAACACTATGCCGAAACAGGGGGCCAGCAGGCGCCCTATCGCTGTCGCTTTCATCATGAAGACTCCTTGTCCTTGGCTTCACTGCACCTGTTCATCGCCCTTGAGGCCGATGGCAAAGTGGTTCAGATAGTCATTGGGATGGCGACCGTCATAGACGATGCCGTCGATAAAACCTTGTTGCGGGCCGCGATAACCGCTCTCGGTCGCAAACGCCGGGAAATCCGTCGCCTGGAGCTTGCCCTCCTCGATAAGTGACAGCGCCGCCTGCTGGTACACCTCGGGCCGATAGACGGCGCGGGCGACCTGCTCGAACCAGGCATCGGATTGCGCCTGGGGGATCTGCCCCCAGCGGCGCATCTGGGTCAGGAACCAGATGGCATCGGAGTAGTAGGGGTAGGTGGCATGATGGCGAAAGAAGACATTGAAATCGGGCAGGCTGCGCACGTCGCCCTTGTTGTATTCGAAGCTGCCGGTCATGGCGGCGGCGATCACCCCTTCGTCTGCCCCCACGTAATCGGGGCGAGCCAGCAGCTTGGCCGCCGCCCGGCGATTGCCATTGTCGTTGGCATCGAGCCAGTGGGCGGCGCGGATCAGCGCCTTGACCAGACGGACATGGGTATTGGGATAGCGTTCGGCCCAGGCCTGGGTGACGCCCAGCACCTTCTCGGGGTTGTTGCGCCAGATCTCAAGGTCGGTGATGACCGGGACTCCGATCCCCTTGGCGATCGCCTGCTGGTTCCAGGGCTCGCCCACGCTGTAACCCGAGATGGTGCCTGCCTCCAGGGTGGCGGGCATCTGGGGGGGCGGGGTGACCGAGAGCCGCACCTCCCCCTGACGCTGACCCGAGTCATCCCCCTTGAGCGGGGCATAGTAGCCAGGGTGTATGCCCCCTGCCGCCAACCAGTAGCGCAACTCGTAGTTGTGGGATGAGACGGGGAACACCATGCCGAAGTTGAAGGCCTTGCCCGACTGGCGGTACTGGTCCAGCACCGGCTTGAGGCTGCTGGCCGAGACGGGGCGCACCACCTGGCCATCGGCCTGCTTGGCCAGCTGAGGCAGCATGGCCTGCCACACCGAGTTGGCAACCGTGATGCCATTGCCATTGAGATCCATGGAGAAGGCGGTCACCAGCTCGGCCTGGGTGCCGATGCCGATGTGGGCTCCCAAGGGCTGGCCCGCCAGCATCTGGGCACCGTCGAGCTCGCCATCGATGACCCTGTCCAGCAGCACCTTCCAATTGGCCTGAGCCTCCAGGGTGACATAGAGGCCCTCGTCCTCGAAATAGCCCTGCTCATAGGCCACCGCCAGGGGCACCATGTCGGTCAACTTGATGAAGCCCAGCTTGAGCTCTTCCTTCTCGGGGGCTCCGATGCTGACCGTCTCAGACGCAGCCGTTACCGCCCCCAGGGCTGGCCAGGCCAACATGGCCAGCAGCGCACCTTTGCACATCATTCTTGGCTTCATAGTTACCTCTTCACTTCGCTCATCCGGGTCTGGCCATCACGCGCCGTTGCGTTGTTGCCATCCCCGTTTTGCCAAAAAAAAGGCCCCACCGACCTGATGGTCGATGGGGCCACATTGCCCAGTTTTCATGGTGCCAGCGTTCATGGTGCCAGCACTCATGGTGATAGCCCCGAAGGGCCTGGCGCCTGTCCGCCCTTGGCGGCACCGGCTTGTTATTGCTCTCTATTAGCTATTCAGGATACGTGCCAACTTCTCACATGCCCTGTCTACCGGGCGAATGGGGCTGCGCGTCGGGCCAGGGTGCGCCAGCGCGGCGCATCTGCACCAAGTTGGCCACCCATCCCCCTCACCTCGCTCGGGTCGCCTGAGTGACGCCGCCTCTCAGGCGGGCAACGCCTGGAGCAGACGGCGGGCCAGTTCCGCCAGGCTGTGGTTCTGGGCCATGGCGGTGCTGCGCATCGCCTGGTAAGCCGCCTCCTCATCCAGCCCCTGGTGGCGCATCAAGCGCCCCTTGGCCTGCTCGATAAGCCGTCGTTCTTCCAGCTTCACCTTCAATGCATCCTGAGCCTGCTGCTGTTGCTGCACCATGGCCAACTGGGCACGGGCCAGTCGCAGCCACTGCTCGACAGGTTCCCGCTCACCACAACCATGGGGCACCACCAGGGCTCCCTGGGCCAGCAGCTCAGCCTGCTGTTGCGCCGTCAGACGATCGCAAAACAGTATCCGGGGCAGTAATTGCCCCTGGGTCATGGCCAGCCTGATTTCGGCACTGAAGCGCCGACAGCTGATCAGCAGCCCGTCCCCTTGTATCTTGCCGCCCAGCAACCCCCGCTCATCCAGGATGCGGGGGCTGTGACCATAATGGCTGACCAGGATACCCAGCCGGTTGGCCTGTATCCTGTCATCGGCATGGATCAGCAGTATGGAGTGGCGCCCCTCAGAGCTACCGCCTTGATGTTGCATGCCTCACCTCTTGTCAGTTCAATCCATCGAACAGGCTCTCTTTGACGCAACATGGGGGCCAAGTGTTTGAATCTACCCCTAAATTATCCAGCTCTAGGTAGTAGGGGTAGATCAGGCGACCCGGCTCTCCAGGCCAGTGAGCAGTTGATCCAGTTCATCACGCAGCGCCACCACCTCTCCCAGAATGATGAGCACTGGCGTCGCGCCCCGCAGGGCCTCTGCGGCCCGGGCCAGGCCACCGAGCCGGCAGCGGATCACCCGCTCATGCTCGCTGCACCCTGCCACAATCAGGGCCACCGGCAGCGCCCCATCGGCGCCCGCCCCCAGCAAGCCAGCCTCTATCTTGCCAGCCTGCTCCAGCCCCATGTAACAGACCAGGGTCTGGCCCTCTCCGACCAGGGTGCGCCAACCATTGAAGCTCTCTTCCCCCTGCAGATGGCCCGTCACCAGCGTCACCGAGCGAGCCAGCCCCCGGTGGGTCAAGGGGATGGCCGTGCTGGCAGCGCAGCCGAGCGCCGCCGTGATCCCGGGCACCAGCTCGGCCCGAAAGCCGTGATGGGCCAGATAGAGGGCCTCCTCCCCTCCCCGGCCGAAGATGAGCGGATCCCCCCCCTTGAGCCGCACCACTCGCTTGCCGGTACGCGCCAGCGCCAGCAGCAGGGCATTGATCTCCTGCTGGCTCGGGCTGGGCTCGCCACAGCGCTTGCCCACATCGAAGCGGGCCGCACCGACCGGTATGATGGCGAGGATCTCGGCCCCCACCAGGCGGTCGTAAACCACGACCTCGGCCGCTTCGATGCGGCGCAAGGCCCTCAGGGTCAACAACTCGAGAGGGCCAGGGCCTGCCCCCACCAGAGCGATGTGAACGGCGGTCTGTTCCGGATAGTGTTTCATCATGCTGACTCCAGGAAACGGTGTTGTATCAATAACTTGTCAATCTCTGGCAGACAGGTGCCGCAGTTGCTGCCGCACTGAAGCAGCCCCTGCAGCCCCGCCAGTTCGCTCACCCCCTGCTCGCGGATGGCGTTGACGATGCGCGCCTCCGTCACCCGGAAGCAGGAGCAGACGAGCCGGGAGTCACCGGCAAAGGCATCGCTCAGGGTCTGGCTGAGGGCCCCCGCCTGCAGAGGCAAGCCGAGCAGGCTCGCCAGCAACTCAACCTTCAGGGTCGGCCAACGCTCACCGACCAGCAGCAGGCTCTGGATCCGTCCCTGGGAGAGGGCAATGGCGAGCCAGCCCCCCTTGACGGGCAGGCGCAGCCAGTGCCCATCCAGGGCCAGTCGCTGCCAGCACTCACTCATCCCCTCTGACCAGGAGGCGAGCAACCAGCACTCCCCGCCCTTCAGGGGGCGGCGCGCCCACCAGTCCCCCCGCTCGGCAGGCGCCTGCTGGCCAAGCCAGACGCCCTGCCAATGGGTGGGTTGTTTGTTGAGCCTCACCCTGGCCTGTTTGAACATGGGCTGACCGGAGTGCGGATCCGTGCGCGGGGCCACCAGCCGGTTGACCGCGCCCTGGCTGCACTGGCTGTCGGTCCAGTGCATGGGCAAGAAGGCCTCCCCCTCCCGCAACCCCTCATCCAGTCCCACCCGCACCCGCACCTGACCCCGGCCATTGTCCAGGCTGACCAGATCCCCGGCATCCAGCCCCAGGCTGAGCAGGCTGGCCGGCCCCACCATGACCCGAGGCCAGGGTTCGGCCTCCAGCAGGCGAGGCACATGGCCGCTGCGGGTCATGGTGTGCCACTGATCCCGCAACCTGCCCGAGTTGAGCAGCAAGGGCACTCCTGCTCCGGGTGGCAGCGGCTCCAGTGCGGGGGCCTGTTGTTTCAGGGGTAACAAGCGGGCCCGGCCATCCGGGGTAGGGAAGCGACCATCCTCAAACAACCGATCGCACCCCTGGGGGTGAGCCTCATTGACCGGCCAGCGCAGGGGGGCAAGCGCCTCGAACTGGGCTGGGGTCAGCCCGGCCAGCCCCGAGATGTCGAACTGGCGCTCCCCGCGGTTTTCAAAGCCGGAGAGGGCGGCATGTTCACTGAAAATGGCATGCTCATCGGCGTAGGCGAACGCCTCCCCAAAGCCGAGATGCTGGCCGAGGCTGGCCAGGGCCCACCAGTCGGGACGCGCTTCACCGGGAGCCGGCAGGAAGGGGCGCTGGCGGCTGATGCAGCGCTCCGAGTTGGTAACGGTGCCGCTCTTCTCACCCCAGCCAAGGGCGGGCAACAGCAGATTGGCATAGCGCGCCGTGTCGGTCTGCGCCGTCAGATCTGAGACCACCAGAAACTCGCAGCGCGCCAGGGACTCCCGCACCCGGTCGCCATCTGGCAGGGAAGCCGCCGGGTTGCTGCCCAGCACCCAGAGTGCACGGATCTGACCGCTGTGCACCGCCTCGAACAACTCGACGGCCTTGTGGCCAGGCCCCGTCACCATCCGTGGGCTGCCCCAGAAACGCTGCAGGCGATCGCGCTCCGCGTCGCTAAAGCCCATGTGTGCGGCCAACTGACTGGCCAGCCCGCCCACCTCGCGCCCGCCCATGGCATTGGGTTGCCCCGTGAGGGAGAAGGGGGAGGCACCGGGCTTGCCTATCCGGCCGGTCAGCAGATGCGCATTGATGATGGCATTGGCCTTGTCCGTCCCCTGATTGGACTGATTGATGCCCTGGCAGTAGAGGCTGAGGGTGCGCGGGTGGCGGGCGAACAGCTGGTAGAAACCGAGCAGATCGGAGAGGGCCAGATCGCAATGCTGGGCCACCGCCTCCGGCATCCAGGCGGGATCGTCCAGCTCCCGGGCCAGGGCCGAGATGCCGCTGACATGGGCCGCCACATAATCTCGGTCCCAGATGTCGTGATCGAGCAGGTAGCGGCCCAAGCCGTTCCAGAGCGCCACATCGGTGCCGGGACGCAGGGCCAGATGCAAGTCGGCCTGCTCCGCCGTCATGGTGCGGCGGGGATCCATCACCACCAGCTTGAGTTCGGGACGGCGGCTGCGCGCCTGTTGGATGCGGCGAAACAGTACCGGGTGTGTCCAGGCCGTGTTGGCCCCGGTGATGATGATGAGATCCGCCAGCTCCAGATCCTCATAGCAGGCCGGGACCAGATCCTCCCCGAACGCCCGCTGCTGGGCCACCACGGCCGAGGACATGCAGAGCCGGGAGTTGGTGTCGACATTGGCGCTGCCGATGTAGCCCTTCATCAGCTTGTTGGCCACATAGTAATCTTCCGTGGTGAGCTGCCCGGAGAGGTAGATGCCGATCGCCTCGGGGCCGGATTCCGCCATGATCCGGCTGAACTGGGCCGACATCATAGTGAGCGCCTCGTCCCAGCTGATGCGCTGGCCCTGATGGCGGGGGTAGAGCAGACGCTGGGGAAAGGCCAGGGTCTCCAGCAGGCTGGCCCCCTTGACGCAGAGTGCGCCGCCATTGGCCGGATGAGCGCTGTCCCCCTCGAGCTGCCACTCGCCCGCCTGCTGCGTGACGCTGATGCCACAGCCAACACCGCAATATGCACATGTGGTCTTCATCCTTCCTCCTGCCTGCCCGCAATAAAAAGGCGTCCGCCCCATCGAAGGGAACGGACGCCTCTGTCCTGTCATTGATATTGTTGCTGGTCTATCAGCACAAGATAATGCAAAGAGCTTGCCAGCCTGCCGGACGCCTGCCAGCGCCAACGCTGGACCCTCGCCCTCCCTCATGGCTCCCCAACTCGGTGCAACTGCCCCAGCCTGGACAGGCGAGCGAGGTCCGACAGGGTTGCCAAGCCAACAAGAGCGGTGGGCTGGGCAGAACGGGGCATGGCCCTTTATAATGGCGCCGCAAACCAGGAGAGCGAGATGAGTGAACAGAACAACAGAGGCTGCGTCGAGTCTGCAAGGGAGACGGGGAGCGACTATGTCGGCCTGGGCCTGGTCAATCCAAAATCACCAAGCAATGTCGGGGCCGTGCTGCGGGCCGCGGGCTGCTATGGCGCCGACGAGGTGTGCTATACCGGCAGCCGCTTCGAACTGGCACGTCGCTTTGCCACTGACACCAAACAGATGGTGGACAAGATCCCCCTGCTCGGGGTGGATGACTTGCTCGGCGTGATGCCTGCTGGGTGCGAGCCGGTCTTGGTGGACTTGATTGAGGGGGCTACCCCCTTGCCGGAGTTCGACCATCCGGCCCGGGCTTTTTACATCTTCGGCCCAGAGGATGGCACCCTGGAACCGGCGCTGTTCGCCGGGGTAAAACGGGTGGTCTATATCCCGACCCACGGCTGCATGAACCTGGCCGCCACGGTCAATGTCATCCTCTATGACCGGCTGGCCAAACGTCTGCGCACCGGATCACAAGCGTGAGAGCCTGGTCTATATAACCCCATCCCGGGGCTGCATAAACCTGGCCACTACAGCCAACGTCATCCTCTATGACCGGTTGGCCAAACGTCTGCGCAAGCCAGAGGAATAAGGATGTGGTCTATCCCCCCCAGGGATGCATGAGCTTGGCCACTACAACCAACGTCATCCCTCATGACCGGCTGACCAAACGTCTGCGCAAGCCAGAGGAATAAGGATGTGGTCTATCCCCCCAGGGATGCATGAGCTTGGCTACTACAACCAACGTCATCCCTCATGACCGGCTGGCCAAACGTCTGCGCACCGGATCACAAGCGTGAGAGTCTGGTCTATATAACCCCATCCCTGGGCTGCATAAACTTGGCCACAACAGCCAACGTCATCCTCTATGACCGGCTGGCCAAGCGCCTGCGCACCGGATCACAAGCGTCATAAGAGAGCAGAGGGTGGCCTATATAGCCACCCAGTGACGGCATAAGCCTGGCCGTCACGGTCAGCGTCATCCCCCATGATCGGCTGACCAAGGGTCATTGGTCAGATTGAGCCCGCCTTTCCTGCTTGAGGCCCCGTAAAAAATCACTGTAATAGTCGAGCAAGTGATTCTCCCGGTAGAGCCCGGTCAGCTCCCCGCTGTCGATGAGACGCGCCATGCCTCTATCCCACTCTTGTTGCAACTTGAGCCCGGCGTCGCTGCGCGCAAAGATGGGGTAGCTTGGCAGCCAGCGCAGGAAGACCCGGCTGACATCGGGTGGCAGAGGGTCATTGGCATAGAGCACTCCCGCACTCAGGTAATAACGGTGGCGCCCCTTGGGCAGCAGCGCCATGGCATCCTGATGGCTGTTCACTTCATGCCAGCGCATCGGCACCTTGATGTATTTGTCGAAGGCCCAACCGCGCTGCCAGAGCACCCGTTGCTGGGCCAGACTCTGCTCTCCCTGCCAGCTCTTGCGCCACTTGTCGAGCATGAAAACCGTCACATCGTCGGCACCGTCCGGATAATGGGGCCAGTGCACCCCCTCCACCTCGTTGAGATAGACCCCCATGGTGATGCCATATCCACCCTTGACCACCATGGCCAGCGCCCGCTTGTAGGGCATGGATTGCGGTTTCACCCGGTAACCGAGCGGCTCATAGATGTGCCGGGCCAAATCCAGATAGAGCCCTCCCCCGTCCGCCTCGCAAAAGCCGGGCCAGTCATCGCAATAGACGGGGAGATCCTCGGCCCGACTCATCAGGGGACAGAGGCAACCGCAGAGCAACAGTATTCGTATCAGTATCTGCATTCCCTCTCCTCTCGCCTCCTGGCGCCATGCTTTGGATTATGCACGGCTTACCCAGAAGATCAGTCTGTTCAGGATCACACCGGGCACCATTTTTCAAATTTGCGAGCCAGTCGCAAGTTATTGTGCGGCAAGCAGGTATAACGGTAGGTGAGATTCATTGGTGGCCCATTTGCGATGGGCTACCCCTCATAAACCACTCGCGAAAGGAGCCTTCCATGTCTATCCGCACCCTGCTCTGTCCCGTCGATTTTTCCCAGATGTCCCAACCCGTACTGGACTATGCCGTCTTCATGGCCAAGAGCCACAATGCCAGCCTCAAGCTGATCCATGTGGTCGATCAGCTCCACGGCTTCGACAGCTACAAGATTCTGCACATGACCGCCATCGAGATCACCCACGAGATGGAACGCCACGCCAAGGAAGAGATACAACGGCTCATCGAGACCTTGCCGATCTCCGCCGACTTCGTCGTGCGCTTTGGCCGCGCCGCCGACGAGATCGTCGCCCAGGCCAAGGAGGAGAAGGTGGATCTGGTGGTGATGGGCAGCCATGGTCGCTCCGGCATCAGCCACCTGCTGGTTGGCAGCGTGGCAGAATCCGTGGTGCGTCATGCCCCCTGCCCCGTGCTGATCGTGCGCCAAGGTTAATGCACTAGCCAATAGTGCCAAGCACCTCTTTAGGAAACAAACATGCCGACCCTGGGGTCGGCATGTCATTGACTGAGGTGCAGTACCAAGACTCAGGGGCGGGAGAGATAATCCGCCTGCCCCACCCACTTGTAGCTGGTCAGCTCGGTCAACCCCATGGGGCCCCGGGCATGCAGCATCTGGGTAGAGACAGCCACCTCGGCCCCCAGACCAAACTGGGCCCCATCGGTGAAGCGGGTCGAGGCGTTGACATAGACAGCGGCCGAGCCTGCGCCATTGATGAAGCGTTCGGCGTTGCCCAGATCATTGGTCAGGATGGCGTCAGAGTGACTGGCATTGTGCTCGCGCATGTGCGCCAGCGCCTCCTCCACACCGGCCACCAGCTTGACCCCCAGGGTCAGCGCCAACCATTCGGTATCGAAATCGTCGGCCCCCGCCTCCCGCACACCGTTGGCCCCGTTGAGCTGCGCCATGGCATTGGGGTGCGCCACCAGGGTCACCTTCTGCTCGTTCATCCGCGCGACCAGCTTGGGCAGCAACTCGGCGGCAATGGCGTCATGCACCAGCAGGGTATCGAGGGCGTTGCAGGCAGAGGGGCGCTGCACCTTGGCATTGTCGATGACGGCCAGGGAGCGGGTCAGATCCGCGCTCGCATCCACGAACACATGACTGATGCCAAAACCGCCGATGATGACCGGAATGGAGCTGTTCTCCTTGCACATCTTGTGCAGGCCGGCGCCACCGCGGGGGATGATCATGTCCACGTAGCGATCCAGCCGCAGCAGCTCGGCCACCAGCGCCCGGTCCGGGTTGTCGATGTATTGCACCGCCGCAATGGGCAGGCCAGTACTGGCCAGGGCGGCCTGGATCACCTTGACCAGCTCCAGGTTGGAGTGGAAGGTCTCGCGCCCGCCGCGCAGTATGCTGGCATTGCCGGTCTTGAGGCAGAGCGCTGCGATGTCGATGGTGACATTGGGACGCGCCTCATAGATGACCCCAATCACCCCGATGGGCACCCGGCGCCGGGAGAGACGCAAGCCATTCTCCAGCACGCGGCTGTCCAGCTCAGCACCGACCGGATCGTCCAGGCTCACCACCTTGCGCACGTCGTTGGCAATGCCTGCCAGCCGCTCGGGAGTGAGCAGCAAGCGGTCCAGCATGGCCTCGGACAGGCCGGCTTCCCGACCCGCCGCGATGTCCTTGGCGTTGGCAGCCAATATGGTGCTCTGCCGGGCTTCCAGCTCCTGGGCGATGCTCAGCAGTGCCTGATTCTTCTGGGCCGTGTTGATGGTAGCCAGTTGATAGGCCGCCTCGCGGGCCGCTTGGCCCAATGTCTCCAGACTCATCTTTCGATCCTTTCATATGCCGGCAGGCCCCAGCCCACCACCTAGATTACAGCGATATCATCTCATCGCACGGCATCAACACTACAGCAGTATCATCTCATCGCACGGGCCATCGCCCGGCATCAAAACTACAGCAGTATCATCTCATCGCGCGGACCATCGCCCGGCATCAACACTACAGCAGTATCATGTCGTCGCGGTGAATGGCCACGGCGCCATAGCCATAGCCCAGCAGCGTCTCTATCTGATCCGAGTGAACCCCCCGCAGCCGTGTCAGCTCCTCGTGGTTATAACGGCAGATGCCACGGGCCAGCTCGCTGCCATGGGGATCGAGGATCCGCACCACATCACCGCGCACGAAGATGCCCCTGACCCCGGTAATCCCCTTGGGCAACAGGCTGGAGCCCTTGTCGCGCATGGCGACCACGGCCCCGAGATCGACCTGCACTTCGCCAAGGGGCGGTGGGCCCGCCAGGATCCAGCTCTTGCGCCCCTCAAGGGGAGAGGCCAGGGCCGGGAAGCGAGTGCCGATCCGCTCGCCATTGGCGAGACGCCCGACCACTTCCGGCACCTGACCCGTGGCGATCACCACATCGACCCCCGCCCGGCGCGCCACATCGGCCGCCTGCAACTTGGTCGCCATGCCGCCGGTCCCCAGGCCACTGACGCTGCCCCCTGCCAATTTACGCAGGGTATCGTCTATGGTCTGCACCTCCTCGATCAGCTGGGCATCGGGGTTGGTGCGCGGATCCGCGGTGAAGAGCCCGGTCTGATCGGTCAGCAGGATCAGCAGATCCGCATCGGCCAGAATGGCGGCACGCGCAGAGAGATTGTCGTTGTCCCCCACCTTGATCTCAGCGGTGGCGACGGCATCGTTCTCATTGATGATGGGGATGATGCGGTGGTCGAGCAGGGTGCGCAGGGTATCGCGCGCATTGAGGTAGCGCTCCCTGTCTTCCAGGTCGGCGCGGGTCAGCAGCATCTGGCCGACGTGCAGGTCATAGAGGTTGAACAGATCCTGCCAGACCCGGATAAGCTGGGTCTGTCCCACGGCCGCCAGCATCTGCTTGTTGGTCAGGGTCGGGGCCAGCGGGGGGTGCCCCAAATGGGCACGACCGGCGGCGATGGCCCCGGAACTCACCAGCACCACCCGGTGGCCCTGGCGGTGCAATGCGGCGCACTGGCGAACCAGTTCGACCATGTGGGCACGATTGAGCTGGGAAGATCCCCCGGTGAGTACACTGGTGCCCAACTTGACGACTATGGTTTTGTTTTCCATGGAATTGATAAGGCAAAAAGGTAAGGATTCCCTTTATACCCACGCCCCTGCTGCCCTGCAAGGCAATTAACCCCCGCAGGGCAGTCGGGTCAGGCGGCGGTGACGGATAACTCGCGGGTTACCTGCTCCGCGGGGGCAAGTTGGCACTCCAGTTGTGTCAGCTTGGTATTAAGCAGCCGATAGAAGAGTCGCAAGGAGCGGTCTACCTCGACCTGATGCTTCTTGGGGAGCGGCTTGTCTATCCAGTTGCCCTCGCCGTTATAAAAGCCGAGCTGATAGTGGTACTGGAAGTGGTGATCGTCTTGCTCCAATACCAGCCACCAGCCCCAGAACTCCCGCTTGTCCGGCGCCGCCTTGGCGCTGACGCAGACCGACAGGCAATCAAAGTAGTAGCGCCCCTCATGACAGAGGTCTTCCCTGAGATAAGGGCCAATGGCGGCAAATTGCCGCAGCAGGCGTTTATAGGTGACTCTTTCTGGCATGTTAACCTCCGTGTTGAACAAGCAGTGCCATCACATCAACCGGGATACTGACGGCGTAAAAAGAAGATATTCAAGTACATAGATGTTGCTTGAGCCAAGTTACCGTTTCATGAAGCGCCTGGTCATAGACCTCCCGCAACGGCTGCTTGTCAAACACCACCGCCTTGCCATTGCGGCTGCAGGCGGCCAGTGCCCTGACATCAGACTCTGGACAGATAAAGTCCCGCTTGTGACCGATGCTGAGGATGGGCACCGAGGTGCGCGTACTCATCAACCCCTGTTTTTTCAGGGAAAACACCTGACTCTTGGTGCGGATCTGTTCCCAGTCGGCGGCATTGGCACCCAGCCTGTTAGCCAGACTATCACGCATCATGCGCGGACACTTGGCAAAAAGCGATGGGTCGGCGAAGCACTGATTCACCCCGGCACCGATGCAGACCACGGTACGTAATTTGAACGGTTCAATGAAGGCGAGCCTGGCCGCTATGTTGCCCGCAAAGCGAAAACCCACCATGGCAATGCGCTGGTGATCGACCCAGGCCACCTCGGCCAGATAGTGCAACACGGCTTGATGCAGGCGGCTGGTGTCCTGCACCAGGGGCCAATGTTCGGCGTAGCCGATGCCCGGCATGTCGAGGGAGAGCATGCCAATACCATTCGGGGCCAAATACTTGCGATAAAAATTGAGGTAATCGAGCTGGAGTGAGTCGATGCCCCCGCTCACCATCACCAGTGGCACCGGCTTGTCGATGGTCGGCAGGTGCAAGTAGCCCTGAATGTGTTTGCCGCGAAACGGCACCTGTATCTCTTTGAGGGGCACCTCGAACAGGCGCCCCGCCTCCCGATAAGCGAGATTGCCGAGCAGTTGAGCCTGATCGGCCAGCTCATCGTGTTTGAGATGGGGATAACTGGCGATGGAGTAGTAGCGCACCGCCTTGAGCAGGGCATTGATTGCCTCCGGACGCTGACCTGCGTCGGCCAGGGCTCGCCCTTGCTTGAAGTGACCGCCGGCCTGCTGGCTCCATTCAAAGACCCAGTTGCCTGGCACATAGCCCTTGATGGTATCGAGCAACTCAGGGTGGCTCCGCTCCCCCTTGCCCATGGCGATCCGGGCCAGGGTCTGCTCCACCTCGACCGGATCCGCCCCTTGCCAGGCCCAGGAAGGGCGGCGCAGCAGACGATACCAACTGCGCACCGCAGAACCGTCGATGAAGTCCTCCGTCTCAGCCTGCGGCTCAAGGGGACTGCTGTTCGATATCTCCGAGGTCTCCTGGACCTTCTTGACTCGGGTAAAGAGTTGCTCGGTCAAGTTAATGTCGTCATTTGGCTTCACTGCATCGTCTCATCGCCATCAATCAGTGACCCATCTTACCCAGGTTTTGTCATGGCAGACCACCCCAGACTGGCCCCATTGCCACGCCACAACGAAACAGGGCCCCCGAAGGAGCCCTGTGTATCAACAAGCGGTGCCCGCAGAGGCCGTCGGCATTACTGCTCTTCGCAGATGGGCGTGGTGAACTCCAGCGCCATGTCCCAGGGTTGCTCAATCCAGGTGTCTTGCGGAATGGCGACTTCGAAGTCATCCACCAGCGGCTCGCCGAGGGGCTTGGCGAAGATGGTGATGAACTTGGCTCTTGGATAGAGCTCGCGAATGGCCTTGGCGGTACCGCCGGTGTCGACCAGATCGTCAACCACCAGCCAGCCTTCACCGTCCCCGGCGGTGGTTGCGGCCTTGACCACAGCCAGTTCGCGCTGGTTGTTGTGGTCATAGCTGGAGATGCACAGGGTCTCTACGTTGCGAATGCCCAGTTCACGGGCCATCAGGGCCGCGGGCACCAGGCCACCACGGCTGACGGCGATGATCCCTTTCCACTGGCTGACAGGCAGTTGGCGACGAGCCAGACGACGGGCTTCCCGCTGCAGGTTATCCCATGACACGTAGAATTTCTTAGGCATGCTATCGATCTCGACAAGTTATTTTAAAACAGATGAACACTTGAAATTTATTACCTGCCAACGCTCGTCCCCGGAGTGATACCACAGGGTCCTGCACCAAATTCAGCTTGCACTCGATCCCGCTCGGGCTAAGTCAGCCGGGCCGGAAACGAACAAAAATAGAGAGGCAATCTGGGCTCACCATGACAACGCATCGCAAGGGATGGGCATGGACAGGCTATTGGGCGGCTATGTTAGCACCCTTTCCCGGTGAAAAGGTTGGCAAACGTATGCCTTTTTATCAGCAAACCGGAAGGTGAGTATCGTTTGATGCCGCCCTCTGGGCTCAGTGATCGGCGAGGAAGGGGGCGCTGTTCAGGCAGCCTTGGCAGGGAAACGAGACGGGGATGAGGGCAGCCCAAGGGGATATGGCGTTCATCAAGAGAAGAAGGCATAAATGGCGGGCAAAAAAAAGCAGATGGAGGAGACCTCACGCCTGCTGTTTTCTCTACCTGGGTCCATGGCGCTCGCCTCTGGGCCCTATCGCCGCTTAACGACGATTGACAAAGGCATTCGGATAGCTGAAGCCCTGGGTGTAGAGAGAGGGGGTAAACCAATAAGTTGCGCTACTGCCTGACATATAAACTCCTGATTGCTTAACAAGTTACGTACCTTTATGCGGGCTTGAATCCTTAAGCTGACACTCGGTTCCATGGAGGCGCACTTGCTTTGCTTCGGTTCCCTGGAGGCACTTCTCGTCATCCTGACAGTGGTGGAGACCACGGAGGACAATTTACCAGCATCATCGTAAAACTCAATATTTTTGTGATGTGAGTCACAAAAATAAATCGCCAGTTTTGGGCGTCACACCAGCTTGCCAGCCTGGCCAAGGCGAGTGACGGCCATGATTTGTGCTGATCGCTCACAGTTTTACGGGATTGACTGTATTATCGTTACCCTCTTCATCAGGCCCTGGTGGGCCCGGTTATTTCCCGTGCTGGTAAGGAGTCTGACGTGGCACCTCTTAGTTCTCTATCTCCCAAACTGATTTGGCACTTCTTCGAACAGATCTGCGCCATTCCCCATCCCTCCAAGCATGAGGCCAAGCTCAGTGCCTGGATCACCGAATGGGCCCTGAGTGAAGGGCTGGCGGTCAAACAGGATCCCGTGGGCAACCTCATCATCAAAAAGCCCGCCACCCCTGGCATGGAGAACCGCAAGGCCGTGGTGCTGCAAGCCCACATGGACATGGTGCCCCAGGCCAATGCCGACACCCAGCACGACTTCGCCACCGATCCCATCGATGCCTACATCGATGGTGACTGGGTCACCGCTCGCGGCACGACCCTCGGCGCCGACAACGGCATGGGCATGGCTGGCTGTCTGGCCGTGCTGGCCGACAAGAGCATCAAGCACGGCCCGCTGGAAGTGCTGCTGACCACGGACGAAGAGACCGGCATGACCGGCGCCTTCGGCCTGGAAGCGGGCTGGCTGGAAGGCGAGATCCTGCTCAACACGGATTCGGAAGAAGATGGTGAGGTCTACATGGGCTGCGCCGGTGGCGTGGATGCCAATATCCGCTTCCCCCTGGAGCAGGTTGCTGCCGGTGAGGGCGCAGGTTTCGAGCTGCACGTGAAGGGACTGCGCGGCGGTCACTCCGGGGTCGACATCCACCGTGGTCGTGGCAACGCCAACAAGCTGCTGGTACGCCTGCTCAAGGCGGCGGAGCCCCTGGGCGTGCGCCTTGGCGATATCAGCGGCGGCACCCTGCGCAATGCCATTCCCCGCGAAGCCCGGGCCAAGCTGCTGGTGCCCGCAGCCAGTGTCGCGGGCTTCAAAGCTTTGGTAGACCAGTATGCCGGTATCTACCAGAGCGAGCTGGCCGCCGTCGAGGCAAACCTGACGGTCTTGCTGCAAGAGCAGGATGCCCCGACCAAGCTGCTCTCTGACGATCTGCAGCGCCGCCTGCTCGACGCCCTGATCGCCTGCCCGAATGGGGTGATGCGCATGAGCGATGCCATCCCGGGGGTGACCGAGACGTCGACCAACCTGGGGGTCATCAAGACCCTCGACAACGAAGTCTATGTCCAGTGCCTGATCCGCTCCCTTCATGACACGGGTCGCGAGAGCGTGGAGCAGATGACCCGCTCCCTGTTCAGCCTGGCTGGCGCCAGCTGCGAGTTCACCGGTGCCTATCCGGGCTGGGCACCGAACGTCAACTCCCCCGTGATGGCGCTGGTGCGAAACAGCTACCAGACCCTGTTCGGCGACCTGCCCAATGTCATGGTGATCCATGCCGGTCTGGAGTGCGGTCTGTTCAAGAGCGCCTACCCGGATTGGGACATGGTCTCCTTCGGCCCGACCATCCGCGGCGCCCACGCGCCGGGCGAGAAGGTGCACATCCCGGCGGTCGAGCGCTTCTGGCAGCTGCTGGTCCATGTGCTCGAGCAGATCCCTGCCAAATAAGACCCAGGCAGTCCAACATGCCCCGCCTGGTGCGGGGCATGATCCAAGCCCCACTCATCTTTTCACCCTCTCCCCCCGCCTCTCCTGCTTGCTTTTTGCTGACTCACGGACCGCAGCGGCTGCCCTGCCACCAATATTTTCCCCCTGAACCGGCCTGCAACCGCTTTCTGAAAACCTATCCATGAACCGACTTGCACAGGAAAACCTTTTCCAGGAGTTTTGTTGTTTAATTACCTCAAAATTTGATCTGCATCACATTAATCGCTAGGATTGAACCGTGACCTTTGTCACAGAAACATCCCAGACAACAGAACGACGAGGTGAATCATGTTTGAGAACCTGGCAGTGCTGTTCCACCTTAAAGGTGCCACCAGCAAGAAAAAAGGCAGTGTTGAAAAAGACACTTATGCCCCGGCCACTCGTAACTACTACTTCCGTTACGGTGCCTAATCACAACGGCAATCATGTCGTTATTAACCAACAAAATACCTATCAATACCACACACAGCCGCCATGCCATCCGGCACGGCAGTCCTGCCCAGGCCTCTGTGCGCACGCACTCCCAGGCCGAACCTGAACGCTACCAATGAAGATGGGGCCCACGGGCCCCATTTTTTAATTCCCTTGCCCCCGGCTCCCTCATCTCCAGGCTCTCATCTTTCAGATCACCTTTCCCAGTGATACCGGATCCTGCGTCGGCACCTCCTGAAGCGGCAGCGGGAAGTGGCAGGCCACCAGATGGGTCTCTCCCGCACAGGGGTCGAGCTTGGGTGACTGGCTGCGACAGCGTTCACCGGCATGGGGGCAACGCTGATGAAAATGGCAACCTGGGGGTGGTGAGATGGGCGAAGGCACATCCCCGCTCAGCAAGATCCGCTGATTGCGGCGCCGCGGATCCGGCACCGGAATGGCGGAGATCAGCGCCTGGGTATAGGGATGGCGCGGGTTGCGGTACAGCTGCTGGGCCGGGGCTATCTCGACGATGCGCCCCAGGTACATGACGGCGATCCGATCCGAGATATGCTTCACCACCGACAGGTCGTGGGCGATGAAGATGAGGGCCAGGTTCATCTCCCGCTGCAGGGTCAGCAACAGATTGATGATTTGCGACTGCACCGACACATCCAGCGCCGACACCGCCTCGTCGCAGACCAGCAGCTTGGGCTTGAGCGCGATGGCGCGCGCGATGCCGATGCGCTGACGCTGCCCCCCTGAAAACTCATGGGGAAAACGATCCGCCGCCGTCTCGGGCAGCCCGACCTTGCCGAGCAGCTCTCGCACCCACAGCTGGCGCTCACTGCGACTGCCCTTGCCGTGAATAATGAAGGGCTCTTCCAAAATCTGGCCCACGGTATGGCGACCATTGAGGGATTCTGCAGGATCTTGAAAGACGATCTGCATCTCCTGGCGCAGGGATCGCATATCCCCGGCACTCAATCCCGTAATATCCCTCCCCTCGAAACAGATTTGCCCCGCCGTGGGTTCGAACAGCTTGAGCAGGGAGCGACCCAGGGTCGACTTGCCACAGCCAGATTCCCCTACCAGCCCCAGCGTCTCCCCTTGCTTGAGATCGAAGCTGATGCCATCCACCGCGTAGACGGTGTACTTCTTCTGCAACAGGCCGCCGCCCATGACGAAGTGCTGCTTGAGCCCTTTGACACTCAACAGTGGCGTCATACCCGGATCTCCTTCCAATGATGGCAAGCCACGGCGTGCCGGTTTTGAAGCTGCTCCATGGGCGGCACCTGACTGACGCAGATGTCGCTGGCATGGGGACAACGGTTGGAGAAACGGCAACCCGCCGGCATCTCAAAGAGTGCAGGCACCTGGCCCTTGATGGTGTTGAGCAGGGTCTTGGGCTCATCTTCCAGGCGAGGGATCGAGTTCATCAGGCCATGGGTATAGGGGTGATGGGGCTGCTCGAACAGATCAAATATCTGGGCGCGTTCCACCGCGCGCCCGGCATACATGACCACCACCTCGTCGCACAGCTCGGCCACGACCCCGAGATCATGGGTGATGAAGAGAATGGCCATCCCTGTCTGGGCTTGCAGCTCCTTCATCAGCTCCAGGATCTGGGCCTGGATGGTGACATCCAGCGCCGTGGTCGGTTCGTCACAGATGAGCAAGTCCGGCTCGCAGGAGAGCGCCATGGCGATCATTACCCGCTGGCGCATACCGCCAGAGAGGTTATGGGGATAGACATTGAACCGCGTCTCGGGCTCCGGCATCCCCACCTTGCGCAACATGGCGATGGCGGCCTCCTTACGCTGGGCCTTGCTGTACGCAGGCCTGTGCAGGGTGAATACCTCCACCAGCTGGGCGCCTATGGTCTTGACCGGGTTGAGTGCCGTCATCGGCTCCTGAAAGATCATGGCGATCCGATTGCCGCGCACCTTGTACATCTGCTCCGGGCTTAAATTGAGCAGCTCCTCCCCCTGAAAATTGATGGATCCCGCCACCACCTGACCATGAGGCTTGGGCAGCAGTCCCATGATGGCCAGGGAGGTGACGCTCTTGCCGCAGCCAGACTCGCCGACTATCCCTAAGGTCTGGCCCGCCTGCACCTTGAAGCTGACGCCGTCCAGCACCTTGATCTTGCCGTCATCGACACTGAACTCCACCTCAAGATCCCGAACGTCCAGGATGGGCACCTTGCTTATCGACATCTGACTCACCCTCTCAACTGCGTGCATAGGTCTTGTCGACCATGTCTTGCGAGGGCAGGCTCTCGCCCGCATCCCTGGCCTGTTTGGTCTCTTCCTTTGCCTTGGGATCGAGCCAGAGCAAGCCACCACTGCTATAAGGGTAACCGTCCATCGGCCAATAGAGCTGATCCGGCGAATTTCGGGTGGCAGGCACCTCGGGCAACATCACATAACGCCAGGCACTGGCCCGCACATAGTTAAGCTGGGCACCGGGCACGAAGATGGCCAGATCGTAGATGCGCTGCTGAATTTGCTGGGAGAGCTTGGCACGCTTGTCGGTGTCGAACTCACTGCCATAGGTATCGATCAGGGTATCGAGCGCCTTGTCCGCCACATTGAAGAAGTTGTTGGTCTGCGGCTTGTTGGCATTATCCGAGTGGAAGAACTCCCAATATTGCGGATAGAGGCCACCGCCACCCCAGCCAAGCCAGGCCGCCTCATGCTTCTTCTCCAGCATCACCTTGAAGCCGGTCGCGCCATCGACCAGGTTGAGCTCCAGATCCAGACCCGCCTTCTTGGCCTCTTCCTTGAGCGCGGTCAGCCGTTTGGTATGCTCAGTGGTGGCATAGGTGATGGCCAGACTGAGCCGCTCCCCCTTGCCATTTTGCAAGATACCGTCCGGTCCCGCCTTGTCGAATCCACCCTTGGCAAAGTAGTCACGGGCCTGATTGATGTCATAGGTACGCTCGGGTAAGGCAACCTCGGTGAAGGCACCAAAGCCTGAGTCAAAGGTGGTGGCGCGCTGATAGTCGCCATAGAGCACCGTCTTGATCATCTTGTCGATGTTGAGGGCGTGCTGGATGCCGAGCCGGACATTGATATCGGCCAGCTTGGGATTGGCAATGTTGAGGTGCAGCCCCTGAGCGCCCTGCTTGGTGTCCGTCATGGCCATCACCTTCTTGACCAGCCCCTGCTTGTACTCCTGGGTGTTGGCCTTCTCGTGCCACCAGTTCGGCAGCAGCATCTCGAAGCTGTCAAACTCCCCCTTCAGGAAGTGGCGAAAGGCGATGTTGCGATCACGAATGACCTGCACCTTGATGGTATCGACGTTGAATCTGTGCTGGTTGTAGCGATCGCTTTGGGCCCACCACGCCTTCTGCTTGCTGAAGGTGATGGACTTGCCCTTCTTGACCTCTGTCATCACATAGGGCCCTGTGGTCGGTACCACGGCCCAGTTGTACTTCTTCACCCAGTTCTCATCGAGGGTGTAATAGTGTTTGGGTTGCGGCCACAGCTCAGTGGTATTGAGCAAGTCCAGTTTGGCCTTGGGGTTACCGGCCTTGACCAGGATGGTGTGCGCATCAATCTTCTCTACTGCCACCACCTCGGTGGTGTAGTAGTTGTTAAACCAGGGGCCCTTGATGTGCTTGGATCGCATCATCTCGTAACCGAAGGTGTAGTCATCGGCGGTGACCGGCTTGCCATCGGACCACTTGGCGCGCGGATCCAGCTTGAAATAGACGGTCTGATTGTCAGGGGCGATGGCCCATTGAGTCGCCAGCGACGGAATGGGGTTGCCGGTATTGGGATGAAAACTGATCAGCCGCAGCTGGTTATCCAGGATATAGGAGCGGAAGGCGCCATTGGAATCAGGCCCTACGGTGCGAAAGGTCAGCGGAAAACTGTCGACAAACATATTGAAGGTGCCGCCCGGCAGCGCCTTGGCAGAAGCAAACTGGGGATCCTGATCATTGGTCTCCCAGACCAGCCCCTCCGGCAACGTCGCCGCCCACACCCATTGCCCGTTCACCAGCAGGAAGAGGGCCCCTATCCATTTCATCTTGTTGTTCATCTTGACCTCCTGGTCACTGCATCCCTGCACGGGGCACTGATTGATAACGGGTAACATTCACAAGGTGCGCCCGCCTCTGCAGAGGCGTGGCGACCACTCATTGATAACGGGTAAATTTACGAGGATCGAAGGCTTCACGCACCGCTTCCCCGATGAAGGAGACCATGATCAGCACCAGACTCACCGCCACCACCACGGAGCTGACGATCCAGATGGCATCCAGATTGTTGATGCCCTGGGAGAGCAGCTCTCCCCAGCTGGGGGTCGGCGGCGCCAACCCGAAACCGAGGTAATCGAGCGCCGTCAGGGTCGAGATGTTGCCGACCACGGCGAAGGGCGCCAGGGTCACTATCATCACCAGGGTATTGGGCAGTATGTGGTTGAAGATGATCCGCTTGGTGCTGGCACCCTGGGCCCGCGCCGCCATCACATAGTCTCGCGCCCGCTCCTTGTAGGTGAGGGTACGCATGTACCAGGTGATCCCCATCCAGCCGAACAGCACATTGATGCCGACAAAGAGGCCGAAGTTGGGCTTGGCCAGAGAGACCAGGATCATGATGACGTAGAGGAAAGGCACCTGGGACCAGATCTCGATAAAGCGCTGCAAGAAGAGATCAAACTTGCCGCCCAGAAACCCCATCATGCAGCCAATGCTGACACCGATGAGGTAACTCGCCACCAGGACGATGAAGGCAAACCCGATGGCGATGCGAAAACCGTACACCAGCCGCGCCAGCACATCGCGACCACTGGTGTCGGTGCCGAGGAAGTGGCGATCCGCCAGGCTGGGGGCGTAGGGCGGGTAGACATCTTGCTTGAAGTCTTGCTCGTAGGGATTCCAGGGCACCGGGGGCAGCAGCACCCAGTTTCCGTTGTTCTCCTGCTCGAACTTGCCCTGCAGCTGCCGGTAATTGGTCTCGTATTGGTAATCCAGCCCGAAGTGCTGGCCCGGGATCACGTCGCCATAGGTGGGGAAGTAGAGCTCCCCCTGATAGTTCACCACCAGCGCCCGGCTGTTGACCAGCAGCTCCGCCAGCAACGCCAGCATCACCAGGGTTGAGAAGATGATGAAGGAGTAGTAACCCCGCTTGATGGACTTGAAACGCTTGAGCTTCTTTAGCGTGACCGGATTCAGGTTCATGATCACTCTCCAAACCGCACGCGAGGATCGACGGCCGGCATCGCCATGATATTAAGGACAAGGTTCATGATCATTCTCCAAACCGCACGCGGGGATCGACGAGGGCAACGCAAATATCCGAGACGATATTGCCCACCAGCATCAGCATGGAAGTGATGGCGAGTATGCCCATGACGGTGGGGTAATCCCGCTCGACGATGGCCTCGTAACCGAGCAGACCGATGCCGTCGATGTTGAAGATGGTCTCAATCAGGAAGGAGCCGCCAAAGAAGACGGTGAGCACCGACCCCAGGTGGCTGGCGATGGGGATCAGGCTGTTACGCATGGCGTGATCGGTCACCGCCTTGCGAAACGGCAGCCCCTTGGCCACGGCGGTGCGCACATAATCCGCCGACAGGTTCTCCATCAGGCTGTTTTTCATGGTCATGGTGAGGATGGCAAAGTCGCCGATGGCATAAGCGATAAGCGGCAACAAGGCGTGGGAGAAGACGACCACTATCTTGTCCCAGCTGCTCTCCATGTACTCGAAGTCATCGCCGGGGAAGCCCCCCATAGGCAGCCACTCCAGGTGAAACGCGAAGACGGTGATGAGGAAGATCCCCACCACATAGGCGGGCAAGGCATAGGCCATGTAGATGAGCATCGAACTGATGGAGTCGAAACGGCTGTTGTGTTTGAGCGCCTTGGCCACCCCGAGCGGGATGGATACCGCATAGCTGAGCAGGAAGGTCGCCAGCCCGAAGAAGGCGGTGACGGGTAGCCTGTCCTTGATGAGATCCCAGACCGGCTCGTAGTAACGGGTCGACTCCCCCAAGTCCAGCACCACCAGCTTCTGCAGCCACTCCCAATAAGCGATCAGCATCGGCTTGTCGAGACCATAGAAGGCCTTGAGTTCCTCGATCTGTTCGTCGGAGAGGGCCTGGCCGCCTTTGCTGCCGCTGGATCGCCCGGATTCATTTTGCGAGACCTGAGCTTGCAACAGCATGCGCTCGACCGGGCCGCCCGGTACGAAACGGGTGACGGTGAAGACCAGCAGCGTGATGCCTAGAAACGTCGGGATGATCAAAAGCATCCGACGTAAGAAATACGACAGCATGGTGGGTTAAACCTCGTCCTTGTTGTTATTGTGTGGCCAGTCATTTCCTGTGACTGGCCTCTCCTTCCTGGCACGACAAGCTGGATTGACTGGCAATTTGACAAACAATCCGCTCGGCCACTGTAAAACCTCTGCAACAAAAATCAAGTAAAACGAGCCCTTGGTCTCCTCTCATCCCCTTGCATGTCGCAACAGTGTAAATCACTGCACTTTTTTTGCTGAAAACTTAAATTCGAAATAAAAAACCACTATTAAAAAAAATATTTAAAGAATTTAAATTTTGTTTCATTCATGTGACTAAAAAGGTGAAAGCACATAAAATCAACAAGTTAAGATCGTGAAATTGAAATAGCTATAAAGAGGCAATAGACAGCCATCTCATCTGACCAGCCAATCTATTTATCGGGCCACCCTCGACACTCAGCAGTTAAAAATATCGTGAACGGCTGGAAAAGTGAGATGAAACTCAACAAGACCCCATCGTTAGTAATAAGTTCCGCATTAATCAAATACTTCACCAACAAGAGCGTTAACATCACATTAACCTTTCATTTTGCCATGCGTCAGAATATATAACTAAGAAAACGTTGTGCATTTAATATTGTGCCGCCACAAAACGCGATCTCCCCATACAGTGCCCATCAATTGACTCCCGCCGCCAAAACTTGATAAGCCTTACGCACTGCTCCAACGAGGGCGGTTCAGGAAGCAAACAATAAACAACCAGGAAGGATATAAGCGATGCTTAGGAAAAGCAGGATCTCTGCTGCCATCGCGTTCGCGTTGGCGAGCGCAGCAGCAGTAGTGGCCCCCTCTGTCTATGCCGAAGAAGAGGGCCAATCCGTTGAACAGCTGCAGAAAATCAAGGTCACTGGCTCACGCATCTCCCGCGTCGATGTCGAAGGCTCCACCCCTGTCGTCTCCGTCAGCAAGGCCCAGATAGAACAATCCGGCCAGCAAACCGTCGCTGACTACCTCAAGCAGGCCTCCTACAACTCCTTCGGCGGCGTCTCTCCCTCTTCGGGCAGCTCCTTCCAGTCCCAAGGCACCGTCGGCCTGCGTGGCCTGGGGTCAGAGCGAACCCTGGTACTGCTCAACGGCAAGCGGGTCGCGGGCTCCCCCACCATGGGTGGCACCGCCATCAACCTCAACACCATCCCCATGGCGGCCGTTGAGCGGGTCGAAGTCAACCTGGACGGCGGCTCCGCCATCTATGGCTCCGACGCCATCGGCGGCGTGATCAACGTCATCCTCAAGCAAGACTACGAGGGTCTGCAATTCCAGGGTCGTCTCGGTAGCCCGTCTGAAGACGGCGGTGACGAGAAGAGCGGCTCCGTCATGGCCGGTATCACCGGGGAGAAAGGCTCCCTGATGGCCGTCTATGAGCACGACAAGAAAGACATCATCTACTCCCGGGATCGCGACTATCTCGTCAAGCAGGGCAAGGAGGCGCCGAGCGCCTATGGCCGCAACGTCGAGGGCGTCACCGGGGTAGACGGCAATGGCGATGCCCAGTGGAAATATGGTCCCCTGGCGGGCGCCACCGATGCCAATGGCACCTGCAAAGAGCCCTTCACCAACTTCGATGGCGGCTGTAACTATGACTACGGTCAGGTCGCCGCCAAGACGGCTTCGCGCAGCCGGGATACCCTCTATCTCAACGGCCGTTATCACATCAACGACAGCGTCGACTTCGTGCCGCAGATAGTCGCCTCCCGGGTCGAGAGCTTCGGGCGCTTCGCCCCGGCAGCAGGCTCCTTCACCGTGGATGCGGCCAACCCGAAAAATGCCGCCTTCTACCAGCAAAATGGCCTGGATGCCGCCGCCACCGAGAGCCTGGGGGAAGCCGCCTACGTCTACTACCGCTTCAACAACGTCGGCACCCGCGACAACCTGGTCACAGATACCACCGGCAGCCTCAACCTGGCGTTCGAGGGCACCCTGCCCACCGAAGCGGTCGGCGATCTGATCTGGAACGCCGGTTACATGTACTCCAAGACCGACAACAAGGAGAACGGTACCGGTTACGTGCTGGCCCCCGCCGCCCAGCAAGCGGTTGCCGATGGCAAGTTCGTCAATGGCGAGTTTGATGCTGACACCACGGCCTCCATGGCGGCCGATACCAGCCGCCGCGCCACCATGGACTTCTACCAGTGGTATGCCGGTGTGCAGTGGGACATGGGCGAACTGCCAGCCGGCCCGGTCAGCTGGTATGCGGGCGCCGAGTACAACGACTGGGTCTATGCCGACAAATATGATTCCCAATCGGAAGCGGGCAACATCATAGGGTCGTCCGGCAACTCCTCGGGGGGCGATCGCAACGTCACCGCCGTCTATGTGGAGACCCTGATCCCGATACTGGAAGAGGTCGAGCTGAGCGTCGCCGGTCGCTATGACAAGTACAGCGACTTTGGCAGCGCCTTCTCCCCCAAGGCCAGCGTTCGCTATCAGCCCCTGGACAACCTGATGTTCCGTACCTCCTGGTCGCAATCCTTCCGCGCCCCCAGCCTGCAGGATCTCTATGCTGCGGACTCTTATTCAGCGGACTGGGCCAAGGATTACGTCTACTGCCAGAACAACGGCATCTCGGCAGCCGACTGCCCGAACCAGCAGTACAATACCACCCGAACCTCTAACGAGGAGCTGCAGGAAGAGACGGCCAACACCTTGAACTTCGGTGCCAGCTACAGCCCAATCGACGACCTGAACTTCTCCCTGGATTACTACATCATCAAGATTGAGGATGTCATCCAGCTCAACTCCACCCAGTCCATCATCTATGACGAGCTGAACAACGGCGGCTCCAGCCTGGTCGAGCGCCGCAGCGACGGCAAGATCCGCAATGTCACCTCTCCCATGGTCAACCTGGGGGATCTGAACACCAGCGGCCTGGACTTCAAGGCGGATTATCGCTACGACCTGAACTTCGCCACCATCCGCTATGACTTCGGCAGCACCTACATCCTGGAGTACAAGGAAGGTCTCTACGCCGGTGGCCCGGAGATTGACAAGATTGGCCAGAACGGTAAGCCGCAACTGCGCTTCAACTCAGGGGTCGGCGTGAACGTGCCCCAGTGGTGGAACATGGATACCTATCTGAGCGCGAACTACATCGACTCCCAGAGCCAGGACTATCTCGCCGACAGCGGTGAAGAGACGGGCCACATCGCCTCCAACACCACCTGGAACCTGAACGTCGGGGTCGATACTCCCTGGGATGGCAAGCTGCAGGCCGGTGTGAAGAACATGTTCAACCGTATTCCATCTCTCGAGAGCGATGGCTTCACCTATGACGAAGACATCTACAGCATCGACGGTCGCATCTACTACCTCGACTACACCCAGAAGTTCTGATCCCTGTGCTGACATAACAGTAAGCCGGCCCCCGGGCCGGCTTTACCCAAGGTCCAAAGAAGTAACGGAGATAGGGTAATCCTATGAAAACAAGGACGATTACAATGAAGAAAGCGCTTCTGGGCAGCCTGATCTCGGCCGCTCTGTTGACCAGCTTCAACCTGAGTGCCGCCACCGCAGGCCAAGCCGTGGACACCCAGGCCGCCACCGACAATGCCTCGAAAGTGTCTCAGCAAAAGATTGATAGCTACGCCGAAACCGCAGAATCCGCCCTGGCCCAGTACAAGGCGAGTCTGCGTCAACTCGACAGCCTGCACGTCTATAACGAGCAAGTCGGCAAGATGGTCGACTCCCAGAGCAGCGAGCTGGCCTCGATGCAGCGCCAGATAGCCCAGATCGATCAGACCAGTACCGAAGTGGTGCCGTTGATGCTCAAGATGATCGACGCCCTCGACCAGTTCGTCAGCCTGGACTTGCCATTCCAGAAAGTGGAGCGGGAAGACAGGGTGGCCGCCCTGACCCACCTGATGGACAGGGCCGATGTCACCATCTCGGAAAAATACCGCAAGATCCTCGAGGCCTACCAGATCGAAGAGGGCTTCAGTCGCACCATAGAGGCCTACAAGGCCAGTCTGGAAAAAGACGGCGCCCAGAAGACCTATGAGTTCCTGCGCGTCGGCCGCATCGCCCTGCTCTACCAATCCCCGGACGGGATGGAGACAGGGGTATGGAACAAACAGACCCGCCAGTGGGAAGCCCTGCCCCAGGAGTATCGCAGTGCAGTTGAACAAGGCCTTCGCATCGCCAAGAAGCAGGCTCCCCCTGCCCTGATCAAGTTGCCGGTTCACACTGCGGAGAAAGCATCATGAAAGGACTCAGACTCACCATAGCCTCGCTGATAGCGGGTGCCGCCCTGTTTACTCTGCCAGTCACCGCCGCCGAGAAGCCGGTGGATCTCAATGCCCTGCTGAGCCAGATCAAGGCCGACAGCCTGACCGAATCTCAGCTCAACAAGGAGCGGGAGGCCCGCTTCCTGGCCGACAAGAACGAACAGGCCAACTTGCTGGCCAAGGCCAAGGCGGATCTCGCCGCCGAGACCGCCAAGGGCGATCGGCTCAAGGCCAGTTTTGACGCCAACGACAAGCAGCTGACCGAGCTGACCGAGACCCTGCGCCAGCGCGCCGGCAATATGGGGGAGATGTTCGGTGTGGTGCGTCAGTTCGCTGGCGAGTTCAAGGGCATCTTCAACGCCTCGCCGCTGCGGGTAGAACATCCCGATCAGGCGCCGCTGCTGACCAAGCTTGCCGATAGCAAGGAGCTGCCCTCCAGCCAGGAACTTGAAGCCTTCTGGACCACCATCCTCAGTCGCATGGTCGACGCAGGCAAGGTGAGTCAGATCCCGGCCACCGTCGTCTACGGCGAAGGCAGCCAGGCCGATAAAACCGTCACCCAGATTGGCGAGTTCAACACGGTCGCCGATGGCAAGTACCTGAACTTCGTCCCCGAAACCGGCAAGTTTGAAGAGCTCTCCCGTCAACCGGACAGCAAGATGACCTCCCTCATCGCCGACTTCGAGCAGGGCGGCGCCGGGCTTGAACCCATCTATGTGGATCCGTCGCGCGGCGTCATCCTCTCCCTGCTGGTGCAGTCCCCAACCCTGGCCGAGCGCATCGATCAGGGCGGCGTGGTCGGTTACGTCATCCTGGCGCTGGGCGCCGTTGGCCTGCTGATCGCCCTGTTCTGCGGTGCCCGTCTCTCCCTCATCGGCGGCGCCATGCGCAAGCAGATGAAGTCAGACACCATCATCAAGGGCAACCCGCTGGGTGAGATGCTGACCGCCTATCAGGGCCACAAGGGCGACAACATCGAAGATCTGGAGTCCAAGCTCGACGAGGTGATACTGCGCCATGTGCCGACCCTGGAGAAGGGCGTGAGCATCATCAAGCTGATCGCCTCGGTCGCCCCCCTGCTGGGTCTGTTGGGGACAGTGGTCGGCATGATTGCCACCTTCCAGGCCATCACCCTGTTCGGTACCGGCGATCCCAAGCTGATGGCCGGCGGCATCTCCGAGGCCCTGGTCACCACCATGCAAGGCCTGGTGGTCGCGGTGCCCATGCTGTTCCTCTACACCGTGGTGCAGACCCAGAGCCGTCGCCTGATCCAGATCCTGGAAGAGCAGAGCGCGGGTTTCGTGGCCCGTTATCAGGAAGGTCTGCACGCCGCCAAAGCAGCAGCCTAAGGAGTCTTCCATGTGGTTCTGGTTGATTGAGGAAGTGGAATCCATCCGGCGCTTTCTGGGCATGGGGGGAGATGTGCTGGTCGCCATCTTCTTCCTCACCCTGTTGATGTGGGCCCTGTTGCTCGAGCGCTGGATCTATTTTCTGACCATCTACCCGCAGCAAGCCAGGGGAACCCAACAGACCTGGCTGGCCCGCAGTGACCATGGATCCTGGTCTGCCAAGCAGATCCGCCGTGAACTGGTCTCCCGGGTTGCCCTGGCGGTGGACAAGGGGATGCCGGTCATCAAGGTGCTGATCGCCCTCTGCCCGCTGATGGGCCTGCTTGGTACCGTGGTCGGCATGGTGCAGGTGTTTGACACCCTCGCCATCACGGGCACGGGATCGCCGCGGGCCATGGCCTCCGGCATCTCCAAGGCCACTATTCCGACCATGGCGGGCATGGTGGCCTCCCTCTCGGGTCTGTTCTTCGCCAGCCGCCTCGAGCACAAAGGCAGGCTCGCGGTCGACAAACTGGAAGACAGCCTGAAGCACGGTTGAATCAGGGAATGATCCGGTGGCGAAGCCAGGCTTCGCCACCCGCGACAAGCAAGGAGTTTTTGCTATGAGAAAGCGTCACAGCGCAAGCAGCGCAGACGAGGCGGCGATCGATATGACCCCCATGCTGGACATAGTGTTCATCATGCTGATCTTCTTCATCGTCACCACCTCGTTCGTCAAGGAGGCCGGGGTCGAGATCAATCGCCCCAGCGCCAATACCGCCGAAACGGTCAAGAAGGGCAACATCATGGTGGCCGTGCGTGAGAACGGTCAGGTCTGGGTCGACAAGCGCCAGGTCGAGGTGGGCGCGGTGCGTGCCAACATCGAGCGGCTGCGTGCCGAGAACCCGGAGGGCGCCGTGGTGATCCAGGCCGATACCGAATCCAAGTCCGGTATCGTGGTGGAAGTCATGGATCAGATCCGCATGGCCGGGGTGCAGAACATCTCCATCGCGGCCAACAAAGAAGGCTGATGCCAGGGGTCACCAATGAGATACCTGATATCCTTCGCAGCCGCTTTTCTGGTGGTATTCGGCCTGTTCTGGGGAATGGACAAGCTGGTTAACCAGGATCGCCGGGAGCTGTTGGAACAAGACGACGTCAGCATGGTCGATTTTGTCCGCCTCAAGCCCCAGGAGACGCTGCAAGAGAAACAGAGAGAACTGCCCAAACCGCCGCCGCCCAAGCGCCCGCCACCTCCTCCCGAGATGGAAGTGTCGAGCCCGGACAAGCCGCAGATGCAAACCATGGCCATGGACATGCCCAAGCTGGACTTGCCGGTCAACATCGCCGGGGGCAATGCCCTCGGCGCCTACAGCACCGGTGGCGGTGGGGGTGGCCTGGGCGGCAATAACGGTGCCATACCACTGGCAACCTTCGAACCCATGATGCCGCGCAAGGCCGCCCTGGCGGGCCTGGCATCGGGCAAGGTGCTGCTGGAGTTTACCGTTACCGAACGGGGCACCGTCAGCAATGTCCGGGTCGTCAAGGAACAGCCCCGCAGCTACGACCTCGGCAAAGAGGCGCGTAAAACCGTGGCCAAGTGGACATTCAAACCGGCCATGGTCGATGGCAAGCCGCAGGCGAGTCGCATGCAGCAAGAGATCGAATTCGCGGTCAACTAAGGAAGGTGGCGATGAACAAATTACACAAGGGGATATTGGCCCCGGTCGCCCTGGCCGTGTTGATGAGCACAGCCAGCTGGGCCGCCGAACAACCCTCCCTCTCTGACCGCGCCTACCGCGCGGTCAACAAGGCTCAGGAGCTGATTGCCGCCAAGAAATATGGCGAGGCCAATGCCAAGCTGCAAGAAGCCCTGTCGGGGGCTGGCGAGAAGGTCTATGACAAGGGGGTGATACTGCAAACCCTGGGCTTCGTGGCGGCCCAGCAGGATCAATACAGCAAGGCGACCAAATACTTCGCCGATGCCATTGCGACCGGCGGTCTCCCCCAACCCGTGGCCCAGCAGGTGCGTTACAACCTGGCCCAGCTTTATATGGCCGATGGCAATTTCAAGGGGTCCGTGACGACCATGAAGGAGTGGTTTGCCAACCTTGGCAAGGATGACAAGCCAACCCCCCATGCCTACATCACCCTGGCCAATGCCCATGTCCAGCTCAAGCAGTATAGGGAAGCCATTCCGGCAGTGGACAGTGCCATCAAGCTGTCGGCGGGCAAGGCGCCGGAATCCTGGTATCTGCTCAAGATGGGGGCCCACTACGAGCTGAAACAGTACAAGCCAGCCACCGAGGTATTGACTACCCTGGTCGGCATGTTCCCGGAGAAGAAGAAGTACTGGACCCAGCTCTCGGCCATGTATATGCAGGCGGGTAATGATGCCAAGGCGCTGTCCGCCCTGGAGAGCGCCTATCGGCTTGGCATGTTGACCGAGCAGGCCGAGTTGCTGCGCCTGGCCAACTACCTCGCCTTCGCCGGCATTCCCCATCGCGGCGCCCGCGTACTGGAGCAGGCCATGAAGGCGGGTCAGGTCGAGCGCAGCGTGGCGAACCTCAAGACCCTGGCCAACTACTGGCATCAGGCCAAGGAGCTCAACCCGGCCATCGATACCATGATGACGGCCTACCGCCAGGCGCCCAACGCCGAGCTGCAGCTCAAGATGGCGCGCATGATGATCCAGAGCAAGCGCTATCAGGATCTGGTCGCCCTGGCGGGCAAGCCGGCGGGCAATGCCAGCGGTGAGCAGCGGGCCGACCTCAAGTTCCTGACCGGGGTCGCCTACTTCGAACAGGACAAACCCCAGCAGGCGCTTACCGCCTTTACCCAGGCCGCCCAGAATGGCCAGGTCAGCGGCCGTGCCACCCCCTGGATAAGCTTCCTCAAGGAGCAGAGCCAGGAGGCAAACAGCAGCCAGACCCAATAACCCCCGAGGGAATTGCCTCTCTCACCTGTTCCAGGTGACCTGAACCGCTCTTCGGAGCGGTTTTTTCTATAGGGAATATCCGACTATGGATATCCATATTTTAGACGTCTAGACGTAGAAACATGCATTGACATAGCCATCCAGACATCTTAGCATCATCCACCATGATGACAGAGCAAACCCAGTGTAACCTCTGCCCAATTTACCCGCCTGTAGCGCCCTGTGCTTTAAGGCTTTGGCACGGAAGAATCCATGATCAAGTTGAATGCCCTCAACAAAGTCTACGGGAAAGGCAGTGATGCCGTACACGCCCTGCGTGACGTGAGCCTGCATGTACCCCAGGGCAAGATTTTCGGTGTGATAGGTGCCTCCGGCGCCGGCAAGAGCACCCTCATTCGCTGCGTCAACCTGCTCGAGCGCCCCACCAGTGGCCAGGTCGTGGTCGATGACCAGGACTTGACCGCCCTCGGCGAAGCCGAGCTGACCCTGGCACGCCGTCAGATCGGCATGATTTTCCAGCACTTCAACCTGCTCTCTTCGCGCACCGTCTTTGCCAATGTCTCCTTCCCCCTGGAACTGGCCGGTTGGGACAAGGCCCGCATCAAGGGCCGGGTCGATGAGCTGCTGGCCCTGGTTGGCCTGGAGGCGCGCGCCCATGCCTATCCGTCCGAGCTCTCCGGCGGTCAGAAACAGCGCGTCGCCATCGCCCGCGCCCTGGCGCCGGCCCCCAAGGTGCTGCTCTGTGACGAGGCCACCTCGGCCCTGGATCCCCAGACCACCCGCTCCATCCTGAGCCTGCTCAAGGAGATCAACCTCAAGCTGGGGCTCACCATCTTGCTCATCACCCACGAGATGGACGTGGTGAAGGGGATCTGCGACGAGGTGGCCATCATCAGCGACGGCAGCCTGATCGAGCAGGGCGAGGTGGCCTGGTTCTTCAGCAATGCCAAGACCCAGCTGGCCCGCGATTTTATCCACTCCACCATCCACCTGGATGTGCCCCAGGAGTACCAGGACCGCATGACCCCGACCCGGGTTGCCAACAGCTATCCGCTGTTCAAGCTCGGTTTCACCGGTGCCAGCGTCGACAGCCCGCTCATCTCCGAGGTGAGTCGCCGTTTCAATGTCGACATCAGCATCCTGGCGGCGGACATCGAATACGCGGGGGGCGTCAAGTTCGGCTTCCTGCTGGCCGAGGTATTTGGGGACGAGGCCCAGTGCGCGGCCACCCAACAGTTTTTCATCGACAACCATATACAGCTGGAGGTAATGGGTTATGTCCGACGCCATGATTAATCTGCTCATCACGGCGCTGGGCGACACCCTTGTCATGGTGTCAGCCTCGGCCCTGTTCGGTTGCCTGCTCGGCCTGCCCCTGGGCGTCGCTCTCTATGTGACCAAGCCGGGTCAGATCCTGGCCAACCCGCTGTTGAACCGCCTGCTTGGCATCGTGGTCAACATAGGTCGCTCCGTGCCCTTCATCATACTGCTGGTCGCCATCATACCGCTGACCCGACTCATCGTCGGCACCAGTATCGGCACCATAGCGGCCATAGTACCGCTGACCATAGGCGCCGTGCCCTTCATCGCCCGCCTGGTGGAAGGGGCCCTGATGGAAGTGCCGGATGGCCTGCTCGAGGCCGCCAAGGCCATGGGCGCCAAGCCGCTGCAAATCATCACCAAGGTGTTGCTGCCCGAGGCCCTGCCCGGCATCCTCAACAGCGTCATCATCACCCTCGTCACACTCGTGAACTACTCCGCCATGGCCGGTGCCATCGGGGGGGGCGGTCTGGGTGATGTGGGGATCCGTTACGGCTATCAGCGCTTCGACCCAACCGTCATGCTGGTCACCGTGGCCATTCTGGTGGTACTGGTTCAACTCATCCAGAGCGCAGGTGAGCGTCTGGTCAAGCAATGCGATCATCGCTGAGCATCGATTTCTAAACAGGAGGTTTTTATGAAATTAGGCATTAAATCCATCGCGGCGGCCCTGCTGGCTGGCCTGGTACTGACCGCTTGCGGCCAGAAAGAAGAGAGCCAGACCCTGAAAGTGGGCGCCATCGCCGGTCCCGAGACCGAACTTATCGAGACTGCCGCCAAGATTGCCAAGGAAAAATATGGTCTGAACGTCGAAGTGGTGACCTTCTCCGACTATGTCACCCCCAACGTGGCCCTGAACGATGGCAGCATCGACATCAACGCCTTCCAGCACAAGCCTTACCTGGATGCCCAGATCCGTGATCGCGGCTTCAAGCTGGTGCCGGTCGGCAACACCTTCGTCTACCCGATTGCCGGTTACTCCAAGAAGATCAAAGCCCTGAGCGAACTGAAAGATGGCGACCAGATTGCCGTCCCGAACGATCCGACCAACCTGGGCCGCTCCCTGATCCTGCTGGAGAAACAGGGTCTGCTGACTCTGAAAGAGGGCGCCGGTCTGGAAGCGACTGTGCTGGACATCACGGCCAATCCACGCAACTTCAAGATTGTCGAACTGGAAGCCGCCCAGCTGCCGCGCTCCCTGGAAGATGTCTCTCTCTCCATCATCAACAACACCTTCGCCGGTCAGATTGGGCTGACCCCGACCCAGAATGGTCTCTTTGTTGAAGATAAAGAGTCCCCCTACGTCAACCTGATCGTCGCCCGTGAAGACAACAAGGATGACGAGAAGGTCAAACAGTTCGTGCAAGCGTTCCAGACCGATGAGGTTTACCAGAAAGGCATGGCGCTGTTCAACGGCGGACTGGTCAAGGGCTGGTAAGCCACCCGCCACACCAGCAAAAAAGGCCACGTCAACGTGGCCTTTTTTATCGCTGCCGCTATCATAGCCTCGGGCACGATCACGATAAGAAATAACAAGCATGAAACTATGGTATCTGGCCTACTGCAAGCCCAAGGAAGAGGCGCGCGCACGAGTCCATTTGGCAGCTCAGGGCATTGAATCCTATTACCCCATGGTGGAAGTCGAAAAGCTGCGCCGTGGCAAACGCGTGCCGGTGCGCGAGCCCATGTTCCCGAACTACCTGTTCATCTATGTGGACCTCGAGGAGGTCACTCCTGTGACCCTCAAATCGACCCGGGGCATCAGCCGCATCATCCACTTCGGTCGGGAGTGGACCCCCATCTCCAGCCAATTGGTCTACCAGCTGATGAGCAAGGACGACAGCGATGAGGCGAGGGCCAGCTATGCCTGCCTGCCGAATCAGGGCGACAAGGTGCTCATCGAATCGGGTCCCCTGGCAGGATTCGAGGCCATCTATCTGGAGCCGGACGGCGAGAAGCGGGCTATCTTGTTGGTCAGCCTGCTCAATCAGGAAACCAGCAGCAGCTTCGACAACCAGACCTTCCGTCGCCTGAACTGAGCTGGCTCCCGATGATGAGAAGCGCACCCTCTCTGCTGGTCATCCTGCTCAATCAGGAAACCAGCAGCAGCGTCGACAACCAGGCCTTCCGTCGTCTGGACTGACATGAATCCCGATGACGAGAAGCGCACCCTCTCTGCTGGTCAGCCTGCTCAACCAGGAAACCAGCAGCAGCTTCGACAACCAGGCCTTTCGCCGTCTGGACTGACATAAATCCCGATGGTGAGAAGCGCACCCTCTCTGCTGGTCAGCCTGCTCAATCAGGAAACCAGCAGCAGCGTCGACAACCAGGCCTTCCGTCGTCTGGACTGACATGAATCCCGATGACGAGAAGCGCACCCTCTCT
>NZ_JANUES010000020.1:0-39856 GCF_024809075.1 Aeromonas sp. BIGb0445
TCTTTACCGGTTAGTGTGCTGATATGGCTCAGTTGGTAGAGCGCATCCTTGGTAAGGATGAGGTCCCCAGTTCGACTCTGGGTATCAGCACCAGTAAATTGAAAGGCCTTCCCAATCGGGAAGGCCTTTTTGCATTGACGATTTTGATGACCGGACCATCAATTCAACGAGATCGCCCTGGCATCCAGGTAGCACCTGACCTCGCCAGAAGGTGTTTTGGTGACCATGGCAGTCAACTTGTCTTCCCGCCGGTATTCCCAGTGGCTCTCTATGGCATCGAGTGGCGGCTTGCGGATCCCCAGACCCTGCAAATATTCGTTAAACAGGCCAATGCTGCCTATCTCTATCATTTTCTCTTTCATTTTGTTCCGTCCGGCTTCTGGTGATCCCTATCTCAGTCATGTTAACAGTTCTCGTATGAGCCACACCTAATGACTTCTCTCATTCGTTGATCCAAGTTAACTTGTTGTGAAATAAAGCCGATGGCATTCAGAGAATAGGGAGAGGCAGGATGTTGATCACCAATGTGAGGCTGGCGGGGCAGCAGGGGCTGTGGCAGATCCACTGCCAGAATGGGTTAATCGAAAGTGTGACCCCCATGAATGGGACCAGGGCGGATGATGACTGTCTGGATGGCGAGGGGGGGGTGGCCATGGCCCCCTTTATCGAGCCACACATCCATCTAGATACTACCCAGACTGCGGGTGAGCCGAGCTGGAACCAGTCCGGTACCCTGTTCGAGGGCATAGAGCGCTGGGCTGAGCGCAAGGCCCTGCTCACCCATGAGGATGTCAAAACCCGGGCCAGGCAGACGCTCAAATGGCAGATAGCGAATGGGATACAGTTCGTGCGCAGCCATGTGGACGTGTCGGATCCTGAGCTGATCGCCCTCAAGGCCATGCTGGAGCTGCGTGAAGAGATGAAACCCTGGGTCGAGTTGCAGCTTGTGGCCTTTCCCCAGGAGGGGATCCTCTCCTATCCCAACGGCAAGGGGCTGATGGAAGAGGCGATGGCCCTCGGTGCCGATGTGGTGGGCGCCATTCCCCATTTCGAATTTACCCGGGAGTACGGTATCGAGAGTCTGCATTATGCATTCGAGCTGGCGGAGCGATATAACGCCCTGATCGATGTACATTGCGACGAGATCGACGATGAACAGTCACGTTTCATCGAAACCCTGGCGACCCTGGCGCTGGAACGCGGTTGGGGCGCGCGCGTCACCGCCAGTCATACCACCGCCATGCACTCTTATAACGGTGCTTATGCCTCCCGGCTGTTCCGCCTGCTACGCATGGCAGATATCAACTTCGTCGCCAATCCCCTGGTCAATATCCACCTGCAAGGGCGTTTCGATACCTACCCCAAGCGGCGTGGTATCACTCGGGTCAAGGAGATGCTGGAGGCAAATATCAATGTCTGCTTCGGCCACGACGATGTATTCGATCCCTGGTACCCCATGGGCACGGCCAACATGCTGCAGGTGCTGCACATGGGGCTGCATGTCTGCCAATTGATGGGGTATGAGCAGATCAACGATGGCTTGAAGTTGATCAGCAACCATAGCGCCCGTACCCTGCAGGTAGAGGATCGCTACGGTATCGAGGTCGGTAAGCCGGCCAACCTGCTGATCCTGCCCGCCGAGAACGGCTTCGATGCGGTGCGCCGTCAGGTGCCGGTACGCTACTCCATTCGTCATGGCAAGCTGATTGCCGAAACGACGCCTGCCAGGACTCACATTCATCTGACGCAACGCGAATTCATCGATTTTCGCCGCTGAGTTGAGGGAACATTAGGCCGACCATGACCCTGTCAACCACAGGGGATATTTTGCATAATGTCGGCTGAAACCCTTGGAGATTTACCATGCAAACCTGGTTATTTGTGGCCTGTGGTGGCGCCATCGGCGCCTGTCTGCGTTTTGGTATGACGGAGTTGATGGCCCTGCTACTGGGCCGTCACTTTCCCTACGGCACCCTGACCGTCAATGTGCTCGGCTCCTTCATCATGGGCATTGCCTTTGCCCTCATCAGCAATGGTCACGTGCTGGAACACCCTATGAAGCCGTTGCTGATGGTTGGCATACTGGGCGCCCTGACCACCTTCTCCTCCTTTGCGCTGGACACTGTGCTGCTGGCCCAGCAAGGTGCCTGGCTCAAGGCGGTGCTCAACATGGGGCTCAACCTCTTCCTCTGTCTGGCCATGGTGGTGCTGGGCATGCAGTTGGTCGGGAGCCGGGTTTAAGGTGTCCGGACGCTGGCGGCTCTGGTAAACTGGCGGCCATTGTTTGTTCTATGGGTGTTTGAGGGATGTCGGAACCGACTACAACTACGCATTTTGGCTTTAAAACCGTCGAGGCCAACGAGAAAGAGACACTCGTGGCCGGGGTCTTCCATTCGGTGGCAGCCAAGTACGATGTGATGAACGATCTGATGTCGTTCGGCATTCACCGCCTGTGGAAGCGCTTCACCATTGATTGCTCCGGCGTGCGCCGTGGCCAGAAGGTGCTGGATCTGGCCGGTGGCACCGGCGATCTCACTGCCAAGTTCTCCCGCATCGTCGGTGAGACCGGGCAGGTGGTGTTGGCGGATATCAACGATTCCATGCTGAAAGTCGGTCGCGACAAGCTGCGCAATCTGGGGGTCGCCAACAATGTCTCCTTCGTGCAAGCCAATGCCGAGGCCCTGCCCTTCCCGGACAACCATTTCGATGTCATCACCATCGGCTTCGGCCTGCGTAATGTCACCGACAAGCAGAAGGCGCTGGCCTCCATGTTCCGGGTGCTCAAGCCGGGCGGTCGCCTGCTGGTACTGGAGTTCTCCAAACCGGAGAGTGAAGTGATCGCCAAGCTCTATGATCTCTACTCCTTCAAACTGCTGCCGAAAATGGGCGAGTTGGTTGCGAACGACGGCGAAAGCTACAAATACCTGGCGGAATCCATCCGCATGCACCCGGATCAGGAGACCCTCAAGGCAATGATGCTGGAGGCGGGCTTCGATCAGGTGGATTACTACAACCTCACCCAGGGCGTCGTCGCCCTGCACCGTGGTTACAAGTTCTAAGGGCCGAGTATGCCAATGGATGCCATGGTCACGGCCGTGATCGAAACCAGCCTCAACCAGCTGCTGCGCCTCGATGATCAGAGCCCGGAGCGGTTGCGCAAACTGAATGGCAAAGTGCTCAAGCTGGATCTGCGCGAGCTCAAGCCGCTCTGGTTTATCTTCTCGGAGCGCCGTCTCGATGTGCTGGCTCAGCATGAAGGGGAGGCGGATGCCGTGCTGAGCCTCTCCCTGAGCGCCCTGGGTCTGCTCAAAGACCCCTCCGCCCTGACCCGCTATATCCGCGAGGAGAAGCTGGACTTGCATGGGGATCCCCAGCTGGTGCAGGCCTTCAGTACTCTGCTTGGCGAACTCGATATCGATTGGGAAGAACAGCTCTCTCGCCACACCGGGGACGTGCTGGCGCACAGTCTGTTTCGCGGTGCCCATAAGGCGCGCAAGGCGATAGGGACCGAGCTGTGCCGCACTCAACGCCAGCTGGCAGAATATCTCACCGAAGAGGTTCGCCTCGCCCCGGGCCCGCTGGAAGTGGCCAGTTTCTCCGATGACGTCGATGCCCTGGCCCAGCGCCTCAAGGCCACCGAACTGCGTCTCGCCCGCCTCGAGCAACGGATCCCCTGATGACCCCCAAGGAGTTCAAACGTCTCTATCGCATCGTCGCCATCCTGCTTGAGCAGGGAATAGACGAGCTGGTGCCGGCCAAGTATCAACCCTGGCCTGGCCGCCTGGCCCGTCGCAGCCTGTTCTGGCTCAAGAATCGGCAGCAGGGCGAGAGTCGCGGCATGCGCATCCGCCTCGCCTTCGAGGCGCTCGGTCCCATCTTCATCAAGTTTGGCCAGATGTTGTCGACCCGGCGCGATCTGCTGCCCCCCGACATCGCCGAGGAGCTGGCGCTGCTGCAAGACAGGGTGCCCCCCTTCTGCGGCCAGCTGGCCCGTAGCCAGATAGAGCAGAGTCTGGGAGTGCCCATCGAGGCGCTGTTCGATGATTTCGACGAGACGCCACTGGCCTCCGCCTCCATCGCCCAGGTGCACACGGCCCGTCTCAAGGAGAATGGCCGCGAGATCGTCATCAAGGTGATCCGCCCCGACATAGAGCAGACCATCGAGGCCGATCTGCGGCTGATGACTGCCCTGGCCCGGCTGGTGTCCCGCTTTGCCCCCTCCAGCGCCCGGTTGCGGCCGGTCGAGGTGGTTGCCGAGTATCGCAAGACCATACTCGACGAGCTCAATCTGATGCGCGAGGCCGCCAACGCCATCCAGCTGCGCCGCAACTTCCTCGGCTCGGACGCCCTCTATGTGCCCGAGGTTTACTCCGAGCACTGCCGTGAGCAGGTGTTGGTAATGGAGCGCATCTACGGCATACCGGTTTCCGACATTGCCGCCCTGGAAGCGAACGGCACCAACATGAAGCTGCTGGCCGAGCGCGGTGTCGAGGTCTTCTTCACCCAGGTGTTTCGGGACAGCTTCTTCCACGCGGACATGCACCCCGGCAACATCTTCGTGGCTCGCGAGCACCCTGAAAACCCGCTCTGGATCGGCATAGATTGCGGCATAGTCGGCACCCTGAACAAGGAGGACAAACGCTATCTGGCCGAGAACTTCCTCGCCTTCTTCAACCGGGATTACCGCAAGGTGGCCGAGTTGCACGTGGAGTCAGGCTGGGTGCCTGCCGACACCAAGGTCGACGAGTTCGAGTTTGCCATCCGCACCGTGCTGGAACCCATCTTCGAGAAGCCCCTGTCCGAGATCTCGTTCGGCCATGTGCTGCTCAATCTGTTCAACACCGCCCGGCGTTTCAACATGCAGGTGCAGCCCCAGCTGGTGTTGCTGCAGAAAACCCTGCTCTATATCGAGGGCTTGGGGCGCCAGCTCTATCCCCAGCTCGACTTGTGGCAGACCGCTAAGCCTTTCCTGGAAAACTGGATGCGCGAACAGGTCGGCCCCAAGGCGGTCTGGAACGCGATCCGCGACAAGGCACCCTTCTGGGCCGAGAAGTTGCCCGAGCTGCCCGAGTTGGTTTACGAGACCCTGCGTCAGGCCCGCAGCCAACAACGTCAGTTTGATCATCTGTTTGTCGAATTTCGCAGTCATAGTCGTCGTCAGGGTCAGGCTCGCTATCTGCTTGGTACCGGCGCGGCGCTGCTGTTGGCCGGTGTATTCCTGATTACCGAACAACATATTGAATGGGGTCAAGTCTCTTTGGGTGCCAGTGGCGTATGCTGGCTGCTCGGTTGGCTCAAGGCCCGCTCACACTAATCACAATGCGCGCCTGACGGCGCCAATTTCGGAGAGAAAATCATGGGTGGAATCAGTATTTGGCAGTTGTTGATCATCGCGGCCATCGTGGTGTTGTTGTTTGGTACCAAGAAGTTGCGCGGCATTGGCGGCGATCTGGGCGCTGCGGTCAAGGGCTTCAAGAAAGCCATCTCTGACGAACCCGATGCCAAACCGGTGCAAAAAGATGCGGACTTCGATCCCAAGCAGCTGAATGAATCGGCCAAGCAGGATGAGAGCGCGAAGCAGAAAGACAAAGATCAGGCCTAAGCCATGTTCGATATCGGTTTTTGGGAACTGGTCGTGGTCGGCATCGTCGGCCTGCTGGTGCTGGGCCCTGAGCGGCTACCGGTGGCCATCCGTACCGTCAGCGGCTGGATCCGGGCGGTGCGCAGCACGGCCAATGCGGTCAAGTCCGAGTTGGCGCAAGAGCTCAAGCTGCAAGAGCTGCATAACGATCTCAAGAAGGCCGAGCAACTGCAGATGCGCAATCTGAGCCCGGAACTGCAAGAGTCCATCGACAAGCTGAAGGAGGCGGCCGAGTCGGTCACTCATCCCTACGCCAAGGCGGCGCCTTCGGAGGCAGCTATCGATGAGCCTGAGGCGCAGCCCGAGCCGGAAAACCGCATCTTGCCCGATGGCGCCGCCAGAGCGCAGCCCGTCAACGCACAGGCTGCCGAGCCGCAGCAACCTGTGGCCGCACCGGCCAAGGCTGCATCGCCGGATCTCAATGGGGAGGCCAAGCCATGAGCCAGACCGAACAGCCGTTGATCGCCCACCTGGTGGAGCTGAGGACCCGCTTGCTCCATGCCCTTGGCGCCATACTGCTGGTGTTTGTCTGCCTGGTCTATTTTTCGAACGATATCTACAAGTTCGTCTCTGAGCCACTGATAAGCCAGCTGCCTGCGGGCACCAGCATGATAGCGACCGATGTGGCGACCCCCTTCCTGACGCCCATCAAGCTGACCATAGTGGTCGCCTTCTTCATCACCATCCCCTATCTGCTCTACCAGGCCTGGGCCTTCATCGCCCCGGGCCTGTACAAGCATGAGCGGCGGCTCATCATGCCACTGGTCTGCTCCAGCGCCCTGCTGTTCTACTCGGGCATGGCGTTCGCCTACTACGTGGTGTTCCCGCTGGTGTTTGGCTTTTTCACCAGCACGGCGCCGGCCGGGGTGACCATTGCCACCGACATCGCCAACTACCTGGATTTCGTGCTGACGCTGTTCTTCGCGTTCGGGGTGGCGTTCGAGATCCCGGTTGCGACCATATTGCTGTGCTGGACCGGGGTCACCACCCCGGAGAGCCTCAAGGCCAAGCGTCCCTATGTGGTGGTGACAGTGTTCGTCATCGGCATGTTGCTGACGCCGCCGGATGTCTTCTCCCAGACACTGCTCGCCATTCCCATGTGGATGCTGTTCGAGGTCGGGGTCTTCTTCGCGCGTTTCTATACCCGCAAGGAGCCACTGGCCGACGAGGAGACCGAAGAGGGGGGCTGAGCCCCCCTCTCTTTTTGCGCCTTGCCAGCGCAAGCCGGGGCGGTGGCTTGCCAGAAGGGAGGGCACAAGCTGAATGCCCGTTGGGGCATCGGCCCTTTTCATGGTCGGTCGCGGGGAGTATGGTAGTGGCCCTTGATGGCTTTCATCTGCATTTTTGAAGACTCCATGATAGACATAGGCATTAACCTCACCAGCCCCCAGTTTGCGGGGGAGCAGGACGAGCTGGTCGAGCGCGCCCGCGCCGCCGGACTCAGCGCACTGATCCTGACCGGTACCGACCTGGCGGGCAGCCAGGAGAGCGCCACCTTGGCCAGCCGCTGGCCCGGCTACTGTTTCTCGACCGCGGGGGTGCATCCCCATGATGCCAAGTCGGTGGACGAGCAGACCCTGGCCGCCTTGCGTGAGCTGGCGGCCCTGCCTCAGGTGGTTGCCATCGGTGAGTGCGGCCTGGACTACAATCGCGACTTCTCGCCGCGCCCCGTGCAAGATGCCGTGTTCGAGGCCCAGCTTGCCCTGGCCGCCGAGCTGCACATGCCGGTGTTCCTGCACTGCCGCGATGCCCACGCCCGTTTCATCGAGATCTTGAGTCCCTGGCTCCCCAAGCTGCCGGGGGCCGTGCTGCACTGTTTCACCGGCTCCGATGCGGAGCTCGATGAGTGCCTGGCCCTGGGGCTGCACATCGGCGTCACCGGCTGGATCTGCGACGAGCGACGGGGTCTCTTGCTGCGCGAGCAGGTGGCTCGCATTCCGGCGGGCCGGCTGATGATAGAGACGGATGCCCCCTATCTGGTGCCCCGGGATCTCAAGCCGCGTCCCAAACGCAACGAACCCGCTTTTTTGCCGCACATCGCCAAGGTGGTGGCGGCTTGCCGCGCGGAAGCGCCCGAGGCCTTGCTGGCCCATACCCGGGCCACTTCCGCCGCGTTTTTCCAACTGCCAATCCAGGAGTGACTCATGGCCACAACTCTTCCAGGTGCCTTCCCGGGCCGCCGCCTGCGCCGGGCGCGCAAGCAGGATTTCAGCCGCCGTCTGATGCGTGAGAATCACCTCACGGTCGATGATCTCATCTATCCGGTGTTCGTGCTGGAAGGTGAGGGCCAACGTGAAGCCGTGGTTTCCATGCCGGGGGTGGATCGCCTCTCCATCGATCTGCTGCTGATTGAGGCCGCCGAGCTGGTTGCCCTGGGGGTGCCCGCCATCGCCCTGTTCCCGGTGACGCCGCTTGGCAAGAAGAGCCTGCTGGCCGAGGAAGCGTACAACCCGGATGCCCTGGCCCAGCGCGCTACTCGCGCCCTCAAGGCGGCTTTCCCCGAGCTTGGGGTCATCACGGATGTGGCGCTGGATCCCTTCACCACCCATGGTCAGGACGGCATCATAGATGGCGACGGCTATGTGATGAACGACATCACCACCGAGATCCTGGTCAAGCAGGCGCTCTCCCATGCGCAGGCGGGGGCCGACATGGTGGCGCCGTCCGACATGATGGATGGCCGCATCGGCGCCATTCGTGCGGCACTGGAGGAGCACGGCTTCGTGCACACCCAGATCATGGCGTACTCCGCCAAGTACGCCTCCAGCTACTATGGCCCTTTCCGGGATGCGGTCGGCTCGGCCAGCAATCTGGGCAAGAGCAACAAGGCCAGCTATCAGATGGATCCGGCCAACGGTGACGAGGCCCTCCACGAGGTGGCCCTGGACATCCAGGAGGGGGCAGACAGCGTCATGGTCAAGCCCGGCATGCCCTATCTGGACGTGATCCGCCGGGTCAAGGATCAGTTCGGTGTGCCTACCTACGCCTATCAGGTGAGTGGCGAGTACGCCATGCACATGGCCGCCATCCAGAATGGCTGGCTCAAGGAGCGGGAGACCGTCATGGAGTCCCTGCTCTGCTTCAAGCGGGCCGGTGCTGATGGCATTCTCACCTACTTCGCCAAGCGGGTTGCCCAATGGCTGAAGGAAGATGCCCGGCGCTGATGGCGGCTTGCGGCTTGCAACAACGGCTCCCTCGGGAGCCGTTGTTATATCTGCATCTTGCGACTCGCTGCGCCGGGTTGGCCTGCGAGCATGTCCTTATCCCACACTTCCCCGGCGGCGAGGGGGGTTATGGGCAACTCTCAGGGCTTGAGGCCGAGCCGTCTGGCGAGCCGGTGCAGGTTGCCGCCGTCCAGCTCCAGCGCTCGGGCGGTGGCGGCCCAGTTGCCATCCTGGGCCGCCAGGGTCTGCTCTATCAGCCGAAGCTGGAAGGCGTCGGTGGCGACGCGCAGGCCGAGGCCGGTGGCGACGGACGGGGCTGGGGTGGCCGTGCTGGCGGCAGGCGGCGGCGAGACCGCCGCCCCCAGATTGAAGTGGTGGGCATCCAGGGCCGGGGCCTGACTGCCCTGCTCGGCCCGCGCCAGCACGGCCGCCCGGTGGATGGCGTGCTCGAGTTCGCGCACGTTGCCCGGCCAGTCGTGACCCTCGAGCAGTGCCAGCGCTCCGGGCAGGATGCGCAGCCGCTCCAGCCCCAGGCTGACCCGGCAGCGTTCGCAAAAATAACCGGCCAGCAGGGGAATGTCGCCGGGACGCTCCCGTAGTGCCGGGGCGTGGATCGGGAAGACGCTCAGGCGGTGATAGAGATCGGCCCGGAACTGTCCCTCGACCACCGCCTGCTTCAGATCCCTATTGGTGGCGGCCAGGATGCGCACATTGACCTTGAGCGGGGTGTCGTCACCGATCCGCTGCAGATCGCCGTATTGCAGCACCCGCAGCAACTTGGCCTGCAGCGCCAGCGACAGCTCGCCGATCTCGTCGAGAAACAGGGTGCCCCGATCGGCTAGCTCGAACTTGCCCGCCCTGTGGTGGATGGCGCCGGTGAAGGCCCCCTTCACGTGGCCGAACAGCTCGCTCTCCGCCACCGATTCTGGCAGGGCGGCGCAGTTGAGGTAGACCAGCGGCGCCTTGGCGCGCAGGGAGCCCTGATGCACCGCCTTGGCGATCAGCTCCTTGCCGACCCCCGTCTCCCCCAGGATCAACACGTTCAGCTCCGAGTTCGCCACCACATCGATCTCGTGGCGCAGCCGGGCCATGGCGGGGGAGTGACCTATCATCTCCGGCTGCCCCTGGCTGGTATGGGGGGAGGGGCTGAGCGGCTCGCTGCTCTGGCGGGCGAGCCGCTCCAGCAGCAGGGCATTGCTGAGGGCGGCGGCGGCCAGAGCCCCCACCAGCCGCAGCTCCTCGTCGCTGATGCCGTCGAACTGGGCCGGGTTCATGCCGTCTATGGTCAGGGCGCCGATGAGGGTCTGATCGGAGAAGAGCGGCAGGCCGACGCAGGCGTGCACCCTGAAGTCGTCGTGATCCGGGATCAGACCGTCATAGGGGTCGGGCAGCTGGCTGTCGGCGGGGAAGCGCACCACGTCGCCGGCGCGGGCTATGGCCTCCATGCGCGGGTGATCCTTGAGCGCGAAGCGGCGGCCCAGCACGTCCTGCATCAGGCCATCGATGGCCAGCGGGATGAACTGGCCCCCCTCGTAGCGCAGCAGGGCCGAGGCATCGGAGTGCAGCAGGCTGCGCACGCTCTGGATCAGGCGGTGAAAGCGGTCCTGATGGGAGATGCCGAGTTGCAGATCGAGGGCAATGCGCGCCAGGCTGTCGGTCGAGATCACGAGATATTGTCCAAATGACAGTGGTGTTGTGATTATGACTATATTTGGTGACTGTCTTAATGACAATGACTGTTATGCAGGTGCATTTAAAACAATGAGTTATGAGTTGGCACGTCAACTGCAATAGCGAGTTCAGTCGAACATTCGCTATGGCATTCTGAGGAACCACCGCATGAGCATTCACGTCAAAAACAACATCCACTGGGTCGGCCAACGGGACTGGGAGGTGCGCGACTTTCACGGCACCGAGTACAAGACCCACAAGGGCACCAGCTACAACAGCTACCTCATCCGCGAAGGGAAGAACGTGCTGATCGACACCGTCGATCACAAGTTCAGCCGCGAGTTCGTGCAGAACCTGGCGACGGAGATCGATCTCGCCTCCATCGACTATGTGGTGATCAACCACGCCGAGGAGGATCACGCCGGCGCCCTGACTGAGCTGATGGCCCGCATCCCGGGTACCCCCATCTACTGCACCCACAACGCCATCGACTCGATCACAGGCCATCATCACCATCCGGAGTGGAACTTCCAGCCGGTCAAAACTGGCGACAGCCTGGACATAGGCAACGGCAAGCAGCTGGTGTTTATCGAGACCCCCATGCTGCACTGGCCCGACAGCATGATGACCTATATGACGGAGGACGCCGTGCTCTTCTCCAACGACGCCTTCGGCCAGCACTATTGCGACGAGCACCTGTTCAACGACGAGGTGGATCAGACCGAGCTGATGGAGCAGTGCCAGCGCTACTACGCCAACATCCTCACCCCCTTCAGCCCGCTGGTGACCGCCAAGATCAAGGAGGTGCTGGGCTTCAACCTGCCGGTGAGCATGGTGGCCACCTCCCACGGCATCGTCTGGCGCGAGGATCCCACCCAGATCATCCTGAAATACCTGGAGTGGGCGGATCACTATCAGGAGGATCGCATCACCCTCTTTTATGACTCGATGTCCAACAACACCCGCATGATGGCCGACGCCATCGCCCAGGGCATCCACGAGGTGGACCCCGGCGTGGCGGTGAAGATCTACAACGTGGCGCGCCACGACAAGAACGAGATCCTGACCCAGGTGTTCCGCTCCAAGGGGATACTGGTAGGCTCCTCCACCATGAACAACGTCATGATGCCCAAGGTGGCGGGCATGCTGGAGGAGATCACCGGCCTGCGCTTCAGAAACAAGCGCGCCGCGGCTTTTGGCAGCTACGGCTGGACCGGCGGTGCCGTGGACAGGATCCAGACCCGGCTGATGGATGCGGGCTTCGACATCAGCATCTCCCTCAAGGCCAAGTGGCGGCCGGATGGCTCGGCGCTGGCCCTGTGCCGCGAGCACGGCCGTCAACTCGCCCGCCAGTGGGCGCTGCATCCGCTGGAAGCGCCCCGCCCGATCATCACAACTGGCGCCGCAGCGGCTCCGGTAGTTGAGGTAGGAGTTGAGGTGGGTGTCCCAGTTTTTTCCACAACTCAGACTGCGGTGACGCCTGCCCCCGTGATAGCCAAGGCGCCGCAAGCCGCACCGGCCGCCAGCACACTGGACGACGACCAGCCCATGCTCTGCACCGTCTGCCAGTGGGTCTATGACCCGGCCCAGGGGGAGCCGGATCAGCTGGTGGCACCGGGCACTCCCTGGGCCCAGGTGCCTGACAGCTTCCTCTGCCCGGGCTGCGGCATCGGCAAGGAGGTCTTCGAGCCCTGCGCGCTGGAGGCCTGTGTATGAATGCCGTAACCCTGAGTGAGGCCGGCTCCAGCCGGGAGATAGTGGTGATCGGCAGCGGCTTTGCCGCCCAGCAGCTGGTCAAGAGTTTGCGCAAGCTGGATGGGGAGCAGCCCATCCGTCTCATCACCGCCGACAGCGGCGACGAGTACAACAAGCCGGATCTCAGCCACGTGGTGAGCCGGGGCTGTGCCGCCGCCGCCATGACCCGCCAGAGCGGCAGCGACTTCGCCGAGCAGCAGCGCATCGCGCTGCTGCCCTACTGCCCGGTGCTCGGCATAGATCCCGCCCGGCGCACCCTGTTGACCTCGCAGGGCAGCTTCCCCTACGGCCAGCTGGTGCTGGCCACCGGCGCCAGCGCGGCGCGCCCCGAGATACCGGGCAGCGAACATCTGGTGACCCTCAACAGCCAGCAGGAGTACGCCGCCGCCGAGGGGCTGATCCAGCAGGCCAGACGCATCATGATATTGGGGGCCGGGCTGATTGGCTGCGAGCTGGCGATGGACATGGCGAGCGACGGCCGCGAGGTGACCCTGGTGGATCTGGCGGGCAGTCCCCTCGGCAGCCTGCTGCCCGCCGCCCTGACCCCTCCGCTGCAACAGGCGCTGCGCAGTCAGGGAGTCAGCCTGCAGTTCGGGACAGGTATTGCCAGAGTGGACGCCCAGCCCGGCGATGGCTGGCGGGTGACCCTGACCGATGGCCGCACCTGCGAGCAGGATCTGGTGATCGCCGCCATTGGCCTGAAGCCGAATATGGCCCTGGTCCAAGCAGCCGGACTGGAAGTGGAACGCGGCATCCTGGTCGACGACATGTTGCAGACCAGCGATCCCCATATCTTCGCGCTGGGGGATTGCCTGCAGTGGCGGGGTCAGCTGCTCCCCTTCCTGCAACCCATAGTGCTGGGGGCCAATGCGCTGGCGCGCACCCTGCTCGGCACGCCGACCCCGCTGATCCTGCCCCCCATGCTGGTGAAGGTGAAGACGCCGCGCTACCCGCTGCAGCTGGCCGGCCGCACCCAGGGCGAGGATCTCGCCTGGCAGTGCCGCTGGAACAGTCACGGCATGGTGGCCGAGGCGCGCGACGAAGCTGGCGAGCTGTGCGGCTTCGTGGTGGGGGGTGATCAGATGAGCGCCGCCTTCCCGCTGCTGCGCCAGCTGCCCCGTTGATTCATCGATAACGCTAGGCCGGGTTGACCCGGCCACTCGAGGAGAACCGATATGTCTATGCAACTGATACCGTCTCACTGGGTGGTGCGTCGCTCCACCCCCTTCTTCACCCGCCAGAGCGTGCCCCAGGCCCTGCTCAGCCACCACAACACCGCGGCCGGGGTGTTCGGCCAGCTCTGCGTGATGGAGGGCACAGTCACCTACCACGGCTTCGCCGACGAGCGGGCCGAACAGCCTGAGATCAGCCTGGTGATCCGGGCTGGCCAGTTCGCCACCAGCCCACCTCAGTACTGGCACAGGGTCGAGCTGTCGGAAGATGCCCGCTTCAATATCCACTTCTGGGCCGAGCAGGGTTCGTCGGACCAGCCCCTGTTCAACAGCCGAAAATAATAAGGTTCAACAGCCGCAAAGGGTGAGAATGGGTGGGGCCAATCCGGGTGAATGGCACCCTCTGCCCATGCAGATCAAAATAATCAATTCAGATGTTCGTTATCTTGCCCCCTTATCCGAATGAGTGCTATGAGGGAGATGCATGAGCCTGATTGAAGCGATAGCCATGGTGGCTGGCCTGGTCTATCTGGCCCTGTTGGGGTGGCAGGCGCGCACCGGTTGGCAATGGCATCTTGCCCTCGGCCTGCTGCTCATGCTCTGGTTGCTGGTGGCGGACAGCCCGCTCTGGTTCGCGCTGGGGTTGGTGGTCGTTCCTCTCGCCCTGTGGCACAGATACCGGCCGCTGCCGACACTCGGCGGGATCAACAGCCAGTCGCTGCGGGCGCGCACACGCCACCTGCTGCTGCTCTGCTGGGGGCTGGTGACAGTGCAGTACGGCATCCATATCTGGCAGCTGGGGCAGGGGATACCCCCCTGGCTGGTGCGTCCGGATGTGGTGGACGGCTTCCTGCCCATCGCCGGTGGGCTGGGGCTGCGGGCCTGGCTCGGACAGGGGCTGGTGGATCCGCACCATCCGGCGGCCACCATCACTGTGCTGGTGCTCTGCCTGTCGGCCCTGCTGCTGGGGCGGGCGTTCTGCGCCTGGTTCTGCCCCCTCGGGCTGGTGGGTGAGTGGCTGCACGGGCTGCGCCATCGGCTGTGGCCGGGGGAATGGACGCCGCCGCGCTGGCTCGATGCCGTGCTGTGTTCCCAGAAATTCCTGGTGCTCGGCTTCCTGCTGTTTATCGTGCTGATCGCGGTGCCAGGCGCCGCCCTGCCCGGCTACCTCGCCAGCCCCTACCATCAGGCGGCGGACATGAAGATGGGGGCCTTCTTCTTCAACCTGACCCTCATCTCCGGCCTCTGCCTCGGCTGGGTGCTGCTGCTCACCGCCACCATCCGCCAGGGGTTTTGCCGCTACCTCTGCCCCTACGGCGCCTGGCTCTCTTTACTCGGCCTGCTGACACCTCTGCGCATTCGCAGGGATCCGGCCCGCTGCCTGCGAAGTGCTGGCCATGACTGCGACAGGTGCAGCCGGGCCTGTCCCTCCCGCATCCAGGTGCACCAGCTGATCGCGGTGCAGAGCCTCGAATGCAGTAACTGCCTGAGCTGCGTGGCCGCCTGCCCCAAAAGCGCCGATGCGCTGCACCTTGGCAGCAAGGCACGTAGGCTGGAGCCCCAGTGGCTGCTGGGCCTGCTCTGCCTGTTGCTGCTGGTGCTGCCGTTGCTCGCTTACGGCCTGCTGGAGTTCTGGGTCAGCCAGACGCCGCTCGCCGACCGCTACGAGTTGCTGCAAATGCTGCCACAACTGGTCCATTGAGCGTCGATGGGCCAGTCGCAGCTAACCGCCCTGTGCGGAGAGCCTGATTGCCGGAGGATGCACCCGCATTTGATACCTGAGGGGTAGCAAGGTAAAGTCCCTTCCCCGACATGATGGCCCTGCTGCCATGTCGGGCCGGTAGCTAGCCCTGGTCGCGCCTTGCTTCGCTTTCGAAGCAGCAAGCGCCGGGCGCCGGCAGCATAGATGAGCGCGATCTACCATGACAACCGGCGTAGCAAATGCAACGGTCCGCGGTCGCGATCAGATCAACAATCGTCTTTGGAGAAGTAAATGGGACAGAAACCATCTTTGGTGGGCGGGGCATGTATCATTGCCGGCGTCTGTGTGGGAGCTGGCATGCTGGGGCTGCCGAGTGCCGGGGCGGGCGCCTGGACCATCTGGTCTATCCTGGCCATTGCCCTGACCATGGTGGTGATGACCATCTCCGGCTGGCTGCTGCTCGAATCCTATCAGGGCTATCCGCTGCGCGTCTCCTTCGATACCGTGACCCGGGAGTTGCTGGGGGACAAGGTCAATGCCTTGAACAACCTCACCGTTTACTTCGTCGGCGGCATACTGCTTTACGCCTACATCACCTCGGCGGGGCTCATCATAGATGGCATGACCGGCATCGGCAGCCAGTGGGCCTCTATCCTGTTCACCCTCTGCTTCTCGCTGCTGGTGTGGCATTCGACCCGGGCGGTGGATCGCATCTCCGTGGTGCTGGTCATCTCCATGGGGCTGAGCTTCGTATTCGGCATCTCGGGTCTCTCCCTCAACATCAAGCCGACCCTGTTGTTCGATACCCTGAGCGAGCACGCCAGCTATGCACCCTATGCGCTGGCCATGCTGCCGGTGGCACTGACCTCGTTCGGTTATCACCATTCGGTCTCCTCCATGCGCGCCTACTACGGTGAGGAGCGCCGCGCCCGTTACGCCATCCTCGGTGGCACCGCCATCGCGCTGCTGTTCTACCTGGTCTGGCTGGTGAGCGTGTTCGGCAACCTGCCGCGCAGCGAGTTCGGCCCCGTGGTGGCACAAGGGGGCAACGTCGATGTGCTGCTCAAGGCGTTGGCCTCGGTCATCGAGTCTGAGGCGGTGGCCAACGCCCTCAACCTCTTCTCCATGGCCGCCATCCTCTCCTCCTTCATCGGAGTGGGCCTGGGGGTGTTCGACTATCTGGCGGATCTGTTCAAGTTCGACAACAGCCGCCAGGGCCGCGCCAAGTCCTGGGCCGCCACCTTCCTGCCGCCGCTGCTGCTCTCCCTGCTGTTCCCGTTCGGCTTCCTGATGGCCATCGGCTACGCTGGTGCCGTGGCGACCCTCTGGACCTGCATCATTCCGGCGCTGCTGGCCTGGAAGGTGCGCAAGAGTGGCAAGAGCGACGGTTTCCGGGTGCCGGGTGGCTTGCCGGTGATAGCGGGGGTCTTCCTGTTCGGGGTATTGACCGCGCTGTTCCACCTGCTCAACATGGCGGGATTGTTGCCGGTCTATACCGGCTGACTCGATCAGTTCCGACGTCATCGGTTGGATGCAGTAAAACGGCGCCTTGGGGCGCCGTTTTTTATGCTGAAGTGCCATCGTCTGGCGTTTTAATCAGCGTTTTAATCAGGTCACCCACCTTTGAGGAGTACACATAACAGCAGTTAATCAGGACACCCACCCATGAGGAGTGCACATAATACGGAAGGGACCATTTACACTTTGGCGTATTCAGGGTCTGAAACGCATGCAGCAGCATAGTGGGATCCCGCCATGGGCCATGGGCCATGGTGAGGGTCAGGTGGCTATAGATGAGGGTGCTTCAACCTAGCGGTCAGTATTTATGACACGTAAGAGCCTGTTCCTCTAATCAAAAAGGACTGTGGCACGCTAGCGCAGACCCACAGGTATTAAAGATGAGGTTGGTGACATCGCGTCTGGCCACAGTGGGCGGCGTAGCGCTGGCAACAAACCTTGTCGCCAATCGCCCGGATACCCTGGCGCCGAAACAGGGTGACTTGCCCCAACCATTGTCCCTCTTCTATGCCCAGGCGCTGGAGCACAGGTGCGAGATGATGCGGGATATGGCCATGCTTATCGAGACGAATGGCTCGCCCTGTCCAATCCACCAGTGCCAGGTAATCAGCAAAACTGCAGGGGAGTGTCTCAGGCTTTCCTTCTCTTGCAAAAGGCAGCAGCAAGGGGGTCTGTGTGGCTAGATCAGCTGTTTGCTCGATGCGTTGCTGGATGCTGGTGAAATCGCTCTCCTCCGGTGTGGTCGCGATACCTGCCCGTATGGGATTGAGGTCAACATAGGTCATGCAGGCCAGCAGCGCCGACTCGGTGAGCAGGGCCTGACTCTTGAAGCGTCCCTCCCAGAAGTGACCCTTGCAGCCATCTTCCTGATTGGCCTGGCGGGCCAGCGACTCGTTTAGCAAGCGCACCAGCCAGCTGATGGAGTAGAGCCTCTCCCGCCATTGCGCTATCAGCTGATGCACTACCTCCAGCTCGGGTGCTATCAGTTCCCCCCCCTGATACCAGCGACGTACCAGTAGGGGCCACTGGAACAGACGGGACCAGCGTTCCGCCACCTCCCGCTCACTCCACTCACTAGCCATGTTGGCCTGCACCTTGAGTACCAGATGATAGTGATTGCTCATCACGGCATAGGCGCAGATGCCGATGGCAAAGACCTGCGACAGCTGGCCCAGCTTGTCGGCAACCCACTGGCGCCTGTGCTCGTAGCTTTGGCCTGAGTGATCATCCTGGCCGCAAAGAAAGGCGCGCCGGACGCAGCGGCTGACCACGTGGTAATAAGGTGTATCGGCGAGGCTGATCTGGCGTGAACGGGCGATGGTCATGGCTGCTCTCTCCTCGGGTCTCACGGTTTAAGGAAAGTGGAGGAGGAGTGAGTTGTCAAAGCAGGGATTAGGTGGGTGTCCCAGCTTTTGGTGACATATGAAAAAATGGAGGTTTAATGCACGTTGTTAATTGCTCCATGCGAGTTATCAATTGTCACGTATTTTTTGATAAAAATAGGATTGGATTGTGGTAAATCACATTTCAATCCCGATAAAAGGCATTGTTTGAATTGCGGTTTACATTTTTGGTTTTCGTAAACTCAGCCCAACATACGGGATACAATATTTTCGTTCGGTGTGGCGAGTTGAGCAATATTAAATAGTTTTGTTGTGTGACTAAAATCACAGTTAAAATAACTCATGAGACTATTATGCATATTATTTATTGATGGCTTGTGAGGTATTATGACTGTCGTTTATATAACAAAGGCTAACTTTAAGAGAATAGCAACGTACGTCTCACATTCTATTTCAGGCGTAAAGGGAATTGAATCACTTTATACACAAGAGTTGAGCCGTATTTTAGCAGCTCCTGAAATGAAATTGCTATCAGCAGTAAAATTAATTGTGGAAAGTGTTAGCGAACATGAAGTTTTGTTTAAATTGATTAAATTCGCAGAAGATTATGAGCCTAGAGAACGTAGCCGGAAAGATAGGTGGATTTATTTAGGTGGCGCCCCTGCGTATCATAAAAAAAAGGACTGCACAAAACTCGTGTCAGAATATAAAAACTATGATATTCCAGTCGAGATACCTGATAACAGAATAGAGGAGTATCGAGATTTTTTCTTAAATAGCATAGAATTATATGGGCGAAATCAGGCGGCGTTTTATGCGCAAGTAGAGCTTAAATTTAACGTTTTAATCCAAGTCAAAGAAGTTCAAGCTGATAATACAGGTGATGAAACTGTAGAGAATTATAATTTAAAAGCACCTCGTGATCTCCTGATTGATATAAGCCATCACATTAATAGTATGCTTGAATTCAAAGAGAGCAACGATTACACAAAGGAAATAATAGAACGGTTAGGTTTTAATACTTACAAGGTAATGGAAAGTCCACGGGCATGTAATTTAAGTAGTGATGGTTTAGTGATAATAAAAAAATGGCACAACCTGAAAAGGCAGTTAAAAGACTTAGTGCACAGCCATTTGATTGCGGAATATAATCCTGAGTTTTCATTTAATGGGGAAATGCTGAGCTCATTTGGTTTTAGAGCATGTACAACGTGTCATCAATGATTATTATTTTATCCGCGATTTATTCTAGTAATAAAACGGCACCTCTCGGTGCCGTTTTATTTCCACTGACCCCAACCAAGATCACTGCAGCAGGGAGATATCCGCGACTTGCAGGAACAGGTTGCGCAGGTTGTTCAGCAGCGCCAGACGGTTGGCCTTGAGGGCCTCGTCCTCTGCCATCACCATCACCTCGTTGAAGAAGGTGTCGACCGGCTCGCGCAGGGCGGCCAGACGGGTGAGGGCTGCCTGATAGTCACCGGCGGCAAACAGCGGGGCCAACTCGGATTGCAGTGCTGCAACCTGGGTGGCCAGCGCCTGCTCGGCGGCGTCCTGCAGCAGCTCGGCCTTGACCAGGGTCGGCAGCTCGCCTTCCACCTTGGCCAGGATGTTGCTGACGCGCTTGTTGGCGGCGGCCAGGGCCAGGGCGGCATCCAGGCTGCGGAAGTGGCTGACGGCCTTGACCCGGCGATCGAAGTCCAGCGGACGGGTCGGGCGGCGGGCCAGCACGGCCAGCACCACATCGGCACCTATGCCTTCGTCCTGATAGGCGGCGCGGAAGCGGCCCAGCATAAAGTCGACCACGTCGGTGACGACGGTCTTGTTGGTCAGCTTGTCGCCGTAGACGCGTACCGCTTCTTCCACCAGTTCAACCAGATCCAGATCCAGCTGCTTCTCGGTCATGATGCGCAGGGCACCGATGGCGGCGCGACGCAGGGCGAACGGATCCTTGTCGCCTTTGGGCAGCATGCCGATGCCGAAGATGCCGGCCAGGGTGTCGAGCTTGTCGGCCAGCGCCACGGCGCAGGCTTCCAGAGCGGACGGCAGGGCATCACCGGCGAAGCGCGGCATGTACTGCTCATTCAGGGCCACGGCCACCACTTCGTCTTCGCCGTCGTGACGGGCGTAGTGCATCCCCATGACACCCTGGGTGCTGGCGAACTCGCCGACCATGTTGGTCATGAGATCGCACTTGGAGAGCAGGCCGGCACGTTTGGCCTGAGCCACGTTGGCACCAATGCGCTCGGCGATGAAACCGGCGACGGTCTCGATGCGCTCGACCTTGGCCTTGACGGTGCCCAGCTGTTGCTGGAACAGCACGGTCTCGAGGCGCGGCAGGCGGGAGGCCAGGCTCTGCTTCAGATCGGTCTTGAAGAAGAACTCGGCGTCAGACAGACGGGGGCGCACCACCTTCTCGTTGCCGCTGATGATCTGGCTCGGGTCCTTGGACTCGATGTTGGTGACGAAGATGAATTTCGGCAGCAGCTTGCCGCTCTTGTCGTAGACCGGGAAGTACTTCTGGTCACCCTTCATGGTGTGCACCAGCGCCTCGGCCGGCACGGCCAGGAACTTCTCTTCGAAGTTGGCGGTCAGCACCACCGGCCATTCGACCAGAGCGGTGACTTCTTCCAGCAGGGCGTCGTCCAGATCGGCGACGCCACCGAAGGCGGCGGCGGCCGCTTCGGCGTCAGCCTTGATCTTGGCCTTGCGGGCCATAAAGTCGGCCATCACCATGCCGCGTTCCAGCAGGATCTGCGGGTACTGGCTGGCGTTGTCGATAGTGAATTCACTTTCGCCCATAAAGCGGTGACCGCGGATGGTGCGGGCGGAGTCGATCCCCAGAATGGTGGCGGGCACCAGCTCGCCGTCCAGCAGCAGGGTCACGGTGAACACCGGACGCACGAACTGGATGGTCTTGTCGCCCCAGCGCATCATCTTGGGGATGGGCAGCTTGGCCAGAGATGAAGCTACAAGCTCACCCAGCAGTTCTTTGGCCGGACGACCTTCGATCTTGGCGTTGTGAACCAGCCACTCACCCTTGTCGGTGACCAGACGCTCGGCCTGTTCGACCGTGATGCCGTTGCCACGGGCCCAGCCTTCGGCGGCCTTGGTCGGCTTGCCATCGGCATCGAACGCCTGGGAGACGGCCGGGCCGCGCTTCTCGACACTCTTGCTCGGCTGCTCGCCAGCCAATTCACTCACTTTCAGCGCCAGACGACGCGGTGAGGCGAACCACTCGACGTCGCCGAAGGCCAGGTCGGCCTTGGTCAGCTCGGCTTTGAAGTTGTCGGCAAAGGCTTCGGCCAGGGAGCGCAGGGCTTTTGGCGGCAGCTCAGCTGTGCCGATCTCTACCAGAAATGTATGTTGTGCCATGTCCGTTCCTTAACCTTGCTTGTTCTCAGTGCGCTTGCACATCGGGAAGCCCAGCGCTTCGCGGGAGGCGTAGTAAGCCTCGGCCACGGCCTTGGTCAGGGTGCGAATGCGCAGTATGTAGCGCTGACGCTCGGTGACCGAGATGGCCTTGCGGGCATCCAGCATGTTGAAGGAGTGGGCGGCCTTGAGGATGCGCTCGTAAGCGGGTAACGGCAGGGGCGTTTCCAGTGCCAGCAGGTGCTGAGCCTCTTTCTCGTACTGCTCGAAGCAGTGGAACAGGAAGTCCACATCGGCGTGTTCGAAGTTGTAAGTGGATTGCTCCACCTCGTTCTGGTGGAAGACGTCGCCGTAGGTGGTCTTGCCCAGGGGGCCATCGGACCAGACCAGGTCATAGACGCTGTCCACGCCCTGGATGTACATGGCCAGACGCTCGAGACCGTAGGTGATCTCGCCGGTGACCGGCTTGCATTCGAGGCCGCCCACCTGCTGGAAGTAGGTGAACTGAGTCACTTCCATGCCGTTGAGCCACACTTCCCAGCCCAGACCCCAGGCGCCCAGCGTCGGGTTTTCCCAGTTGTCTTCCACGAAGCGGATGTCGTGGATTTGTGGATCCATGCCCAGCTCTTTGAGGGAGCCGAGGTAGAGTTCCTGGATGTTGTCGGGGGAAGGCTTGATGATCACCTGGAACTGGTAGTAGTGCTGCAGGCGGTTCGGGTTTTCACCGTAGCGGCCGTCGGTGGGACGGCGGGACGGTTGCACGTAGGCGCAGGCGATTGGCTCGGGCCCTAAGGCGCGCAGGCAGGTCATGGGGTGCGAGGTACCGGCACCCACTTCCATGTCCAGCGGTTGGATAATGGTGCAGCCCTGGCGAGCCCAATAGTCCTGCAGCTGCAGGATCAGGCCCTGAAAGGTTTTGACATCGAATTTTTGCATAATGTTCTTCGCGCGAAATGAGATCAGAGCAAGATTTGCTGAATATTAACCGTAGGAGTATACCGTCTGGCATGGTCGGATAATAGGCGAAATTGCAGTGGATTCATGGGGTGGCGCTGCGCCGGGCCTGGTGGGGGCGGGATCTTTACTCGATGGCGTAACTGGTAGAGCATGGTCGGAGTAAGAGACAACTCACAGGGGATTGAGGGATGGAACTGCGCTGCGCCTGGGTGACCAAGGATCCGGAATATATTGAATACCATGACAAACAATGGGGGCGGCCGGTCCGTGACCCGCGCGAGCTGTTTGCCAAGCTCTGCCTCGATGGCCAGCAGGCCGGGCTCTCCTGGATCACCATTCTCAAGCGCACCGACAGCTACTACCGCGCCTATGCCGACTTCGATCCGGTGCTGATCGCCCGGTTCGACGAGCAGGATGTGGAGCGACTGATGCAAGACACCGGCATCATCCGCAACCGCCTCAAGGTGCAGTCGATCATCAGAAATGCCAAGGCCTATCTGGCGTTGGAGGCGCAGGGCATCGACTTCGCCGATTACCTGTGGGCCTTTGTCGGTGGCGCCCCCATGGTCAATCAACGGCAGGGCAATGGCGATATCCCGGCCACCTCACCAGAGTCGGATGCCATGGCCAAGGCGCTCAAGAAGCTTGGCTTCAACTTCGTCGGCAGCACCATCTGCTATGCCTTCATGCAGGCGGTAGGCATGGTGAACGATCATCTGGTCAGCTGTCCCTGCCATGGTGAGTGTCAACAGGGGTAGTGCGCCGCATTTCACCTATCTGTACAGTCCGGATACAGTGATGCCAGCTCAACATCGGGGTAATCATCACTAGGATACCCCCATGTCACTGAACTCATTTCGCCCCCGAACCCTTGGCAGCTTCATCCTGGCTGCGTGCGCCCTGATGGCGACCCTGCCCGCCGAGGCGGCCGATCGTCAGGACTCCCGTGATCTGCGTCAGGAGGTTCGCCCCGAGGTGCGCGACGCCAAGCAGGACTGCCGAGAGAACGATCAGAAAGATAACTACGAGTGTCGTCAGGACAAGCGTGAAGTGAAGCAGGACGTTCGCGAGAAGGCCCGCGACATCAAGCACTGAAACCCATTCCCTTGCCTGATGCCAGGGGGGGCAATCGAGAACGCCTTCCTGCCGGGCTCGGCGTATAATTGAGGAGCGCCCAGCCGGTGCGTTCCAGCTATCTAAGGAGTTACCATGAAGAAGTCCGTATTCATGCTGCTTGCCGCCACTGCCTTGTTGACGGCCCTGCCCGCCCAGGCCACCAAGCAGGCTCAGGAGCGGCGTGAGGCGCGCGACACCCGCCAGGATACCCGCCAGGAGTCCCGCGATGAAAAGCAGGAGTGTCGTGAGGGCTTGGTCGGCAATGCCGATTGCCGTCAGGAGCACCGCGACAACAAGCAGGAAGGGCGCGACGAGGCTCGTGACATCAAGTACTGATCCAGCGCCGACCATCAATCCGGCGGGGCTGAGCGGGTCGCTATCTCGATACAAGGAGGCTCAGGCCTCCTTGTTCATATTCAGAATGCGCGCGCGTCACACTCTGGCGCCTCTGTTTGATAGAATGCGCAACCATTTGGCTAGAACCGTTTTTTCAGAGGTTTTTTCATGCATTTCAAGAAGCTTGTCTCAGTCTTGGCGCTGACTGTTGCCATCTCTGGTTGTACTACCAATCCCTATACCGGTGAATCCCAGACCTCCAAAGGGGCCTGGGGTGCACTGGCCGGTGCCGCCACCGGTGCCGCCGTGGGCGCCTTGTCATCCAGCAAAGGTGATCGCAAGAAGGGTATTCTGACCGGCGTGGCCGCCGGCGCCGCCCTGGGTGGCGGTATCGGTTACTACATGGACGTGCAGGAAGCCAAGCTGCGCGAGAAGCTGCAGGGCACAGGTGTCAGCGTGACCCGCAACGGTGATGAGTTGATCCTCAATATGCCGAACAACGTCACCTTCGATAGCTCCAGCGCCCAACTGAAAGCGGCCGGTGCCAATACCCTGTCCGGTGTCGCCATGGTGGTTGCCGAGTTCGACAAGACCCGCCTGAACGTGGTCGGCCACACCGACAGCACCGGCTCCCGCGAGCTGAACATGAAGCTCTCCGCTCAGCGTGCCGACGCCGTTGCCGCCCAGCTGATCGGTCAGGGTGTGACTGGCAGCCGTATCGCGACCCAGGGCGTGGGCCCGGATCAGCCGGTTGCCACCAACAGCACCGCCGCCGGCAAGGCCCAGAACCGTCGTGTGACTATCACCCTGACACCGACCGCCTGATAGGGTTGCCGCCACCGGTTTGCGCCCGTTGAAGAGTGCAAACATCGCGTGCAAAAACAAGGCCCCGCCAATCTGGCGGGGCCTTGTGCTTTTTGGCGACCGATGAGGCCTTGGGTGGCGATGGCCAACCCCGGATTTATACGGCGGCGACCAGTTGCAGTTCGACGCGGTAGCCGGGCTTGGCCAGCTCGACCTGGACACAGGCCCGCACCGGCGCTGTGCCTACGCAAGCAAGCCAGGCATCCCCCGGATTTATACGGCGGCGACCAGTTGCAGTTCGACGCGGTAGCCGGGCTTGGCCAGCTCGACCTGGACACAGGCCCGTACCGGCGCTGTGCCTACGCAAGCAAGCCAGGCATCCCCCGGATTTATACGGCGGCGACCAGTTGCAGTTCGACGCGGTAGCCGGGCTTGGCCAACTCGACCTGGATACAGGCCCGCACCGGCGCTGTGCCTACGCAAGCAAGCCAGGCATCCCCCGGATTTATACGGCGGCGACCAGTTGCAGTTCAACGCGGTAGCCGGGCTTGGCCAGCTCGACCTGGACACAGGCCCGTACTGGCGCTGTGCCAGCCGGGAGCCAGGCATCCCACTGTTCGTTGAAGGCGGCAATGTCGGCAATGTCTTTGAGGTAGATGTTGGCCATCAGGATCTTGTCGACCCCGGAGCCGTTGGCCTCCAGCAACTGCGTGAGGCTGGCCAGCACTTCGCGAGTCTGGGTGTGGATGTCGGCGTCGACGCTGGTGGGCACCTCCACCACGTAGAGGGTGCCGTTGTGGATGACAACATCAGACCAGCGGGCCGTGGTGCCGATACGGGTAATCGTCATGGGGTGCTCCTGGAGAAAGAGGGGCTTATGAGCCCTTGCGGATCAGATAGCGATAGGGCAGCTGTTCTGTCTCACTGGCGATCAGGGTGTGATCCATGAAGCGGCAGAAGCTGGGAATGTCACGGGTGGTGGAGGGATCGTCGGCGCTGACCAGCAGGGTTTCACCCTGGGCCATCGTCCGGACGCGCTTGCGCACCATCATCACGGGTTCAGGGCAACGAAGCCCGATTGCATCCAGTTCATGGTTTGCATCGCAGAATAAATCACTCATCTATAGTCAACCTTCAACCTAATTCGCTGCCAATGATACCCAAGGCTAAAAAATAATCAAACCTGCAGCACTAATGTCAGTGGATGATACCAAAGTTCATCCTGACTCTATGCTGTGGTGGCCTGACGAGTAATATAAAAAATGCACCATATTCAACAAGGAGGTATGAATATGATCCAGTCACAAGGCAGATTGCAGGCCTATGCGGCCATGGGGTTCCTGGCGTTTTCCATGATAGTGCTGGGCAGCCCGATAGGAAATACCGGCACCTGGTTTGGCGCCATGGTGATGATCGGGCTGGGGCTCTGGATTGAGCTGAGCGATTACTACGAGGATGACGAAGAGGACCTCTGATCGCTTCCTGACAGGGCATATCAAACAAGGCGAGCATGGCTCGCCTTGTTTATGTCTGCTGGTATCTAGCGCGCCGAGCGGATCGCCCGGGCCAGGTGCAGGGCCGTCTGCTCGGCATTGGCCCGGCCATCGTTGAAGTAGTTGCTTAGCACATCCATGATGGCCTGACGCATGTTGGTCGGGGTGGCCATGCCTTCCGCCATGCTGGGTAGCAGGGTGCCATTCTGTTCCGCAATCTTGAAATCCCGGTACGCCTTGATGGCGCAGCGATCGAACTGGCTCATGTCCGGCTGGATCAGGGCCGGGATAGAGCCCTTTATCCGGTTGAAAGTCTGTTGGAAGTGGGGCGTCATCAGCAACCTGGCGAGCTCCCCCTGGGCCTGGGTCTGAGCAGGATCCCGCTGCTTGAACATGGCGATGGAGTCCAGGTTGTAACTGAACAGCCCCTGGCTGCCGGGGCTCGGCAGACACTCGATATCTTCCCCCGGTCGGTAGTTGCCAGCACTCAGCTCCCCCTTCACCCAGTCCCCCATGATCTGCATGGCGGCCTCGCCGGTCTCCAGCTGGCCGGTGGCCAGGTGCCATTTCAGGCCGGTAAAGCGTTGCGGCACATAGGCGCGCAGCTGGTGGAAGCGCGACAGCACCCTCACCATGTCAGGGCCGGTCAGGGTCGCCTCATCCTGTTTGAGGAAGGCGTTGCGATAGAAGTCTACTCCGCCCTCGCCCAGCGCCACCGCCTCAAACAGCACCGCCAGCTGCCAGGGCTCATTGCCTATGGCGAGCGGGGTGATGCCCTGCGCCTTGAGCTGCTCGGCCACCGCCATGAACTGGCTCCAGTCGGTCGGTGGGGTCAGATCGAGGCGTTCGAACACCTTGCGGTTGAGCCACAGCCAGTTGACGCGATGGATGCCGGTTGGCACCGCCATCAAGGCGCCGTTCTGGCTCAGGGTTTCGCGCACCATGGGAGGCAACTGCGGGTACCAGCCGAGGTGTTCGGCCATGGGGCTGAGGTCGCGCAAAAAGCCGAGCCCGGCCCACTCCTTGAGTTCATAACCCTTGAGGTGCGCCGCCTCTGGCGGGTTGGCGGCCAGGGCTCTGCTCTTTAATACCGTCATGGCGCTCTTGCCGCCACCACCCTGGACGGCGAAGTCATTCCATTGATTGCCAAGGGCCGCCCACTCGGATTTGAGTTCGGTCACCGCCTTGGCCTCGCCGCCGGAGGTCCACCAGTGCAGGACCTCGACCTGGGAGGCGAGTGCTGGCAGGGAGACCAGAGTGAACAGAGAGAGAGAAAGCCACTTCATGGGATCATTGCCTTGGTAGGGAGAGGGTGGCTTGCAAGCCGCCCTGGGGACGATTTTCCAGCACCAGATCGCCGCCATGGGCGTGGGCTATGTTGCGGGCAATACCCAGCCCCAAGCCAGTACCAGCCTGATCCTGGCTGAGCCGGACATAGGGTTCGAAGATGCGCTCAAACTGATCTTCCGGCAGGCCGGGACCCTGGTCCAGGATGAACAGGATCAGCATCTCCTCGTCATCCATGACGATGATGCGTACCTGTTGGCCGTATCTGATGCCGTTGTCCACCAGATTGCCGATGCAGCGCTTGAGGGCCAGCGACTTGCCGCGATAAGGCCACTTGCACTGGCCCTCTATGATGAGGCGCTCCTCGTGCAGGTTCATGGCCTCGGCCATCTGCTCCAACATGGCGTTGACGTCGATGAGCTCGATGTTCTCGTGGATGTCGGTCTCTTTGACGGTCTGCAGCGCCCCCTTCACCATCAACTCCAGCTCGTCCAGATCCTTGTTGAACTTGGCGATCTGGGTCTCGTCATCGAGCAGTTCGACCCGCAGCCGCAACCGGGTGATGGGGGTCTTGAGATCGTGGGAGATGGAGCTGAACAGCCGCTCCCTGTCATCGATATAGCGACGGATGCGATGCTGCATGATGTTGAAGGCGCGGGTGGCCGCCACTATCTCGGAGGCCCCCTCCTCCTTGAGCTGGGGCTGATCGATGTCCTTGCCGAGGTTGACTGCCGCCTTGGCGAGACGGCGCAGGGGCCGGGTCTGCCAGCGCACCAGCAAGAAGGTGAAGAAGCAGAGAAACACCGTCATCAGGGCGATGAAGCGCACCTGGTTGCTCGGCATCACCGTATCGTCGAGGGTCATGTAGGGGGCGGGCAACAGCGCCGCCAGATAGAGCCACTCACCCGGCTCTATCTCGATCTGGGTCACCAGCACCGGCGGGTTGATGGGTTCCAGGGAGAGGGTGTAGCGGGCCCAGGAGGAGGGCAAATCCGCCAGCAGGGTGTCGTTGTTGAACACATGGAGGTCATCGGGGCGGGAGAAATCCACCTTGATCACCATGGCATCGGAGAGCTTGCGATTGAGCACCCCCTGCACCTCGCTGAGCACCAGCGTCTTGCGCTCGCTGTCCGGGATGGCGCTGATCTTTATCTCCTCTTCGTTCAATGAGACGAAGAAGCGGCTGCCCCCCATGTTGCGCAGCTGATCCAGGGCAATATGGCGATATTGCAGGGGCAGGGACTTGAAGAAGTTGACGGTCGAGGCCGCCGACAGGGCCAGGTTGCGAGTGGTGCTGAGCATGCCTTCCAGCTCCCGCTTCTGGATCTGCTGCATCCAGATGCCGGTGAGTATGGTCTGGGAGAGCAGGATGGCGAGCAGCAGCAATAGCAGCATGCGCGATAGCAGGGAGCGGGGCACCAGCACCCGCCAGAGTTGACCCATCATGACGTCATTCCAAGAGACGCGCGATCCGCCAGGGAGGCGGATCGCGGCGCAGGGGCCAGAGCACCCCTCATGGCAACTCGTGCACTTCGGCGATCAGCATGTAGCCGCTGCCGCGTATGGTCTTGATGATGCGCGGGCTCTTGCCGTTGTCACCCAGCTTCTGGCGCAGGCGGCTGATCTGCACGTCGATGCCGCGTTCCATCGGCAGACTCTCGCGGCCACGGGTGGCGTCGGAGATGGTATCTCTGTCCAGTACCTGGCCCGGCTGCTGCAAAAACATGTTGAGCAACACGAAGTCACTGCCGGAAAGATCCAGCAGGCTGCCATCCTCGTGGGTCAGCTGGTGGCTGAGGGTGTCCAGGGTCCACTCGGCGAACTGCAAACGGCGACTCGGCTCCTTCTCTTTTGCCGGCTGACGGAACTCGGCGCGGCGCAGCAGCGCCTTGATGCGGGCCTGCAGCTCGCGCGGGCTGAACGGCTTGGCGATGTAGTCGTCGGCACCGAGTTCGAGGCCGATCACCCGATCCGCCTCATCGGAGGCGGCGGTCAGCATGATGATGGGCACCTGGGAGTCGCGGCGGATCTGCTGGCAGAGGGTAAAGCCGTCATCACCGGGCATCATGATGTCCAGTATGATCAGGTCCGGGCTATGACGACTGAGCTGCTGACGCATCTCGTTGCCCTCCGCTGCCGTCAACACCTGAAAGCCGGCCCGGGTCAGGTATTCGTTGAGCAGTTCACGGATCTCTTGGTCGTCATCGACGATCAGCAGTTGTTTGCTCGTTGACATATGTATGTGCATCCACCCATTTTTTGTGCAGATTGAACCTGTCGGGGGGGCAAAAAGCAAGCAAACCCCCTATCTAATGTGAGGTTAGGGGCATTATCGCCACCGTTTGGCCGCATTAAACGAAAAAAGGCCGACCCAAACGGGGCGGCCAAGCGCATGGTTCCGACTGCTGGACGCCATCCCGTGTGATGGCGCCGCCGGACGCTACTTACTCATGGCGCCCGGGTGGCCCCGGGCGTGCTGTCTGCTTTACATCACACTCGCTCGAACACGGTCGCTATGCCCTGGCCCAGACCGATACACATGGTCGCCAGACCCAGGGTGGCATCCTTCTCCTCCATCAGATTGATGAGCGTCGTGGATATGCGGGCGCCGGAGCAGCCCAGCGGGTGGCCCAGGGCGATGGCGCCGCCGTTCAGGTTCACCTTCTCATCCATCTGCTCGAGCAGACCCAGATCCTTGGCACAGGGCAGTGACTGGGCGGCAAAGGCTTCGTTCAGCTCGACCAGATCGATGTCAGCCATGGTCAGACCGGCACGTTTGAGCGCCTTCTGGGTCGCAGGCACAGGGCCGTAACCCATGATGGCGGCGTCGCAGCCAGCGACGGCCATGGCGCGCACCCGGGCGCGCGGGGTCAGCCCCAGCGCCTTGGCACGATCCGCGCTCATCAGCAGCATGGCGGAGGCACCGTCGGACAGGGCCGAGGAGGTGCCAGCGGTGACGGTACCGTTGACCGGGTCGAACACCGGGCGCAACTGGCTCAGGACATCGACCGTGGTCTCCGGGCGGATCACTTCGTCGTAGTCATAGAAGAAGCGGGCGCCGCTGGCGTCGTGGCCTTCCAGTCCGACGATCTCCTTGGCAAAGCGCCCTTCCACGGTAGCGGCATAGGCGCGGCGGTGGGAGCGGGCGGCAAACTCGTCCTGCTGCGCTCGGCTGATGCCGTGCAGCTTGCCCAACATCTCGGCGGTCAGCCCCATCATGCCGGAGGCCTTGGCCACCGTTTTGGCCATGCCGGGGTGGAAGTCGACCCCGTGGCTCATGGGTACATGGCCCATATGCTCGACGCCGCCGATGATGAAGATGTCCCCATCACCCACCTGAATGGCGCGGGAAGCATCATGCAGCGCCTGCATGGAGGAGCCACACAGGCGGTTGACGGTGACGGCGCCCACCTGCTTGGGAATACCGGCCAGCAGGGCGGCGTTGCGGGCGATGTTGAAGCCCTGCTCCAGGGTCTGCTGCACGCAGCCCCAGTAGATGTCCTCGATCTCGTTCGGGTCGAGGTTGGGGTTGCGCAGCAGGATGGAGCTCATCAGGTGCGCGGAGAGATCTTCTGCACGCACGTTGCGAAAGGCCCCGCCCTTGGACCGGCCCATGGGGGTCCGGATACAGTCGACAATGACTACGTCTTTCATGAATGGATCTCCTTTGCGCAATCAGTAGAAGGTTTTGCCCTGAGCGGCCATCTCACGCAAGCGGTCGCTGACGCGGTAGAGCGGGCCCAAGTCGGCATACTGGTCGGCTTGGGCCACGTAAGCGTCCAGACCTATGGTGTCCAGATAGCGGAACACGCCGCCACGGAAGGGAGGGAAGCCCAGCCCATAGACCAGCGCGATGTCCGCTTCCGCCGGGGTGGCGACTATGCCTTCCTCCAGGCAGAGCACCACCTCGTTGATCATGGGGATCATCATGCGGGCGATGATGGCTTCCTTGTCGAAATCCTGTTTCGGCTTGGCGATGGGGGTCAGCAGCTCGTAAGCAGCGGCGTCGGCCACCTTCTTCGGCTTGCCCTTCTTGTCCTGCTCGTAGGCGTAGAAGCCCTTGCCATTCTTCTGACCGAAGCGGCTGGCGTCGTACATCACATCGATGGCGGTGCGACCTTCCTTGCTCATGCGCGTCGGGAAGCCCTGCGCCATGACGTCACCGGCATGGTGACCGGTGTCGATGCCGACCACGTCCAGCAGATAGGCGGGGCCCATGGGCCAGCCGAACTCCTTCTCCATCACCTTGTCGACCGCAGCGAAGTCGGCGCCATCGGCGACCAGCTTGTTGAAGCCGAAGAAGTAGGGGAAGAGCACGCGGTTGACGAAGAAGCCCGGGCAGTCGTTGACCACCACCGGGGACTTGCCCATGGCGGCGGCATAGGCCACCACCCGGTTGATGGTGTCATCGCTGGTCTGCTCGCCGCGGATGATCTCCACCAGTGGCATGCGGTGCACAGGGTTGAAGAAGTGCATGCCGCAGAAGTTCTCGGGGCGCTTCAGCCCCTTGGCCAGCAGGGAGATGGGAATGGTGGAGGTGTTGCTGGCGAGCACGGCGTCGTCGCCGAGAACGGCTTCCACTTCGCCCAGCACGGCTGCCTTCACCTTGGGATTCTCGACCACGGCTTCGACCACCAGATCCACGTGCTTGACGCTGTCATAGCTGAGGGTCGGGGTGATGGCGGAGAGCACCTGGCCCATCTTGATGCCGTCGATGCGGCCCTTCTCGAGCTGGCCGTTGAGCAGCTTGGTGGCTTCGCCCATGCCCAGCGCCAGCGCCTTCTCGTTGATGTCCTTCATCACCGCCGGAATACCCTTGCTGGCGGACTGGTAGGCGATGCCGCCCCCCATGATGCCAGCACCCAGTACGGCGGCGTGGCTGGTGGCCTTGGCAGCTTGTTTGGCGGCCTTCTTGGCCAGCGCCTTGATGTGCTGATCGTTGAGGAAGATGCCGACCAGCGCCTTGGCGACATCGGTCTTGGCCAGTTTGATGAAACCTTGCGCCTCGACGTTGAGCGCCTCGTCGCGGCTCATGCCGGCGGCGGCCTCGACGGTCTTCACTGCGGTCATGGGCGCCGGATAGTGCTTGCCCGCCACGGCGGCAACCATGCCGGCGGCTGTGGTGAAGCTCATCATGGCTTCCAGCTTGGAGAGGTGCAGCGGCGCTTTCTTGGCGGCGCGACGGCCCTGCCAGTCCAGCTTGCCGGCGATGGCGTCTCTCATCATCTGCACCGCAGCGCTCTGCAGCGCAGCGGGGGCGACCACAGCATCGATGGCGCCTACCTTGAGGGCGTCATCGGCACGGACATCCTTGCCTGTGGTGATCCACTCCAGGGCGTTGTCGGCGCCGATAAGGCGCGGCAGACGGACTGTGCCGCCAAAGCCCGGCATGATGCCGAGTTTGGTTTCGGGCAGGCCGATCTTGGCGGTGGTGTCAGCCAGACGGAAATCGGTGGAGAGTATGGTCTCGCAGCCGCCGCCCAGGGCGTGGCCCTTGATGGCGGACAGGGTCGGCACCGGCAGATCTTCGATGGCGCTGAAGATGTCGTTGGCCTTTTTCAGCCAGCCGAGCAAGTCTTCTTGCGGCAGGCTGAACAGTTCCAGGAATTCGGTGATGTCGGCGCCGACGATAAAGGCGTCTTTGCCGGAGGTGAGGATCAGACCTTTTAGTTCACGTTCTTGTTTTAATGCGGCGATCGCTTCGCTCAGTGAGAGCAGGGTAGCGCGATCCAGCTTGTTGACTGAACCCGGGGCATCAAACCTCAGCTCGGCAATGCCGTGTTCGAGGTAGCTGACCGACAGGGTTTCGCCTTGGTAGATCATGAGAGTGTCTCCTTGTTCCCACGCGGTGGGGGGCTTGGCTCCTTTCTCCCCAGCAGGGGGCGAGGCTCACTATTGATCCAAAGAGTGACAATTTCAACACCTATTTAAAACATTTGTTTAACAGTGTTTGAGTAAATGCTCTTGGCCGTGATCCGGGTCTACATTAGGAAAAAAAGAGGCGCCAGGACGGCGCCACTACGGGGGGATAGGAAGGATAGACTTGGCTAGCAGGTCAAGGTCGCCATGGATTCGGCCCCAGTACTCCTGGCGGAACAACCAGGGCTGGGGTCCCTAGCAGGCGAGCTCCGGTCGGTTGCGATACTGATCCAGGACATCGGGATCGGCCAGGGCATGGGTGTTGTTGACGGGCCTGTTGTGCACCACCTCCCGCACCGCCAGCTCGACGATTTTTCCGGACTTGGTACGGGGAATGGCATCCACCTGCAGGATGCGGGCGGGTACGTGGCGAGCGGTACAGTGGTTGCGGATCTGCTGGCGAATGCGCTCACGCAGAGGGTCGTCCAGCGTGAGGCCGGGCTTGAGCTTGACGAACAGCACCACCCGCTCGTCCTGCTGCCACTGCTGGCCGATGACGATGCTCTCCTCCACCTCGTCGAGCTGCTCCACGTAGCGGTAGATCTCGCTGGTGCCGATCCGCACGCCACCGGGGTTGAGGGTGGCATCGGAGCGACCATAAAAGAGGATGCCACCAGTGTCGGTCAGTTCAATCCAGTCGCCGTGGCACCAGATGTTGTCGAAGCGATCGAAATAGGCGGCGTGGTATTTGTCGCCACTCTCGTCACCCCAGAAACCGACAGGTTGGGCCGGGAAGGGCTTGGTGCAGACCAGCTCTCCCTTCTCCCCCTGTACCGCTTGGCCCGCCTCGTTGAATACCTGTACCGCCAGCCCCAGGCCGCGTCCCTGGCTCTCACCCCGATAGACGGGGCTGATGGGGTTGCCGATGACGAAGCAGGAGCAGATGTCGGTGCCGCCGGAGATGGAGCTCAGTTGCACATCCTGCTTGATCCCCTGATAAACATAGTCAAACCCCTCCGGCGACAGCACAGAGCCGGTGCTGCAGATGAGGCGCAGGTGCGGCAAGTCATGGGTATTGATCGGGACATAGCCCTGCTTGTGCAGGGCATCCAGGTATTTCGCCGAGGTGCCGAACAGACTGACCTGCTCATCCCGGGCCAGATCCCACAGCACATTGCCATCGGGGTAGAAGGGGGAGCCATCATAGAGCACCAGGGTGGCGCCGGAAGCCAGCGCACTCGCCAGCCAGTTCCACATCATCCAGCCGCAGGTGGTGAAGTAGAACACCCGCTCCCCCGGCTTGATGTCACAGTGCAGCTGGTGCTCCTTGAGATGCTGGAGCAGGGTGCCACCTATGCCGTGCACTATGCACTTGGGTTTGCCGGTGGTGCCGGATGAATAGAGGATATAAAGAGGATCGTTGAAGGCCATGGGCTCGAAGCGCAGGCTGGCGCCCTCTTGGCTGGCGAGTAGCTGATGCCAGTCTTGGCGGGGGAGGTTGTCGGCCCCGGCATGGTTCGACGTCAGACCGAGCAGCGGGATCAGGATGAGATGTTCCAGACTGTCGAGCTGGCAGGCCACCTTGGTGACCTTGTCCTGGATATCGACCGCCTTGCCGTTATAGCGATAGCCGTCGACTGCAAACAGCACCTTTGGCCGAGTCTGGCCGAAGCGTTCCACCACGCTGGCTTCACCGAAGTCCGGGCTGGTGGAGGTCCAGATAGCCCCCAGACTGGTGGCGGCCAGCATGGCAACCAGCGCCTCCGGGATATTGGGCAGGTAGCCGGCAACCACGTCGCCCTTGCCAATGCCCTGACCCCGCAGCCACTGAGCCAGACTGGCGACCTGCTGCCCCAGTTCACGCCAGCTAAGTGTGCGGCGCTGGCTGCCTTCCAGGCTGGCGATGATGGCCGGACTCTCGTCCTGGCGACGCAACAGGTTCTCGGCGAAGTTGAGCCGGCTGTCCGGAAACCAGCGTGCGTGCTGCATCTCCTGGCGGTTCTCCGCCACTATGTTGCCAAGCTCCCCCTTGACGCCACAGTGCTGCCACACCAGGGGCCAGAAGCGGGTGGTCTTCTCCACCGACCATTGATAGAGCTCGGCGTAGCTGTGCAGCTGCAGGCCATGGAAGCGATTGACCTCGCCCATGAACTGATGAAGGTTGGATTGGCTGATCCTGGCCTGGTCCGGTTGCCACAGGCGGCGGTTGTGCATTGAGTAGTCCCTGACTGCATATGTCTACCGGCAGTGTATTGAATTGTTTTTTATTTGTTAATGGTGAGTTTGCTTTTAATAACAAGTGTCCTGTCACTCATGCTTTACCTCACGAAGCCAAGGGTTGACGGGTCGAGGCACCTCGCGCTTGATGTTATGCTGGGTTAACAACCATGTCGGAGCAGGATGCCATGAGCAGTTACAGCCAACTTTTCGCCCAGCACATCGAGACCTTGCAGCGCCGTACCCGCGACATATTGCAGCAGCAAGGGCTCAGCGGTCTGGCCATACATGCCGGTCAGACCCATCGCATCTTCCTCGATGATCAGGATTACCCCTTCAAGGTGAATCCCCACTTCAAGGCCTGGCTGCCGGTGCTGGACAACCCCCACTGCTGGCTGCTGGTGGATGGGGTGAGCAAGCCCGTCTTGTTGTTCTATCGACCGGTGGATTTCTGGCACAAGGTGGCGGACTTGCCCAATGCCTTCTGGGTCGATTTCTTCGATATTTGTTTCCTGACCAAACCGGAACAGGTGGCTGACCACCTGCCCGCCGACAAGCAGACATGGGCCTATCTGGGGGGACATCTCGAGATAGCCGGGCTGCTGGGACTGACCCAGCCCAATCCAGAGGCCGTGCTCAACTATCTGCATTATCACCGGGCTTACAAGACTGACTACGAGCTGGAGTGTCTGCGCGAGGCGAACCGGCTCGGGGTGCGTGGTCACATCGCCGCCAAGGAGTCCTTCATGGCGGGGGCGAGCGAATTCGAGGTCAACCTGACTTATATGAAGGCGGTAGGACAGGGGGCCAATGAGGCGCCCTACGGCAACATAGTCGCCATCAACCGCAATGCCGCCATCTTGCACTATACCCAGCTCTCCCATCAGCGAGTGGCCGATATCGATCGCCACTCCTTCCTGATCGATGCCGGCGTCGATTTCCACGGTTATGCCTCGGACATCACCCGCACCTGGGCCTGGCGTCGTGGCGAATTTGCCGACTTGATCACCGCCATGGACGAGCAGCAGCAGGCCATCATCGACGAGATCAAGCCGGGACGCCGCTACACAGAGCTGCATCAGCAGATGCACCACAGGCTGGCGCGGTTGCTGCAATCGGTCGAGCTGGTCGACATGTCGGTGGACGAGATGATAGGTACAGGCGTCACCAATGTGTTCTTCCCTCATGGTCTCGGCCATTTCCTCGGCTTGCAGGTCCATGATGCGGGTGGCTTCATGCAGGATGAGCGTGGCACCCATCTTTCTGCACCCGAACAGTTCCCCTACCTGCGTTGCACCCGGGTGATGGAGCCAGGCCAGGTATTCACCATAGAACCCGGCCTCTACTTCATTGACAGCCTGCTCGAGCCCCTGCAAGGCAGCGAGCAGGGCAAGCGAGTCAATTGGCAGAAGGTAGACGCGCTGCGGCCGTTTGGCGGCATCCGCATCGAGGACAACATAGTGCTGCACAGCCATGGGGTGGAGAATCTCACCAGGCAGGCCGGGCTCTGATGGACTCGGGTTATCCGGTGCCGATGGCAGGGGTCGAGGTGAGCGAGGAGATCAAGAAGAGCCGTTTCATCACCCTGCTTGCCCATGCTCCGACGGTCGCGGCAGCCAAGGCCTGGATAGAGGCGGTACGCCGAGCCCACCCGGGGGCCCGCCACCACTGCTGGGCCTTCGTTGCAGGGGCCCCCAAGGATAGCCAGGTGTATGGTTTCAGCGACGATGGCGAACCATCGGGGACTGCGGGCAAGCCCATGCTGGCGCAACTGATGGGGTCCGGGGTCGGCGAGATAGCCGCCGTGGGGGTGCGCTACTATGGCGGCGTTCTGCTCGGTACCGGGGGCCTGGTCAAGGCTTATGGCGGTGGGGTGGGGATGGCACTCAAGGCGCTCACCACCCGGCACAAGGTAGCCCTGCGCCCCTCGCTCATCGAGTGTGACTATGGGGACATGGGGGTAATTGATGCCCTGTTGCTGAGTCATCATGGTCAGGTGTGTCAGTCGGATTACGGCCAGCGGGTACGGCTCGAAGTCGACTGGGCAAGCACGGATTGGCAGCAGGTCAACCAGCTGCTGACCGATAGAACGCACGGGCGGGTATCTCTGCAGCCCATAGATGGCTAGAATCCATCGCTGTTTTATTGCCGAGACGGGGCCTGCATGCACATTCTGAGTATTATCCGCATCGTTGGCCTGCTGGTGGCGCTGTTCAGCTCGACCATGTTGCTGCCCGCTCTGGTGGCCTTTGGCTATCGGGATGGGGGCGGCTCCGAATTTGTCGGAGCCTTCTTCATCGCCCTGCTGCTTGGCCTGCTGCTCTGGTTTCCCAATCGGCATCATAAGAAAGAGCTGAGGTCGAAAGAGGGCTTCCTCATCGTTGTACTGTTCTGGACTGTGCTTGGCAGTGTGGGGGCTCTGCCCTTCATGCTGGGCGAAGTGCCGGACATGAGCGTGTCGGAATCCTTCTTCGAATCTTTCTCCGGGCTGACTACCACGGGGGCGACCGTGCTCACCGGGCTCGATGAGTTACCCAAGGCCTTCCTGTTCTATCGCCAACTGCTGCAATGGCTCGGTGGCATGGGTATCATAGTGTTGGCGGTCGCCATATTGCCCATTCTTGGCATAGGCGGCATGCAGCTCTATCGCGCCGAGATCCCGGGGCCGGTCAAAGACAACAAGGTGACACCGCGCATCGCCGAGACCGCCAAGGCGCTCTGGTACATCTACCTCTTTATTACCCTCAGTTGTGCCCTGGCCTATTGGATGGCGGGCATGACTATGTTCGATGCCATCTGCCACTCCTTCTCCACCGTGGCCATCGGCGGCTTCTCGACCCATGATGCCAGCATCGGCTACTTCAATAGCAGTGCCATCAATCTCATCACTGTGCTGTTTCTCATGGTTGCCGGGGTGAATTTCACCCTGCACTTCGCGGCCTTCGCGCACAGACCCATGCGCCTCTATGTCTATCTGAAGGACCCCGAGGTAAAGGTGTTTGTTGCCTTGCAACTGGGACTGACCCTGATCTGCTTCCTGGTGTTGATGCGTCATGTCAGCTATGACAGTTGGGGGGAGACCCTGGACCATGCGCTATTCCAGTCCGTCTCCATTGCGACCACGGCCGGTTACAGCACCACTGGGTTCTCCGAGTGGCCGCTGTTTCTGCCGATCCTGCTGATGCTTGCCTCCTTCGTAGGTGGCTGCGCGGGCAGTACTGGCGGTGGCATCAAGGTAGTACGGTTAATGTTGCTGCATCTGCAGGGGATGAGAGAGCTGAAGCGCCTCGTCCACCCGCGTGCCGTCTACCGGATTAAACTGGGTAACAAGGCGCTGTCCGAGCGGGTGATAGAGGCGGTCTGGGGCTTCTTTGCCGCCTATGCCACGATTTTCATCCTTTGCATGCTGGGCTTGATCGCAACGGGTATGAATGAGTTGACGGCGTTCTCCGCCGTGGTGGCCTCCCTCAATAACCTGGGCCCTGGCCTGGGAGAGGTGGCGCCTCATTTCGCCAACACCACGGATGCCGCAAAATGGATCATGATCATCGCCATGCTGTTTGGTCGATTGGAAATTTTTACACTTCTGGTACTGTTAACCCCTGCATTCTGGCGTAGTTGAGGTAGGTATGGATAAGATTTTGGTGCTTTATTCCTCACGGGATGGCCAAACCCGAAAAATCATTGATGTCATGCTGGAGGAAATGCCGGGATGTGAGGTCGTCACGCATGATCTGCACAGCTTGCCCATGTGCAACCTCAGCAAGTTCAAGAAGGTGTTGATCGGTGCATCGATCCGCTATGGCCATTTTCATCCCAGCCTGCTCAGCTTCATCCACGCTCACCATGAACAGCTGGAAGTGGCCAATGCGGCCTTCTTCTGCGTCAACCTGACCGCTCGCAAGCCAGAGAAGCAGACACCGCAAACCAACGCCTATATGAAGAAGTTTCTGCGTAGCTCGCCCTGGAAGCCAAAGAACCTGGGCGTTTTTGCCGGTGCATTGCAATATTCCAAGTACAACTGGTGGCAGACCCGCATCATCCAGCTGATCATGAAGGTCACGGGTGGCAGCACTGATACCAGCAAAGACATAGAGTTTACCGATTGGGACAAGGTGCGAGTCTTTGCTCGCGACTTCTGGCAAAAGCGTTAATACATCTCTTCTGATGCCCTTGGCCCCGCTGATGCGGGGCTTTTATTCGATAGTTGGTGGTTAAATCGCCACTCGACAAGAAATCGTTAGAAAAGCACACTTTTTTACAGAAACCCCCTTGCCAGCGCATTTCAACTCCCTATAATGCGCCTCCATCGACAGGGCAAGCGGCAACGCAAACAAGCCGGTCGGTGCCTCGAAAAAAGCCTTACCAAATAAGGCTTGACTCGAGAAGGCGGTTGAGTAGAATGCCACTCCCGCAGCGACGAAACGTTGCAACGCTCTTTAACAATTT
>NZ_JANUES010000021.1:0-16893 GCF_024809075.1 Aeromonas sp. BIGb0445
GCTCTGTATCGAGATGCGTGAGCCAGGCCCCTTTATCGTCATAGTGTGTCGATGCGCATGAACCAGGCCTCATGCTCGTCACTCTGTATCGAGATATGTGAGCCAGGCCCCTTTGCCGTCATTGTGCGCCGATGAAATGAGCGGAAACATGAGGCGGGTCACAGCGGGCAACTTGCCCCTTGTCCGCGTCGGGCATAGGATGTGCCCGTGTTTCGCAAGGATCACAACATAACAAGAAGCATCTGAATACCGCTTTGGGAGCCTATGGCTCCCTTTGTTTTTTTACCCCCCTTTCTTGTTCAGGCGCTGCGCCATATCAAGGTCATCTCCTCCCCCGCTGGCTATGCTCAAGCCAGTGACTTTGGAGAAGTGCCATGATCATCCGTCCCGAGATCCAGGGCTGCGTCGCCCGCAACTGCCATCCCATCGGCTGCCGTGCCGCAGTGGAACAACAGATAGCCGAGATCCGCGCCGCGGGCCAGTTCAATGGCCCCAGGCGGGTGCTTGTCCTCGGCGCCTCATCCGGCTTTGGATTGGCCTCACGCATCGCGCTCACCTTCGGTGCCGGGGCCGACTCCCTTGGCATCTCGTTTGAGCGGGGCCCCTCCGAGAAAGGGGTTGGCAGCGCAGGCTGGTACAACAACATCTGGTTCAAGCAGGCCGCCGAACAGCAGGGGCGGCTGGCCCTGAATCTGATCGGCGATGCCTTCTCGGACGCGATGCGCCAGCAAGCCATAGCGACGATTCGCCAGCAGTGGGGGCAGGTGGATCTGGTTATCTACTCCCTGGCGAGCGGTGTGCGGGTTCTGGCCGATGGCCGCCAGGTGCGATCTGTCCTCAAGAGCACGGGGCAACCCTTCACCGGCCTGGGGCTGAACCTGGAGCACTATGCCCTCGAGGAACAGACTCTGCCGGTAGCCAGTGCCGAGGAGATCCGCGACACCGTCACCGTGATGGGCGGGGAAGATTGGCAGCACTGGTTGCAGGCGTTGCAGGATGCCGATTGTCTGGCGCCCGGGGTGCAGACGGTCGCCTACTCCTACATAGGCCCAGAGTCCACTTATCCCCTCTATCGAGACGGCACCATAGGCTATGCCAAGGAGCACCTGCACAGCACCGCCGAGGCGATCAACCTGCAGCTTGCGGCGATCGGCGGCCACGCCTGGGTCAGCGTGTGCAAGGCACTGGTGACCAAGGCCAGCGCCTATATTCCCGTACTGCCCGTCTATCTGGGGCTGCTGATGGGGGTCATGAAGGAGCAGGGGGTGCACGAAGGATGCATCGAGCAGATGCATCGTCTGTTCGCCAGCAAGATGTACGGTATTCAAGGAGTGGTGGCCGATGGTCACAGGCTGATCCGCATGGATGACCATGAGTTGAACCCGGCAGTGCAGGCGGCGGTCTCTGCACTCTGGCCCAAGCTGACCCCCCAGAACTTCGAGAGCATGGGGGATTTTGCCGGGCTGAGACGGGATTTTCTGCAGCTCAATGGCTTCGACTTGCCCGGTGTGGATTACGAGATGCCGGTCGACATCAAGGCCCTCGGCGAGTTGCAGCCCTAGGCCAGGCTGCGAGACAGCGTGACCACAGTGTGTGGCGGCGCCGCCAGCACCGTCTGGTTGCGACCCTGACGCTTGGCCTGATACATGGCCATGTCAGCCCTGTGAATGAGCTGAGTAAGCGTCTCATGAGGATCTTCCCGGCCAGCGACCCCCAGGCTGATGGTCATCACGGGGCGACCGGGTTCCCGCTCGGCGGCCACTCGCTGGCGCAACTGCTCAGCCAGGTGCCAGCAATCTTGCGCCGGTAGCGGTATGGCGACCAGAAACTCCTCCCCACCCCAGCGGCCGATCAGCTCCCGCTCCGGCGCCCACTCCCCAAGCAACTGCCCAAGGCGGGCGATGGCGATATCCCCCGCACCATGGCCGTGCTGATCATTGATCTGCTTGAAGTGATCGATGTCGATGATGATCAGGGAGAGGGGCCCCTCCTGCTGCCAGAGAGTCTGCAACCGCTCTTGCAGGGCGTGCCGGTTGGCGAGCCCGGTGAGCTGATCGAAACTGGCCAGCCGATAGAGGCGACGGGAGCTGCGATGCAGGCGGTGGGTGGTGATACCGAGGAGGATCAGGGCGCTGAGCAGCAGCATCACCAGCATCAACTGATAGTTGCGGGCACTCTGCTGGTGGGCTATCTGCTGGCGCCGCCGTTCGTTTTCCAGTACCAGTCTGTGGTTATCGCTCTCGCTACGGGCCAAATCCATTTGCGCCTGGAAGGCGGCCGCGTGTTCGCTCAGGGTACGGTTGAAGTGCTGGCGATAGTCGGCATGATAGTCACTGAGCCCCCGGTAGGCGGCGGCATAGTTGCCTTGTCCGGCCAGGAGTTCGGCCCGAAGCGCCTTGCCTGAAAGATCCAGCGTCCCGGCCTCCTCGAGCAGTGCCAGGGCTGGGCCCGTCTCGCCCTGACTGCGCAGGGCTGCGGCCCGGGTGGTCAGCAGGCCGGGAGGGGTCGGGTAGCCGAGTTGCTGATGCAGCGCCTCTGCCTGATCCAGATGACGCAGTGCCGCCGAGCCGTTACCCTCGGCATTGAGGGCCATGGCGAGATAGCCCAGCATGGCGGCGCGATAGTCGGGAGAGAGAGCCGGGTTGGCCAGCTGGCTATCGAGTAGCTGACGGGCTCGTGCCGGGCGATCCATGTCGAGATAGAGTCGCGCCATGTTGGCCTTGATGAGGGTCTGACTGTTGGGCTCATCCAGGCTCAGGCTGCGCCGCAGGGCATCCAGATAGTGCTGTTCTGCCTCCTGACCCAGCCCGATGTCGGCGTAGAGGTTGCCCAGGGTGATGAGCAGCTGTATGCACTGCAACTGAGCCTGCTTGCTCTCCTGCTTGAGTTGGCGTTTGAGCAGGAAGGCGCTCTTGAGTTCGGCAATGGCCGATTGCAGCTGATTGGTTTTATAGTGAGCCAGGCCGTTCAGGGCATGCCATTGCGCGCGCTGCGCCGCATCGTCCTGCAGTGCGGGTTCGAGCTGAGCGAGCAGGGTAAAGGCCTGGTCGGGGGCGGCGGTATCCAGGGCGAGGGCTATCTGCTGCAGCTGGAAATCCCGCTGTCTGGAGGCTTCCTGATGGCTGGCGGCCAGCGCCCTGGCCCTGGCGTTGTCGAGCTGGGCGCCCCGGTAGTCACCCAAGTGTGCCTTGGCCAGGGATCTGGCGTGAAACAGTTCCATGTCCTGACCCGTCAGGGCATCGAGCTGGCTGAGGTAGACGGCGGGATCGCGCGCGGCTCGCCATTCGGCATCATTCAGCAGGGAAGGCGCGGCCTGCACCTGGTCAAGCCAGCACAGTAACAGCAGAAAATAGCGGCGCATCAGCGAGGGTCCCGGATCATGGGCGCCATGATAAGGGGTACGCTTGAGTACAGCATGCTTCATCGACTCGCCATGCCCATATGGGGGTAAGGCTGAGGCATTGGTTGAAACTGCAACAAATCCTGCGGCAAGTGGTTGATCCAGATCCGCTTCGTCGCGACAATCGAACCCAAATCACAGTGGAGAATCAGCATGTTGGCCCAAGCCATGATCGAGAAGTTGAACGACCAGATAAACCTGGAATTCTATTCCTCCAACCTCTACCTGCAGATGAGCGCCTGGTGCGAGGACAAGGGTTTCGAAGGTGCCGCCACTTTCCTGCGCAAGCATGCGGTGGAAGAGCGTCAGCACATGGAGCGTCTCTTTACCTATGTGAGTGAGACCGGCGCCATGCCGATACTGGGTGCCATCAGTGCCCCTCCCCACGAATTCACCACCCTGGGCGATGTGTTTCGCACCACCCTCGAGCATGAGCACCACATCACCCAGTGCATCAATGGCTTGGCCCACGTTGCCTTCACTACCCAGGATTACTCCACCTTCAACTTCCTGCAGTGGTATGTGGCCGAGCAGCATGAGGAAGAGAAGCTGTTCAAGAGCATAGTGGACCGCCTCAACCTGGTGGGCGAGGATGGCAAGGGCCTCTACTTCATCGACAAGGAGCTGGCCGAGCTGGCCAAGGCGTCCCCCGCCAGCGTGATGGACAACAACGCCTGATCCCTGGATGAGGCTTGCTTAAGTCTCCCGATAAGTCGTGGACACTTAATGTTCAGTCAGTACAATACGGCCCCCTCGTGGGCCGTTTCTTTTTTTGGTGGCCGGGGGGTGATGGTTGGGGTCTGTGCGTTGGCCCCGCTCTTGTTGATCTGTTTCAGGTGAGTGGCGCTGTGATGATAAGAACGGATGTTGTGGTGATCGGGGCCGGTGCGGCCGGTTTGATGTGTGCCCAGCAGGCGGGGTATCGGGGTCGTTCGGTACTGGTGCTCGACAACGCCAAGAAACCGGGCCGCAAGATACTGATCAGTGGCGGCGGCCGCTGCAACTTCACCAATCATCAGACTGGGCCCCAGGCCTTCCTCTGCAGCAACCCTCACTTCTGCAAGTCGGCCCTGGCCCGCTACACCCAGCAGGATTTCATCGATCTGGTGGACAGACACGGGGTCAACTATCACGAGAAGACCCTGGGTCAGCTGTTTTGCGACGAGAGTGCCAAAGAGATCGTCGATGTGCTGCTCACCGAGTGTGACTGGGCCGGGGTGAGCCTGCAGTTCCAGACCGAGATCCTGAGCGTCGCCAAGAGCGAAGACGGTTTCGTGCTCGTGACCAGCAAGGGGGAGATAGCGTGCCAATCCCTGGTGGTGGCGACCGGTGGCCTCTCCATGCCCAAACTCGGCGCGACCCCCTTCGGCTACAAGCTGGCGGAACAGTTTGGTCTGCCCGTGCTGCCGACCCGCGCCGGTCTGGTGCCCTTCACCCTGCATCAGGCCGACAAGGAGGCGTTTGCTGCTCTGGCCGGGGTCAGCCTGCCGGTCGCAGTGACCGCCGAGGATGGCACTCGCTTCAAGGAGGCCATGCTGTTTACCCATCGCGGCCTCTCCGGCCCCGTTATCTTGCAGATCTCCTCCTTCTGGCTGCCGGGGGAGAAGATCCATATCAACCTGCTGCCCGATCTCGACATATTGGCGACGCTGAAAGGGTGGGCGCAGGCTCATCCGGCTCAGGAGCTCAAAACCGTGCTGGGCCGCGAGCTGCCCAAGCGCTTCGTCGATACCCTGGTGGAGCTGGGCCAGCTCACTAACAAGCCGATGCGCCAATACAACGAGCGGGAGCTGGAGGCCATTGCCGCCCTGCTGGAAGATTGGCAGCTGCTGCCCAACGGTACCGAAGGCTACCGCACCGCCGAAGTGACCCTGGGAGGGGTCGACACCAACGCACTCTCCTCCAAGACCATGGAGGCGCGTCAGGTGCCCGGGCTCTATTTCATCGGCGAGGTGGTGGACGTGACCGGCTGGCTCGGGGGTTACAACTTCCAGTGGGCCTGGTCGTCCGGCTGGGTGGCGGGACAATATTGCTGATCTTCGCCGTTCCCAAGGGAGAGGCTTGTGCTTTATTCGCGCAAGGTTAGGATGGATCCATGGTCGATGAGGAGTGAGATGGCGACCGTGCCGTCTCCTTTCGCATCTCTTCGTCTTTGCTATTGGGGTGGAACATGTTTGAAAGCCTGGGTGTCATCAATGTCTGGACTTATTTAGTCGGCCTTTTTTTCATCATCATAGCCCCGGGCCCGAACTCCATTTATGTATTGCGTACCGGTGCCAGCCGCGGCATAGGCCCCGGTTATCGCGCCGCCCTCGGCGTCTTTGTCGGCGATGCCCTGCTCATCTTCTGCGCCTATCTGGGGGTCGCCTCCCTGATCCGTACCACACCCTTGCTGTTTACCCTGGTGCGCTACCTGGGGGCCATCTATCTGCTCTATCTGGGGGTGAGAATACTGTATGACAACTTCGTCGCCAGGACGGAGAGTCACCCTGCCGACCCGGTTCAGGGGGAGAACTACTTTGGCAAGGCGCTGACCCTGAGCCTCACCAATCCCAAGGCGATCCTGTTCTACGTCTCCTTCTTCGTGCAGTTCATCGACTTCAACTATGCCCACACCTGGCTCTCCTACCTGGTGCTGGCCGGCATGCTGGAGGCCATGAGCTTTGTGTATCTGACTCTGCTCATCTTTGGCGGCTCCCTGATGGCGCGCTTTTTTCAACGCAAACTGCGCCTGGCCAAGCTGGGCAACGGTCTGATCGGCCTCTTCTTCATGGGGTTCGCCGCCCGGCTCGCCACTCTTTCCTGAGTGATGATGAACTCACCCGGCTTGGCGTCGGGTGAGGTTGTGTATTCTGTTCTCCCCTCATATGCCTGTCTCTGCTCATTAATCACTTCTTTATCAATTAGTTGGCCTCTACTGCGCCGCTCTCTTCTTCCCACAAAACAATTGAAGTCACAAATGATACTTATTAACATCCTCAGTCGCTGATTGGCATCAGGCTGCCCGATCCCGGTGGGGCATCTCTTGTGGTTGGCGGGGGATAGGTATTCCTCTCGATGACTAATGGGCAAGCCATCCGTCACGACAATAACGGATGCTCGGTCCCCACGGCCGCATCATCGATAGCAATAAATGGTGCCAAAGGCACCCATGAACAGGTAGAGCAGGACGTCATGTTAAGACAAGCAAGGAACTATCCCCTGAATGCCCTGGTACTCGCGCTGACCATGACCGGTGCCTTCCCTGCCCTGGCGGCACAGACCGAGGCCAAGCCGGAGACCATGGTGGTGGTCGCCAGCCATGCCCCCAAGAGCATCAGCGACATTCCGGGTACCGTCTGGTATGTGGATTCACAGCGGATAGAACAGGAGTCCCGCGGCGGCAAGAGCCTGGGCGAGATATTGGCAGCCGTGGTGCCTTCCCTGGATGTCAGCAGCCAGGGAAGGACCAACTATGGTCAGAACCTGCGTGGCCGCGCCATGCTGGTGATGATAGATGGTGTCTCCCTCAATTCGGCCCGCCTCATCAGCCGTCAGCTCGATTCCATCGATCCTTTTAACATAGCGCGCATCGAGGTGCTGTCGGGGGCGACGTCCATCTATGGCGCGGGTGCTACCGGCGGTGTGGTCAACATAGTGACCAAGAAGGGTGAACAGGGCGAGCTGCAATTCGAGAGCTATGCAGGTACCACCACGGGTTTTAACAGTCATGAAGATGTTGATTACAAACTGGCCCAGTCGGTGGCGGGGGGTAATGATCTGGTACAGGGGCGCGCCTCCCTCGTCTACAGCAGCAACAAGGCCTTCTTCGATGCGGGTGGAGACATGGTGGTGCCGGACATCACTCAGGGGTCGCTGCAGTTCAACGAAGTGATAGATACCATGGGCAGCCTGACTTTCACTCCATCCGGCACCCAGAGTCTGACGTTGCTGGCCCAGTACTACAGCAGCAAGCAGGATAGCCCTTACGGCATCTACTTCGGTCAGGATCTGGCCGGTGCGCCGGGCAACATTACCGGCAACCCGGCGGACACCAGCCTGATTGCAGTGCGTGATGGTTTTGAATCCGATCGCCAAGGCGCGACCGAGCGCTGGTTGCTCAACGCCGACTACCGCAACACCGACTTCCTGAATCACACCCTGATGGTGCAGGCTTCTTATCGCAGTGAAGAGTTCTCTTTCATTCCCTTCATCTATGGCAGCTACCTGGCCGCCTCCGAGCAGAGCACGGATGTGGTGAGCCTGCGCAGCGCGCTGATCAAGGATTGGGATCGCCTGACCCTGACCTACGGGGTCGATGGTTTCATCGATACCCTCAAGAGCAACCAGGCCCTGTTTGACAAGCAGACCAGCTATGACAGCGGCGGTCTGGTCAACAAGACCGCCAGCACCATAGGTCGCTACCCCGGGGTCGAAGTGGAGTCCCTGGCGGGTTTCCTGCAAACCGAATTTGCCGTCACCGACCGCTGGTCCCTGGATGGGGGCTATCGCTACCAGTACACCCGCAACAAGATTGACGACTTCGTCGACTACAACATGCAGCGCAACATCGCCTTCGGCAAGGGCAGCAGTGCCGATGCAGTACCGGGGGGCACGACCAGCTACAACACCGGACTGTTCAATCTGGGCACCCTCTACAAGCTGACGCCTCAAACCCAGCTGTGGGCCAACTTCTCCCAGGGCTTCGATCTCTCGGATCCCTCCAAGTACTATGGTACCGGCACTTACAGCAAGACCCCGGATGCTCAGGGCCACTACAGCCTGCAAAAGAGCGTCAACGTAGCCGATTCCAAGTTGCAGGGCATCAAGACCAACAGCTACGAGATAGGGGTACGTCATGATACCGATCGCCTGAGTCTGCAGAGTGCGGCCTATCTCTCCTTGTCCGACAAGGCGGTCAAGGTAGACAAGTCGACCATGCTGATCAGTGTGTTGGATGACGAGAAGCGAGTGTATGGGATAGAAGGGCAGGCCTCCTATTGGCTGACCGATGCCTGGCAGCTGGGCGCCAATGGTCACCTGGTCAAGTCGGAGCAGAAGAGCGCCGAGGGTGGCTGGGAGAAGGTGTCGGTGGATAATGCCAGCGGCTCCAAGGCTGCTGCCTGGCTGGGTTGGCAGCAAGATGCGCTGGCGATGAAGCTGCAGAGCCAGACGCTGTTTGATCTGACCGACGATGCCGATGGCAAGATTGAGGGTTACACCCTGCTGGATCTGATTGGCAGCTATGAGTTGCCGGTGGGCAGCCTGGGCTTCGGTGTGCAGAACTTGCTCGACAAGCAGTACAGCACCGTATGGGGTCAGCGCGCCGCCAGTCTCTACAGCTACTATGGGCCAGCCGAGATGTTTGACTATCAGGGACGCGGTCGCACCTTTACCGTCAACTACCAAGTCAAATACTGAGCAGGGTATTGAGCGTGCTGGCTTGGCCAGCATAGCACTCACCTCTGTCGGTGCTCGGCTCAGGCACTGAACAGGATATGACCACAAAGACCCCGTTCCCATGAGCGGGGTCTTTGTGTTTCAGGCGTGACGCGTTAATGTCCCCGCCTTGATCCCGGTCAGCGGCGCCCGGCCCCATAATCCCTATAGTGGGCCGCCAGTCGCGCACCGACCCCCTGAGGTATCCATGCTCGAAAACCAGATGATGTTGCTGGCCGTGTTTGAACGGGCGGCGTTGATGCTGATGACCCTGTTCTTCCTGACCCGCACCCGGCCCTTTCAGCGGCTGTTTCAAAAGCAGAACCATACCCCGGCCGAGCTGGTGCTGGTCGCGGCCATCTTCGGCCTGTTCGCGGTGTTCAGCACCTACACCGGCATTCCGGTGGAGGGGGCGTTCATCAACGTGCGGATCATCGCCATCATCTCCGGCGGCATACTGTTCGGCCCCTGGGTCGGCATCCCGGCCGGGGTCATCTCGGGTCTGCATCGCTACCTCATCGACATGGATGGCCACACCTCTATTCCCTGCCTCATCGCCAGCATCATCGCCGGCCTGCTGGCGACCTGGATCTACTTTCATTGCCGCAAGTCGCGGCTCTGGCTCTACGGCATCCTGGCGGGGATGTTCTGCGAGGGGCTGACCATGCTGCTGATCTGGCTGCTGACCGAACCTCATGCCATCGGGATCGAGATCGTCAGCCACATCGCCTACCCGATGATCGCCGGGGCGCTCTGCATCGGGCTCATCATCAAGCTGGTGCAGGATCTGGATGATGAGAAGGAGTTGATCGCCGCCAAGCAGGCCAAGCTGGCCCTCGACATCGCCAACAAGACGCTGCCGTTTTTCCAGAAGGTCGATCGCCACTCCCTCGGTCAGGTGTGTGGTGTCATCAGGAGCGAGATCCATGCCGATGCGGTGGCCATCACCGACACCCGGGACGTGCTGGCTTACGTGGGGGTGGGCAAGGATTACTACGAGCTGGACGAGCACCACGCCATCAGCGACATGACCCAGAGAGCCGTGCTGCTGGACCAGATCATCATCAACAACGATCTGCGCCAGTATCACCTCTCCGATTTTCACTCGGTCATCATCATTCCGCTGCGGGAGAACGGCGCGGTCAGCGGCACCCTCAAGATCTACTACCGCCGCACCCACAGCATCACCAGCTCCCTGCGGGAGATGGCGGTGGGCCTCTCCCAGCTTATCTCCACCCAGATGGAGGTGTCGCGCATCGAGCAGCTCAAGGAGATGACCCGCAAGGCGGAGTTCACCGCCCTGCAGAGCAAGATCAACCCGCACTTCCTGTTCAATGCCCTCAATGCCATCTCATCCTTGATCCGCATCCGCCCCCAGCAGGCGCGCCAGCTCATTGCCAACCTGGCGGACTATCTGCGCTACAACCTCAACAAGGGGGACGAGCTCATCGACATCCAGGAGGAGCTGCAGCAGGTGCGCGACTACGTGGCCATCGAGCAGGCCCGCTTCGGCGACAAGCTGGAGGTGGTGTTCGAGGTGGACGACGTCCACATCCAGGTGCCCTGCCTGCTGTTGCAGCCCCTGGTGGAAAACGCCATCCTGCACGGCATCCAGCCCCGCAGCGCTCCCGGTAAAGTCACCATAGAGGTGAAGCAGCTGGCGGGGGGTATCCGGGTGGCGGTGCGCGACACCGGTTATGGCATCAGCCAGGCGGTGATCGACGGGGTGGCCGCCGGCCGGGTGGAGAGCCGCAGCATAGGCCTGATGAACGTGCATCAGCGGGTCAAGCTGCTCTATGGGGACGGCCTGCACCTCAAGCGGCTGGAGCCGGGTACCGAAGTCTGTTTCTATCTGCCGAGCCAGGAGGCGATGCCATGTTGAGCGCCATCACTGTTGAAGACGAGTCGCTGACTGGAGAGGCGTTGTCATGTTGAGAGTCATTATTGTCGAAGATGAATGTTTGATGCGGGAGGCGCTGGCCTCTCCTGCGTTCCCTCAGGGGGCCATGCCATGCTGAAAGCCATCATAGTGGAAGACGAATATCTGGCTCGCGAGGAGCTGGTCTATCTGGTCAGCCAGCACAGCACCATAGAGATAGTGGCGAGTTTCGAAGATGGGCTGGAGGCGTTCAAATACCTGCAGGATCACGAGGTGGATGTGGTGTTCCTGGATATCCAGATCCCCTCCATCGACGGTCTGCTGCTGGCCAAGAATCTGCACAAGTCGAGCCATCCGCCCCACATAGTCTTCGTCACCGCCTACAAGGAGTTTGCGGTGGAGGCGTTCGAGCTGGAGGCGTTCGACTATATCCTCAAGCCCTACAACGAGCCGCGCATCATCAATCTGCTGCAAAAGCTCGAACATGCGGGCAAGTCGCAACCGGGGCAGGGGGAGGTGAGCAGCCCGCCCAATCGCACCATCAATCTGGTGAAGGGGGAGCGCATCATAGTCACCCCCTGCGAGCAGATTTACTATGCGGAGGCGGACGAGAAGCTCACCTATGTCTATACCCGCACCGATCGTTACGTGATGACCATGGCCCTCAGCGAGTTTGTCAGCCGCCTGCCGGCGGAGGGCTTCTTCCGCTGTCACCGCTCCTATTGCGTCAACATCAACAAGATCCGCGAGATAGTGCCCTGGTTCAACAGCACCTATCTCATCCGACTCCATGATCTGCCGTTCGAGGTGCCGGTCAGCCGCAGCAACATCAAGGCGTTCCGTCAGCTGATGCGGCTCTGATTGTCATTCATGCCCGCCGATCTGCATTTCATGCCTTAATCTGCCGGCGCGAGCCGCGTCTTGCCTATAGTGGCCTCAATTTCCTTATGGCCATTCCCCGAGACGCATCATGACTAAAGAGATGAATCGCACCCGGTATCTGACCCTGATCGGTACCATCATCACCCAGTTTGCGCTGGGCTCCGTTTACACCTGGAGCCTGTTCAACGCCCAGCTCTCCGACAAGCTGGACGAGCCGGTGAGCCAGGTGGCCTTCGCCTTCGGCCTGCTCAGCCTCTCCCTGGCAGTGGCCTCCTCCCTGGCGGGCAAGCTGCAGGAGCGGTTCGGGGTGCGCAACGTCACCCTGGGGGCCGGCGTGCTGCTTGGCATCGGCTTCTTCCTCACCGCCCACGCCAGCAACCTGGCCATGCTCTACCTCTGCGCCGGCATACTGGTGGGCTTCGCCGACGGGACCGGCTATCTGATGACCCTCTCCAACTGCGTGAAGTGGTTCCCGGAGCGCAAGGGGCTCATCTCCGCCTGCTCCATCGGCGCCTATGGTCTCGGTAGTCTCGGCTTCAAGTACATCAACCTGCTGCTGCTCTCCAACAACGGGCTGGAGGCGACCTTCCAGCTGTGGGGGCTGATCGCCATGTCCATGGTGCTGGTGGGCGGTATGCTGATGAAGGATGCGCCCCAGCAGGCCGCCTCAGTGCAGCAGACCGAGAGCCGCGACTTCACCCTGGCCGAGGCCATGCGCAAGCCGCAGTACTGGATGCTGGCGCTGATGTTCCTCACCGCCTGCATGAGCGGCCTCTATGTCATCGGTGTGGCCAAAGACATCGGCGAGAACATGGTCGGTTTGTCGACCGCGGTGGCCGCCAATGCCGTCGCCATCATCGCCATGGCCAACCTGGGTGGCCGCCTGATGCTGGGTATCCTCTCCGACAAGATGTCCCGCATCCGGGTCATCACCATAGCCCAGCTGATCACCCTCGCAGGCATGGTGATGCTGCTGTTCGTGCCCCTCAACGCCAACCTCTTCTTCGTGGCGGTGGCCTGCGTGGCGTTCAGCTTCGGCGGCACCATCACCGTCTACCCCTCCCTGGTGAGCGACTTCTTCGGCCTCAACAACCTGACCAAGAACTATGGCGTTATCTATCTGGGCTTCGGGCTGGGCAGCATCATCGGCTCCATTGTGGCCTCTCTGTTTGGCGGCTTCATGGCGACCTTCAACCTCATTCTGGTGTTGCTGGTGGTGGCCCTGGTGCTCTCTCTCACCATCCGACTGCCGGCCCCCAAGGCCAGCTACGCCGACTGAGCCTGAAGCTATTGATAAATCTGACAAACCGGTGCCCATGGGCGCCGGTTTTCGTTTTTGTGAGTAAAAGACGTATGGATGGCTAAATAGCTATACTCTTCTGCCACCCTTTCCTATAATCCCCCCGCTTTGGCGCATCATGCTTAATAGGGAATCCGGTGAGAATCCGGAGCTGGCGCGCAGCGGTAAGGGGGAACGAAGCGACATCAGGGCACTGCCGCAAGGCGGGAAGCCGTCGCCTAGGCACTTGGCCCCCGAGTCCGAAGACCTGCCAAAGTTCGTATTTCTGGCCGAGAGAAACCGGCCAAGGAATAGATACTTACGCGAACTTAAGGATCTGTGATGTCCAAGAAATTTTGGGTGGCTGCCCTGTTGCCGACGGCCGCCTTCGCCCAGTCCACCCTGCCTGCCAATGACACCCTGGTGGTGACCGCCAACCGGGTGGAACAGCCTGTCAGCTCGGTATTGGCCCCCGTTGTGGTGATCGATCGCGCCGAGATCGAAGCCCGCCAGGTACAGAGCCTGCCCGAGTTGCTCAAGACCCTGCCGGGTGTGCAGATCACCACCCTGGGTGGTCGTGGCCACCAGAGCAGCCTCTTTATTCGTGGCACCAACTCCAACCACTCTCTGGTACTGGTCAATGGCCGCCCCATCGCCGCCATGGTGACGGGAGCCCCCGATCTCAGCCAGATCCCCCTCGGCAACATCGAGCGTGTCGAATACATACGCGGCCCACGTGCGGCCGTCTATGGTTCCGATGCCATTGGTGGCGTCATCAACCTGATCACCCAGACCTCGGCCAAAGAGGGCGGCGAAACCCACCTCAAGGGTGGGGTGGGCAGTCATGGTTATGGCCTGGGTCAACTGCGCAGCGTGCAGGCGCTGGGTGCCAAGACAGATGCCAATCTGATGATCGGTTACGAGCGCGAGGACGGTTACGACGTCGTCGCCGCCGCCCAGCAGCCGGATCGGGATGGCTTTGACAGCCTGAATGGTCAGCTGGGTTTCAATCACGCCTTCAGTGACGCCTGGAGTGCGGATATCAACGCCCAGGGTTATGACAACCAGACCGAGATGGATGACCCCTACCTCAGCTCGGATCAGAGCCGGGTTCAGGCGTTCCAGTATGATGGCGCCGTCAAGTATCAGGCCGAGCACTTCAATAGCCGACTCGAGGCCAGCTATGGCGAGAACAAGCTGAAGAACTGGCTGGCGAGTCAGGGAGAATCCTCTGCCGAGCCGATCCACACCGGGCTGACCCGCTTCTCCTGGTTGAACAGCTGGAGCGGCGTCGAGGGTTTGGTGTTGACCGGCGGTGCCGACTGGCAGCAGGAGCAGCTCAAATCCGATTCGCGCAGCTATGGCCAGGCATTCGATGCCCCGGATCGTGACAACACCGGCTTGTTCGCCGTGGGCAGTTATCGCTGGCAGGCACTGCTGATGGAGCTCTCAGGTCGCACCGACGACAACGAACAGTACGGCCGTCATAACACCTGGTCGGCGGCCACCGGCCTGGATCTGGACCAGCACCACAATGTGCGGTTGAGCTATGGCACCGCCTTCAAGGCACCGACTTTCCTCGACCTCTATTACCCGGGTTATGAGAATCCGGATCTGAAGCCGGAAGAGAGCAAGAACCTGGAGCTGGACTTCACCGGTCGTTACACCGCCTGGGATTGGTCAATGAATCTCTATCGCAACCGCATCCAGAACCTGATTGCCTGTCAGAGTGCCTTCTCCAGCTGCAAGCCGGATAACACCGATGCAGACATCAAGGGGATCGAGCTGGCACTGGGTCTGGATACCGGGCCTGTCCATCACGAGTTCAGCTATGACTACACCCGTGCCGAGGACAAGAACGATGACGATCGCCAGTTGCTGCGTCGGGCCAAGAACAAGGCCAGCTGGTTGGCGCAGGTGCAGACCGGCCCCGTGGACTGGTCGAGCGAGCTGCTCTATACCGGCAAGCGTGACGACAAGGACTTCTCCAGCTTCCCGGCCGAGCGGGTCGAACTGGGCTCATATACCCTGCTGAACCTGGCGGCCAGCTATTCGGCGACGTCTCAGCTGACCCTGGGCGGGCGCATCGACAACCTGTTCGACAAACAGTATGAGTCTGCTGTCGACTACCCGGGTCCTGGCACCGAGTTCAGGGTGACCGCGGATTACAGATTCTGATAAGCCTGCTTATATAGGCACTCCCATTCGCACCCTAAAAACAGGCCCTGTCAGCAGCAGGGCCTTTTCTATTGGCGGGGAGCGGGAGTATGATCGCCCCCTCGCAGCATAGGGGGTGCAGGTGGCTAATATTTTGGTGTTCGATTCCGGCATGGGTGGACTGAGCGTATATCGCGAGATCCGTCAGAGCCTGCCGGACCATAACTACTATTACAGCTTCGACAACGCCAACTTCCCCTATGGCGAGCTCAGTGAATCTGCCCTGATCCAGGCCTGCGTCCGCCTGGTGACCCGGGTGGTGGCCGAACAGGCCATCGATCTGGTGGTGATCGCCTGCAATACCGCCAGCACCATAGCGTTGCCCTCCTTGCGCGCCGCCCTGACTATTCCCGTGGTGGGCGTTGTGCCCGCCATCAAGCCCGCCGCCGCCTTGACCCGCAACGGGTGTATCGGCCTGTTGGCGACGCCGGGCACAGTGGCCCGTCCTTATACCCACGAACTGATTGCCCAGTTTGCGCCGGGCAAACGGGTGCTGCTCAAGGGGACGACTGAACTCGTGGTCGAGGCAGAGCGTAAATTGGCGGGGGGGGCGGTGGATATGGCACTGCTGCGCCATGTATTGGCAGACTGGCTGGAAGGGAGTGAGCAACCGGATACCTTGGTGCTGGGATGTACCCATTTTCCCTTGCTCGATGCCGAAATCCGGCAGCTCATGCCGAATTGCCAGTTGGTGGATTCGGGGGCTGCGGTCGCCAAGCGTGTGACCCATCTGCTGAGCAGTCATGGCATGGCTGCGACAATCGGGGCTCCAGAGGCGCATGCCTACTGCACCCGGCTGGATGAGAAGGCCAAAAAAATAACAGCCCCCTTGCAAGCTTGGGGGCTGTCTACCTTAACTGAAGTCCTGCTCTGAGCGATCAGGCGTCGACGTCGTTCTCACGTTCTTCTTTGTCGCGCTTGTCATTGGCTTCACGCACCTTGAGGGTGCGCTGCTGATACTCTTTGTCATTGAGCGTCGCAATAGCCCTGGCCGCATCGGCAGCAGGCATCTCGACAAAGCCGAATCCCCGGCGCTTGCCAGTCGCCTTGTCTTTCATCAAGCGAACAGAAATCACCTGACCCTGCTCGGCGAACAGCTCGCGCACGGCGATCTCGTTGGCGCGATAAGGCAGGTTGCCTACATATAAGGTACAAGTCTCTTGGCTGGCACCATTGGCTGCCATGGCCACGGGTGCCTTATTCAGGAACAGAGGGACCACGAAGCCACCAATCGCCAAGCCAGCGGCGAAGATCACCTCGGCTTTCAAAGAAAACTGCAGCGCTTGGGCAATCAGATAACCAATCAATGCCAATACCAGGGCTAATACAGCAGCCTGCATATAAACGGGAAACTTGGATAAATTCATCTTTAAAGACCTTTTGTAAATGAAAGCAAAAAAGGTGCAACACTATATTCACCACCATGGTAACCAGCTTTCCTGGATGACGCTACTATGGCCACTCGGTACAGATATTTCCGCTCAAGTATGATGCCACATTCCACCTCCTGCCTACTTTAATGGTAGCTAAACGGGGCATAAATCACGCTTCTGTGGATAAACCTGTATATATGCTTGGGGTAAGCTGTTCCTAATTGAATAGGCTGCAATTTATGTGATTTTCTTCAAAAAACGGCTTGCCAGCGCGGCTGCCATCCCTATAATGCGCCCCTACCAGCACGGCACAACACGCCGGACTGAGGAGCTAGCTTCACAGTGAAGCGGGCGCCGAAAGAAAAGCGAAAACAACCGCTTGACTTTCGAAGTGAGGAGCGTAAGATGCGCCTCCTCAACGCGATAAGCGTGACGCTCTTTAACA
>NZ_JANUES010000022.1:0-3066 GCF_024809075.1 Aeromonas sp. BIGb0445
TGCTCTTTAACAATCTGGAAAGCTGATTTAAAAAGTAGTTCTCAAACATTTGTTACAAGTGCTTTGGAAACTTCTTGGCGAAAACCAAAATTTATTTTGGTCCTTGTTGTACTTCAACAAGCAAGCGTTGTTTCGACGACACTTCTTGGGGTTGTATGGTTAAGTGACTAAGCGTACATGGTGGATGCCTTGGCAGTCAGAGGCGATGAAGGACGTACTAACCTGCGATAAGCTGTGAGAAGTCGGTAAGAGACGCTATTACTCACAGATTTCCGAATGGGGAAACCCACCCAGCATAAGCTGGGTATCGTTAAGTGAATACATAGCTTAACGAGGCGAACCGGGAGAACTGAAACATCTAAGTACCCCGAGGAAAAGAAATCAACCGAGATTCCCTTAGTAGCGGCGAGCGAACGGGGATTAGCCCTTAAGCAACTTGGAAGTTAGTGGAATGGTCCTGGAAAGGCCAGCGATACAGGGTGATAGCCCCGTACATGAAAACGACCTTGTTGTGAAATCGAGTAGGGCGGGACACGTGACATCCTGTCTGAATATGGGGGGACCATCCTCCAAGGCTAAATACTCCTGACTGACCGATAGTGAACCAGTACCGTGAGGGAAAGGCGAAAAGAACCCCTGTGAGGGGAGTGAAATAGAACCTGAAACCGTGTACGTACAAGCAGTGGGAGCCCTTCGGGGTGACTGCGTACCTTTTGTATAATGGGTCAGCGACTTACATTTTGTAGCGAGGTTAACCGTATAGGGGAGCCGTAGGGAAACCGAGTCTTAACTGGGCGTCTAGTTGCAAGGTGTAGACCCGAAACCGGGTGATCTAGCCATGGGCAGGTTGAAGGTTGAGTAACATCAACTGGAGGACCGAACCCACTAACGTTGCAAAGTTAGGGGATGACCTGTGGCTGGGGGTGAAAGGCCAATCAAACTCGGAGATAGCTGGTTCTCCCCGAAAGCTATTTAGGTAGCGCCTCGGACGAATACTACTGGGGGTAGAGCACTGTTTGGACTAGGGGGTCATCCCGACTTACCAACTCCATGCAAACTCCGAATACCAGTAAGTAATATCCGGGAGACACACGGCGGGTGCTAACGTCCGTCGTGAAGAGGGAAACAACCCAGACCGCCGGCTAAGGTCCCAAAGTTCTGGTTAAGTGGGAAACGATGTGGGAAGGCTCAGACAGCTAGGATGTTGGCTTAGAAGCAGCCATCATTTAAAGAAAGCGTAATAGCTCACTAGTCGAGTCGGCCTGCGCGGAAGATGTAACGGGGCTCAAACCAGGCACCGAAGCCGCGGATTCACACTTATGTGTGAGTGGTAGGGGAGCGTTCTGTAAGTCTGCGAAGGTGTATCGAGAGGTATGCTGGAGATATCAGAAGTGCGAATGCTGACGTAAGTAACGATAAAGGGGGTGAAAAGCCTCCTCGCCGGAAGACCAAGGGTTCCTGTCCAACGTTAATCGGGGCAGGGTGAGTCGACCCCTAAGGTGAGGCCGAAAGGCGTAATCGATGGGAAGCAGGTTAATATTCCTGCACGACTTGTAATTGCGATGGGGGGACGGAGAAGGCTAGGTGGGCCAGGCGACGGTTGTCCTGGTGAAAGTGCGTAGGCGGTATCTCTAGGCAAATCCGGAGATGCAACGCTGAGACACGAGACGAAGCCACTACGGTGGTGAAGCCATTGATGCCATGCTTCCAGGAAAAGCCTCTAAGCTTCAGATTACAAGTCATCGTACCCCAAACCGACACAGGTGGTCGGGTAGAGAATACCAAGGCGCTTGAGAGAACTCGGGTGAAGGAACTAGGCAAAATAGAACCGTAACTTCGGGAGAAGGTTCGCTCTTGACAGTGAAGTCCCTTGCGGATGGAGCAGTTGGGAGTCGCAGTGACCAGATGGCTGGGACTGTTTATCAAAAACACAGCACTCTGCAAACACGAAAGTGGACGTATAGGGTGTGACACCTGCCCGGTGCCGGAAGGTTAATTGATGGGGTTAGCGCAAGCGAAGCTCTTGATCGAAGCCCCGGTAAACGGCGGCCGTAACTATAACGGTCCTAAGGTAGCGAAATTCCTTGTCGGGTAAGTTCCGACCTGCACGAATGGTGTAACCATGGCCATGCTGTCTCCACCCGAGACTCAGTGAAATCGAATTCGCCGTGAAGATGCGGTGTACCCGCGGCTAGACGGAAAGACCCCGTGAACCTTTACTACAGCTTGGCACTGAACATTGAACCTACATGTGTAGGATAGGTGGGAGGCTTTGAAGCGATAACGCTAGTTGTCGTGGAGCCGTCCTTGAAATACCACCCTTGTATGTTTGATGTTCTAACGCAGGGCCCTGAATCGGGCTCGCGGACAGTGCCTGGTGGGTAGTTTGACTGGGGCGGTCTCCTCCCAAAGAGTAACGGAGGAGCACGAAGGTTGGCTAATCCTGGTCGGACATCAGGAGGTTAGTGCAATGGCATAAGCCAGCTTAACTGCGAGACGGACAGGTCGAGCAGGTACGAAAGTAGGTCATAGTGATCCGGTGGTTCTGAATGGAAGGGCCATCGCTCAACGGATAAAAGGTACTCCGGGGATAACAGGCTGATACCGCCCAAGAGTTCATATCGACGGCGGTGTTTGGCACCTCGATGTCGGCTCATCACATCCTGGGGCTGAAGTCGGTCCCAAGGGTATGGCTGTTCGCCATTTAAAGTGGTACGCGAGCTGGGTTCAGAACGTCGTGAGACAGTTCGGTCCCTATCTGCCGTGGGCGTTGGATGATTGAAGGGAGTTGCTCCTAGTACGAGAGGACCGGAGTGAACGAACCTCTGGTGTTCGGGTTGTCACGCCAGTGGCACTGCCCGGTAGCTAAGTTCGGAATCGATAACCGCTGAAAGCATCTAAGCGGGAAGCGAGCCCTGAGATGAGTCATCCCTGACCCCTTGAGGGTCCTAAAGGGCCGTTGGAGACCACAACGTTGATAGGTGGGGTGTGTAAGCGCGGCGACGTGTTGAGCTAACCCATACTAATTACCCGTGAGGCTTAACCATACAACACCCAAGAAGTGTT